>NZ_JBHRTA010000008.1:0-403005 GCF_042646065.1 Parapedobacter deserti
GCTGCTGAAGGAGGATTTCCGGGGTCCGACCAGCCTGGATGTGAATGCGATGTTCGTATTCGGGGACCGTTTCTGGATCGGCGGGGGCTGGCGCACGGGTGTTACGGTTTTCCGGAAGGATTACGCGCGTTTCACGGGCAATGCGCTGAACAGGCGCAACTCGGTATCGGCGATCACGCAGCTGTACGTGACGCCGCAGCTGCGGGTGGGTTACTCGTACGATTACATCCTGAGCCAGCTGAGCAGCGTGCAGAACGGCTCGCATGAAGTGACACTGGGCATCACCTTCGGGCGCAGAGACCAGCGGTTGCTGAGCCCGAGGTTTTTTTAACCATGTCAGACGAATGGGAATATGCTCGTGTTGCAGGGGACAACGTCCAATAAACAGAGCGGCGAACGGTTGGCCGCTGCGGCTGTGACGTTATTTGACGGTCAGCAAAAAATGGTGGACCGCCACCATGTTCAAGAGACGCACATCAGGCCAACCGGCGTACGGAGGTCACCGTGTTAAAATATTGATGTATTGATGCCTATTGGTTGTTGTCGATTGCCGTTGCGATCGCATCCAATAGGCCTCCACGTTCCTTATCCAACGTCAGTTCCCAGAACATGATGCCGCCGAGGCCTTTTTCACGAGCATAGCGCGTCTTAGCTGTCACCGAACGGATATCGTCGCCAGTGGCGTATTTTCGCTCCTTGGTGTTATACCAATAGGGGGCTTCGGCCTGTTCGTCGTAGTGATACCGCCAGCCTTTCTCTGCAGTCAGTTCCTGTTTGTATTGCTTGAAGTGATAACCGTTGGTATGCTCACCCGGCTGGTAACGGCCATTATTGCCCGGAGCTACATGTTGCCATACGCGGCAGTAAAACGCTGCACCGATAACCAGTTTTTCCGGCGAAATGCCGAGCTCGGTCAAGTACTGCACCGCCCGGTCGGTCGACTCTTCATCCGGTCGGACACTGTAGAGCGGGGTATGGTGGCCGGTGACGGTGGAGTAGCCATGTACCAGATCATAGCTCATGATATTGACCCGGTCGACCAGCGGCATCACTTTGTGCCATTCGACCGATTCATCCAGGAATTTCTGGAACCCGCCGGCGGCAAAGCTGAGCTCGTTGCTATCGCCCAGCACCTCTCGGAGCGCAGCAACCAGGGCGGTAAAGTTTTCGCGGTCTTCCGGTTTGTATGGATGTCCCGGATGCCCCGGGATGGCGGGATATTCCCAATCCAGGTCAATGCCATCCGTGCCGAAGTAGTCGTTTACTTCTTTGACAGACCGGGCAAAGCGCTGGCGGCCACCTGCCGTGGAAAAGGCATCGGAACACGGTTCGCAGCCACCCCAGCCGCCCAGGGAGAGCATGATCTTCAGTTGCGGGCGTTGCTGCTTCAGTGATACGAGATGCCGGATGGCCGCGGTATCCCGGCCGTCGTCAATACGGAAAAGGCCATCCTTCAGATGTCCGAAACTGAAGATGATGTGGGTCAACTTGTCGACTTCATAGCGGTCAATGGCTTTGTCATCACCGGTGTAATAGGCAATTACTGAAAAGTCCTGTGCCCGGACCGTTTGTACACAAAGCAGAACCAATGCGCATACAAGAGGCATCCATTTAAATTGCTTTTTCATTCTGCGCCCAGCCCTCCGTGGCCTCGGTATAACTTGAGCGGACCGTCGAGCTTGATTTCCAGCACATTCATGTACGCATCCTGTGCTTCCTGGGGGATGTCGATATAGACCAGTCCCGGTACGGGGCTCCAGGAGATCTTGCCCACGATCTTATGCGGAGCTGGAGTTCCGGTAGCCACGTCGGAGACACGGACAATATCATTGGACAGCCCCTTGACAACGACCGGACCCTGCGCTTTTCCCGGTATGAACAGGTACAGCGACGTCGAGTCCTTCGACAAGGTGGAGGGACCGTGGAAATGACCTTGTGGCAACCCGGCAACCGTGCCAAAGATGGCCTTTTCGTGTTTTTCCGTCCAGTCGCCCAGCGCCTCGAGGATGTCTATTTGCTGCGGGGGGATGGTGCCATCGGCTTTTGGGCCAATGTCAAGCAGGAGGTTGCCACCATTTCCGATCACATCGGCAAAAATGGTAATGATCTCGTAAGGTGTTTTCCAAGCGGTATCGCTCGGCCGGTACCCCCAGTTGTTGTTGGTGGTCATGCACAGCTCCCACCAATCGAACCGGGGGCGCGTAACCGGAAAGTTCTGTTCGGGTGTATCGTAGTCGCCATAGCCCTGCAGCCGGCCGTTGATGATCGTTGCCGGGTTTGCGGCAAGCAGCCGTCGGCGGATACCTGCGGCATCCCATGCGTCGGCGCTGTGTTCCCAATCGCCATCGAACCACCACAGGTCAGGGTTGAATTGCTTGGTGAGTTCATCCATTTGCGCCCGGTTGAATGCAAGGAACCGTTGCCAGCGTCCGGGGTTATCTGCTATGGCGTAGCGGCTGCTGTCTTTCAGGAAGCCCGGGTAGTCGGGGTGGCTCCAGTCCAGTAAAGAGAAATAAGCGCCACGTTTGATACCGTGCCGGTCAAGGGCGCGATAAAACGGGGTAAGCAGGTCTTTCCCCGCGGGAGTATGCCTCGCCGTGCTGTAGTGATCTTGCTGGGTATCCCAAAGCGCCACGCCGTCATGATGCTTGGTCGTGATAACCGCATACCGGGCGCCGCTCTTTTTAATCAGCGCCGCCCATGCCTCGGGGTCGTAGTGCGTGGCGGTAAAGCCCTTGAGCTGGTTCATGTAGGCGTCATAAGGCACATCGCCGTTGTGGAAGCTCCAGCTTTCGCTCAACCCGTCTACGGCGTAGATGCCCCAATGGATGAAGATGCCGAGCTTCGCATCAGCGAACCATTGCATTTTTCCGCGTATAGAATCGGGGGGTACCAGCTGTTGTGCCGGGCGGGCCGTTCCGATAAATGTAGCTAAACAGGCTGATATGAAGTATCGTTTCATTGATTAATCTCCCATTGATTGGTATAGTATCCGGCATCGACCACATGATCGGATCCATGCTTCAGCATATCGAACTCAAAGAAGAGGTAGTCCGGGAATCCGCTGGCACCGGCAAAATACTGGTTGGCCGCCGCAGCACGCATGCCCTTGATGCCCGTGCCGGTGATCACGCCAACGGAAAAGTGATCACTTCCCGGCTTCTTCCAACTGAAATATCCGCCAAGATCGTCACCCTGGTGGTACCGGCTTCCTATCCGAACTACCGAGCGATCCACCCTGATCGGGCAGTCGGACAATAAGCTGTGCCATGCGCTGTTTGTGGAGGCGTTGCCAACCAGAATGATGTTGCAGTTGGCATACACCCTGGGGTCAAACTCGGTGTCTGCCACGATGTCAAATGCACCGTTGCCCCGGTAATACCATGATTCAGCATCGTAGCGGGCTTTCTCCAGGGCCCAGCGGTTTTCCTCGTCAGTACCGCGGGTGCCGTACACATAAACCATCCGGTGGTTGAAAGCTTCCTTGAAGCTTCCGTTGCGGTGCGGCCCTTTCTCGGCGTGTGCTGGCGGTTCGGTTATCCGCCAGCTGTTGGCCTCACGCCGCAGGTAAAGCAGATCGGTTTCGGCACGTTGATAGCTGACTTCATTCAGGCTATCCAGGCGTATGTGGACAGGCTGTCCCGGGGCGAACGCGCCGATATCAAGGCGCAGCAGGCCGACGTTTTCGGTTTTTCCGTTTATCGTTCCCGCCTTTACGTCGCGGTCAAGTACGATACGCGAATAGATCAGCGGTTCCTGTTGTTGGTCGATGGATGCCCAATAGTAAGAAGCCGATATGCCGGGATTGGCCGTCGTGAAGTCGATATGGTGCACGGCGGTATCCACTTTGCGCCTGTGCCATTGGAAGTAGTCAAACAGCGGTTTCCAGTCCACGCTTTCATTGCTGTACCAGTGCGATCCGCCAGGATATTCGTAGTAAGCGAAGTTGGGGTGGAAGTCGCCGAGCACCTTCCGCATCTGCCGGGCATATTCAACAGGCACCGTACGGTCGGCATCGCCATGCAGGATGTAAATGCCTAACGGCTTATAATTTGAGGCATAGGCGATCACATCGCTCTGGTTACTGGCACGCAGCAGCATGTCTTCCAGCGCATTCCGGCCCTTTTCGGGTATCAGTCCGTCGGCTGATCCGTAGCCCTTTAGCGTAGGGTATCCAGCGCAGGGCGCGATAGCCGCCCACTTATCCGGATAGGTGGCGCCGAGGAACCACGTACCGTGGCCGCCCATGGAGTGGCCGGTCAGGTAAATGCGCTGCGTATCGGGGCGGAGCGACTGCCGGGCCAGGTTGAGCACTTCAAGTGCATCGAGGCACCCCCAGTCTTCCCAGTTGAAGCCACGCGGCCGACGGTTGGTGGGAGCTACCAGCGTGCCCCAATCCTTTGCGGTATACGCCTGTGCCTGCCCAAGTGCTTCCACGCCTGCACCGTGTACGGAAAAAAACAGTGCATCGCCCGGCTTTTCCCCCGTGCTTGCCGGATTAACGGCATAATACTGTACACTGCCGTCTATGCCGCTGATAAATGTGACGCGATAGGGCGTAGCGGCGGAAACACTCCGCAGCGAGATCGGCTGTTCATGGGCCGCCCTGCCCGGCCCTTTCAGGGCGATGAGGCACGGCACGTCGCCCGTTTGCGTTACGCCCGACCCGTCAATGGGCACAGCCACCTTGCGGCTGCTGTAGGGAAGGATAGCAGGTACGGTGGCCGAAACGGTTTTCCCCTGCACGGTACTGCTTATGGACAGATTGACCAGCGGTTTCGATGTGGTGTTTACCACCACGAGGCCGGCGACCAGCTGGCTGTTGTCTTTGCCTTCAACGATATCGGGCAGGGTGGCATCCGTCGGATCTATGTATACCTCGCTTTGGGGAAAGTGGAGTTCGGCCGCCACGAACAATCCGCGGATGTAAAATTCATTCAGCCCCTTTTTCAGGTTTACGGGAATGGCCATCCAACCCAGCCGGTAGGGATCGCCCGCATGCAGTTCCCCGTTGACCAGCACGGCACTGTTGCCACGGATATTGAGTACGGCGCTTTGCGCTTTTGGCGACCGGTATGTCGTATATATGTAGCTGGGACCCGGACGCCAGCGTTGGAGAGTGCGCGGTGTTTGGCTGCTTTGGCGATCGATCCGCCCCGGCCCAGCCGGATTATTCGGGCTATTCAGATTGCCGCCCGCGCCGGGTCGGGGGCGGAAGAAGCCGGAGGTGTCGGCGGTAACCGGCGACCACACGGCAGTGCCTTCTCCGGCGGTGCTGCCTTCCAATGCCTGTCCCGGTGCAGGCGTGGTTAGCGAACCCCTGTGGTAATGCCACAGTAACTCATCCGTATAGACGGCCTCGCGGCCATAGCTGTACGGAACCTCGATGTAGAGGGCTTCGGTGAAGCGGTGCAGGGATTGCGCCTGCACATCTGGCAGTACCAGGACGGCCAACGCAGCGGCGGCTTGAATAAATATCGATGCAAGTTTCATCGTGCTATGCTTATTGATCATCAATGCGTTAATTTAAACACGGCGGCATACCGTAAGTCTGCCGGTTGGCGTCTGTTTTTCGGTATGGTGATTTCCAATGCACCGTCCGTTTCTTTGAACCGGAGTTTGCCGATGCCCAGCAATTCCACCTGTTTGACGGATTGGCCTTTCGGCATAACCAGCCGAACGGTTGCAGGTAGTTCAACCGTGCCTTCTGCTGACAGCATGAATGCATAAGTTGCGCTGCCATCGTTTTGACGGGTGTAATAAATGTTGTCGCCGTTGCTATACGGCGCTACCGGTTGGGTGGCGTAAATCCCCCCGCCGTTGATCGCCATCCAGCCGCCCACAGCCCGCAGGCGATCATAGGCGTCTGGATCCCAGTCGCCATGCGGGCCGGGGCCGATGTTGAGAAGGTAATTGCCCCCGCGGGAAACGATTTTGATAAGCGTGTGCACAATGTCGCGCGCTGGTTTGTACGTATCGTCCGGTACATAACTCCACGAATTTCCCATCGTCATGCAGCTTTCCCAAGGGATATCCAGCGGTTTGTCGGGCACCTGCTGTTCGGGTGTGACATAGTTTTCAAACTCGCCCGGCACGGTACGGTCTACCACCAATAGGCCGGGCTGGTGCCGGCGTGCCATGGCGGCAATGCGAGGCATATCGATATCCTGTTCCACTTTGATAGTACGCTGCCAGTCGACCGTCGTATCCACTGATGCCAGCGGCCGCACCCATCCCCCGTCCAACCACAGGATATCCACCCTGCCGTAATTCGTCATCAGCTCTTCTATCTGATTATAGGTAAACTGCTTGAATTTATTCCACCGCTCAGGATATTTACCGGGATCGTAATTCACATTGCGGTCCTTCGGCGGGAAATAGGGCCACCAATAATGTTCGGTATGCCAGTCGGGTTTTGAAAAATACGCCCCGATTTTAAAGCCCTTATCGCGGAATGCGTGGAAGATTTCCTTGGTCACGTCGGCACGTGGACTGCTTGAAAAAGGAGTCTTCGCGTCGGTGATCTTGTAGTCGCTCTGCTTGGTATCAAACATCGCGAAGCCATCGTGGTGCTTGGTGGTGAAGACCACGTATTTCATGCCCGCCTGCTGTGCTGCTTGCGCCCATTTTTCGGGGTTGAATACTGTGGGGTTAAACGTTGTTTGCAAGTTTTCGTAAGCCTTCTTGTATTCAAAGTAGTTATCCGAATGGGGGCCGCGTCTCACCGTCCACCCCTCATCTTCAGGGCAGAGGCTCCAGCTCTCTACGATACCCCATTGGCTATAGGTGCCCCAATGCATAAAAAGGCCGAATTTCAGGTCCTGCCATTCTTCGAGGTTCTGCTGCACCAAGGGGTCGGATGGCGGGATATATCCGGCGGATATGTTGTGGTGCTGGGCGTAGGAAACAGCCGTGAAGGAAATAAAAAAAAGAAATAGTGTATTGTGTTTATTCTTAGAAATCATAAGTCTAACAATTGATGTTGATCCATACAAACTCGGTCGCTCTGGCAGTATTAGTAAGTAGCATTGACTTTGATCCTGTAAGTCGTTTAGTTCACTTCGTCTGTACTTCAAGCACGTAAACGCTTGTGTACCATGGTATATTAGCCGTGCAAAATGGATATTCATTTCCGATAGGCTGGCGAATCTTTATCACAAGAGATTGCCCAGCGTTATAAGTGTTATCCAAATTGGTGGCTGATATGGGGCCATAATGGGCGTGCTCCTCTGGATGGCCTTTTGGAAGAAAATGCTTTAGACGTTCGGCATCTTTTTCCCTAAACTGGATCAAAGGCCCGCTGGGGCAGCCGTCCGATGGGCGTAAATAAGTCACCCTGAAAACATCTTCTTCAAACTGCTGGTCTCTTTTCTCGCAGGATGCCAATACAAATAGCAACAGCCAAGCGAACACAAATACCGTTGTTTTTATTTTCTTAATTTTCGGTTTTGTTTTCATAACTCCGTGTTTTTTGGTCCATACATCTAACGCTTGATTTGTTCAAATGTGATATTCAAATTTCTGTGCTACGTTTGCTAAGCAACTTTACCGTCAACAATCTTTTAGCCAGAAATAGAAAGAGCCGCAGGAAAAGGCGGCTCTTTCACACGGTTTTCGATTATTTTACATCCCAAAATACCTTGTTTTGCGGTGTATCATATGCTCTTACAGCGTTGTAATTTTCAGCGTTGTACATCCGTTCGTTTTCCGGGTACAGCAACCTGTTAGGCGGTTCTGGAGCCTGAACGGAATTATTGTCTCGGGAAAAGGTCAAGGCGGGGTATTTAGTTCTGCGGTACTCTGCCCATGCTTGATGCGCCTGCATCACGCCGAAGTTTATCCACCGCTGTATGCCGATTTTTTCCAGTCGTTCTTCTTGGCTGCCTTCGTAACGGATGAGATTGTGACTAAGAAACGCATTGATTGCGGCGGGCGTCGGTGGGGTCTTAGGCGTATAGCTCGTGCCGTCGGCATTGTCATTCAAACTATTGATGTAATAGATGAAATCGATGGATTGCCGTATGCCCCGCTCATATTCTTCAGCCGCATTTCCGACTCCCCAGCGTTCAGCGGCTTCCGCTTTGAAGAAGCTGATTTCGGCCGCTGTAATCAGAATGCCGGGATACTTGTCATTTGTACTGTACGTGGCTGAATCCAAACGGGAGATCATGTTAGCGGAAATCAGATCGGCCTGTTGAGTTGAAGTGAGTGTGGGGTCAAGACCGCGATACTGGCCTTCGCGGTTGCGGGAAAACATAGCATATAGTCTGGGGTCATTTGCGGGGTTCATGTATTCATTAATCATAACACCCGGCGCGATGTTCCTCCCCCCAGATTCCAGTCCTCCACGGATACCGGCTCCGTCATCAACGACGACTGAGCGCAGTTGATCACCGCGAGCGTCGATTTTTACCGAATTCTGGTTATTTGTAATGATAGGGTAAACCGAGGGATTGTTGATTATCTCTGCGGCTATTTCCCGAGCCTTGGCATCGTTTTGGTAAGAAATGCGCATGGCCAGTCTAAGTCGGAGCGAATTAGCATAAATCTTCCAACCCTCGATGTCTCCTTCATTAAGGATATCCGCACCATTGAACATAGACTTATAGAACGGAGTAATTTCTGCGGTATTGAGCCAATCTGCGATCCGCTTCAGATCATTCAAAATAAAACTGTATATTTCTTCTTGCGAGTCAAAAGGCGCATTGCGAATGACGCCACCGCTTTGAACAAGCTGCCCCGCTTCGAAAAAGGGAATATCACCCCACATATCCACTACTTGGGTGGCTTGGTCATAGAAGAAAATATTTGCAGTCTCCTGAAACAATCGGTATCCCTCTTGCTCCTCTGGAGAGGAAGCCTCAATGTGTCGCTGAAGTTCGCGGTAGGAAGCAACATAGGAGGTATAAAATAAGCTCCAGTAATCTTGCGTATAGGCGGGATTCTGCTCATACCTTCCGTTAGCGGATTGGTAGCCGTATGTTTGCGAGTACGTGCCTAACATGGGGACGCGAAATGTAAAGAAGTGGAAATACCTCGGAAAAATATTATGGGCGCTTCTACGGTCATGATTGTAAAGTAGGCCCGTAAATAGTTTAGGAACATCCGCATATACCGAGCGTTCAGGATCATAGTAATTGTCGTCGAAATCCGTTTTAGTGCAGGATGCCAACGAAAGTGCTGAAACAAGTACCAGCGTCGCATATATAATATGTTTATTTTTCATGATTGTTGCATTTGTTAAAATTCATTGACTTATTCTCTTAAAATGCGGCGCGCAACGTGAGTCCGAATGACCGTGGTACAATACCTGCATTACCGATATTCGCCCGCGTCAACCAGTCCGTTCCGATGGTTGCTTCAGGATCCAGATGAGGTATGGTTTTATGCAAAAAGAAAAGGTTTCTACCGTAAGCAGAAATGGCAACACGGCTTGCTTTTAGCCTGTCGGCAATACCAGATGGCAACGTGTACGTCAATGCGATTTCTCGCATACGTATAAAGTCATTGTCGAATATCGCGCGCTCATAGGTTCCCGTTACCCCTTGTCCTGGAAAAGCACCCCAGCCATGGCTCAAACGGTAGTATGCCCCCGCTTCAATAATTCGCGTATTAGGCTCTCCATTGGCTGTTACTCCACCCAGAATGATTCCGTCATTAAAGATTGCCTCACCATTAGGTCCAACACTTGTGCCTGCGGGCACTTGAACGAAGTTGCCATCGGCATTTCGGTAGTAAGGTATACCTCCCGTCTGTTCATCACGGCCAGGTAAGGTCTCAGTAAACATGCCGGCACTTCGACCGTAGTGAATAGCAGGAGAAAATACTTGGCCGCCGAAACGGAAGTCGATCACGGTATTCAGCATTATTCCTTTATAACTAAAGCTGTTTAGAAATCCACCTACAACCTTGGGCTGGATGTTGCCAGCATGGACCATCTGGCTAAAGTTTGGTACGTAATGGCCGTTTTCTCCCACTAATAGCTCTCCATTTTGGTGCTGGGAGAGGGTATAGGTGAATATATCACCTGCGGCATGTCCCACCCTCGAACGCACATAAATCGATCCGCCATCTACATCAAAGTGGTTGATTTCACTCATGCCATCCTGCAAAGCGGTAACCCGGTTTCTGTTGAAGCCAAAATTGATGCGCGAATCCCAAGAAAAGGCGTTATTTCGGATGGGAGTGCCCGATAGGCCGAGTTCCAAACCATAGTTCCGCATGTTGCCGACATTTTGCATGATCCGTTGTGCCCCTGTGCTATAAGCTACGTCAAGCGGTAGAATCATATCGACAATATTGTTATTGTAGTATGTGACGTCGAAACCTATGCGGTTGCCTACCAATTGGGTTTCCCAGCCGATTTCAAATTCATGCTTGATTTCATTGCGCAATTCATTATTTCCGTACTCAGTTTGAGGATTTAGCGTAGGTGTGCCGCTTGCTGAGTTAGCGTTATAGACCACGTTTGTCGCATAGGGAACGGGCGGGTTACCGACGACGCCGTATGAAGCTCTAAGCTTGCTGTAATCGACGAAAGAGGGAAGTGTAAACGCGTTACTCAATTCAAAAGCTGAACTTACTGAAGGGAAATAAAATACGTTATTTCCCGGAGCGAGTGTCGAGGCACGCTCCTGGCGAAGCGATCCCTCTACAAATAGGTAGTTATTGATGTCAAATCCAAGGATTGCAAACAATCCGTCTTTAACCAATGTCTGCCGAGTAGATGTTCCACCCGAAATCTGGTTGGATGCAGATAGACTAAACCAATTAACCGTCGACAATCCGCCCCGCGTGGTTTGATTTGTAAACACATAGCTTTCTTCACGTGCCTGATAGCCAGCCTGTGCAGATAGTCCGATCCGATCAGATAGTTGAGTGTTATAACTAAGCAACAGATCTCCGTAAGTAAATTGTAGACGGTCGGATCCAGTGCTATATCCACCCGATGTGCCAACGTGTAACGGTACTTCGTTAGATTGTTTGTGCTCCCGAGATTGATTGGTGAAGTCCGTGCCCAACCGGCCACGGATTGATAAACTCTCTAAAATATTGTAAGTGACGGTCGCAGCTCCCATCAGCCTATTGTTTCGTTCGATCAGCTGATTTTCTCGTTGGTGCCAAAAATAGTCCATATAGTCTGTTCCTGCCGTCGGTAGTACAAATGCCTCTTCAGGGTCATTTTGACGGTTGGCTGATGTCACATATTTGAAACCGCGGGAAGTCCGGTACCGATCCATAAACCAGCGAATGTCCTGAGCTGGGCTTAAGAATCCGGTGTAGTTGTTGGTCAGTCGGTCAATCATGTGTGGGCGGTTGGTGATTTGTTCGTTGACATAGTTCGCCACTAAGTCGACAGAGATCTTTGGCGTAACAATGTATGAGGAATTCAGATTAAAGGTGTTTTTGCCCTGCGGGCCACTTTCCATCACGCTTTGATAGTCATTTCTCGTATAGGAAAAGCGGTAATTGCCGTTAACCGCGCTGTTAAATATTGCAATATTGTAAATGCCATTGTGACCATTCCTATAGAACTGCTGATAGTTGTCTCGGTGAGCGACGTAGGGGCGAAGTTGGCCATCCCAATACAAAGTTTCCTTTCCGTCAAAACGTGGGCCGAATTGCGCCCATCCGCCAAAATGAGGATGCCGGACAATGTCACCATTGCTCAAATGGCTGGGTGCAGGGACACTGACCGTATTTGAATTAGTCGGGTCGCCCAGCCATATTCGGCCATTCTGCACTACACGCTCGATAAAGCCGGCGTCGTTAGTGCCGAAATTAGCTTGAGCTATACTTCTTTCGTATCCTACACCGAAATCAAATTGGTAATCCGGCAATACGCCGACTTGTTCGATGCCGTAGGTAGCGCTGAACTCAACGCCAAATCCGTCAGAGCCACGCCCACTTTTTGTGGTTACTACAATAACACCTGCCGCAGCATCGGAACCGTACAGGGCGGACGCCGCAGCACCTTTCAGGATATTAATGCTTTCGATGTTTTCAGGATTGATGTCCAAGATTCCATTGCCCCTAATGCGCTGATCCGCCCAGTAACCATCGTTATTCGCTTCGCCATTTCGTGTGATGACGCCATCGACTACTAGGAGGGGTTGACGCTGGAAACTGATGGAGTTCATGTTTCCCCGGATGTCGATCGCTACAGCCGAATTTCCACCGCCAGCGTTTGTGTTAATGCTCACACCGGTGGCCTTGCCGTATAATGCCGAAGCGAAGTTGGTTGGTGCCGCTTGAGTAATTTCAGCGCCGCTTACCGTAGATACCGCGTATCCAAGTTTGCGTTGCTCGCGTTTGATACCCATTGCGGTTACCACTACTTCACCAAGCTCGCTTGCGTCTTCTTTGAGCTGAACATTAACCGTGTTAGAAGCGCCAACCTTAACTTCTTGCATCTGATAACCAATGATGGAAAATCGCAGTGTCTCACCCTGTGACGCCTGGATCGAGTAACGTCCGTCGGTATCAGTCTGCGTACCCCTTGTGGTCCCCTGTACCGAGACACTTACCCCCGGCAGCGGGCCATTTGCATCCGTCACGACCCCGGAGACGGTCTGCTGTGCATGGATTATGGTCGCCGTGCCAAACAAGGCCATGATCACCATGCAACACTTTACGTAAAAAATTCTCATGTTTTGTGTTGTTTTTATTTGGTTAAAAAAAAGACTTTGATCAAGAGATACTTAACTTCCGCGCAGTTGCATTTAGCCCTGCATCAACGTGTTGGCCCAATTGATAATTTTCAATCACCAGGCTTGCTGCGCCTAACAGCTCGGCTTGGTAGCTCAATTCGGACACCACCACTTCGGTGTTTTCAACCAATCGCGGAATACAAAATTCATTGATGGCCCGTTGCACGGGCGGCAGTAGTAGCCTGCCAGCTGCCGACCCCCGTCCACTGATGACCACTCGCCTGGGATTCATGATGTGAATTAGCGTGGCAATGCCTTTGCCCATCATAAAGGCCGCATCCGAAAGTGATGCAACAGCTAACTGGTCGCCGCTACAGGCCGCTTCAATAAGGTGGTCACCCTCTGCTTTGCTATGATCTAAAAATAGCTTTTCGAGCCGTGAGTTGGTGCCATTGGCAATGGCTTGCTTGGCGTTTTCGACGGCTACGAGTAATGATGCATCCACCTCCAAACAACCACGTTTTCCGCAGGAGCAAAGCTTGTTGGAGTGGGAAAGCGGTATGTGGCTGAACTCCCCGGCGTAGCCGTTGTGTCCCCTGAATAAACTGCCATTGACAATCATTCCCAACCCGACGCCCCAGCCCATGTTCACGACCATCACATCCTGCATATCCTTTGCAGCCCCAAAATGCAGTTCAGCAATGGCGATGGCGCTTGAATCGTTTTCAATGTAAGTAGGGATGCCCGTACGCTTGGTTATCCAGTCTCGCAACCCTACATCGCCCGTATCGGTAAGAAAACTGGCGTTCACGCCCTTTTCAATATCTATAAACCCCGGCATGGCAATGCCGATGCCAACAATATGTGTACGCCGAACGGTGGATGACGTGAGGTATTTATCGATAGATACGCTCAGCTGTTGGAGCGCTTCCGGATTGTTCTGCAGCGGAAGGGAAAAGCCTGCCTCGGGATGTACGGCTTCATTTACCAGGTTGTACAGAACAATCCGAGTGATAAACTGATCCATTGCAATAGCCAGAACATACCGTTTCATTTTTTCGTTGAGCCGGTACTTAACGGGCCGCCTACCCCCCGTGGAAGGGGCCAGTCCATCTTCTACCACATAGCCGTCTTTTACAAAGATATTCATGATGCTGGTGATGTTGGGTACGCTTTTATTGGTATACGCACTCAGCTCGGCCAAGGATAATGCACCTTTGTAATAAAGCAACTTGAATATCGCTTTTCTTAGCTGGTCTGTTCGGTGGAGTTTCACAATTTAGTAATGAATCGGTGCCGCTAAATTAATAACTTATGCAAACTTAATAAATTCTTGACATTTGAATAAAATCTTTTTAAAAAAAAATGTTAAGACGTGTTATTTCGTTGGTTTATAAGATGATACGGTTTGTGGTTTCAGCTTCCGACTGGATATTTTCCTTTTTAATTTAATTCGGTTTACTTTTGGTCCCAACCGCCCCGATCACTGATTTGACAAGATGAACAACAGATACCATTCCCTTGATGTATTCCGCGGAGCCACCGTGGCATTGATGATTCTGGTAAACAACCCAGGAAGCTGGTCGCACCTTTTTTCGCCCTTGAAGCACGCCGACTGGCACGGCTGTACCCCGACAGACTTGGTATTCCCTTTCTTCCTATTTGCAGTTGGGAATGCTATGGCGTTTGTAATGCCTCGCTTGCGTGAAGCGGGGGATATGGTTTTCTGGAGAAAGGTGCTGAAACGCACCGCGCTGATATTCGGTATTGGTTTGCTGCTGAATTGGTGGCCATTTCTCCAATGGCGTGAAGGGGAGTTGGTGATGAAGCACTGGGTCAATCCGGCGGATCCCAGCAGTGGTATCCGGATATTGGGCGTGCTGCAACGGATCGCCCTGGCTTATTGCTTTGCTTCGATCTTGGTTTACTACCTAAAAGAGAAGTGGGTGATTGGCGTGTCGGGGTTGATATTATTGGTGTATTGGGTGCTATGTGCCACGTTTGGGGGTTCGGATCCTTACAGCTTGGCGGGTTGGTTCGGTACGGCCATTGATAAGCAGGTGCTAGGCGTAGCCCACCTATACAAGGGAGAAGGTGTTCCCTTTGATCCGGAAGGCTTGGTGAGCACGCTGCCGTCCATTGTACAGGTCGTGCTGGGCTATCTCACCGGCCGGTATATCAGGGCGCAGGGTAGCGTGGAATGGTTGTGGCCGAAATCGCGGCCATCAGCCGAGCCCATTTATAGTATGCTGAGCGGATTGTTTGTGGTGGCTGTACTATTAGTGTTGTTGGGGTTGTTCTGGGGGCTTGCGTTCCCCATTAATAAAAAAATATGGACGAGTTCATATGTCCTTCATACTACGGGACTCGCGCTGTTGACTATCGGAACAATGATTTGGTTCATCGAGATTCGGGATGTGCGGAACGGACTCACGAGGTTTTTTGACGTGTTCGGCAAAAATCCTTTGTTTATTTTTGTCCTCAGCGGCGCACTGCCCCGACTGCTCGGGCTGGTGAGGGTGGGGGATACCACGCCGCTCCGGTGGTTCTATACCGAAGTGTGTGCGAAAATACCCGGGCCGCCGGAAGTGGGGTCAATTTGCTATGCATTGGCTTTCCTAGCGCTGTGTTGGGCGATTTGCTTCCTGCTGGATCGGAAAGGTATTTATATTAAAGTGTGACAAAGCGTAGGAGCCAGGTAGATCAACGCCCCTTACCCTTTGCAGTAGTTTGTTCAATGCTCATAATGTTGCAGTTATTTGGAAAGTAACCGGAATTCACGTACATTTGCGCACAGTTAATTATTTTATCAACGCTTTAATATTATTCAAGTAATGTATTTAAGTAAAGAGTACAAGGCGGACATCTTCGCCGAATTTGCCGGAAGCGCCGAAAACACCGGATCGGCGGAAGGACAGGTGGCTTTGTTCACCAAACGGATTGCTCACTTGACGGAGCATTTGAAAAAGAACAGGAAAGATTTTGCTACCCAGCGCTCATTGCAGAAACTGGTAGGTAAGCGTCGGTCGTTGTTGAAATACCTCTACAACAAGGACATCGAGCGTTATCGGGCGATTATCAAGGGGCTTGGGTTGCGTGATATCATCAAATAACTTTCAGGTAAAATTTTTAAATGAGGCCATCCGCAGATTGACGGATGGCTTTTTATTTTTATTACCTTTGTGCAGAGTTCAAAAGGTCAATTATAGAGAAATGGTGCGCTGCCTAAAGACGAACGGCACACCGCATGGAAACAACAAATGAGTTACAACGAAGTAAAAACAACAATCGATATGGGCGAAGGCCGCCAAATCGAGATTTCAACCGGAAAATTGGCCAAACAAGCCGATGGCTCGGTGGTGGTCAAACAGGGTAAAACCATGCTCCTGGCCACAGTGGTTTCTGCACAGGAAGCCAAGCCTGGAACGGACTTTCTGCCGCTTTCGGTAGATTATCAGGAAAAATATGCCGCGGCTGGCCGCATCCCCGGTGGGTTTTTAAGGCGGGAGGCACGCCTGTCGGATTATGAGATTCTTATTTCGCGGTTGGTAGACCGCGCGTTGAGGCCGCTGTTTCCCGAGGATTACCACGCGGATACCCAGGTAATGATTTCCCTGATATCCGCTGATAAAGACATCATGCCGGATGCATTGGCGGGCTTGGCCGCTTCAGCCGCAATCGCTGTGTCCGACATACCATTCAATGGCCCTATCTCAGAGGTACGTGTTGCCAAGGTCGATGGAAAGCTGGTCATCAATCCCTTGTTGAGTGAGCTGGAACGCGCAACCTTGGAGTTTATCGTCGCCGGTTCGGCCAACGATATTGTGATGGTAGAAGGTGAGGCGAAAGAAATTTCGGAAACTGAAATGGTTGAAGCTATTGAGTTTGCTCACCACGCTATTAAAATGCAAGTGCAGGCTCAGGTGGAGCTGGCTCAATTGGTAGGTAAACCGGCTAAGCGCGAATATTCGCATGAGCCAACTAATCCCGAGTTGCGCGATCGGATTTTCGCCGCTACCTATGATCAGGTTTATGCGGTCGCTAAATCCTCATTGCCTAAGCATACCCGTAGCGAGCAATTCAAGCAGATCGGAGCGGCGTTTGTGGAGGCGAACTTCGGTGAAGAGGAAATGGATGATGATACCGCATTTCTCATTAAAAAATATTTCCACGACGTGCAGTATGAGGCAGTACGCAATTTGATATTGAACGAAGGAATCAGGCTTGACGGCCGTGATGCTCGTACCGTACGTCCGATATGGAGCGAGGTAGATTACCTTCCAGCAGCGCATGGATCGGCTGTGTTCACCCGCGGCGAAACGCAGTCCCTCACCTCGGTCACGCTTGGCGCTAAAGACGATGAGCAGATGATTGACGGAGCATTTATCCATGGGTATAATAAGTTTATCCTCCATTATAATTTTCCGGCCTTTTCAACTGGAGAGGTGCGTCCGAACAGAGGGCCAGGCAGGCGTGAGGTCGGCCACGGGAACTTGGCGATGCGTTCGCTGAAGCAGGTATTGCCTGTCGGTGATGAAAATCCTTATACCATCCGTGTGGTGTCTGATATCCTTGAATCAAATGGATCTTCCTCCATGGCTACTGTCTGCGCGGGTACATTGGCACTTATGGACGCCGGAATAAAGTTGAAGGCCCCAGTGTCCGGTATCGCAATGGGCTTGATTACCGACGAAAAGACGGGCAAGTATGCGATCTTGAGTGACATCCTTGGCGATGAAGACCATCTGGGCGATATGGATTTTAAAGTGACCGGTACAGAAAGAGGAATAGTCGCCTGCCAGATGGACCTGAAGATTCACGGCTTGAAATGGGAGGTGCTTACCCAAGCGTTGGATCAAGCGCGGGAAGCCAGATTGCACATCCTCGAGGAGATGAAAAAGACCCTTGCCGAGCCGCGTGCTGACTACAAGCCGCATGCTCCTCGCATCGTTAGCTTTACCATTGATAAGGAGTATATCGGTGCTGTTATCGGCCCCGGTGGGAAAATTATTCAGGAGATGCAGCGTGAGACAGGAGCAACTATCGCCATCGAAGAGGTGGATAACAAAGGCGTGGTACAGGTGTTTGCGGAAAATAAGGCTTCAATTGATGATGCTGTGCGCCGGATAAAAGCCATTGCCGCTAAGCCCGAAATTGGCGAAATTTATGAAGGAAAGGTGAAATCAATCATGCCGTTCGGTGCGTTTATTGAGATCATCCCCGGTAAAGACGGCTTGCTTCATATTTCAGAAATCGATTGGAAGCGGTTCGAAACAATGGATGGCATCTTCAATGTCGGCGACATGGTGACGGTTAAGTTATTGGATATTGACAAGCAAGGGAAACTGAAGCTTTCACGTAAAGTGTTAATCCCAAAGCCGGAAAAAAGCGAGGCTTGAAGTTTTCAAAATAGAACAGAACACTAAATTAAATGCCCTGAAAACCAGGGCATTTTTTTTTTGTTATTAACTTATCATGTCGTGAAAGACATGATATAAAACATTGGCCTATGAAAACATGTGTAATCGGAGCTCTCTTGGTCTTGATCCGGTTTCTCCTGTTCGCACAGGAAGAACCGGATCCCAACCACCGGCTTTCTGTCGGATTGCTCGGGCATTATCATGCAACAAATTATCGGCTGGGGCTTAGCGGCCATTTGAAGTGGCTGTTGCCCTCAAGCCATGCCGGCGGCAACCGTTTTTTGTTTACGGCGAAGGCAACACATTCGGAACCTAAGAACGGACCGTTCTTCAGTGCTTTTGACAATGGGAAATACGACAATATCAGCACCGTCTATCTGATGGTCGGGCATCGGATTAACCTGTTCGATAAAGGGTGGAGGGCATCCGCAAGTACCCCAGTGGGTAACCATTCGGCGTACCTGGAATTGAACGGGGGGAGCGGTTATAACGGTCTACATCGCCGTTTTGGCTTTGCTTTAAATCCGGTTATGGGTTATTCATTTGACCAGCGGTTTGATATCAATTTTGGGTATCAATCGCTGCTTGTAGGCACGGATTATCCCAATCTGCACTATCTGGAAGTTGGACTGGCGTATCAATTTTAGCCAGATTTGGGCCACGTTTCCGGTTTCTGGCCGAAGCGCTTGCTGGGTTTTGGCCCCATCTTAAACACCAGCTCGCCGCCATTGAGCATACCTTTGTGCCGTATGTACGTGTTTTCATAAGGCGCTCCGTTCAGGGTGGCCGACTGGATATATTTGTTTTGAGGGCTGTTGTTTTCAGCGCGGATGGTGAATTGTTTGCCGTTTGGCATTGAGAATACCGTTTCATCGGCTGATGGGCTCCCAAAGACATATTCACCGCTGGCCGGATTTACGGGGTAAAGCCCTGCGATACTCCACACCGCCCAAGCGCTCATCTGTCCGGCGTCTTCATTGCCCGCGTAGCCGTCTGGTTCATCTTGGTACATCGAATCGACAACCTGGCGTACACGTTCCTGTGTTTTCCAGGGTTCGCCGATATAGGTGTACATATAGGCGATGTGATGGCTCGGTTCATTGCCATGCGCGTACTGGCCGATAAAGCCACTTGCATCTGGAGAGATATTGTCTCCGGTCATTTTCGAGGGCGCTGAGAATAGCTCATCAAGCTTGGCACTTAATCCTTGGTTGCCACCATATAGGCTGGCTAGTCCACGCACATCATGCGGTACAAAAAAGGAATGCTGCCATGCATTTCCTTCAATATATTGGCTTTTGTCGAAGTCATGTTCAGACCAAAAAGGATCGAATGGCGTTACGAACTGCCCATCGCTATTCTTGGCGCGCATGAAGCCTGTCTGGTTGTCGAAAAGGTGAGTAAAGGACTTCGACCGATTCGTGAATGTGGCATAGTCGGCCGTCTTGCCAAGCTTTTTCGCCACCTGAGCAATGCACCAATCGTCAAACGCGTATTCCAGTGTTATCGTGACGCTGCCGCCGGCTTTGTCCTGAGGGAGGTAACCATATTCAATATATTCCGGCACACCACGAATGTCCTGATACGCACTTTTTAGCATGGCCTCATAGGCACGCTCGGCATCAAGGCCCGGCCATTCCTTCAGTATGGCATCCGCGAGTACCGGAATCGCGTGGTAACCTGTCATCGTATTGGTTTCCCAGGTGCTTAGATCCCATACAGGGAGCAGGCCGTTTTCGTCGTAAAATGCCAGCATGCTGTTGAGCATGTCGGTATAGCGCTCGGGTTGCGTAATCGTGAAAAGTGGTTTCAGTGCGCGGAAGGTGTCCCACAGCGAAAACAAGGTGTAACGCTGAGCGCTTTCTGGCATGGAGCGTAAATCCCCGTTAGCGTTCTGGTATTCCCCGTCGTTGTCTGAGTACAGCGTTGGGGCGATCGCCGTATGGTACAGGGCAGTGTAAAATACTCGTTTTAGGCGTTCGTCGCCGGTGTTAATTCTGACCTTTTGCAATTCCGCTTCCCATTGGGCTTCTGCGGCTTTCCTGACGCGTTGGAAATCCCATTCCGGGATTTCAACCAGCGCGGCTAACGCCTTTTCATAGCTGGTCATCGACAGCGCTACTTTCAGTTCGACGATTGCTCGCTCATCTTTATCAAACACCAATTGGGCTGACACGCCGTTGCCGATATCGTAGGTTTCGGCCACATCTGCCATGTCGGAAGCGGATTGGCCGTCGTCCAAGATGATCTTAGCAGCTGGGACAGATGTCCGAGCGGCGAAATATACCCGCTGTACCTTAGCCCACCCGGTAGAGTAACGATAACCTACGAGCGTACTGTCGTTGATGACGCTGATGTGGGTTTCCGTAGGGTTGTCCCAATTGAGATGGAAGCCTAAGTCAAGCCGGATCGTGGGCGTAGTACCTTGTGGGTAGGTATACCGGTGATATCCGCAACGCGCTGTGGTGGTAAGTTCGGCCTGTATTCCGTTGTCCATCGCCACCCGGTAGTAGCCAGGGCTGGCGTGTTCGTTATCGTGGCTAAAGCCCACCTTAATGCCTTTGACGGTGTCGTCAAGTGGTGCCATCAACGGCATCACAGAAATGTCTAACCAGTCACCTATGCCTGTGCCGCTGAGGTGCATATGGCTGAATCCTGCGATCAAACTTTCGCTGTAATGATAACCACTGCACCAATCCCAGCCAGCACGGCCATTGTCTGGGCTAAGCTGAACCATGCCGAAAGGGACGGTTGCACCCGGAAACGTGTGGCCATGGCCACCTGTGCCAATGAACGGGTTCACGTATTTGATAAGCGAGTCTTGGCCCCTTGAAAACAGGCAGCCGAAGAGGAGTAATATCAATGTGCTCAAACGCATTAGCATAACCATAAAAAAAATTAGCGTGATAATCTGCCGTAAAGCTAAATTTTATTCTTTCAATCCCCAAAAAAAATCCATACGTTTGCTCACTGTTGCTAAACATAAAGCTTTAGTTGCTAAAACCGGAAACCAGAAGAGTCATTAACCGTGTGACTGGACGTCCGAACGGTCGCAGTATGAAGTGCTCAATACAATACGATGAAGAAAAAAATATTAATCAGCGATATAGCAAAAGATTTGGGAGTATCGGTTACCACGGTCTCTTTTATCCTCAACGGGAAGGCTAAAGAAAAGCGGATAAGCGATGGGTTGACCAAGCGCGTATTGGATCATGTGCAAAAGGTCGGATACAAGCCGAATGAGCTGGCAAAAAGTTTACGCACTGGTAAGACAAAAATAATCGGTTTGGTAATTGAAGATATTTCCAACCCATTTTTTGCCAATATCGCCCGTCTCATTGAAGCTAAGGCATACAGCCAGGGGTATCGAATCATTTATTGCAGCACGGACAACCAGCCTGATAAAACGATTGAGCTGATTCAGCTTTTCCGCGATCGACATGTTGATGGCTATATCATTACGCCCTCTGAGGGGGTGCGCGACACGATCGAATCGTTGTTAAATAGCCAGCTGCCGTTAGTATTGTTTGATCGGTATATACCTGGCCTTGAGTGCAACTACGTGGTATCCGACAACATGAGGGGTGCTTACGACGCTACTGCCCATCTTGCCCAGCAAGGTTATAAGCGGATTGCACTGGTAACGCTTTACTCTTCGCAGACCCAGATGCGGGACCGCATGAACGGATACATGCGCGCCATCGATACTTATAAACTTCAACCCTATGTCAAGAAGGTCAATTTGGGGGACGAAGAACAAGCAACCGTCAATGATTTTCAGTCTTTTTTAGAAGACCAGCAACCCGATGCGGTCTTCTTTGCCACGAATTACTTGGCTATAACAGGTTTGAAAGCCATCCAGCAGCATCACATGCCCTTTCCTGCGGTTGTCTCCTATGATGACCACACGCTATTCAAACTGTTTGCGCCGACCATCACTGCGGTGTCACAGCCTATTGAAGCTATCGCAGATGAACTGATCAATATTTTGCTCAATCAGCTGGATGGTAGAGTAAAAGCGCCAAAACAGGTGGTGCTGCCGTCTGAACTGATTATTAGGGAGTCTTCGCAGGTACAAATTTCATCGACAGCGAGTTAACACAGTGACGGGTGTTTTTTGCGGTAAACCGCTCTCCGAGAAACACATGGCCTAAGTGGCCACCGCAGCTGGCACAGACGATTTCCGTACGTCTACCATCTGCATCGGGTATCCGTTTTACCGCTCCCTTGATTTCGTCGTCGAAGCTGGGCCACCCACAATGTGATTCGAATTTATCCTCAGAGCGGTAAAGCGGTGCTTCACAGCGCTTGCAGATGTAGAGCCCTTCGCTCTTGTTGTCTAACAGTGCCCCGGTAAACGGCCTTTCTGTACCCTTGTGTAATATGATATACTCTTCTTCGGGCGTCAGTTTGTTGTATTTTGTCGTGTCCATGGCGTTTTCATTAAATTTACTTGTTTGTGCGTCCTGGTCGAGTTGGCGGTAAGGTCCCCGTTTGGCGATGCTATGTTCGCACCCCCAAATGGACATCGTGGCCAATATGGTCAAAATATAATGCATAACTATTAATGGTATACGAATATACATCAGATACATGAAAAAGTTTTATCTGCCTAAGCTTAAATCCGAACAACAAGGCAGTCAAACGCGCTTTCTAAGATATAGAAAATTACAATGAATAATCAAAATTGGCGGAAACAATTTCTTTTGCACTTGATTTTTGAGACCGCATTAAAAATATGCTATATGCGCTCAAATCGCAGATTTTAGGCAATTTAGAACGATTATAAATTATTAAATTCAGTCATCCCATTGTCACCGATACGCCAATAAGTTATACTTTTGTGGCATTGTTAAGAGGGTGTAATTCCATTGATTCAGATAACCCCAATTTTTACATTCATCATAATCTGTATAAAGTGCTTAATATGAGAAATATCTCATTCGTTTTCAAAAGGATTGCCAAGCCGATGTCTGTTGCGCTGGTACTGTTGTTTGCGGTTTCTTTGTTGCAGGCTCAGGATGCAAAAGAAGGCGAGACGATTTTCAGGGCCAATTGTTCGTCCTGTCACAAAGTATTTGGCAACTTCCTGGGGCCGGAATTGGCAGGGGTGAACGAGCGGCGTGACGAAGCTTGGTTGTTGAAGTGGATCCATAATGCACCTGCTATGATCGCCGCCGGCGACCCGATTGCTTTGGAGTTGGATGCACAATACCCCAATGCAATGATGACGGCGTTCCCTCAGCTTTCTGATGACCAGATCAAAAGCATTTTGGCTTATGTTTCTTCGGAAGAGGAAAAGAGAGCAGCAGGTGGTTCAGGGGGCTTGGCTGCTGGAGGGAGCGGCGCAGCCACCGATTCGAGTGGAGACGCCAGCAACTTTATGATCATCGGCCTTATCGCCGTGATTGTCCTTGCGTTTGTAGTCATTCTGGTGCTTAATAAGGTTATTCGCACCTTAGAGCGGGTGATCGCCAGTAACAGGGAGTTAATTCCACAGCCTGTAGTAACCGAAACGTCGGGCAGAGACTACATAGGCAAGTTCAAAAGGTTGGCTAAAAATAAGAAATTGGTCTTTTTTGCGGTGCTTATGTTGGTCATCTTCTTGGCTTCGGCCGGTTGGAAGACCCTGTGGAATGTTGGAGTTCATGAAGGTTACCAGCCCGTCCAGCCTATTAAGTTTTCTCATCAGTTGCACGCAGGTGTCAATCAAATCGACTGCCAATACTGTCACGGTGGTGCCTACAAGTCTAAGAATGCTTCGATCCCATCGGCAAATGTGTGTATGAACTGCCATAGAGCGGTGACAGGAAGTGACAAGTATGACGGGGAAATTTCGCCGGAGATTGCTAAAATTTACCGCGCGTTGGATTACAACCCAGAAACCATGGAATACGGCCCGAATCAACGGCCGATTGAATGGGTACGGATACACAACCTGCCTGACTTCGCCTACTTTAATCACTCGCAGCACGTCGTGGTGGCTGGTGTAGAGTGTCAAACGTGCCACGGCCCGATCGAGACGATGGCAGAAGTATATCAGTATTCGCCTTTAACAATGAATTGGTGTGTAGACTGCCACAGGGAAACCGAAGTAAAGCATGAAGATAATGCGTACTACGATCAGCTAATTGCAGCACATGAGCAACTCAAAAAAGGCGAGAAAGTGACCGCCGCAATGCTTGGCGGGTTGGAATGTGGCAAATGCCATTATTAATTAAATAGCTAAGATAATATACTTATCATATATCTTTTTATTACAGCGTAAATGGATAGCAACAAGAAATATTGGAAAGGTTTGGAAGAATTGCAGCAGACACCTGCCTTCGTGGAGAAGAGCAAGGGTGAATTTGCCGAATCGATTCCCTTAGAAGATGTACTGAACGAAACAGGCCTAAGTACCAAGACACCCCGGCGTGACTTTTTGAAAGCGCTAGGGTTTGGTCTGGGGGCGGTCTCACTGGCGGCATGCCAGCGCACGCCTGTGCATAAAGCCGTTCCCTATCTAATAAAGCCTGAAGAGGTCACTCCGGGTATTCCGAATTTCTATGCATCCAGCTATAAGGGGCAAAGCATATTGGTAAGGACCCGCGAAGGACGGCCGATCATGTTGGAGGCTAACCCTGCTGCCGTGGACTTGAATTGCGGTACAGACGCTTCAACACAGGCATCCGTGCTGGACCTTTACGATATGTCAAAGCTTAAAGGGCCCAAGTTTAATGGTGCTGATATCACTTGGGATGAATTGGATACCCATGTGGTAACTGCTTTGGGCGCGGCCAGCGCCGCTGGAAAGCAAATCCGTATTATCTCTTCTACCATAAACAGCCCATCGGCTATCGCGGCAATTTCCCGTTTCACGGAAAAATATCCTACAACCCAGCTGATCGAAACTGACGCTGTTTCTTACAGTGGTATCATCAAGGCTAATCAAAACAGTTTTGGTAAAGCCGTTGTACCGCATTACCGCTTCGATAATGCTGATGTGATTGTCAGCGTGGCTGCTGATTTTCTCGGTACCTGGCTGAGTGGAGAGGAACATACACAGCAATATATTTCCAACCGTGATTACAAGAGCCTAAAACAGGGCAGAATGTCACGGCATATCCAGTTTGAAGCAGGCATGAGCCTTACCGGTACGAATGCTGATGCGCGCATAGCCATTAAACCTTCCGAAGAAGGGCCGCTGTTGATCGCGCTATATAATGCAATTACTGGTGGAAATTTGCCAGGGGCACTCAGCACCAATCCGAGAGCACAAACCGCTTTGAAGTTGGTGGCCCAGGAACTTCAGCAAGCGCGCGGGCGTGCCGTGGTGGTTTCCGGCTCCAACAATATTTCAATACAGACATTGACAAATGCCATCAATGTTGCCTTGCAAAGCTATGGAAACACAATAGACCTTGACAACCCTTCATATCAATACAAGGGAGACGACGAAGCATTCGTTGCCTTTCTGGCAGAAGCAAACCGAGGCGATGTCGATGTCGCGTTCTTCTTGAACAGCAATCCGTTGTATGATTACCCGGACCCTCAAGCAGTAAAGGAAGCATTAGATAAGATCAAGTTTAAACTGTCGTTTGCCGACCGTGAGGATGAAACTGCTTCCGAACTGGATGCTATTGCACCTAACCACAACTTCTTGGAATCTTGGGGCGATGCAAATCCGCGAGGTGAATACTATACCATCGTTCAGCCAACCATCAATCCGGTGTTTAATACCCGCCAGGCCGAGCACAGCCTGCTGCTTTGGGCAGGCGAAAAGATGGATTACTATTCGTTTGTCCAAAACAACTGGGAGCAGCAAATCCTCGTTGGAAGCAGTAAGACGTGGAAGGACGTTTTGCAAACCGGGTTTGAGTATAAGGGTGACCAGCCTGCCTCGCTCTACAGTTTTGATACCAGCTCACTCGGCGCTGTGGCCAATGCTATTATAGCGCAGAGCAAGGCCTTGGCTGGGGAGGTCGAGGTACAGCTCTATCAAAGTGTAGCGCTGAAGGATGGCAAACAAGGCAATAACGCTTACCTGCATGAGCTGCCCGATCCGGTTTCTAAAGTAACATGGGACAACTATGCGGCTCTCAATCCAAAATTTGCCGAGTCGCTGGGATTAGGGGAAAACAGCCTGGTGGAAGTGGAAGGGGAGAACGGTTATAAGGTGATATTGCCAGTGCTGTTGCAGCCTGGCCAGTCCATGGGCACGGTATCAATTGCGGTGGGCTACGGCCGCACCAAAACCGGTAAAGCAGGCGATAATGTAGGTAAAAATGCCTTTCCTTTCGCCAAAGTGGTAAACGGAACGCTGCAATTCAATACAACCGCAAAGCTTACCAAAGCAAAAGGTACCTACGAATTGGCGCAGACGCAAACGCACCATACGATTGAAGGGCGAAACATTGTCCGCGAAACGACTTTCGCAAAATACAAGGAGAATCCAGGGCATAATGCCGGACGGTGGACGGATAAGCATAAAACGTACGATCTGTGGAATAAGTATGAGCAACCCGGCCATAAGTGGGTGATGGCTATCGATCTTAACGCTTGTACGGGCTGTGGCTCATGTATCGTCGCTTGTAATATAGAAAATAACATTCCGGTCGTAGGACGCGATGAAGTCCGCCGGCGCCGCGAAATGCATTGGCTACGGATAGATCGGTACTATGCCATCGCACAGGATGGCGAGTCATATACGAAAGAGGATGACATTGCCCGGTTGGAAGACTACGAGAATGTGTCAGTGGTACACCAGCCGATGACCTGTCAGCATTGCGAGCACGCACCCTGCGAAACAGTTTGCCCGGTTTTGGCTACAGTACATTCGTCAGAGGGACTAAACCACATGGCGTACAACCGATGCTTCGGTACGCGCTACTGTGCGAATAACTGCCCATACAAAGTTCGCCGCTTCAACTGGTTCAATTACTGGAACGACTCACGATTTGATAATTACCTGAACAACGAGTTCACACAACTGGTGTTAAATCCCGATGTGGTTTCGCGCTCTCGTGGGGTAATGGAAAAATGTTCGATGTGCATACAACGTATCCAAGCCGGTAAGCTTAAAGCTAAGCTCGAAAAACGTCCGCTAAGGGATGGGGATATC
This sequence comes from Parapedobacter deserti, assembly GCF_042646065.1. NCBI lineage: Bacteria > Pseudomonadati > Bacteroidota > Sphingobacteriia > Sphingobacteriales > Sphingobacteriaceae > Parapedobacter > Parapedobacter deserti. The sequence continues at coordinate 27,174 of NZ_JBHRTA010000008.1, forward strand.
AAGTTGGCATGTTCTTCGGCTTGTTCCGCTAATGCAATCATCTTCGGTGACGCTAATGATCCTGAGTCGGAAGTGTCCAAAGCACTGCGGAATGAGCGTGTATACTATGTCTTGGAGGAAATCAACGCGCAGCCGAGTATTGGTTACATGACTAAGGTGAGAAATACGTACGAGGCTTAACTAATTCTTTTTTGAAAATATAGACTATGTCATCGCATAACGAATCAATATTAAGAGAACCATTAGTAACCGGTGAAAACATCACCTATGCCAAGGTGACAGACGACATCCTGTTGCCGGTAGAGAATAAGCCCAACAAGGCTTGGTGGATCGGCTTCACTATGGCGGCCTTAGGAGCTTTGCTATGGGTATTTAGTGTAGGCTATACGTTTTGGACGGGTATCGGGGCTTGGGGACTGAACAAGACGGTAGGATGGGCGTGGGACATTACCGACTTCGTTTGGTGGGTCGGCATCGGTCATGCCGGTACGTTGATTTCGGCCGTACTTTTGTTGTTCCGTCAAAATTGGAGGAACTCGATCAATCGCTCGGCTGAAGCGATGACTATATTTGCGGTGATCTGTGCCGCTACCTATGTAGTCGCTCACATGGGGCGGCCTTGGCTGGCTTACTGGATTTTCCCTTTACCAAACCAGTTCGGCCCGTTATGGGTGAATTTCAACTCACCACTGGTTTGGGACGCATTCGCGATCTCGACTTACTTCACGGTATCCCTGGTATTCTGGTATTGTGGTTTATTGCCGGATATTGCGTCGGTACGTGACCGCGCCGCTGGCTTGAAAAGAAGAATTTATTCTATTCTTTCATTTGGATGGAATGGTTCTGTAAAAACCTGGCAGCGGTTTGAAATCGTGTCGCTTATCCTGGCTGGTATTTCTACACCGTTGGTGCTTTCTGTACACACCATCGTATCCATGGACTTTGCGACATCGGTGATTCCCGGATGGCACACAACGATTTTTCCGCCTTATTTCGTGGCCGGCGCAATCTTTTCGGGCTTTGCCATGGTACAAACTTTGTTGCTGATCATGCGCAAGGTGCTCAACTTTGAGAACTACATCACGATGTTTCACATTGAGGCCATGAACAAGATCATCATGGTAACCGGTTCCATTGTGGGCATTGCTTACCTCACTGAGCTGTTCATTGCCTGGTACTCGGGTTCCGAGTATGAAATGTACGCCTTTGCTAACCGGATAGCGGGCCCGTACGCTTGGGCATATTGGGCGATGATGACCTGTAATGTGATTTCACCTCAATTGTTTTGGTTCAAAAAAATTCGTACCAGCATTCCCATCTCCTGGGTGCTTTCGATAGTGGTTAACATCGGTATGTGGTTTGAGCGTTTCGTTATTATCGTTACTTCCTTGCACCGCGACTATCTTCCGTCTAGTTGGGCTATGTTTTATCCGACCTGGGTAGACGTCGGTATTTTCGTGGGATCTATCGGTGTGTTTTTCACCCTGTTTCTGCTGTTCCTCCGATTCCTGCCAGGTATAGCCATAGCCGAGGTGAAGCTGCTGCTGAAGAGTGCGAGCCTGCAGCAGAAGGCGAAGCTTATCAACGAAGGAAACTTGAAACCCGAGCAAGTAGCGTTCTTTAGAGACTCTCTTAAGAAATACGATTCGGTAACCCAAGAGGAGATCAAATCATTAGAAACTAAGTAGCAATGAACAACACTAAGTATATCATCGGAAGTTTTGCAGACCCCGACGAGCTGATGGACGGGATAGACAAGCTGCAAGCAAACAACATCAGCATCTATGATTGCTTCACACCAATGCCTATTCATGGTATTGAAGCTAAATTAGGGGTGAAACCTTCACGCCTGCCTATTGCTGCATTTTGCTTCGGATTATTAGGCAGTGTTTTGGGATTTAGCCTATTATACTATACCATGACCTACGATTGGCCGATGAATATTGGCGGAAAGCCGGCGCTTCCACTTCCTTCCTTTGTGCCAGTCACGTTTGAAGTAACTATTTTGCTGTGTGCATTGGGAATGGTGGCAACATTCTTTTACCGCAATCACTTGTTTCCGGGTCGAGCACCCCGTGTAATGGATTTGCGCGCGACCGACGACAGGTTTATCATTGCTGTTGATGCCAATGATAATGTAGACCATGAGAAGATTGAAAATCTGTTGAAAGAAGCCGGTGCTGTAGAAGTAAAGTACAATGAACGAAAATATGTTAGCTATGAATAAGATGAGGCTTCTTGGCGTTATAGGTGCAGTGGCCGTGATTGCCGTTGTGGTGGCTTCTTGCGGGGGTAATACCACGCGTAGCACTGGCTGGGAATTTTCACGAAATATGTATGATCCGCTCGGTTACAATCCGGACCAACCGAATGCAAACTTTAAGGATGGCAAAACAGCGCAAGTGCCTCCTCCAGGTACAACGCCTATCGGGTTTGAGCGTTTCCCCTACTCGGGGAGCAATGAAGACTATGAGCGAGCCGGAGCCGAGTTGGCCAACCCTTTCGATCAGTCGGAAGCCAATCTCAAGCAAGGGGAAGCGCTTTATCAGGTTTATTGTGCAGTGTGCCATGGGCCTGAAGGTAGGGGTGACGGCCCGATTACGAAAGACCGTACATTGGATGCAGAGTCAAGGCAGCTTGAAAATTATCCGCCGCCGCCTTCTTATGCCAGATCTGATTCAATCAACTCTTCGCGTGGCGGCTTAATGGCTGATCTCAGCGACGGGAAAATATACCATACCATCACGTACGGATTGAATATGATGGGATCGCATGCTTCGCAACTGTCTCCAGAAGAACGTTGGTTGGTGGTCATGTATGTCAGGGAATTACAGAAAAAATAATTTTATCAGCTATACTAAATGGGAACTCATAGTCATCATCACGATTATAACTTTAGCGAGCAATTTACGTTTACGGGAAGGGCGAAGGTACTGAGTTTAATCGCCCTTGGCGTAGGTATTGTGGCGATAGCCATTGGCTTGCTCTCCAGCGACCATATCATGGTGGAACGCACGTACGCCAACTTACTGCTGATGGGGTATTATTTTACTTGTGTGTGTGCCGCGGGTGGCTTTTTTGTAGCCCTGCAGTACGTCACCCAATCGGGGTGGTCTTCCGGAATGATCAGGATTCCGCAAGCCATGGCGAGCGTGCTTCCGATAGCGTCTTTGATCCTATTGGTTATTACAGCTACCGGTTTATTCTCGCACAACCTGTATCACCATTGGTACGCCGAAGGGCTTACCGATCCGAACAGCCCAAATTATGACGAGCTGGTTGCTGGCAAGGCTGCGTTTCTGAATGCCCCTGGGTTTTTGATCCGGCAGGTGGTCTTCATGGGGGCATACAGTATCTGTTCTTGGCTGCTTGCAAAGTACTCGTACAACGAGGATCTTGATGGCGGACTTAACTCGTATAAGAAAAGCTTTAAGCTCTCTGCGCTGTTTTTGGTTATTTTCGGATTTACTACGCCGATCTGGTCATTCGATACCGTCATGTCGCTGGAAGCTCATTGGTTTTCCACTATGTTCGGGTGGTACAACTTTGCTGCACTGTGGGTAAGCGGCCTGTGCGTTATTACGCTTATCCTGATCCTGCTGATGAAATCAGGTTATATGCCATGGGTCAACGAAAACCACCTGCATGATTTGGGTAAGTTGATATTCGGCTTTTCGATCTTCTGGACCTATGTCTGGTTTTCCCAGTTTATGCTGATATGGTACGCCAACATTCCGGAAGAGACGGTATACTTTTACAAGCGTTGGGAGCCGGAATATAAGCCTTGGTTCTGGCTTAATGTGGTCGTCAATTTTGTTGTGCCCATATTGGCATTGATGGACCGCGACGCGAAGCGAAAAATGAATATACTGATGGCTGTATGCATTGTGTTGCTTTTGGGGCATTGGTTAGATTATTATATCATGGTAATGCCAGGTACTGTGGAAATGCATCGGGGTTTTGGGTGGATTGAAGTTGGTGTTGCCCTCGGTTTTACAGGACTGTTTTCGTTCCTTGTACTTTCGAAGTTGAGTAAGCATCCATTAGCACCGGCAAAGCACCCGTTTCTGCAGGAAAGTTTGCATCATCAGATATGATGCGCAGCGCTCCGTACATGCGGAGGTGTATTACACCATACGTCGGCACCAGGGGCAGCGGTTGAGGAATAAGTAGCTTGATGCTAAAATTTGAAATACGGAAAATCGTTATAAATAGAAATGGGCTTTATAAAAAATAGCAATTTTAAGACAGTTTTTATACTGGCTTTCCTAGTAGGTACGATATGTTCAGGGTTTGCGTTTTCGCAGGACTCCGATACGGCACGGGTTATTGCGCCTCCCGTGGTGGCGGCAGACACAGCGGGTACCGATACGGCTGGCAATGTAGCCGCAGAAGCAGATCCGGATTCGGGCGATACAACAGTCGTCGCGGAGGCGCCTGCTGCGACCGTTGAAGTTCCTCCTGGAGCTGTAGCGGCTGCGGAGGACAAACTTAACCTGGATCCGCAAGTATACAAAAACTTCTTTTACGGGTTATTGCTGGTATTTTTGATCTGCGTGTTGGTTGGTGTCATAGGTAAGATCATTCAAGTATACGAGTTGACACGGCGGATGAATGGAAAGGATACGACATATTACCTGTATAATTTCAATGGCGTGTTGTTTTTGGTTGCGTTGGTGCTGGGCCTGTACGGAGTATACTGGTCTTACGTGCACCACGGCACTCAGTCCATGAGGGACGCTGCTACATTGCATGGTGAGCGGATCGACATGATGTTTATCATAACCACGATCATTTGTACTATTGTGCTGGTTCTGATGCATATCGGCTTGTTTGGATTTGCTTATAAATACCGTGCGACACCAGATCGCAGGGCTTATTTTTATCCGCATAACAATACCATTGAAAAGGTCTGGACGATCATCCCTGCAGTGGTGTTGACCATCTTGGTGTTGTTTGGTTTCTTCACTTGGCGTAGTATCACCAACGTGTCCGAAGAAGACCAGAAAAATGCGCTTCATATCGAGGTCGTTGGTGAACAGTTTACCTGGACAGTGCGTTACCCGGGACGGGATGGCGAGCTTGGCGAGCGTAACTATCGGCTCACGACTCCTTTAAACAGCTTAGGTATCGATTTCAATGACAAGAAGAACTGGGACGACCAGTTAGGATCCGAAATTGTGCTTCCGGTAAACAGACCGGTGCGTGTGCAAATCGGCTCTAAGGACGTCCTTCACAGTTTTTACATTCCGGACTTCCGCGTACAGATGAACGCAGTGCCTGGCATGAAAACGTATTTCCAATTTACCCCGACGATTACCACAGAAGAAATGCGCGACAAGTTAGGTGATTACAGCTACGACTACGTCATGCTTTGTGCGAAAATATGCGGTGGAGGCCATTATAATATGCAGAAGCGGGTGAGGGTAGTGACCGAAGAGGAGTATCAAGCGTGGATCAATGAACAGCCGTATTTCTTTACTGAAGAGTTGCGCAAGGAGTTCAAGGTATCTATGGCAACCGACAACGATGCAGACGCTCCCTTATTGGCGAATGCAAATTAAAGGTTTGAAAAATAACGTATTTAATACACAGATATGTCAAGTATAGCAAGTGCAAACATGCATAGTGTGGATCACCACGGTGAGCATGGGCATCACCACCATGAATCATTTTGGACTAAATATGTGTTTAGTCAAGATCACAAAATGATTGCTAAACAGTTTTTAATTACCGGTATTGTCATGGCCATTTTTGCCATGATACTATCCATATTGTTCCGGCTCCAGTTGGCTTGGCCAGACAAGGAGTTTCCGATTTTAGAGCTCTTTTTGGGTAAATGGGCGGAAGGTGGGCGCATTCACCCCGACTTTTTCTTGGCTTTGGTGACTATCCACGGTACAATCATGGTGTTTTTTGTACTCACCGCGGGGCTCAGTGGAACATTTGCCAACTTATTGATTCCTTATCAGCTAGGGGCAAGGGATATGGCCTCGCCATTCATGAACATGCTGTCGTATTGGTTTTTCTTTGCGGCATGTGTGGTCATGATCGCTTCTTTTTTCATTGAAAGCGGGCCAGCAAGTGCCGGATGGACTATTTATCCGCCACTGTCTGCGGTACCAAAGGCAATCAGTGGCTCCGGACTTGGCATGACGCTCTGGCTGATCAGCATGACACTGTTTATTATATCACAGGTACTCGGAGGTACAAACTATATCAGTACCGTCTTGAATATGCGTACAAAGGGAATGGACCTTTGGAAGATGCCGTTGACCATATGGGCGTTGTTCTTGACGGCGATCGTAGGCTTATTGTCCTTCCCTGTGTTAGTATCGGCGGTTGTATTGTTAATTTTCGACCGTAGTTTCGGAACCAGTTTCTACCTCTCTGATCTGGTGGTGCAGGGGCAGATCCTCCCCAACGAGGGCGGTAGCCCGATTTTGTTCCAGCACTTGTTTTGGTTCCTGGGGCATCCGGAGGTGTATATCGTACTGATGCCTGCACTTGGCCTGACGTCGGAAGTGATTTCAACCAATTCCCGCAAACCAATTTTCGGATACCATGCGATGGTGTATTCGCTGATCGGGATCACGGTGTTGTCGTTCATCGTGTGGGGACACCACATGTTTGTGACCGGTATGAATCCGTTTTTGGGAGGCGTCTTCATGATTACCACGTTGATCATTGCGGTACCGTCAGCGGTTAAATCCTTCAATTACTTGGCGACGCTGTGGCGGGGCAACATCCGGTTTACACCGGCGATGTTGTTTGCCATCGGTATGGTGTCGTTTTTTATTTCGGGGGGTCTGACTGGGCTGTATCTCGGCAACTCAGCTTTGGATATCAACTTACATGACACCTACTTTGTCGTTGCCCACTTTCACTTGGTAATGGGGTCGGCATCGATTTTTGGAATGCTCTGCGGGGTATATCACTGGTTCCCCAAAATGTTCGGACGCATGATGAATGAGAAGCTCGGATACCTGCATTTCTGGTTGACGTTTGTCGGCGCGTACCTGGTGTTTTTCCCTATGCACTTTATGGGGATAGATGGCGTGCCGCGTAGGTACTACGCGTTTACAGAGTTTCCATTTATGGAAAAATGGATTTCCGTGAATGTGTTTATCACTTGGGCGGCCATCATAGCCGGTATCGGGCAGCTGGCGTTTGTCTGGAATTTCTTTTATTCCATCTGGTTCGGTAAACGTGCGACCCAGAATCCATGGGGCGCTAACACATTGGAATGGACGACTCCGGTGAAGCATATTCATGGCAACTGGCCGGGCGAAATACCCACGGTTTACCGGTGGCCATATGATTACAGTAAGCCTGGGCACCATGAGGATTTTATTCCGCAGACAGTGCCCTTTTCGGAGACAATGAGTTCCAACTTACCGCATGACTTTGAGGGCAACGCCGAGGCGGAGCGTATACAGCGGGAGTGGGAATTGGCAAACAATCCCCAGCCTGAAAAAGAGCGAGAGTAATACGATATGCTGCCACCTGCTGAAAAAAGGTTTTTATGGATCAACAAGATTACGATTATCTCGCTGTTTGTGTTGATTCTCGCAGGTGGAGTGGTGCGCAGTACCGGGTCTGGCATGGGATGCCCCGATTGGCCAAAATGTTTTGACCGGTTGGTGCCTCCGACAGATGTTTCTGAACTGCCTGCAGGGTATGAGGAAAAATACATCGCTGGAAGGAAGGCAAAAAATGAAAGGTTTGCTGCGACGTTGGAGCGGTTTGGCAATAAGGAGTTGGCAGATCGCATCCGCAGTGACGAGCGTATCCTCCAGCACGAGGAATTTAATGCGGCGAAGACGTGGACAGAGTATATCAACAGGTTAGTGGGTGCGGTTACGGGATTGTTGATTTTGGGATGTGCCGTCTTTTCCTTTACGTTCTTTAAAACAAAGAAGTCTATTTTTATCTGGAGTGTAATCAATGTGGTTGCAGTCGGCTACCAAGCTTGGTTGGGCTCGATCGTTGTTTCCACTAACTTGATGCCTTGGATCATTACCGTGCATATGCTGTTAGCGCTGTTTATTGTGGGAATCAGCATTTATACGTATTTCAAGGCGCGGTCATTGCGTGATAAGGATTTGATGATTAACCACACGTCGAAGGGAATAAAGCGACTGGCGGCATTTTCGTTGCTGTTGATCGTAGTACAGATCGCGGTGGGTACGGGGGTTCGTGAGGAGATCGACCTGATTTCATCTTCCGGCGACACCCCACACAGGAGTGTATGGTTGGAGCAATTGGGTGAGGTATTTAATATACATCGTATATTGGCGTTGATCTCTTCTGTAGTGATTGTATTGCTTTTTTTCGTTGTGCGGTCGCGGTTTGCGTCCAACACGTATCAAAGCAAGTTTACTAACCTGCTCCTGTTAGTGTTGCTGTTGCAGCTTGGTACCGCGTTGATATTATCTTATTTCGATGTACCGCCGTTCGCGCAGACAGCACACTTAGTGTTAGCCAGTTTATTGTTCGGCACGCAGTATTACCTGATGCTTCTGCTGGGCACGGCAACATGGAAAAAGATTTGATAAATTGAAGTTATAATGAAGATGGTGGATAACGATATGCGGCCTAAAAAGTTTGGTGGAGATTTCGCTGTACAAAAGCGGGGTAGGGAGGCTGCGTTTGGCGAATTGATGCAGTTTGTGGGTGATTTGAAGCAATTGGTGAAGATCAGGCTTACCATGACGGTTGTTTTCTCCGCCTCCATTGCATTTTTGATTGGCAGCAAACAACAAGGGGATATTAACTGGATAAATTGGTTGATTTTGACAGCCGGTGGCTTTCTGGTCACTGGGTCGGCCAATGGGTTCAACGAGATCATTGAACGGGATTTGGATAAGTTAATGAAGCGGACTGCGGACAGGCCAATACCGTCCGGCCGGATGACAACAGGTCAGGCACTGGTTTTAAGTTTGCTGATGGGCATTGCAGGTACGTATACACTCGTTACACTCAATTTCATCGCCGGCTTGCTGTCTGTTTTCTCTATTCTGCTATATGCGTTCATCTATACACCGCTTAAAAGGAAATCGCCTATAGCCGTGTTTGTAGGTGCTTTTCCAGGGGCATTGCCGCCTCTGATCGGTTATTATGCTGCCTTTAGCCAGAATGAGTTGGCTGCTTATAGCCAATATAATGCCACCGCAATAGTCATCATCCCGCTTGTGCTGTTTGCTATCCAGTTTGTATGGCAGTTTCCGCATTTCTGGGGCATCGCCTGGGTGCTTGACGATGATTATAAACGTGCGGGATTCCGGTTGTTGCCAACCATGAAACGGGATAAGGTGTCTGCATTCATGGTACTGATCTCGACATTGTTATTGATTCCCGTCAGCCTATTGCCTTATTATTTTGGGTTTGGAGGGATCATTGTCTCGATAGCGTCGTTGGCGGGAGCATTATGGTTTAGCTGGTACGGACTGAAATTGTTTCTGCGGTGTGATCTGGCTTCGGCGCGCAAAGTGATGTTTACCTCTTTTTTTTACTTGCCGTTGATCCAACTGGTATTGCTTTTTGATTTTAAAGCCCTATGATTATTATGGCGCAATACACGCAAAATAAGGAGGAGTTGACTCAGCAGAAGGCCAAGAAGTTTAACCTGTGGCTGGGCATGATCGGGATGTTTATGATGTTTGCTGCCCTGTCCAGTGGCTTTATTGTCTACACGGCGGGTGGTATCGACAGGGGCATCAAGACGTTGCTGCCAGACGCGTTTATTTATAGTACCATACTGATTGTGCTTAGTAGCTTGACCATGCAGCTTGCTTATGTGGCTGCTAGGCGGACTCAGTTTAGTAAGCAAAAACTTCTCCTGATAGCGACAATTTTGTTGGGACTCGGATTTTTCTGCGTACAGCTATACGCCTGGGGCATATTAAGTAGCCGCGGCGTGGTATTTGTGAATAACAATGCGTCTCAGTCTTTCATTTATGTTTTCACGGGTATGCACCTTGCACATATTGTTGCAGGAATCCTCGTGTTGATGCGGGCGTTGATCGGCCGTATGCGGAGTATTCCCCAGGTGAACAATGTCTTTCGGATGGATCTTGCCGCGCTATTTTGGCATTTTCTCGGCATTTTGTGGATTTATATTTATGTTTTTTTACTTTTGAATCAATAACACTGAACAATGAGTACAACTGTATCTGAATTGGATAAGGTAAGAACCGGGAGGTGGAGCGGTGGCAGGTCACCTTTTAACGTGGAGTATGGTAAAATCATGATGTGGTTTTTCCTTACTTCAGATGCCTTTACGTTTTCCGCGTTTCTGATTTATTACGGAACACAGCGCTTTGCTCACCTTACCTGGCCCGATCCAGACAAGGTTTTCCAATCCATTCCTTTTGTGGCGGATTATGGATATCCCTTAGTATTTGTGGGCATCATGACTTTCATCCTCATTATGAGTTCGGTGACCATGGTACTGGCAGTGGAAGCAGGGCATCGCAACGCAAAAAAGGAAGTGGTGGGTTGGATGATCGCCACGATCATCGGCGGTCTGATGTTTATCGGATGCCAGGCGCTGGAGTGGACGCACTTACACCATCAAGGCTTCTGGTGGGGCAGTATACCCTTTGAGGAAGGCGTATCTCCGGAGGTTACCCTTGCACCGTATTTTACCAACGAAATTTCGGAGGTGTCCGCATTGCAGTTCGCCAACCTGTTTTTTACCATTACCGGATTCCACGGGTTTCACGTGTCGATAGGTATATTGCTCAATATCATCATTCTTGGAATGACGTTGGCAAACGTGTTCGAGCGGAGAGGCACCTACTTGATGGTTGAGAAAGTAGGGCTGTATTGGCACTTTGTAGACCTCGTGTGGGTTTTTGTATTTACATTCTTCTATTTGGTTTAATCAAATTAATGCGATAATAATTCGGCTATGGCTTCACAACATCATGATCATACGGTAGGACACGAAGAAGGGCAACACCATGAAGGTATGACCAAAGGCAAAATCTGGCGTGTGTTTTTTTACCTCCTTGCGCTTACGGCACTTGAGTTTTTCATTGCGCTTGTGTTGGTGCATGGCGGTATGGTTCAAAAAGGTTTAATGGTAAACATCACCTACATTATACTGACGCTGGCAAAGGCTTATTATATTGTTGCCTATTTCATGCACCTAAAGTTTGAAACGTTCGGGTTTATCATGTCTGTCTCCATTGTATTCTTGTTTATTGTTTATTTCATTGCACTGATGCTGGCTGAGGGGACATACATGAAATCGCATTTCAACCCGTTCCCTTTTTGGCCTAATTCTCAATGAAAGTAACTGGGCAAACGAGTGGCTGGAAAAAAATAGTAATCCTGGCAGTTATCCTTATTCTGCCAGGATTTTTATATTACTTGCTCGAGCAAAAGGGAGAGAACCGGTACAAGAATCTTCCGATTTTCGGAGAAAAGGTGCTAACCGGAACTTTCAGCAACCGCATGGGTAAACAAATCCCCGATACCCTTTTCCATCAGATCGAACCATTTTCATTGGTCAACCAGAAGGGGGAGCTGGTTGATGTGTTGGCAAACGACACCAGCATTGCGGTGGTTAATTTTTTTTACACCCGTTGTGCTTCCTTTTGCAAGCACATGAACGATGAGATGAACCGAGTGGCAGAGCGTTTTTCGGGCAATCACTTGGTCGGCTTCTATACGATTACCGTGGATACGGCTTATGACAAGCCGGAGGTTTTGCGTGAGTATGCTCAGGCATATGATCCTGCATCAAAGAAGTGGCATTTTTTGACGGCAGGCAGGGATGATATTTTCAAGATTGCCCGTAATGGCTTCTTGGTCGATGCAGTAAAGGATACCGCAGCCAACGGAAGCTTTATTCATAGTTCGTCCTTGATTTTGGTTGATTCTAAACGCCGTATCCGCGGCTATTACGATGTAAACCATCCAAAAGAAGTGGACCGGTTGATCGATGAAGTGAAGTTGCTGTTAGTACAGGAGATCCGGGAAAGAAGCCCGTATAAGTAGTGAAGGGAGGGGGGTGCGCCTATTGCTGCACGTCTGGATTCGGGGCGCTTCGCTACCGTGCCCAAGGCCGTACCAGCAACAGGCGTATTGGTGAAGCAGGAGTAACCGATGAAATCGGTTACTAAAAAAATAGGATAGGAGAGGGATATGGAAAAATCTTCAATTGAACAACGGTATAATAAATGGATCGTGATCCTTTCCATTGCCATTCCAGTGGTGGTCGCGATCTTGTTCGGGGTTAATTTGCGCGACTTGGGATACGATGTAAAGCCGTTGACCTTTTTGCCACCAATTTATGCAACCATCAACGGTGTCACCGCAATATTGTTGATCTGGGCAGTAATGGCAATCAGAAACGGAAAAAGGAAGCTCCACGAAACGCTGGTCAAAATCTGTATCAGTTGTTCCGTATTATTTTTGGCCATGTATGTGGCTTACCATATGACCGCCGAGTCCACGTCCTATGGCGGTGAAGGACCGATTCGGTACGTATATTTCTTTATCCTTATCACCCATATTTTATTGTCTATTGTAATCATCCCATTCGTATTGATCACCTATGTACGTGGCTTGTCGGGCAACTTCGCCAAACACCGCAAATTGGCTAAAATCACGTTTCCATTGTGGCTCTATGTGGCGGTTACGGGCGTTATCGTGTACCTGATGATATCACCTTATTACAGCCACTAAAATTCCTTACCTTTGTCTTTATGGAACGCGTTTGGATATATCAGGCAGATCGGGAACTTACCGTAGCGGAAGGAAAGCAGATATTGGATAAGTTGGAGCGATTTACCTCCCAATGGAAAGCGCACGGGACTCCGTTATCCGCAAAGGCTGAAGTCCGTTATGACCGGTTTGTCATCCTGATGGTCGATGATGCAGTGGCGCCGCCAAGCGGATGTTCCATTGATAAGTCGGTACACTTGTTGAAGGAAATCGAAGCGGAAACCGGGCTTAACCTCTTCGACCGGATGCAGGTAGCTTACCGTGGGCCGGAGGGAATCAAGGTGGTGTCGCGTAATGAATTCGAGCGCCTTATTGCCAGCGGTGAAGTGACCGAGGACACCATCGTGTTCAACAATTTGGTAGCTTCATACCCCGAATTGGAGTCGCATTGGGAGGTTCCGTTGCGGGAAAGCTGGCATGCGCGGGTTTTTTTGTGAGGCGCGCTACGTGATAATGCTTTTAATCGGACTTTCTCCCGCTTTTCTCCTGACTTCTACCGTGAATTTATCGGGGCGTATGCGGCCCGTATGTGGGAATGCCTCGGATACAGCTCGGATGCGCCCCGTATACGGCATGCGAGATGGCAGAACTAGGTCAGGAGGAAGTTGGGCGAAAGGCACGGATGGAGCGAAGTGATGTTGGTGGGCTTGCCTATGGCTTCGGAGCATGGTGCTAGCTCAATGCTAACTTCTAGTGGACTCGTATTGCATCCTTGGCTTGAATGGCTTTTATTTCGGCAGCGTACCGCTCTTATGCACCTGTATTCCAAGTTCCTTAATGGTAAAGTATCTATGGGTTTTGATTATTATTCCTCACTAAGGTACCTTACTATACCCCATATACCTAACAATCGTATTTGTTTTCCTATTGATGAAATTTGTTGGTTTTGCGGGCGACCAGCGCCGTGGATTGGGCAGCACCGCCACGATCAATGCGGCCTGACGTTTGGTAAGATTACCGGCTGATCTGCCGAAGTAGTGTTGCGCCGCGGCTTCGGCCCCGTACAGACCGTCTCCCGTTTCAATGACATTCAGGTAAACTTCAAGAATCCGCTTCTTGCTCCAAAAAATTTCAATCAATAGCGTGAAGTAAGTTTCCAGTCCCTTTCTGATCCATGAACGCTGCGGCCAAAGAAAAACATTCTTAGCCGTCTGTTGGCTGATTGTACTGCCCCCGCGAAGCCTTCCGCCGTCTTTGTTGCGCTCGTAAGCGTCGAGGATAGCTTTCCGGTCGAACCCCCAGTGCTTCATGAACCGGGCGTCTTCTCCGGTAATAGCGGCGCGTTTCAGGTGGTCGGAAAGGTCTTCATAACGTACCCATTGTTTAGTAATCTTCCATTCCTTGCCGTCGCTCCTGCGTTCAATGGCCCGTTGAACCATCAGCCACGTGACCGGGGCGTTTATAAAGGCCAACAGGATCACCCAGCTTACCGTAATGGCAATAAACCAGCTCACGATTCGCAGCCCCCACCTGAGGTACTTATTTCTGACCGTCGGGATTAGCCGAACTAGTCCGTTGTGTTTTTTCCTGCGCTTTCGCTTGGTTGCCATGGCTTTCCTATTGCGAATATACGAATAGAAGCTTGTCAAACCGCATCATTAGTCCTATTTTTACGGCCACCAAGCAAAAAGTTCACATTGGCAAAGGCGACAAATAAGGCGGCGAAGAAGGAAACCCCGTTGATGCAACAGTACAATAGTATCAAGGTGAAATATCCCGGTGCGTTGTTGCTGTTCCGCGTCGGCGACTTTTATGAGACATTCGGGGAAGACGCCGTAAAGGCTGCCGGTATCTTGGGAATTGTGCTTACCAAGCGCGGTAACGGCAGCGAAGCCGAGACCGCCCTCGCCGGTTTCCCACATCATTCGCTCGAAACGTACCTGCCTAAGCTGGTGCGTGCTGGCCAGCGGGTGGCGATATGTGACCAGTTGGAAGATCCGAAAGCGACCAAAACCATCGTGAAACGGGGAGTCACCGAACTCGTTACACCCGGTGTATCGTATAATGACAACATTGTTCAGCAAAAGGCGAATAACTACCTGGCCTCCGTTTTTTTCGATAAAAGTGGGGTAGGCATTGCCTTCCTCGACATTTCTACCGGTGAATTCCTGGTGTCGCAGGGTAATTACGCTTACGTTGATAAGCTGCTCCAAGGATTTAAACCCAAGGAAGTGATTATGGGAAAACGCCAATATAAGGCGTTTGTTGAGCAGTTTGGAAATGGCTTCTACACCTATACACTCGACGAATGGCCTTACACGGGCGATTATGCCCTGGAAACGCTGCTCAAGCATTTCGAGGTCAGCTCCATGAAGGGATTCGGGGTAGAGCGCTTGCCGTTGGGAATCGTGGCTGCAGGGGTCGCCCTGCATTACCTCAACGAAACCGAGCACCGCAACCTGCAGCACATATCCAATATCTCGCGAATCGAGGAAGACCGTTATATGTGGCTCGACCGGTTCACCATCCGGAACCTGGAACTGGTGAGCTCGGCCAATGAAAATGCAACGACACTTGCCGATGTGCTTGACCAGACAGCCTCGCCCATGGGCGCGCGGCTGCTTAAGCGCTGGATGGTCATGCCCCTGAAAGACCATCGGGAGATCACCGAACGGCTTGATGTCGTGGAACATTTCTACACCAATAAAAGCTTGCGCGATGAGTTGATTCAGGAGATCAAGCAAATCGGCGATTTGGAGCGCCTGATCAGTAAGATCGGACTCCAACGGGCCAATCCCCGAGAGGTAGTCCAATTGCAACGCTCGCTCCATGCCATATCAAAGCTGAAGACGCTTATCGATAGCACAAATGTCGATGCGCTGACGGCGATTGCTGGACAGCTGAATCCTTGTATAGCCATCCGGGAGCGAATTCTAACACAGCTCAATGCCGAACCACCGGTAGCATTAAATAAAGGAAATGTCATTGCTTCGGGGGTAAACGATGAATTGGACAAGCTCCGGAAAGTAGCCTACGGAGGTAAGGACTACCTGCTTGAGATCCAAAGGCGGGAAGCCGAAGCCACCGGTATCTCGTCACTGAAAGTCGCGTTCAACAACGTCTTCGGATACTACCTCGAAGTTACCAACGCACATAAAGATAAAGTGCCCGCCGAATGGGTGCGTAAGCAAACGCTGGTAAATGCAGAGCGGTACATCACCGAAGAGCTGAAGGAGTATGAAGAGCAGATTCTTGGAGCGGAAGAGAAAATCCAGGCGCTGGAAGCCCGACTGTTTGCGGAGTTGGTCGCCGCTGTTTCCGAGTATATCAAGCCGGTGCAGCTCAATGCGCAACTGGTGGCTAAACTTGATGTGCTGCTCAACTTTGCCGTCATTGCGGAAAAAAACCATTATGTCAAACCCGAAATTAACCAAGATAGTGCCATTGAAATCAAAGGCGGCCGGCATCCGGTGATTGAACATACCCTGCCGATAGGCGAAGATTACATCACCAATGATGTTTTTCTCGACAACGACACCCAGCAAATTATCATCATCACTGGGCCCAACATGGCGGGTAAATCCGCATTGTTGCGTCAGACAGGATTGATCGTGTTAATGGCCCAAATGGGTTGTTTTGTGCCTGCCAAAGAAGCACGCATCGGGCTCGTCGACAAAATATTCACGCGGGTAGGTGCTTCAGATAACCTGTCTTCGGGCGAATCGACTTTCATGGTGGAGATGAACGAAACGGCCAGCATCATGAACAATCTTTCGGAGCGGAGCCTTATCCTGCTTGATGAGATCGGGCGCGGTACGAGCACCTATGATGGGATATCTATAGCTTGGGCTATCGCAGAATTTTTGCACAACCATCCCATCGCGCGGGCTAAGACCCTTTTTGCGACTCATTACCATGAGCTCAATGAGCTGGCCACTTCGTTCCCTAGAATTAAGAATTTCAACGTTTCGGTGAAGGAAGTCAACAACAAAATCATGTTCCTGCGCAAGCTGGTTCCGGGAGGGAGCGAGCATAGTTTTGGACTCCATGTCGCGAAATTGGCCGGAATGCCGCCGAAGTTGTTGCACCGGGCTACCGAAATACTCAGGCGCCTGGAGCAGGAACGCACGGGCGGTGAGCGGATCAAGGACAGCATCAAGAAAATACAAAAGCAAGCCTACCAACTGCAGATGTTTTCAATAGATGACCCCGTTTTGGCGAAAATCCGGGATATGCTGAATAACTTGGACGTGAATACGCTCACTCCAGTTGAAGCGCTGATGAAACTGGATGAAATCCAGCGGTTGTTGAAGAATTGAAGGCCTGAAGGAATGCTCAGCATCTAGCTGACCGGTGGCCGATGCAGTGTTTGAGCGGGCGCAAGGGCGCTGGGATAACTTAATTATAAAAATGATGAGCTTTATCCATTCCATAATGAAGATCTACGTGGGCAATTCCTTCGGATTGCTTGCTACTTTTTTTTTATTTAGCGGCTGTTCCGAATATAAAAAAGACAAGGGACAGACAGCGGAAACCGAGGCGCCCGCCCCCATTGAGCAAGCCATTCTGACCGATACTTCGAGCTTTTATTACATCGATTTCAGTCGTTACCGCGCCAACGACGCGGAATTGCCCATAGGCGTGTTTGACTCGGGTACAGGGGGGCTTACAGTGCTGGACGCCTTGGTACGTTTTGACGACTATAACAACGAAAGCCGGACGGCTGGAAAAGACGGGAAGCCAGACTTCTCCAAGGAGCGCTTCATTTACCTGGCAGACCAGGCCAATATGCCTTACGGCAACTACCATAGTGAACAGAAATCTGCGCTGCTCGTGGAACACATTATCAAGGATGTACATTTCTTGTTGGCTGACCGTTACTACCCCAATGCTTCATCTACGCATCCTGCAGGCACAAAGCAGCAGGTAAAGGCAATCGTTATCGCTTGTAACACCGCCACGGCTTATGGCAAGGAAAATATCGAGGCTTTCATCCGGCGCACAGGGATCGGTATCCCGGTAATCGGCGTCATTGATGCCGGAGCGCGGGGGGCATTGGATGCGTTCGCTCCTGATGAAAGCGGATCCGTAGGGGTGTTTGCTACGGTAGGCACCATCGCCTCCAACGGGTACGAGAACACGCTGATGCGCATCAAGGAGGAACGGGGATATACCGGCAATGTCCAAGTGTTCAACCAAGGAGGCCATGGCGTGGCCGAAGCAGTGGACGAAGAGCCCGACTTCATCGACCATCAAGCAAATGCACCCCGGGATAACTACCGCGGACCGGCGTTGGATAACCCATCGTATAGAATTGTTAAAGCTCTGATGGACGTATACGGGTTCGATTTCAATGACCAGCACATGCTGTGCGATGGGAAGTCTGCCATGGACTGCAATATTTTGCAATTAAATTCAACAGAAAACTATGTGCGGTACCACCTCGTTTCCCTACTTGAACGGATGCGCAAGCAAAAGGATGCCCAACCAATGAAGGCACTCCTGCTCGGGTGTACACACTATCCTTACCTGACCCGCGAAATCCGGCAGGTGCTGGGCGAGTTGTATGATTTTCAGCGAGACGGTGCTCATGTATACCGCCACCTCCTACATAAAGACATCCATATTATCGACCCTGCGGAAAATGTAGCCCAGGAACTGCATATGTATTTAGCTGACAACGCAATGTTCAACCCTTCGGGCAACATGGCAGATAGCGAGTTTTTTATCAGTGTTCCAAACATGCACAATCCCAATGTAAAAACTGATCAACAAGGCCGTTTTACTTATGAATATAAATATGGGCGTACTGCGGGTGAAATACAAGAATACGTCAAGGTCGTTCCGTTTGATGAGGCTAATATCTCCGGGGAGACGGTTGAGCGTATGCAAGCAGCAATTCCGGAAACGTTCCGATTGATTAAGGCACTCCGTTCAGAGGCACCATCTGGCCGATAGTCTGTGCGGCCGGATATGCGATGGGGTACGCGTAAGCGGAGGTTTCACGTACCTCGCATTACAGATGGGGTCGTAAAGGCCCCGAGAGAATGGGCTATGTCTGAAATTTTCCTGCACTGGCTTAAACCGGCATTCGTTGGCATAACGTGCATGCCAAAAGTGTCAGCGGCTTCAGCGCTGACTCGGTTAAGCGCTTCCTTAAGCTCCACGCATGTGACGCGTATAACTAGGCTGTAAAAGCCTAGACAACAGTAAATATTTCAGGAAGTCACCTTATGGCTGCATGAGATGTCTTTCATTTACCTGCTTGGTCGTTAAACCTTGGCGCATTTACCGCAGTCAAACCAAGCACCAAACCACTAGGTATATTGTTTAACGAAAGCGAAAAACCATGAAACAGTTGATGATTTACGTCGCCGCCATAGTGTTCAGTGTGGTATCCATCTCTGAAGCAGCTGCCCAGGGCAGGGGGAAGGAGCATGATAAGGCAAGGAAGGAATTTGCGAGGTACCGTGAAAAACGGCAGAAAGCTGCTTATAAGCGCGGTAAAGAAATCGCCAAGTCATACCGCGAATACTATAAAGAGCGCGATCAAGCGTACCGTAGATACGTCAAAAAAGAAAAAAAACGCTACCGCGACCATGACCGGTGGTACTACGACCGTCGTTTTTACAAGCATTCAGACTACGTCTATTTTCCGACCTACCGTACGTACTACGACCCATACCGCAGGGGGTATGTCTATTGGCGAAATGGCGGATGGGTATTTGCCCAAACCATGCCCTCGTTTATGGTGGGACTCAACTTGGGCGCGGTGAATGTGCAGTTCATGGCTAATTTGCCAATTTGATACGGAGAAGGTGTTAATTGTACGTCGGCGATGCGATGGGCGAGGCAGGCACAATTGATTGCTGCTCGCCGCTTTTTTTGGGTGACCGCGGCGTGCGCAGCCTATTGCATATCAAGTGCAATTTGTCTAAGTTTGAAGCGATGTCAAAAACCCTTATTAAAGCCGCGACAATTGTCAATGAAGATAAAATCCTCACTTCCGATGTGCTCATCGTTGATGGTTGGATTGAACGGATAGCACCAGAAATCACTCACCCTACAGCCGTTGAGATCCATGCGGAAGGCTTACATCTTTTGCCCGGTCTGATCGATGATCAAGTGCATTTCCGCGAACCGGGATTGACACATAAGGCGGATATCTGGCATGAGAGCCGTGCCGCGGTGGCTGGTGGCACAACATCCTTTATGGAAATGCCGAACACGGTGCCCAATACGCTTACACAATCGCTGCTCCAAGATAAATATGATATCGCTGCCAAGCAATCGCTGGCCAACTATTCGTTCTACATGGGCGCGGCGAATGACAATCTTGATGAGGTGCTGCGTACTGATCCCCGGAACGTATGTGGGATTAAGGTGTTTATGGGGTCATCTACGGGGAACATGCTGGTTGACGACGAGCACACACTGGAAGAGATTTTTGGCAATTCGCCGATGCTGATCGCTACACATTGTGAAGATGAGGCAACCATCAGGCAGAACCTCGCCCGGTACCAGGCAATGCACGGGGATGACCTTACAATCGACATGCATCCGCTCATCCGGTCGGCCGAAGCATGCTATATCTCATCGTCCCGTGCCGTTGAACTGGCGAAGAAACACGGCTCACGCCTGCACGTTTTGCATATTTCTACGGCTGGGGAGACCGAATTGTTTGGAAACGGTCAGCCGCTGGCATCGAAGCGCATCACCGCAGAAGCTTGTATACATCACCTATGGTTCAGCGATGCCGATTATGCGGAGAAAGGAAACTTGATCAAATGGAATCCAGCGGTGAAAACCGCGGACGACCGTGCAGGCGTTTTAAAAGCGGTATTGGATGGCCGGATCGATGTCATCGCCACCGACCACGCCCCGCATACATTGGCTGAGAAATCTCAACCCTATCTAAATGCACCGTCGGGCGGCCCGTTGGTACAGCATGCGTTGCAAGCGCTGCTGGATTTGTATCACAGTGGTTTGCTGACGCTCGAACAACTGGTTCAGAAAACGGCGCATAATACCGCTACGTGCTTCCAAATCGATAAACGGGGCTTTATCCGGGAGGGTTACTGGGCCGATCTCATATTGGTCGACCTAAACAAACCCTACACCGTTGAAAAAGCCAACATTATATCGAAGTGCGGCTGGTCTCCTTTTGAGGGGCACACCTTTAAGTCAACCATCACCCATACGTTTGTATCCGGTAATTTGGTATACGAACAAGGGAGACTGCTGGAAAAGGGGAGTGGGCAGCGGCTATCATTCAACCGATGACATAAGACCTCGAATATAACATGAACAAGCGTACATTTATTAAGGTGTTGAGCCTGGGGATGGTTGGTGCACCCCTCTCAGGTATCGCCCCAAGCACTGCGCTCACGAGCAGCCGTTTGCCCAACATCTACCCGCCGCTGATCCGCAGGGGAGATACCATCGGCATTATTACGCCCTCATCGGCATTGGTTGATGACGAGGGGTATTCTATTGCTGATGCGAATTTCATGCAACTGGGGCTAAAAGTTAAATGGGGCCGCCATGTTGGCAAAAAGCATGGGTTTTTAGCCGGGAAAGATGAAGAACGGATGACCGACCTGCACGAAATGTTTGCAGACCCACAAATAAAAGCCATTATTTGCCTACGGGGAGGATCGGGCGCGGCGAGGCTGCTTGATCGGTTAGATTATGATTTGATCGCCCGGAATCCAAAGATTTTTCTGGGGTACAGTGATATTACGGCGTTCCATCAGGCCATTCACACGCAAACTGGATTGATTACGTTTCATGGGCCGGTGGCGAACAGTCCATGGACCGCTATGGTCACCGATCAATTCGAACAGCTATTCTTTGAGGGGAAGGCATTGGATTATGGGCGCTTGCGTCGTAAAAGCAGTGCAACGGGCGTTAATCGGGATGTTATACATACCATATACCCGGGCGTGGCTGAAGGCAAACTTATGGGGGGCAACCTGACCGTGCTCACGGGAATCGCTGGCTCAAAATATTATCCTGATTTCGAGGACAGTATTCTTTTTTTGGAAGATATCGGCGAACAACCCTACCGCATTGACCGGATGTTCAGCCAACTGGCATTATCCGGAGCATTACAGAAAATCCGCGGATTCATTTTTGGGAAATGTTCAGACTGTGAGGCAAAAAACCCTAAGAATTCGTTAACATTGGAACAGATATTGGACGATTATATCAAGCCGTTGGGTATACCGGCTTATCAAGGCGCATTGATTGGTCATATCGACGAACAGTTCATCTTGCCGGTGGGAGCGCGGGTACGCATCGATGCCGATCAAGGAAGTATTACCGTCATCGAAGATATTTTTCGGAGATGAGTCCATAAGTTCGTTAATTTCCAACCCTGGTGCGCGAACCAATTTGGAAACAAATCGTTGAGGAATGAAACAGTTTTTCTATTTATTTACTATGATATTGGTCTCCGCGGCTTGCCGGGGAAACGGGCAGAGCAGGGTTACTTACGTGCCGGATACAGCTATGTTGAGCAATGCTTTTGAGGCTTACCGGGAGCCGACGATTACGCACCGTAGGTTTAAGCATGCCGACATCGAACCGCTTATCCTAAAACGTCGGGGAGGTTCCGTCTTTGAGGTGACCCAATTAGGCGTTTCTGTGCTGGGAAAATCCATCTATCAAGTAAAGTACGGGATGGGTGAAAAGAAGGTGATGCTCTGGTCGCAGATGCATGGCAATGAGCCTACCGCCACCATGGCCTTGATGGATATCTTTAATTTTCTCGAAGCGCAAGGCGATGGTATGGATAGTGTACGTAACCAGTTAAAGGAACAGACGAGCTTATATTTCATCCCGATGCTCAATCCTGATGGCGCCGACATTTATACACGCCGAAATGCAATGGACGTCGATCTGAACCGGGATGCACGCATTGGTGCCACCGTGGAAGGCAGGCTCCTTATCGAAGCCGCTAAGTCCGTGCAGCCTGCGTATGCATTCAACCTGCACGATATGAATATTTATCACAATGTGCCCGGTACGCCTAGCCCTGCCACCATAGCGCTGTTGGCACCTGCTTATAATGAAGTGCGTGATATTAACGAAGTACGTGGTAACGCAATGCGGATTGCCGCGGGCATGAACCGCATTTTGCAGGGATATGTACCAAATGGAGTAGCCAAATACGACGATACCTATACGCCCCGGGGTTTTGGAGACAATTTTCAAAGTTGGGGGGCGAGTACCGTTTTGATCGAATCGGGGGGCTACAATGGGGATCCCGAAAAACAATTCATCCGGAAGCTCAATTTCATGATCATCCTTAACGCATTGATCGAAATCTCCCAGGGCAGCTACCTGCAGTATGACATTGACGACTATGAAGCGATACCCTTGAGTGATTCGAAACTTTCTGATGTGCTTTTGCGCAACATCAGGGCTTCACGGGATTCCATGGACTATAAAGTCGACGTTTCCATCAACCGGGATGAGCAAACGGAGGGAGATGAGTATTACGTGCGGTCGCGTATTGCTGATATCGGAGACCTGAAAGAAAATTACGGATATGATGAACTGGATGGTGAAGGATATCGTTTTATGCAGGGTAAGATTTATCCAAAGGTATTTAATAGGATAGATGAGGTCTCCCTGGAGACTGCCATGAAACTTTTGCGGCAGGGTTATTACGCAATTCAACTTTCCAGTCAACCTGAAAATAGGTTCCACGGGCTGCCACTGGTGGTGTTCAGTCAACGGAAGCCAGCCCCGGCCAGCCTAAATTTGGGTAGGGAAGCCAACTTTTTTCTTGCGCGCAATGGGGTTCCAGCTTATGCGGTGGTCAATGGGTATCTGATTGATCTTTCATCCACCCCGCAACAAGTATTCAAAAATTATGTGTTTTAGGTAGGCAGGGCGCAAGACGCTCCATGGCTCCTTCTCTGCGTATCAGCAAGTGCGTGACTACCGACTTTATTTTAGTATAACGGTTGAATAGGGCTTAAACCGCCGAAAACGGTGGCTTGGGCTGCCATGGAGTTGCCGGTTGTTCCATTATCAGCGAGATTTTGATAACTTAGTGCTGAAATTATTATAAATCTATGTTATTCCATGTTGAAGACTTTGGTGAAGACGTTTTTGCTATGCTTCGGCGCGCTCTATCAGGTTTCTGGGCAAGTGCCTGATCAGCGCAACACCTATCACGCCGAAATGGGGCCCGATGAATTGGTGCTGAAAAATCCGGAAGGTAGGGTGCTGTTGGCATATCGGCATACCGTGAAACCGCCTCCAGCAGGGGTTGACGAGGCATTTGGCCGCGCAGGTTATATCCACCCGCTGAAGACGCTTTCGGGAAAAGTACTGACCAATATCCAGCCGGCTGACCATTACCACCATTATGGCCTTTGGAATCCATGGACGCGCATCGAGTATAAAGGAAAACTATACGACCTCTGGAATATAGGGGATAAAAAGGGAACAGTACGCTTTGTAGAATTTAAGGATACATTCAGCGATGCAGAACACGCGGGGTTCGAAGCGGTACACAACCATGTTATCTTCGACGGGAAGAACGAAACCGTGATTATGCAAGAAGACTGGCGTATCGCAGTTTCCCAAATGCGTGCCGACCGGTACCAGTGTGACATTCGTTCCACCTTGAGACCGGTCACCGATGCAGATGTTGTGTTAAAGGAATACCGATACGCCGGGTTGGGTTTCAGGGCCACCGCAGAATGGACTAATACGAACAGCGAGGTGCTAACTTCCAGTGGAAAAACGCGGAGGGATGCAGACGGTTCTTTGGAGCGGTGGACAATCATTTACGGCAGGCTTGGAAATGGTGAAGGTGGTGTGCTTTTCCTTTCGCATCCTGACAATTACAACTTTCCAGAACCGGTCAGGATATGGCCCGAAGACGGGAATGGCGGTAGGGGAGACCAGTTTTTTAACTTCTCGCCGACAAAAAATAAGGACTGGGTGCTGAAATCGGGAAGTACCTATACGCTGCAATATCGCCTCGTGATTTTTGACGGAACCATGTCCGGCGATGAAGCAGAGCAAATTTGGCAATCTTTTGCAAACCGGTGAGTTGAAGTTGGGTAATTATTGACGTCGGATAATATTATAGTCACTATGCAATATCACATGTTTTTTCGATGGGCACGTTTGATGTTTATAAGCTTATCGTCAGTTCTGTTTGCTGATGCGCTGGTTGCGCAACCCGTAAACTGGAAGAAGATCAGTATATTGGTATATACTAAAAACGGCGTAGGATTCGTGCACGACAACATCGAAAACTCGGTTATCGCCTTGAAGGAATTGGGTGAGCAGCACGGTTTCAAGGTGGATGCAACGGACGATCCGTCCGTGTTTACGGATAATAACCTGAAACGCTATGACGCGTTGGTGTTTTCCAATACTAACAACGACGTGTTCGATACAGATGCCCAACGTGTCGCATTGATGCGGTATATCCAGTCAGGTGGCGGTTTCGTGGGTATTCACTCGGCATCGGGGACAGAACGGAAGTGGAAGTGGTTTAAGCAATTGTTGGGTGCTACGTTTTACTGGCATGACAAATTTCAGCCATTTACGGTCAACATCATCGATGCGCAACATCCTTCAGTAAGCCACCTATCTAGAAAATGGGAGAGGGTCCAGGGCGATGAGTTTTATTACCTCAAACAAATGAATGTAAACCTACATGTCGTTGCGGTGAATGATGCAACCACTTTGCAGGGAGAAGATGATCGCCGCTTGGACACATTCGGCGACGTATTCCCGTCAGTTTGGTGTCAAGAGTTTGACGGCGGCAGATCGTGGTACACGTCGTTAGGACACGACAAAGCCGACTATATGGACGAAGAGTTTAGGAAGCATATCCTCGGCGGTATCCAGTGGGTGGTCAGTGGTGCGGCGAAACGGGATTACAGCAAGGCATATGCAACCAGTCCGCAGGACGAAGTAAAAGAACGCTAACCGAATAAGAAAATAGCATCATGGATAAGCAACGAAAGCAAACGAATAGAAGGACGTTTATCAAGCAAACAGCAGGAGGTTCGGCTTTGCTCCTGGCAGCCTCGGTGTTTCCGACGATTGTTCCTGCATCCGTGCTTGGAAAGAACGCACCAAGCAACCGCATTAATATAGGTCAGATCGGTTTCGGGCGCATTGCTAAGTCACACGACCTTCCCGAAGTATTGAAGCACCAATATGTGCATGTGGTTGCCGTTTCCGATGTCGACCGACACCGAATGGCCGCCGGTAAGGAATGGTTGGAACAGCAACAGGCCGAAAAGAATGGAGGAAAATCACCGGTCGAGGTAAAGACCTACGGTGATTACCGCAACCTTATTGCAGACCAGAATGTCGACGCCGTGATCATCAGTACTCCTGACCATTGGCATGCGCAGCCTGCTATGGAAGCGGCTATTGCAGGCAAGCACATATACTTGCAGAAGCCTACTTCGCTTACCATCAGGGAAGGGCGTATGATGGCCGATGTGGTGTCCCGAACGGGGGTAGTCTTCCAGTTGGGGAGCCAGCAACGGTCCGTTCATCCTTGGCCACAATTTAAGCGTGCCTGTGAGCTGGTGCGCAATGGCCGCATCGGCACCATCAAACGGGTGATTATTGGACTGCCAGGGGATCCTGCAGGTGGCAACTTAGCAGAAATGCCTGTGCCGGACAATCTCGACTACGACCGTTGGTTGGGATCTACCCCGCTGATGCCGTATACACTCGACCGAGTACATTCCCAAACCAACATTTACGACCGTCCCGGTTGGTTGCGTTGCGAGCAGTTTGGCGCGGGTATGATTACCGGATGGGGGTCGCACCACATCGACATTGCGCACTGGGGCTTGGGCACCGAGCTGAGCGGCCCATCGGAAGCAGAGGGCGAGGCGACATTCCCGACATCAGGTCTATGGGATGTACATGGTGATTTTGAGGTGGAAATGCTATACCCGGATAATGTTGTCATGCAAATCAGCGGTGCTCATCCGAATGGCGTCCGATTTGAGGGGACAGAAGGATGGATTTTTGTGTCGCGGGGCGATGTCGGAGTTACGGCAACTGATCCGGCGGCTGCCAACGGTAAAGAAAACGAAGCGTTTAAGGCTAGTAACAGTAAGATATTACAATCGGTAATCGGTGCGAACGAAATCAAGCTGTATGAAAGCCCCGAGCAGCACACTAACTGGCTGGATTGTATACGCAACGGCAAACAGACGATCAGCCATGTCGAAGTGGCACATCGTTCTGGAACTGCCTGCCTCGTGGCGCACGCGGCCATGAAGCTCGGTCGGAGGCTCCGTTGGGATGTTACCACCGAACAGTTTATGAATGATGATGAAGCGAATGCATTGCTATCCCGTCCGCAGCGTTTTCCGTACGGTACGCAGTATGTGAAAGGTTGAATGGGGTAGTTTGAGTTCGGTGATCTTACCAAAAAATCGATAATATTGTAATAGCATAAATGAATAGACAGAAATCGCTGTTTTCGTTAGCAGCAGTTGCTACGTTGATGGCATGTAACCCTAACAAAGAAAATGTGCAACAAAAGGACATCCAGCTGATCACGGTCGCACCAGGTCATTTCCATGCGGCTCTTGTACAGAAATCTATGTACCCCGAAGTGGATAGCATAGTGCATGTTTACGCGCCGGATGGTTTGGAGCTCGATGCTCATTTAGCGTTGATAGACCGATACAATACTCGGGAAGATAAACCCACAGCTTGGGAACAGGTCGTATATCGGGGAGACGATTTCTTCGAGAAAATGCTGCAGGAACGAAAAGGTAATGTGGTGGTATTGGCCGGCAATAACCAGCATAAGATCGACTACATTACGCAGTCGGTAGACGCGGGACTGCACGTGTTGGCAGACAAGCCAATGGTGATTAACGCCGATGGGTTTGCTGAACTGAAAAGGGCGTTTGCCACCGCGTCCGAAAAGGGCGTTGTGCTATACGATATCATGACCGAACGATATGAGATCAACACCATGCTTCAGAAAGCATTATCGCAGGTGCCGGATTTCTTCGGCGGATTGGTGACGGGCAGTGTCGAAGACCCAGCCATTACCAAGGAGAGCATCCATCATTTTTTTAAAGAGGTATCTGGCAAGCCACTGGTTAGGCCTGCGTGGTTTTACGATACCAGGCAGCAGGGAGAAGGTTTGGTGGATGTCACCACACATTTGGTGGATTTGGTGCAATGGGAGAGTTTTCCAGATCAGGTTATTGATTATCACCAAGACATTCAGCTCGTCTCGGCTACTCGTTGGCCCACCAAGCTCACGCCCGCCCAGTTTGAGCGTTCTACCGGTCAAAAACAGATACCGTCGTTTCTTTCCGAAGCCGTTGACGAAAATGGGAACCTCGAAGTATTTGCAAACGGCGAAATCAACTACATGCTGAAAGGCATCCATGCCAAGGTGTCTGTCATCTGGAATTTTGAAGCGCCCCTTGGTACCGGAGATACGCATTATTCCATTATGCGTGGACAGCACGCCAACCTGATCATTAAGCAGGAAAAGGAAGAACAGTATAAACCGGTGCTCTATGTGGAGTCTACCGGGACCAGGGACAGGCAAGCCTTCGAGTCAACGCTTACGAAAGCTATCAAACAGCTAGGTGCAACGTATAAAGGTTTAACATTCGAGCAAGTGGGTGATGGGCGTTATCGGATAACCGTTGATCCTTCCTTGGTCACCACGCACGAAGAACACTTTGCAGAGGTGACCGAGAAGTATCTCGGATTTCTCCAATCCGGCAACATGCCGGATTGGGAAGTGCCGAATATGATTGCCAAGTATTACTTGACCACCAAGGCGCTGGCGGAAGCCCGGACTGTTCGATCTGATCAGACCAATTAAACAAACTGGGCGCCAACATATCGATGGCGCCCAGTTTGTTTTTGGGAGGACCGTCACCTAATATCCGTCGTTCTGCTGTGCTGCGATACCTGGGTTTGCATCGATTTCAGCTTGTGGGATTGGCAATATGGTTCTGTAGAAGCTCCGGTCGATGCTCTTATCCCGTGTGGGCGGTGCAATGCCGGCAAACTCGTCGTTGAACACGATCTCCCTGTCCAATCGGATCATATCGAAAAAGCGGTGGCCTTCGGCAAACAGCTCTTTGCTTCGCTCATCGAGGATCATGTCCAAGGAGACCGTGGCGGCCGTAGCGGGCGGGAGGTTTGGCGAGCGCTTGCGGATTTCATTCAAATATCCCGCGGCCTTGGCCGGATCGGTCGGCAGCGCGGCCTCCGCGGCGATCAGGTAAATCTCCGATAGCCGGATGACCTTGATGTTGACAGCCGTAGAAGTAGCTTTCCCATCACCATCCAAATTGACGCTTCCGCTGTATTTATAGCTCGCACCCAGGCGCGTTTCGCTGGATTCGTCGGCAGCCATGATGCCCCAGCGCACATCGTCCTCGTCGGCTCCCAACCGGTTCAGAAAATAATCGCTCGCCATGAACCAGCCGAGCGCCGCTTGTGCACCATGCCCACGGCGCCTTAGGTAAAAGCCCAGTGACGCATTGCCCAAGTCTGCCTCATTGGGATAGACGCCCAACTCAAAAATCGACTCTGAACCAAATTCCGCGGCCCAGGAATCGACCCACTGATCGTTGGAATACAGGGTGTACACACCATCGTTGATGATTTCCTCCGCGGCGAGCAATGCTTCGGCATGATTTTCCATGTATAAGTGCACGCGGGCTTGCATCGCCTTATTTGCATAGTAGTTTAAGTAGCCGTTGCGCTTGCTTTTTGCAAGCAAGGGCGCCGCGGCAGTCAAGTCGTCCAGGATCTGTGCGTAGTTTTCCGCCACCGAAGCACGGAGAGGCTGCGCCGAATATTCGATTGTCGTGGTTACGTTCGGTACGCCGAAGGCCGACGGGTCGTCGCTATATGTCTTGCCATACAAGCGTACGAGATCAAAATAAAGAATAGCCCTTGCAGTCAGCGCTTGTCCCTTCGCGCTGCTGAAATCTTCCGGCAACCCGGCGGCTTCAATTGCTTCGATATTTTCCAGTAAGTTGTTGACCTGCAGGATGCCGTCGTACATCGTCGACCAATACCCCGAGTAGTTATTTGCCGATACCGTGTGGTTGAAGGTATATAAGGCGTCCAATCCCCGTCCCTGTGAAATGATCGTGAGGTCGCCCCCTTTCACGTCGCCATACAAGATAAAATTGCGGCCATAGTAGTTCGAATTGGCCATGATCCGCATCAAGCCGTTGATGACCACACCGGCGTCTGCCGCGGTTTTGATGGAAGTTCTCGAGTCGCCTGAGTTACTTGGCTTTACATCAAGAAAATCGCTGCATGACGAGAGTGCAACACTCAGCGACACAGCAGCTAATATTAATTTCGTCTTCATTTTGTAGTAGCTTTATCATTAGAAATTGAAGTCAATACCAAAGGTATATGTTTTTGCATACGGCGTCTCCCAGCCCCGTGTGCCGAAGTGATTCACCTCCGGATCGGCGATTTTGTATTTGGAAAACGTCAGTAGGTTCGTGCCGTTGAAGTACACGCGGGCATTTGATACACCGATCCTGCTGACGAGCTTGGACGGTATCGCATAGGCCATATTAATATTTTTCAGGCGCAGGAAGCTTGCATCGTGCATCTGCCGGCTGCTGTGCTGCATAGCATCAGTCAAGTCGTTGCCACTGAGCTTGGGCAGGTTGCCGCCCGAGTTGTTGTCGGTCCACCGGTTTTCGTAGTAATGTTGCGAACGGATGCGCTCCCAGTAGTAGCCGTCGTCGGCCACGTCCTTAAAAGCACCATCATAGAGGTATCCGCCGATTTTGTACATAAAATTGAGGCCAAGGCTGAGACCTTTGTAGCTCACGTCGGTATTCACGCCGCCAAACACGGTCGGGATCGCAGAGCCAAGAATTACCCGGTTAGCATTCCCATAGTTATATGTAGCTCCCCTTCCGTCATACTCGAAGTCGCCCGCAGCTGGGTCGTTAGGGTCGTTGACATACCAGACACTGCGGCCGGTAGATGATTCCACACCAGCCCATTCAAAACCCCAGAAGCTTAGCATCGATTCGCCCTCGCGGTAGATAAACTGTGCCCGGGCATCCCCGCCCGTGGGATCATTCCAGATTTGCTGTCGGACGGTTTCCTCCGGGGTGCCATAGAGTTTAGTTACTTTCGAGTCCGTAAAGGAACCATTGACACTCGCACTCCACCGCCAGTCGCCCGAGCGCACGAAGTCATAGCCAAGCTCAATCTCCAGCCCGCGGTTGTTGACCTCACCCACGTTGCGGAGCACGGTACTGAAGCCGGTCACCCGGGAGATCTGTACGTCCTGAAGTAAATCTTTCGAGTCACGGTTGAAGTACTCCAATGCTCCAAAGAGGCGGTTGTTGAAGAAACCGAACTCCAGCGCGACGTTTGTCGAATAGCTGGTTTCCCAGGTGACGTCCGGATTACCTAAGTTACTGATGGCTCCGCCGGGGTTGTTCATGTAGCGGTTGCCATAGCTGATCAGCGATCGCCAGCCGTAGTTTAAAGAGGGAAGAGTTCCGTTTACGCCGTAAGACGCCCTTAGCCGTAAGTTACTGATGTAATCTGCGCTTTCCAGGAACGACTCTTGGGCAATGTTCCAGGCACCGCCCACCGACCAAAAGTCGCCCAACCGATTTTCGGGGCCCAGACGGGATGATCCATCGCGGCGATAGGAAGCGGAGAGGTTGTATTTCTGCCCGTAGTTGTATTCCACCCGTGAAAGGATAGACATCATGTTATAACCCCAGAAATAGGCATTGGCGTCACGTTCACCCGCAGTTGCCACCGAAGGCAATGTGCTGGATGGTAATCCGTTGCCCGTTGCGCGCTGAAAATCGGTTTGGTTTTTCTCCACTTCAAAGCCCGCCAGTATATTGATTCCGTGTAGGCCGAATTGTTTGGTGAAGTTTGCCGTGGTTGAAGACACCAGCTTGGAAGTCGTTTCGGCTATCTCATGCACGACACCACCGGCTGTTGCGCCGGTAAAATGATTTGCACTATAGTACAAATGTTCTTTCACCTCGTTGTTTTCGTAAGAGAATACCGACTTAAGGGTCAGTTCCGGCATCAACTGGATGCTTACCGTCTCATTGATGCCGAGCCTCAGCGTGTTGCTTTGAGTATCCCATTCGTTTTCGTAGTAATCGGAATTATACGCCAGGCTGCCGAACCTTGCGGTCCAAGGTTGGCCCGTCTTGTAGTCGGTCGGCCAATAGAGCGGCCACAAAAGGTTTCTCGTTTGCATGTAGTAGTTGGTGCCGAGATTCCTGGTATCGTTGAATCCACGTTGGCGGTTGCGCGAAACGCTCGCATTGGTGATAAACTCGATGCGGTCTCCGATTTTTTGTGAAAGATTCACTCGTCCGGCTACCCGGTCAAATCCGTTGATCACCACCCGATTTTTGTCGTTGGTATAAGAGAGGGAGGAATAATATGTTGTGCTTTCCGTTCCGCCGCTCACTGAGAGGTCGTTGGTTTGGAACATACCGGTCCGGAAAAGCCTGTCTTCCCAGTCGTAGTACGTGCCTTCGCGGTTTACCAAGCCGTCGGTCATCCCCGTGATGCGCACATTTTCGTTCAACCCGCTACCGTTGGTTTCAAAGGCGTAGCCATGTGGATTAAAGCGGCGGTTCAGCTGACCAAGTGCGTAGTCGTTCGCCTGTTCGTCAGTCAGTCCATTGGACGTGCGATAGTCGTGAAAGACCTGATAGAGCATGTTGACCTGCTCCTGTACGCCTGCTGGTTCATAGTTGTCGGTCGCCCAGCTGGGCGTAAAGCCAATAGATGACCTCAGGTTGATGGTAGGCTTTCCCAATTTGCCCCGCTTTGTCGTGATCAGCACGACGCCGTTCGCCGCTCGAGAACCGTACAGCGACGATGCAGCAGCGTCCTTCAACACCGTGATCGATTCGATATCAGCTGGGTTCAGCGAATTTAATACGTTATTGGTGGTGTACAGGTAGTCGCCCATTTGGCCGCCGCTGCCGGAAACTGCCGGCACGCCATCGATCACATACAACGGCTCATTCGAAGCATTCATCGAGCCGATGCCGCGGATGCGAATACTCGGTGCAGCTCCTGATTGGCCCGAGCTGTTCGTGACCTGCACGCCCGGCATTCTTCCAATCATCGCATTCTCAAAAGAAACGGTTGAGGCATCGCGGATCTCGTCAGATGATAATGTCGAGGCTGCACCGGTATAGCTTGCACGGGTCGCCGTGCCATAAGCCACAACCATTACCTCATCGAGGTTCGTGTTTGTCGGTGTCAGCGCAACATTGACCACCCTGTTGCCACCTACGCTGACCTGGCGCTGTGTGTACCCCACTGCCTGGAAGCTTAGGGAGGCAGTGCTTGACGGCACGTCAATCGCAAAGTTTCCGTTGTTGTCAGTCGCCACTGCCGCCGCTGATCCAACGACTGTTACTGTCACTCCCGATAGCGGTGTTCCGCTGTTGGCATCTGTGACTTTACCCGTCACCCGTGACTGCTGTGCACGGACGGGGTGCATCGCCGAGCATAGCAAAAGCCACACCACAAAAAGTAGTTGTTTTTTCATTGTTATTGGTGTTAGTTAATGGATTCATTTTAAATGACATTTCGATCAGGTTATGTAAGGTGTTATGCCTATGCCGGGGGCGTTGGGGAGGGCAACCTTTCCGTCAATGACTTCCATTCCGCGGTACAGGTCGTTGCCGATCAGGAGCGCACCGTCCAAGTCCGCCCAGTCGACCACCGGCGACAGCTGTGCAGCAGCAGAAATGGCGCAGGAGGTTTCCGTCATGCAGCCCAGCATCACCTTCATATCGAGGGCACGGGCCAGTTCGGCCATCTTATGCGCTTCGCGCATACCTGTACATTTCATGAGCTTAATGTTTATGCCATGGTAGACCCCATGTGCCCTACGCACATCTTCTAACCGTTGTACCGCTTCATCCGCCACGGTAGGGATGGGGCTGTTTTCGGTAAGCCAAGCATTATCGTCAACCTGTTCCTTTGGCATGGGTTGTTCGAGAAAGACCACGCCGCGTTCGGCCAGCCAATGGGCCATCTCGAGTGCTACTTCCCGTGTTTTCCAGCCCTGGTTAACGTCTGCACAGAGCGGCTTGTCAGTCACTTCGCGGATGGTGTCAATCATCATCTTGTCAGTATCGAGACCCAGCTTAACTTTCAATATTTTGTAGGACCCCGCCTCATGAACTTTTTGCCGCACCACTTCAGGCATGTCGATTCCAATAGTAAATGATGTTTTTGGCGCTTTCAGCGCATCATAGCCCCATATGCGGTGCCAGGGATGGTTCATGATCTTTCCGAGTAGGTCATGCAGCGCAATATCAATGGCAGCTTTTGCGGCCGTGTTTTTTGGCGCGATCGAGTCGACATATGCTAAGATATCAGCGGTCAGAAACGGATTATCGAAGCCGGAAAGGTTTACTTTATTCAGAAAGGCAAGCACGCTTTCATGGCTCTCGCCCAAGTATGGGGGCATCGACGCTTCGCCATAGCCGACGACGCCGTCAAAC
This sequence comes from Parapedobacter deserti, assembly GCF_042646065.1. Taxonomy (NCBI): domain Bacteria; kingdom Pseudomonadati; phylum Bacteroidota; class Sphingobacteriia; order Sphingobacteriales; family Sphingobacteriaceae; genus Parapedobacter; species Parapedobacter deserti. The sequence goes on from NZ_JBHRTA010000008.1 coordinate 61,400, forward strand.
TCGAGTTCGGTAAGGACCACGGGTGTGGTGCTTCGGGAGCCCGAGGCTATCGTGAATACGTGCTTGAGCTCCAACGTGTAAGGGCGGTAGCGTAGGGTGAATTTTCCAGATTTCCGTACGGTTGTTTGACTGGTCATTCGTGATAGTTTCTTCAGTTAAGTGAATAGGACGGATGTCGAGACATAGACTGCAGCGCGGGATCTGTTTCTCCCAGATAACGGCGTGCTGCTACCAGCGTGCGTGTCTGAAAATCATCAAAGTTTGGAGCACTGCTCAGGATGCTGTTGATGCGTACCGTACCTGCTGAATGGATGAATTCACCGTTGCCAAGGTAGAGTGCCACATGGGTAATCCGTGCATCGGGGCCGCGGTTGCTGCCCGAGGCAAAAAACAGCAGGTCAGCAGGTTTCAGGTTCCGGAGCGCTTTTTCTGTATCTAATGTGTCTGCCGACAAGATGTCTACAGGGTGGCCGGCAAGCACCTGTTGTGAAGCATCCCTCGGAATGACAATGCCATTCATATAGAATGCCGTTTTGGTAAAGCCGCTACAATCAACACCTTTTACCGATGTACCGCCCCAAAGGTAAGGAAGCCCCATCATGGTCTTTGCTGTTGAAATAATACTTTCCGCCGTCGGCTTAAGCATGCCGAGCCACTCATCAAACGGTCGGACAAGCTCGCGTTTGACATAAGCGTTTCGCCCATCAGGATATTGCACGTTGATAAATGCGTTGTCGGATTCCTGCTTTGCAATCAGAATGTTCCCCATCACCAAGTCAGACACCCGCAAAGACTGTATGTCTGGTTCGGTGTAAGCATGCCCGAAATCTGACACAACGATTACCTTGTTAGCTGCGTGCCATTGCTGTAGCTCAGAAGCAGTCATCGGCGTAACGGATGATGCGCTTACCCAAGATATGTAGCCTTCCGGTGTACGCACACGATAATAGCCATTTGCCCGCTGGAGAAGATCAAGAGGAGTGCCCAAGAGAACCTGTGACGCCAATTCAGCCTGATTGCGGGGAGCAACACGCAGATTGGCCACTGATAGGTTTACAATACCTGTGATATTCCCTTCCACGCTGCTGTCGGGCAACAGATTTATTTTTACCTTTGTATTGGAAATACCTTGTTTAACCAGCAACTGGTTGAAGTATTCTTCGGCTTTTGCTTCGGTTGTGACCAGTTGAAAGGAGTTCAAATTGTTATCGACAGGGCGCAGTTCGAGAATTGCGGTTCGCTTATCCGGTGCAAAGCGGCCCCTGGTCTGTTCGGTGATATGCATTATTTTTTGATATTCAGCAGAATCACGCAATGTTGCCTCAGCGCGGCCGTCGAAACTCAAACAACCAAAAAACAGCAATAATATTGCTTTTTGTGGGGTTTTCATATTGGAAAGTTTCGGTCTAAGGTATAATATAATTCGCTTTTTTGCAAACATTTTAAATAATAATGATGATAAACACTGATTTTACCGCAGGAATATGCATGTTAGAAGGAAAAGTTTGCCGATTAGTCGGATTTTGGCTTAGCTGAGGCTCAACCCAGTTGCGTGATTGTTATGAAACGGGAGAAATCGATGATTGGCCGCAGGAAATTTATAAAAGCCGGTGCACTGGGTGCTTCTGTGCTTTCGGTAAGCGAATTTTTGGCTTCCTGTACACGCGTATCAGACAACAGCAGGACGGTTAACAAACCTATCGTGGTGTCTACATGGGACTTTGGAGTGGCTGCAAACCAAGCCGCTTGGGAAATTCTTAAAAAAGGAGGCAAAGCGTTGGATGCCGTAGAAGCAGGCGTGCGCATTCCGGAATCTGACCTGGCTAATGCCACCGTTGGTAAGGGAGGATATCCCGATCGTGACGGGTATGTTACGCTGGATGCTTGCATTATGGATGAAAATGGCAACTGCGGCGCGGTTGCTGCTTTGGAGCATATCCAGCATCCCATTTCGGTGGCACGTATGGTGATGGAAAAAACGCCGCACGTCATGCTTGTCGGAGAGGGGGCACTGCAATTTGCACTGGCGAATGGATTCGAGAAAGAAAATTTGCTAACACCGGAGTCAGCACATGCGTGGGAGAATTGGCTCAAAGAAAAGAAATATGAACCGGTTGTCAATATCGAAAACAAGTTGTTCAATGCGGAGAAGCTTCCCGGCAATCGGTATAACCACGATACCATAGGAATGCTCGCGTTAGACACTCTTGGCAATCTCTCGGGTGCTTGCACAACCAGCGGCATGGCCTTTAAAATGCGAGGCAGGGTAGGCGATAGCCCGATAATCGGAGCTGGCTTATACGTAGATAATGAAGTCGGGGCGGCTACGGCTACGGGAGTGGGCGAGGAAGTTATCCGCACCGTGGGAAGCTTTTTGGTCGTTGAGTTGATGCGGCAAGGGCTCGCACCGCGGGACGCTTGCCGTGAAGCCGTGGAACGCATCATCAAAAAGAAACCCGAAACTGCTAAAAAGATACAGGTTGGATTTCTTGCGCTAAATAGAAATGGCGACCACGGCGCTTTTTCCCTTCAAAAAGGATTTACATATGCCGTATGCGATCAGCGCCAACGGGATTTACTGGTAGACGGAGATAGTGTGTATTGAGTATTGGAATAACGAGTACTGGGATTTAATAACAACTTATGAAAGCAACATTTGGAGGAGGGTGTTTTTGGTGCACCGAGGTTATTTTTCAACAGTTGGAGGGGGTAAACAGTGTTCAACCGGGCTACATGGGCGGACAGCGTGAAAACCCGACCTATGAGCAGGTTTGCTCTGGAGCGACCGGCCATGCAGAGGTAATACAGATTGACTTTGATGAAGCCACTGTGTCGTATAAGAGTTTATTGGAGGTGTTTTTCAAAACGCACGACCCCACTACGCTCAATCGGCAAGGCAATGATGTGGGGACACAATACCGGTCGGTTATCTTCTATCACAATGAGCAACAGCATTCCGAGGCAGCGGAGTTTATCCGGCAGCTAACCGAACATCGGGTGTATGATGCACCCATCGTTACAGAAGTTTCACAGGCGGCACGCTTTTATGTAGCCGAAAGTTACCATCATGATTATTTCAACAATAACCCGGAAAATCCATATTGTGCTGCTGTCATCGAACCTAAACTGCATAAATTTTTGAAAAGTAGGGCTTGATTTTCAGGATATTCTTCGCTACTTAACTTTTTCCGGTCGGAAAGATCGGGCAGACAGATGCAAGCGCCGCCGTGCTCGTTTGCCGGAACGAGGCCGTTAAGGGTAAGAGCAGGGCCTTGCTGAATGTACTGGAAGCAGGTTGCGCTGTCAAAACAGTTCCCGAATGAAATAAATGACTATTTTTCTAAAACTACCCCAAAAGGGTAGGATGAAAAAAGCGGAAATAAACTACCTTTATGGCCATCTTTGAAGAACACCATTCCTAACACACATGGAATAAATTTTACACTACCTTATGAAAAGTGACAAATTCAAATTGGTTATTGTCGAGGATAACCACATCATATTGAAAGCATTGGAGGGGTATTTTGCAGCTTCTTCCCAATTTGAACTTTTATTCACTGCTGCGTCGACAGAAGAGTTCATCAGTAAATGGAAGGATCAGCGTATCGACATGCTGCTCTCGGATATCGGCCTGCCGGGTAAATCTGGAATCGAGGCCACCTGGTATGTCAAGCGCAAATCGTTCGTCACCCAGGTGGTGATGTTTACCGTTTTTGAAGACAAGGAAACCATTTTCCAAGCGCTGTGTGCCGGAGCTTCCGGCTACCTGCTCAAAGATACTCCGCTATCGAAGATAGAAGAACAGTTGCTTGAAGTGATGGATGGCGGCGCAGTGATGAGTCCGCAGGTAGCCCGGATGGTTATCAGCTATTTTAACCCGTTTCTGGATAAAAAAGAAGCCACAGAGGGCGATACCCTTACCCCACGTGAAATAGAAATCATTTCTATGCTGCAACATGGCGCATCTTACCGGGCCGTGGCGGAACGGCTTTTTATCAGTGTGGATACTGTCAAATTCCATATCCGTAATATCTATAGCAAATTACAAATCAATTCCAGATCAGAGTTAATCAGTAAGTATTAGATGAATAAAATGCAGACATAGCAATCAATCAAAAATTACAATATGAACTACATGCATTTCGGTACTCACCAGTTTTCCCCATGTTGCGGTGGTAGAACGCAACGCTGGTGGCATTCAGTACCGGGTGCATGATATAGCAGCAATTTACCAACCGCCCAATTGGGCGGTTGGTAAAGCTGCAAACACGACCTGAAAGCTGCTGCCGAGTCCGGTTAAGTTTCTTGAGGCTGAACGTGGTTACAAGCGTCTACAGTCGGCGGTTCAGCTTGGTTGGCATCATTGATCTTCCGCAAGAGGTGCTCCTTTCCCAAAAGTTCCGAACAGGTGAGGACGGCACTGATGGTTACTCCTAATATGCCATGCATATTGATGCTTTGACCGGTGAGTAGCAGGTTTTTGATCTTGGTGCGGGGTGGCAGCGAATTACGGATCGGTTGGTTTGCATCCTTGGCGAAACCGTACATCCCGCCTGTTTCACTGCCGATGTAATCGCGGTAGGTCAGCGGCGTGGAGGCATACGTGGCGAGGATTTGGTCTCTTAAACCGGGAAACTTCTTCTCCAGTTTGTCGAGCATGACTTCGGTTTTCTCTTGTTTAAACCGCTCATAATCATCGCCTCGGTAGTCGCTGGATGCTACGGTGTTTTGTGTATGTTCCCACTGTTTTACTTCATCGTAGTGCATATAGGTAAATACCGTCAGGCCTTCCGCCCATCGGTCGTTGTCACTCTTCGCATTCATGGATACCATATAACCCGCTGGCCAGTCGTCGGGGCGGTAATGTATATTGCCCCATACACTCGCTTCGTCCTTAAAATGATAATAGTTCTTGTTCAGATAGGGAAGCTGCTTCGGTTTTAATACAATGTATAGGCTGAACGATGAGACCGTAGGCTCGGCTCGCCGGATATGGTTGGCGTACGACCTGCGTATCGGGTAGTCGCCAATAAGATCAAGGGTTTTCTTAGGATCGATGTTGGAAATGAAGGTCGCGGCCCGGTAGGTGTTTCCGTCTGAAGTAGATACAGAGCGAAGCAAGCCGTCTTTGATGTGAAATTTGCTGACTTGCTTATACTTCAATGCCTTGCCGCCATGTTTGCGGAGCTCACGGATCAGCAGCTTGGCAAGCTGTCCGCCTCCGTTGATGCATCGCCAAGCACTTTCAATATATGAATTTATTGATAGCGCATGTACATAGAACGGGGTCTTTTCCGCTATCCCTGCATATAGTAAGTTCGTGCCAGCCAAAACCGCCTGCAATTTGGTGTTGGACGTGCATTGGGCAATGACATCACGCACTTTCAAACTGAGCATTTCCTCGTTCCAGCGGTAGGGCTCCTCGGCGTTGACGCGGTATAATGGAAAGCTTTGGCAGGTTTCTTTCATTTGATGGTAAAACCGTTTGATGCTGCTGCGTTCTTCCGGAAAATAGCGGCTAAGTTGTTCTATGAAGTTCGGACCACCTTGTGCATAAGGGTATTCCACGGGATCACCGTCGAAGGTAACCATGTCAAATCCGTCCAGATCCATACGTTTAAGGCGGAGCTTCTCCGCAATACCAAGATAATGGAAATACTGATAAAGGTTTTGCCCCTTGGCTAAGCCGCCGATATAGTGCACACCGGTATCGAAGATGCAGCGGTCACGCACGAATGTCTGCAGGTTACCCCCGTATTGATTATTCTTCTCTAAAACGAGCACATTAAGCCCTTCTTTCGCCAGTATCGTGGCGCAGACAAGGCCCCCTAAGCCGCTGCCTATCACAATGACATCGAATGACTCATCCATTTTGTTGTAAAGATAGGGATTTGTTGGTTATCTTTGTAAGAAGGATACCAGAAGGAATACCATGATTGTCAATGATAAATTGAATCTTGCACCTGCCATTACGGAGGCTTTAGAGACCATATTCGACCCGGAAATCCCGGTCAATATCGTTGAGTTAGGGTTGGTGTATGAGATTATTACAAAAGAGGATGGCACGGCCAAGATTGTAATGACGCTGACCGCGCCCGGCTGCCCGGTGGCCGGAGACATTATCGACGAGGTACAACGCAAAGTGGGGGAAGTGGATGGCGTAAAGCAGGCGCTGGTGGAACTCACCTTTGACCCACCGTGGGACAAAAGCATGATGAGCGATGTCGCGCGGTTGGAACTAGGCTTTATGTAGCGCTAGTGTGGTTCTGCTAGGGCAGCTAAGATACTTGATCTGTGCGAGGGGCTTTTCACTTGAAATTCTACCATCCGCTTATAAGTGTCAAAGGTGAAAAATACCTCGCCGGGGACAGGCGAATCCTCGTTGAAGAACAACTTGAAACTGGAGGTGGACGGCTTGTTATGATTGATGGTTGTTTTGTTGGATGAAAATGCTAGGGGTTGCACCGCTTGTCCCTTCATGCTGTTAATACCCTCAATCTGCCACAATTGTGCAAGAGCCGCCACAAAACGGTCACTCTCCTTTCCCGACTTTTTAAATTTTATAGTCCCTTTCCTGAACCCTGTTTCTTCGTTTACCGACCCGTCGGGGTTAATGCCCGCAGGAACGTCTTTGTCAACTTCGATAATAATGCCCACGGTATCATCTCGATATAGCGCTTTTGCGGCATAGGAGATCGATGTGTCGCCGTCCGTTTTGTCCAAAAGCTTGAGGAAAATGGATGCCGCGGTTTCTTCGTTGTTTACTATGGGTAATAGTTGCACGGCTCCCATAGTATCGTCTTCCGATTTCGGTGCATTATTGCATGACCATAGGAAGAAAATTGATAAAAATGAAATCAGGATACAACGGTTCATCGTTTTGTTTTTTCAGGATACACTAAAAATTGATCGCTATTCATCGCCTTGTTTCACAAAGGTCGGTAATATTTTCAAGGGAAGCAACAGCGGGGGTTATGGGGTTTGCTAGCTGTTTTCCAAATCATTGAGTGTTTTTACCGGCTTTTTCTCCGTTTTGTCTTTTCCAAATACAGCATTCCAGATATTCCGCGATTCCTTTGTCAGCAGCGGGGCAACGATAGATAGAATCAACACATACACGACCACAAATGACTGGATGATAGGCATAAGCTTGCCAGCTTTTCCGATGTTCGCCATGATGATGGAAAACTCACCTCTCGCTGCCAGCGTAAAGCCGATATCAACGGAGTTCCGCTTCTTCAAACCGGAAAAGTAAGAAGCGACATAGCCCGACCCTATGTTACATACTACGGTAATCAATGCTGCAACGGAAGCCCATAGCACCGCACCTCCCAAAGACATAGGGTCGATAGAGAGGCCGAAGCTGAAGAAAAACATGGCGCCGAAGAAATCCTTAAAAGGCAACACCAGTTGTTCAATGCGTTTGATGTATTGGGAGTCGGCTAATACCAGCCCAGCCATGAGCGCACCGATGGCTTCAGCGACATGGATGGTTTCCGAAAACCCGGCAACAATAAATAAGAGGGCAAATATGACGAGTATAAACAGTTCGGAAGATTTATCTTGTAGTACTTTATCGATGGCCGGAACCAGTTTCCGGCCCAAAATAAGAAACGCGAGGATAAAAGCTAAGGCAAGCAGGGAAGTGCCTGCTACCGTCCAAAAAGAACTGCTGCCTGTTAATATCAATCCGGACAGGAATGAAATATGCATGGCAATAAACAGGTCATCAAACATAATCATTCCTAAGATCACTTCGGTCTCCGGATTGGCCGTTCGTTTCAGGTCGGTAAGTACTTTCGCCACGATGGCGGTTGAAGAACTTGTCATGATACCGCATAATACCATGGTCTCTTTAAACGGCAGGTTCATCAACCAACCCATCAACAGCCCTGAACAGAAGTTTAGGATGACGTAAAACACGCCGCCGGTCAGAATGGATTTCCCCGACTTGACCAGCCGGCCAACTGAAAATTCCAGCCCAAGGTAAAACAGCAGGAACAGTACACCCAGCCGTCCCATGAAATCGATGAAGGGCTTGCTTTCCGTAAACGTAAGGTCGATGCTGCCGATTTGGGGTGCATGCTGTCCGAGTGCCATCCCGATTAAGATGAAAAAGGGAATTACCGAAAATCGGAACCTGTCGGAAATCAATCCGACAAGCGCCACAAGGCCCACGGCAACTCCTATTTCTAATATCAAGGTGTGTGACAGCATACAGTTCAACTATTCCTACGTATTCTTACAATATTTCTTTCAGCAGCTTGATGTGGCTCCTTTTGCCAGCTACCACCATGGTGGTGTCTGTTGTGATCACATAATCCGGTCCAGGGTTGATGATGCTTTCGCCTTCTTTTATAGCGGCAATGATGGAAGCACCGGTCCGCTTGCGCACCTCAAGTTCGCCGATGGATTTGCCGATGCTGGGCGCACCTTCTTCTACCTTGTACCATTCGATGATCAGGTCATCCAGCGCCACCTGGATGGTTTCAAGGGCTTTGGGTTTGTAAGACAAACCGCCGATGATACCGGCTACCTGGCGCGACTCCTCGTCGGATAACGTCATCACGCACCGGGACTCGCTTTCTTCCTGATCATACCGATAGAGTTCTCGACGTCCATCGTCGTGGATAACCACGACCATGTGGTCTCCAGCCTCGGTTTCGATCTGGTACTTCTTACCAATACCGATCAGGTCTGTTTCTCTAACAATTGACATAATTGCCTCCTAAAATTAAAACGGTATAAAGGTATGGCTTTTACCTAATCGTTAACTACCTTTAGCAAAAAAATAAAAACTTATGAGATCGTCCTTTGCTTCATCGGTGCTGGCTATTGCCGCAATTTTCGTTTGTTATTCATTTACGCCTTCCGGTGCTGTTTTTAAGGTTGACGGCAGCAAATCGAAGATCAATTGGACCGGAAAAAATATAGCCGGAGGGAAGCACACCGGCACCATTAACCTAAGCAAAGGCGAGCTGAGGTTTGCGGACGACCGCATCTCGGGAAACTTTACGGCTGACATGAGCTCCATTACGGTGACGGACTTGACAGGCGACCGTGCCGCACGCCTTGAAAACCACCTGAAAAATGAGGACTTTTTTGATGTTCCTAAGTTTCCGGAAGCTACGTTCAGCATTTCCAAGGCCACCGGCTCAGGTAGCAACCTGTCGATTACCGGCGACCTGACCATCAAAGGGATCACGAAATCGATAACATTCCCGGCAGTAGTGCACCAATCGGGCAATACGTTGCACGCGACAGCTACGGGTATCAAGATAGACCGCACGCAGTTCGATATTAAATATCGGTCAGGCAACTTCTTCTCCGGCTTGGGGGATCGCGCTATTTCCGACGAATTTCAATTGGATATCGAATTGGTGGCCGAAAAATAACTGCTTTCCGGAGGTTTCTGTACCTTCGCGGGGCAATAACGGATCAAAGCAATGACGGAATCGACGATTACCATTATCGGATGGTTGGGATTTATCTTTTGTACAGTGGCTTATCTGCTACTGAACCTGAAGTTGCTGCGTTTTGACGGTGTTTTGTATCAACTGCTGAACGCAATAGGAGGACTCGGCTTGGTTGTCAGTGCCTTTTACTTTGCAGACGCCCCTAATCTCGCGGCAAATGGTATGTGGGTGCTTATCGCGTTGTTTGGTGTATTGCGATATGCTAGGAGGGTATCCGTATCACGGCGTGGCCACCGCGTTTCCGATCCCCAGTAACTTCAAAGCCTCGGCTCTGTATTCTGTGATTTTTTGGTCGAAGGTCTTGGTGTTGCTGGCAACGCTAAGGTAGAAATAAGCGCCATCGACCAAGGCGAAAATCAAGTCGGCTGTGAAACGAGAATCACGGACCTTGATCATTTGCGCCATTTTGCATCGTTCGATAAGTGCTGCAAGCTGCTCGCGTAGTGATTCAGTGATTTTCAGGTACATGCCTTTCACTTTCTTTTCTCGGAACGTCAGCGCGTAGCAGCTGTAGAACAGTCCGTCGTCAAATAATTTATTCCATTTTCGTGAGAACAAGTCGCTTATGACGGTTGTCAACGCTTCAAGCGGCGGTACATTGCTGTCTTTGCTCACCTTGTAAATCAACAGGTATTTATCGAGGAGGTAGTCGACAAGTGCATAGGTGAGTTCGTCCTTAGTTTGGAAATAATGAATGATCAAGCTGGGGTTGATGTCCATCACCTTAGCAATTTTGGCTATGGATGTGTTTTCCAGCCCTTCTTTTTTGGCCACCTTATAAAAAACCTTAATAATCTCCAGCTGCCTGATTTCTTTTAAACTCTTCCTTCCCATTCAGTATACTTATTTGACCGAGACGAAAGTAATTAATAGTTTTTGAAGAGAAAATTTTTATATTTATTGAATGAACATTCAGTTTATAAAAATAATCGTGACCTAATACAAACTTAATATTGCTGTTCTTAATTTGCTGATGGGATAATCGACTATAAATGATCAACACATAATCAAAGATGACGAATCGCTACAAGTTTAAATCAATGACATTGCACCAGTTAACGATGCTCGCGGCATGCGTGCTGGGCGTTGCGTCGATCCGTCCGGTATCCGCGGTGCCATCGAAAATGGTTAGTATGCCTGAGGCTGTTACCGTCAGTCAAAACCAGGTGCGGATTGTGGGTACCGTGAGGGATGCTGAAGGGGTGCCCCTAGAGGGCGTCAGTATTGCCGTGGTGGGTAAACCGGGGGGCACGACCACGGATGAAGAAGGGCAGTTTGTGCTGTCGGCCGCCTTGGGGGAACGGGTGCGGCTGACCATGGTGGGTTATGTGTCGCAGGAATTTGAAGTGGCCGAGCGTGAGCAGTATGACCTGGTGCTTCAGTTGGATGCATCCAGCCTTTCGGAAGTGGTGGTCGTGGGGTATGGCACACAGAAAAAAGTGAATCTGTCTGGTGCCGTAGACCAGGTCGATGCCAAGGCACTGGCACAACGGCCGATTGCCAATGTTTCCCAGGGGTTGCAGGGGTTGATCCCCAACCTGAACATCCGGTTCAACTCCGGCGCTCCGGGAGCCGCCGCAAACATCAACATCCGCGGTATTACCTCTATTAATGGCGGTGATCCGCTGATCCTAATCGATGGTGTGCAGTCCAGCTCGGCTGAGCTGAACCTGATCGCTCCTCAGGATATTGCGACGATATCCGTGGTGAAGGATGCTTCCGCGGCGGCGATCTACGGTGCGCGGGCAGCATTCGGCGTTATCCTGATCACCACCAAGACAGGGACTCAGGGCGGCACCAATGTAAGCTATTCGAATAATTTTACATGGAATACCCCGACAGTACTGCCGGAAATGATCACCGATCCCTATGTGTTTTCCCGTCTGTTGGAAACCTCGACTGACAATACACCCTGGGACAACGTGAACTATAGCGATCAGTTTTATGAATATGCGCGGCAGCGTTCGGACGATCCGCGTGTACCCGGCGTGCGGGTGAATCCATCCGATGAATCCCTGTGGGAGTACATGGGTAACCGGGATTGGACCCGTTATTTTTTCGATGACTTTAATTTCAGCCACAACCACGACCTCGCCATCAGCGGGGTGAGCGAAAACAATAAGGTACGTTACTACCTGTCTGGGGGATACAACCGGCAGAACAGCGCTCTGACCCTTGATGAGGATTTTTTCGACCGGTATAGCCTTCGGGCCAAGGTGGACTACCAACTGACCGACTGGCTCAAGTTGGGGAACAATACCTCCATGAGCAATACGCTGCGGAAGGAGCCGACCCGGCTGGACGTATTCGGCATATACAATATGTTCCCTACATACTACGACGTGAATCCAGACGGTACCTGGGCTAACTCGCCGGTGGGTCGCGCTGCTGCCGGTATTGTGGATGGGGGAGAGACGACCAACCGTCTGGAGCAGCTCCAGACTCAGTTTACTACGGAAATGAGCTTCTGGAACCGTTTGCTTCAGGTAAACGCCGATTTTACCTATCGAAGGACCAGTGAAAACTATAACATGTATCGGACGTCATACCTCATCGGATACGGGCCGGAGGATGTACGGGAAGAAGGCGACAACGCGGCTGCGCGGCGCGGGGTATTTGACTACTATAAGGTGTTCAACATTTACGGAACATTGAACAAAGCAATCGGTCGGCATTCTCTTACGGCAATACTGGGGTACAGCCAGGAAGATTACCGGTACGAGCGGTTTGATGTATCCCGAACTGGATTGATATCCAGTTCATTTCCGACCATAGGGCTGGCCACGGGCGACGCTGCAGGCACGGAAGCCATTGACACGTACGCCTTGCGGGGAGCGTTCTATCGCCTCAATTACATTTATGACGACCGGTACATCTTTGAGCTCAATGGGCGTTACGACGGTTCTTCCCGTTTCCCCAAAGACAAGCGCTTTGGTTTCTTCCCGTCCGGGTCAGTAGCTTGGCGGGTGGATCAAGAATCGTTTATGGAAGGTGTGCGGAGCGTCGTCAGCAACCTGAAACTCCGCGCTTCCTACGGTTCACTGGGCAACCAGGCTGTGTCCAATTATGGATATATCCCCTCCATGTCTACGTATCAAACCAATTACCTTATTGGTGGCCAACGTCCTTTTGGTATCTCTACTCCGGCGCTGGTATCACCCAATTATACCTGGGAGAAAGTCAATACGCTCAACTTCGGCGTAGACCTCGGTTTCCTTCGCGACCGGTTCAGCGTGGTATTTGACCAGTACACGCGTAATACGCTGGGCATGCTGACCCTGGGTAGGCAATTGCCCGCGATATTGGGGGCTAGTGAGCCGCGGGAGAATGCGGCTGACCTGCGTACGCGGGGCTGGGAACTTTCCCTGGGCTATCGGGACAACTATACCGTGGGTGGCTCGCCTTTCGGTCTGGAGGCCCGTTTTGTGCTATCCGATACCAGAAGCACCATTACTCGGTTTGACAATCCCAATGGCAGCATCACCCAATATTACGAAGGGATGAAAATGGGGGAGATCTGGGGCTTGCAGTACGACGGCTTATTCCAGACCACCGAAGAGATCGCGCAACTGGACCAAACGGGTATCATCCCATGGGGGGCTTTGCAGATCGTGCCGGGATGGCCGAAATTTAAGGATCTGGATGGCAACGGTGTGATTGAAAAGGGCTATACGCTGGGTGATACCAAAGATCTTTCCGTTATCGGCAATTCCACCGAGCGGTTCCGTTTTGGCCTGGATGTGAACACAAACTGGCGAAATTTTGACCTGCGCATGTTCTGGCAAGGGGTGGGCAAGCGTGACTATTACCCGCTTCACTTCCTGTATTGGGGTGCGTACCAGCAGCCATATGGCAATATGTACGGGCACCTGCTGGATTTTTACCGGGCTGAAGCGGATGGCCCGGAGGAACGCGCCAAGCATTCCCAATCGTACCTGAACCTGGGACTGGCCGATGCGAATCATGATGCCCGCTTTCCGGTCCTGCAATCTTGGCTGGCCGACGTGAACCTCGGAACCCGCATCGATGAATCCATGGGCATGGCCATTCCCAATACAGGGCACCTGCTGAACGGTGCGTATCTGCGTCTGAAGAACCTCACTATAGGCTATACTTTGCCGCGGTCGTTGACCCAGCGTGCCGGCATCGGAAGTCTGCGCGTATTTGCCACCGGGGAAAACGTGCTGGAGTTTTCCGGGATCAAGAAACACTTTGATCCGGAAACCACCAATGCAAGCATCAATACCAATCCGGGAGCAGGCACGGGAGGCGGGGTAGGCAACGGGATGACCTATCCTTTCCAACGGAGTTATTCGTTCGGTGTTAACATCATGTTTTAATCATTGTCGATCATGTATACAAGTAATCCGATCATGAAAAAATTATTCAATTGGGGTGTCGCGGTGCTGTTGACGGTGTCCCTAAGTGCCTGCAATGATGATTTTTTGAATAAATTGCCAGAAACATCAATCGGCCGGGAGAACTTCTTCAACACCGAAGAGGACCTGAATCTGGCCATCTACAATTTGTATGATTTCCCTTCCACGGGTATTTATACCGATGAAGCGTACACACTTACTGACAATGCGTATTCGACGGGAAATGTAGAGTTGAAGACGATGATGACCACCTCGCCCAGTTCAACCACTATTACTGGGGGATGGGACTGGGGGCAACTGCGCAACGTTAACTTTTTTTTGGAAAACTTCAGGAATGCGCAGCTTTCAGACGAGCGGTTGGCTCACTTTGAAGGATTGGCCCGGTTTTTCCGCGCTCGATTCTACGTTAATAAGGTCAAGCGTTACTCAGATATACCGTGGGTGGACGTGGTGATCACTACAGACAACGAAGACGTATTATTCGGCGACCGGGACCCTCGGGAGACCGTGGTGAACAACCTGCTGGCCGACTATGAATTCGCCGCTAATCATGTGGACATTGCTGCACCCCAAGGGGCGGTAAACCGCTGGCTGGTAAAAGCGGACTATGCACGCTTCCTGCTGTATGAAGGTACTTACCGGATCTACCATCCGGAGCTAAACCTGCAGAGCACGGCTCCGGCCCTGCTTCAGCGGGCAGCGGCGGTTGCCCGGGACATCATGGATAATGGTCCGTTCAGCCTCTACTCCACCGGAAACCCTATGGAAGATTACGGTACGCTGTTTAAAAGCCAGAACCTCGGAGGCAATCCGGAAATCATTTTTGCCCGTTATTATGAGGCCAACTTGCTGAATGGGGACAGTGGGGAAGGGGTCTTCGGAAACTACGAAAGTTTCCCGCTCAAAGACTTGGTACAAACCTACCTGATGGCCGATGGAAGCTACTACAGCAGTCAACCCAACTACCAGCAGAACGAATTTGTACAGGAATTTGCAGACCGCGACCCCCGGCTGTACCAAACGTATGCCTATCCGGGGTGGGTTTTGGTGCGCTCGGGTACATACGCCCAGGGAGCGGGTTTGTATGTGCAGCAATTGGCCAAAAACTTTTCTGGCTATCATCAAATCAAAGGGTTTTATAATACCACTAACCAGGATGAACGGAATAACATGGACGTACCGCTATATCGTTTCGCCGAAATCCTGTTAATCTATGCTGAGGCTAAAGCTGAATTGGGTGAGCTGACGCAGGGAGACCTGGATATCTCGATCAATTTGGTGCGGGCGCGCGCCGGAATGCCCGGTATGACGCTTAATCCGGCCATCGATCCGGTCAAAGCGGCGAAGTTTCCTAACGTGACCTCGGCACAGCGCGCGGAAATCTATGAAATCCGGCGGGAACGGCGCGTGGAGCTGGCCTTCGAGGGTCGACGGCATGATGATTTGATGCGTTGGGGCGCTGGCAAATTCCTTGAGATAGAACCCTTGGGGATTTATTTCTCCCGGCTTGGCCAGCATGACCTGACCGGTGACGGGGTGCCGGACATCGTATTGCTGCCGGCGTCGCAATCTATTCCGGCCGAGCGGGAAAGGAATAGTCTCGGCGTGCCCCTGGCTTACTATCGCGTGGGTACGTTCGGACAGGATGTTTCGATCTTCCTTGGCGGACCAACATCGGGTAACCTCCTGATCGTCGAAAACGCGGGCACTTTTGTGGAGCCTAAGTACTATTACCGCCCGGTGCCTCAGCAACAGGTATTGCTGAATCCGAATTTACAACAGATATTTGATTGGGAATAATTGATCCAACGTTGCTTGGTGACGCCGTAAACAAATGACCTATATGAAACAGTTCAGTTCGTTTTTCCTCCTGCTACTGCTTGCCGTTGGTGCCCGTGCCCAGGAGAAATTTTCCTTTGCGTTCTTCACGGATCTTCATATGAATAAAAACCCGAAAGCAAAGGCGTTTGAGGGCCTGAAAATGGCCATCAAACATGTCGAGTCGTCTGGAGTGGACTTCGTGATGACCGGCGGGGATAACGTTGATGTAGATGGCACGAAAGCCGAAAGGCGGGCGGATGCGGTGCAGCTTTATCAGGAGTATAAGGACATTATTGGGCAGTCTTCGCTGAAAAACTGGTACTTCACCATCGGCAATCATGACCGGTATTGGGGTGATGGCGAAAAAGGCGGGGCTTATGGAGAGGCCTTGTTTAAATCATTTTTAGGAGACACCTATTATACGTTTAATCACAAGGGGTGGCGGTTCATCGTGCTCAACAGTGCCGAGATATGCGATGGCAATTATTGCGTCAGCGATGTACAATACCGATGGCTGGATAGTGTACTGAACAATACGCCTGCCGATCAGCCCATCATCGTCTCTACGCACGTGCCTTTCCTTTCGCTTTATTACCCTGTATTGGAAGGCCGTTACACCGCCACGGATACCTTTGTAAACCAGAAACAGGTATTCGACCGCTTTACCGGGCATAATCTAAAGCTCATCCTCCAGGGCCACCAGCATCTCTATGAAGAAATCAAGGTGAAAGGTGTACAGTTCATTACGGCCGGAGCGGTAAGTGCCGGTTGGTGGGGCGGGGCGTTCCACGGCACAGAAGAGGGTTACCTAAAGGTCACGGTCGGCGACGATGATTTTAATTGGGAATATATTGACTACGGTTGGGAGGTCAGTACCGGTCAGTAACTATTACACCTAAAATAATCATGAATATGAATGTAAGATTTTTTGGAATAGCATTGGTGCTTATGGCTGTTTTCGCATGCCAGGAGCAACAACCCAGAACAAAGAAAGTACTGTTTGCCATCGTAGACGGCATACCCGCCGATGTCATCGAACGAGTAAATACGCCCTGGATAGACAGCATCGCCGCTGTCGGCGGTTATACCCGCGCTTATACCGGTGGGGAGAAAGATGGTTATTCGCAATCGCCGACCATCTCAGCCGTCTGTTATGCCCATTTCATCACCGGTACTTGGACGCATAAGCACAACGTATGGGATAATGCCATTGATTCCATCAACTACCGCTATCCCACGTTCTTCTGGTATCTGAAGCAGCAATATCCCGAAAAGAAAATCGGTATCTATTCCACTTGGGAGGACAACCGCACTAAGTTGGTCGGAGAGGGAAAACCGGAAACAGGGCACATCAAGATGGACTTCCATAAAGATGGATACGAACTGGATACGGTTGCGTTTCCGCATGATCCGAAGGGAGTTTACTATGACCTGATCGATGAGCATGTGTCTAAGGAGGCCGCAAGATCTATCCGGGAAGATGCGCCCGACTTGTCGTGGGTCTATCTGCAGTATACCGACAACATCGGTCATGCCTACGGGGATAGCCCGCAGATGGATAGCGCGGTCGTCCGGGCAGACCATCAGGTCGGTCGGTTGTGGGAAGCCGTCCGTTACCGTGAAGAACAGTTCAACGAAGACTGGCTGGTATACATCGTTACCGATCATGGCCGGGACGATAAAGGGTTTCAACACGGTGGACAGATGCCGCGGGAACGTGGCATCTGGATGGCCACCAATGATAAAGACTTGAATACGCATTTCCGCGAGGGCACGCCGTCGTCGGTAGACCTATTGCCGACCGTAATGCGTTTTTTGGACGTCGAGGTGCCGAAGGAATACCGGTTTGAGTGGGACGGGATTCCATTATCGGGCGAGGTGTCGCACAGGTTTACCCAGGCGGTGGTAGTGGGAGACAGCCTGCAACTGACCTGGCAACCCTTTAAGTCTGACGGGGAGCTGATTGCATGGCTGAGTACCACGAACAATCACCGTACAGGCGGAAAAGATGATTATGTGTCATTGGGCGAGGTGAAGTTGCAAGACGGCAAAGCGGCATTTGACATTCGTCAATATCCGTCAGACTTTTACAAAGTCGTATTGGAATCCGCTAAACACGCCGCAAACCGATGGGCGAATAGGTCATCAGTCACAGATTAAGCAACAGCAAACAGTCTATTTTAATTTCATCTGCTATATGACAAGACCTCGTTTCATAAAGAAACGGGGTTTTTGTATGTTTGGTCTTCTATTGGTTTTCTCAGCTATTTAGCATAGCTTTGCAGCTAACAGTAATTGCCGTAAATTATCTACTAGTGATTTATTGACCTAACGCTTTGAAACATAAACTTTTATATATTGAAGATGACAAAGACGTTTCGGAGTTGATCGCCGAGATTATGGAGTATGAAAACTACGAAGTAATCACTGACAACGGCAAGGCGATGTTTGAGATAATAAAAGAAAACCCAATTGGACTTATATTGCTGGATCAGCGGCTGTTTTGGACTACAGGAAGTCAGTTATGCTTAGCGTTGAAGGCCAATCCGGCAACAAAGGATATTCCGGTAATCATGATTTCTTCGGCTATAGACATCGCTGACATAGCGCGTTCTTGCGGTGCGGTGGACTTTATCAAAAAGCCGTTTGACATGTACCACGCTATCAACATGGTTGCTAAGTACTTCCGGACGTAACCGTTGAAGCATACTACGCCAAGGCATCTACCAATTTGTACCCACCACCGGTTTCTTTCTCCTTAGGCCGGCCAATGGCGATATTCGTAGAATGATACATCAGAAAAACCCAACCTTCGGCACACCCTTGTTCCCAATATTGTTGGCGCAATGCCATGGACTTGCGGCCGTCGTAGTCATATTTGGCTGCAAACTGCCTGAAAAATTGCTCCGGTTCAGGAGCTTCATCGCCGCCGAAGAAAAAATGTTCACTTCCCACAAGTATATGGAAGACCTGATGGTGTGGCGTGTGGCCGCCTGATACTGCATAACTGACCTCATTGTTGAGCGAACCATCGCCATCTACCAACAGCAAGTTGCCACTTCGCTGGAGTATATCGAAGACTTCCATTTGATACGAGTCCGATTTGCCACTGTATGCATCCTCCCACTCGCCCCGTTGAACCACGTATTCCGCATCGGGAAAGGCAAGACGGAGGGTGCCATCCCTTTCTTGTACCATGCCACTCGCATGGTCCTTGTGCAAGTGCGAAAGCAGGACATACCGGACATCCTTCGGTTCAAAACCAGCCTGCCGTATGTTATCGTGCAGTTGCAGCCCGCCGGTCTCATTGGTATGGCCAATGCCTGTATCAAGCAAAAGTAATCCATTTGCTGACTCGATCAGAAACGGATGTACATGGATAAACAACGAACCCGGACGGTCCTTCTTGTTGTCTTTGCTGGCATCAAACGGGATGAACTTTTTAGACGAATCTACGGAAAATGAACCTTCGAATAAGGAATGTGCTTGCATGTTTTTATCTTTACCCCTTCCAAGTGTACAAAGATATGCAAAAAAGATGGGCAATCGCGTCTTGCCGTAACCCGACTGCGTCACAGAAACTCCGGGATGAGCTTGGTATCAATACGGTATTGGCTGATCTGCTCGTGAATAGGGATATCTCGAGTTTCGACGAAGCACACCGATTTTTCCGTCCTGACCTCGCGTCATTGCATGACCCTTTCCTTATGCGGGATATGGACAAGGCAATAGCCCGTATTGAGCAAGCAATCGGCGATAAAGAACGTGTGCTGATTTATGGGGACTATGACGTGGATGGCACCACTGCAGTGGCCGTAGTGTATAGCTTTTTCCGTCAGTTCCATTCACGGCTGGAATATTATTTGCCTGACCGCTATGCCGAGGGTTACGGCATATCCACACAGGGTGTCGATTATGCTGCAGAAAACGGGTTTTCGCTTATTATTGCCCTGGATTGCGGCATCAAAGCTTTGGATAAAATCGCGTATGCCCGTGAACGTGGCATCGACTTCATTATTGGCGATCATCATCTTCCGGGCGATCGTTTGCCCGATGCCGTAGCGGTGCTCGATCCAAAACGTACAGATTGTCAATACCCTTACAAGGAACTACCCGGATGTGCTATAGGCTTCAAGATCATACAGGCATTCATCCAGAAAAATAACATGGATCCGCAGTTATGTTACCAATATCTTGATCTGGTAGCCGTCGGTATCGCTTCGGATATCGTGCCGATTACCGGCGAAAACAGAGTCCTTGCACACTACGGTCTACAGAAGCTCAACACCAATCCATGCTGCGGACTGCAATCGCTGATCGACTTATCTACACACCGAAGCGGCAGGTTCACGGTAAATGATATTATTTTTCAGATCGGGCCACGCATTAACGCTGCTGGCAGGATTGACCATGCTAAGGATGCCGTAAAACTGTTGATTTCGAAGTCTTTGCAAGAAGCCGCTGTGTACAGCAGTAGCATAGATGTCCAGAATACGCAGCGAAAGGATTTTGACTTGCGGATTACAGAGGAGGCACTGGCCATGATTGACGGTGATGAGCTGATGAAGCAGCGGAACTCCACGGTGGTCTTCAAGCCTGACTGGCATAAGGGGGTCATCGGCATTGTGGCCACACGCCTCACTGAGAAATATTACCGACCTACCGTCGTGCTTACCCAAACCAACGGGCACGTGTCCGGCTCAGCCCGTTCAGTGGTGGGTTTCGATCTGTATGAAGCACTCAATGCGTGCAGTGACCTGCTCGACCAGTTTGGGGGGCATAAATATGCCGCAGGTCTCACTATGAAACCGGAAAATGTCGAATCGTTCCAGCAACGCTTCGAGGAAGTCGTGTCTGCAAGTATCCTTCCTGCCATGCTTCAACGCGAGGTCGCAATTGATGCGGTGTTGCGCTTATCGGATATCGAAGCCAAATTTTTCCGTATTTTGCGTCGGTTTGAGCCTTTTGGCCCCAAGAATGAAATACCGTTGTTCCTGAGTAAACAGGTCAGGATATGTGGTGCGGCTTCGATGGTGGGCGGCAGCCACCTCAAAATGACCGTGACGCAGGATGGCATGACCGGCTTCGAATGCATAGGCTTTGGGCTGGCTGGCTATGTGGATGCAATAAACGAGGGCATACCATTCGATATATGTTATACGATCGAGGAAAACATCTGGCGCGATAAACGGAGTTTGCAGCTCAATGTCAAGGATATTAGGGTTTAAGGTCATGCCAAAAAATAGTGCAAAAAAACACAAATGATATTAAAAGCAGAGCATCTGATCAAGAAGTACCGGCAGCGTACTGTTGTAAACGATGTATCGTTTGAAGTCTCGCAGGGGGAGATCGTTGGATTACTGGGGCCGAATGGTGCCGGCAAGACCACATCTTTCTACATGATTGTGGGACTTATTAAACCGAATGACGGCCATGTTTACCTCGATGAAAAAGAGATTACGGAGGATCCGATGTATCGCAGGGCACAAAAAGGAATCGGTTATCTTGCCCAGGAAGCGTCGGTATTCCGGAAATTGTCTGTAGAAAACAATATCATGGCGGTATTGGAGATTCATTATAAGGACAAAACCGAGCGAAAAGAGAAGTTAGAAGAGTTGCTGGCAGAATTCAGCCTGAACCGGGTACGCAAAAATCGGGGCGACCTACTGTCGGGGGGGGAGCGGCGCCGTACGGAGATTGCCCGTGCGCTTGCGGCCAATCCGAATTTTATCCTGCTCGACGAGCCGTTTGCAGGTGTAGACCCCATCGCAGTGGAAGAAATACAGACCATAGTATCCAAGCTCAAACACCGCAACATCGGTATTTTGATCACCGATCATAATGTACAGGAAACACTGTCCATCACTGACCGTGCTTACTTATTAACGGAAGGCAAAATTATGCTCGCAGGTACACCGGAGGAGATAGCAGGCAATGAGATGGCACGCAAATTTTACCTGGGTCGCAATTTTGAGTTACGAAGAAAAAAGCTTTAATTAGCTGACATACAACTATGGCCCTAATCAATTCGATATTCACTTGGATCATGAAAAAGCGTATCCACCAAATAGAGCTTTTCATGAAATATCCCCACGAGGTGCAGGAGGAATGGTTCCAAAGCCTGATCTCCGCGGCGGAAGCTACCGAATGGGGAAAGAAGTATGACTATAACTCCGTACTGACCCCTGAAATTTATAAGGAACGCGTGCCCATACAGGATTACAGCAGCCTGAAACCATACATCGACCGAATGATCAAAGGGGAGCAGAACATTTTGTGGCCTTCCGACATCAAATGGTTTGCCAAGTCGTCGGGTACCACCGCAGACCGCAGTAAGTTCATTCCCGTGAGCGAAGAGGCGTTGGAAGACTGCCATTTTCAGGGCGGCAAAGATATGCTTTCCGTTTACTGCCATAATCGGCCGGATACCAAGATACTTACCGGCAAGGCGGTAGTGCTGGGGGGCAGCTCGCAGATCAATAGTTTTAACGCCGACTCCTACTATGGCGATCTCTCTTCCATCATCATCCGAAATCTACCTTTTTGGGCGGAGTTCCACAGAACACCTGATGTGGAAACAACATTGAATCCGAACTTTGAAGAAAAGATAGAAAACGTAGCACGAATTACCATCCATGAGAATGTGACCAACCTATCGGGTGTGCCCACATGGAACGTTGTATTAGCCAAGCGCATCTTGGCAATCACCGGAAAGGACAGCCTTTTGGATGTATGGCCTAACCTTGAGTTCTACAGCCACGGAGGCGTAAGCTTCAAACCGTATCGGGAACAATTCAAAAAGCTGATACCGTCGGATCGTATGTACTACCTGGAAAATTACAACGCTTCGGAGGGATATTTTGCGCTGCAGGACCAATCCGATTCGGAAGATTTACTGCTGATGCTTGATTATGGTATTTACTATGAGTTCCTTCCCACGGAACGGCTGTTTGAAGAGCACCCTAAGACGCTTGCCCTCCATGAGGTGGAGCTGGGCAAAAATTATGCACTTATTATCACCACAAACGCGGGGTTGTGGCGGTACATGCTGGGCGATACCATCAAATTCGTAAGCCTGCATCCCTATCGTATTCAGATTACGGGCCGTACCAAGCAATATATCAATACGTTTGGCGAAGAGGTCATCGTCGATAATGCCGACGAAGCACTAAAACAGGCATGTAACGAGACGGGTGCCGCCATTCGAGACTATACCGCAGGACCGGTCTACTTCAAGGAAGGCGAAGCCGGTGCACACGAGTGGATCATCGAATTTGAAGAACCGCCAAACGATTTTGACAGGTTCTGCCAGGTGCTGGATGCCTCCTTGCGGGCGGCTAATTCAGACTACGATGCCAAACGGTTCAATGACCTGGCCTTGCGTTTTCCCATCATCCACAATGCACCAGATGGCACATTTTACAGGTGGATGAAATCAAGAGACAAGCTTGGCGGGCAAAATAAAGTGCCCCGGTTGGCAAACGAGCGTACTTATCTCGATGATATCTTGAAGCAGCTCCGTTCGTAGATTGCCCTGCCGATAGCCGATAAACCATTCCTTATCCTTACCTTTGTAGCCTATGGCAAATATCATCGCGATCGTAGGACGGCCCAACGTAGGGAAATCCACCTTGTATAACCGGTTGACTGAAAGCAGAAAAGCCATTGTAGATGACTACAGTGGCGTAACACGCGACAGGCATTACGGGCAGGGCGAATGGACCGGAAAGCGGTTTACAGTCGTGGATACCGGAGGGTATGTCCATGGCTCTGATGACGTGTTCGAGTCAGCTATCCGCGAGCAGGTATTGATCGCTATCGAAGAGGCTTCCGTCATCCTGTTTATGGTAGATGTTACTACGGGAATCACCGACTTGGACGATGCCATTGTGGATGTACTTCGCCGAAGCAAAAAGCCGGTATTTGTGGTCGTCAACAAGGTGGACCATTCATTGCTGCAGCAGGAGGCCAGTATTTTCTATAGCTTCGGTCTCGGCGAGATATACCCGATCTCTTCCATGACAGGGTCTGGTACCGGCGAATTGCTGGACGACGTGGTCCAGCACCTCGAAAAGGACGAGGAAGAAGCCGATGTGCGACCTACATATGCCATTGTGGGCAGGCCAAACGTGGGCAAGTCGTCGCTTATCAATGCACTGATCGGTATAGAGCGTAATATTGTCACACCGATAGCAGGCACCACAAGGGATTCTATACGCATACATTATAACCAGTACGGGCATGATTTTTTTCTCATCGATACGGCCGGCCTGCGGCGTAAAACCAAAGTGAAGGAGAATATCGAGTTTTATTCCGTGATGCGTACCATTAAAGCCCTTGAAGAATCGGACGTAGTGATACTCATGCTTGATGCCACAGAAGGTATCGAATCCCAGGATATCAATATTTTCCACTTAGCTGAAAAGAATCGGAAGGGGGTGGTCATTCTGGTGAACAAATGGGACATGATCGAAAAAAACAACAAGACGACCAAAGTGTTCGAAGACCTGGTCAAGGAGAAAATCGCCCCTTTCACGGATGTGCCGATTATCTTTACTTCAGTGACCGAAAAGCAACGGATTTTTAAAGCCATAGAGGCGGCGGCCAAGGTATATGAAAACAAAGTGAAGAAGATACCCACTTCTAAGCTCAATGACGTAATGCTGCCGATTATCGAAAATTATCCGCCGCCAGCAATTAAGGGCAAGTATATAAAAATCAAATACGTGACCCAGATTACAGGTAGATCTCCGATGTTCGCGTTTTTCTGTAACCTTCCCCAATACATAAAGGAGCCTTATAAGCGGTTTGTGGAAAATAAGCTCCGTGAACATTTTGACTTCGAGGGTGTACCGGTACAAGTCTACTTCCGGCAGAAATAAATTCGTATTTTCGCGCCCATGGATAACCGTTTGGTTCTTTACAATACCTTAACAAGGAAGAAAGAAAGATTCGAGCCGCTCAATTCCCCGTTTGTGGGAATGTATGTCTGCGGTCCTACTGTATATAGCGACGTGCATTTGGGCAATTGCCGGACGTTTGTATCCTTCGACCTGATACTCCGTTACCTGACCCACCGCGGCTATAAGGTGCGCTATGTGCGTAATATTACGGATGCTGGGCATTTGGAGGGCGACAACGATGAGGGTGAAGATAAGTTTGCTAAAAAGGCTAAGCTGGAACAACTGGAGCCCATGGAGATTGTGCAAAAATATACACTGGGATTCCATGAGGTGCTGCGCTTGTTCAACACCTTGCCGCCCAGCATTGAACCCACCGCCACCGGACACATTTCCGAACAGATCGAAATGGTCAGGAAAATCATTGACCAAGGATTTGCTTATGAGGTAAATGGTACTGTATATTTCGACGTCGAAAAATATGTGAAGGAATATGATTATACCATCCTAACCAATCGTAGACTGGACGACTTGCTCAATAATACCCGTGAACTGAACGGGCAAGATGAAAAGCGTGGCCGGCTTGATTTCGCACTTTGGATTAAAGCCAAACCGGAACATATCATGCGTTGGCCGTCGCCGTGGAGCGTGGGCTTTCCCGGATGGCACATTGAATGCTCAGCCATGAGCAGCAAGTACCTTGGCGAGCAGTTTGACATACACGGCGGGGGAATGGACTTGGCTGCCACGCACCATACCAACGAAATTGCACAATCCCAGGCATGCAACCACACGCAACCGGCAAGATATTGGATGCATACCAATATGCTGACGGTAAACGGTACGCGCATGTCGAAATCTGCGGGCAACGGTTTCCTTCCACATGAGCTTTTCAGTGGCAACCACCCGCTGCTGAACCGTGGATATTCGCCGATGGCCGTGCGGTTTTTTATGTTGCAGGCGCATTATAGAAGTACGCTTGACTTTT
Organism: Parapedobacter deserti; assembly: GCF_042646065.1. Taxonomy (NCBI): domain Bacteria; kingdom Pseudomonadati; phylum Bacteroidota; class Sphingobacteriia; order Sphingobacteriales; family Sphingobacteriaceae; genus Parapedobacter; species Parapedobacter deserti. Next base: position 86,964 of record NZ_JBHRTA010000008.1, read on the forward strand.
CAAATGAGGCACTCGAAGCGGCGGATAGAGGATATAAGCGGCTCATGAATGCAATGGCCCTATTACCTAAACTGAAACCCGGTCCTAAAAAGGGTGCGCTGAATATCGATGAACTGCGGCAACGGTGTTATGCGGCCATGGACGATGATTTCAACAGTCCAGTGCTGATCGCCGAGTTGTTCGAGGCCGTACGTATGATCAATAGTATATATGATGGAAAGCTTTCAATTGACGTGTCGTCACTTTCCGCATTGAAAACTTTGGTGCAGGACTTGGTATACGATGTGCTTGGCCTGGTCGACGATAACACCGGATCCGATGATTTCGAGAAACTGATGGACGTGATCATTTCCCTGCGCAATGATGCCAAGCAAAACAAAGACTACACAACATCCGATCGGATCAGGGAAGGGCTTAGCTCAATCGGAATCCAGCTTAAAGACAGCAAAGAAGGTACGCTTTGGAGTAGGGTTTGATCGATCGGAATGTTTTTATTATTTTAGCTATATAGCCAATGACTAACATTGTTCGGATTTGTCTCCTCAGCTATATCGTCGTGGCTGCTTTTCCTGCCACAGCGCAGTTGCTCGGCAAAGCGGGCAGTCTTCTGGCGGCGGATCGTACAGCAGCAAGGCTGTCAGCAACAGAAGGCCCACACGCGGCGTTGCTGTCTATTGTGGACCGGAATTCGACTTTCTTTACCCCTTCGCCTGTAGATGCTCTTGAATACTTGAAGAACCGACCGAACGTCCCAGATGTAATGACGTGGAAGCCTACCTTTGCAGCGGTTTCAAAAAGCATGGAGTGGGGCGTGACGACGGGTACGATGACTTTCCAGCGAGTCGGGGCGATCAAGCGTTACGGAGAATATCTGACTGTCTGGCGACGCGACCGGAAGGGAAACTGGAAGGTAGATCTTCGGGCTCAGATAGAACACCATGGTGGGAATGAAGAACCAGCGCTTCAGTACATTGAGCCGGACGATAACGATTACACCCGGTTCAAGACCAAAGAGCGGATCCAACAGCGCAAGGAAATCGTTGCGAGCAACGATCAGTTGTTGTCTGCCGTGCTGAAATCCAACGCTGCGGTGGCTTATGGCGAATTCTTGGCAGATGATGCCCGCTTATACTTTCCATGGCAGACGCCGATAATCGGCAAAAAGAATGTCATTGCGTTTATGCAAAAGCAGGGCACGGCCATTCAGGCAGAATCGTTGGTTGCCAGTCGCTCCTACAGCGGTGAGCTCGCTTATTCTTATGGAACAGCTACAGTGGTTACAAATAAAGGCGAGCTCAAATGCAACTACGTCAGGATTTGGCAGCTGCAACCGGATTTCCAATGGCGTGTGGTTATTGAGATGCTGTTTGAACGGTGATCGATCACCGCTGAGCAACCGTAGTCCCGCCGCTATCCTGTAACCATATTTTCAGGTCATCGCAGCCGTGATAATCCGCGTTGATACTGATGAAAGTGACTTTCCGGCGGCGTTCAAACCACTCGCTCAACTTGCGGTTTATTTTGTCTTCTAATGCCGCTTCCTTGATCTTTGCAAAATCCTGTTCGAGGTTGGCCTGATGAGGTGGCGTACGCGACTTGAGGTAGGTAAACTGGTACCCGACTTTTCCCATTGCATCTGTAAATCGCGCCGGCCGTGAATATTGGCCGGGCTGCAGTGTGTCTATGGCCGTGAAAACGGAGGCATCAAGTTTGTCTACCGGAATCAGCGTGGTGCGGCTCTGTTGGTTCTCCATGTTGAGCAGCATACCGCCGTTATACTTCGTCTCCTTATTGTCCGAATAGAGGGTCGCTGCCGTATAAAAGTCGAGCTTTTTGGATACTACTCGATCGTAAATGCTATCAATGTGCGCCTTTGCACGATTCAGGCTCGCTTCCGTAGGCTTGGTCTGGATCAGGACATGTCGTACGCGCACTTCCTCGCCCCGGCGTTCAAGCACTTCCAGAAAGTGGAATCCGTGCTCGGATTCAAACACGGGAGAGAGTTCTCCCGGTTTAAGGCGGAACGCCACGGCAGAAAATTCTTTCACATAGCGGTCTCGCGTGCTGAACCCGAGATCTCCGCCGTAAGGGGCTGATCCGCCATCCTGAGAATATAGACGCGCTATCGTCGCAAAGTCGGCACCTTCCGCAACCTGCCGGCGTAGACTTTCCGCGCGGTCACGAAATTGCTGCTTTTCCTCCCGCGTAAGCTGGGGGTACACGACCAGCTCCCCCACTTCCACCTCGGTGTTGAAATAAGGCAGGCTGTCTTTATTTAGCGATTCGTAATACCGCCTCACTTCCAGAGGGGTCACATCGATACCCGATACGATATTTTGCTGCATTTTGTTGGCCTTCAGCTGCTCATAAACACTCGGACGCATTTCTTCTTTGTACTGGAGCAACGACCGGTTGAGGAAACGTTCAAGCCGCTCCTGGCCTCCGGCCTGGCCAGACATATACCGTAGGCGCGCATTGATGTTGTCATCAACTTCGCTTTCGCTCACTTCTATGGAGTCTATGGCAGCCTGTTGGGCAAGTAGCTTCTGTGTGAGCTGTTGCTGAAGGATGTAGCACTTGAAGTCCTCGCTGGCCTTGTTGCCCTGCGCAAGGTATTGGGCATACTCCATTTCTATTTCCGATTGCAGGATGATATTGGATCCTACCACCGCCGCCACGCGATCAATCACCTGCGGTTGTTGGGATACTGCCCAGTGGGAAAGGCTCATTGTTGCCAAAAAAAGGAAAATGCAGCTACGTTTACTCATTTAGTTAAATATTTCGATGTTGTTTTTTCTTCGTGCGTCATCGACGATGCTTCGCTGCATCTGGTCGATCAATTCGATTTTTCGCTTGTTCAAAATCAGGTTGCGGATATTGCTTTGCGCCAAGGACAAAGGCGAGCGGGTATCTCTGAATTTTGAATCGTGCAAAATTATCAGATATAATTCATTATTTTCAATTATTTCAAAAATTCGCCCGATTTGGCCGTAATTGTCTTCACCAACGCGAGAAAGCGGTACTTTCTTGATCAGGTCATCTGCATAGTACCACGCCGTATCCCGCAGCGCGTATTGCAGCGCATACATTGAACAGTACTTTTCAAGCAAATCCTGTTCTTTGAAATCCGTTGAAAGAAACCACCGTTTTACCCGATCCAGTTCAGGTGCGTCTTTTTTCAACCGAATGTATGAAAGCTTAAGGATCGGCTGCTTAAGCATAAATAGTTCCTTGCGCGACTCGTAGTAAGTCCTAACTTCGTCATCCGAAACCACCGTATCCAGTTTTTGGTTGACCAACGCCTGCTCATATTCATAGATGATCAGACCATTTTTGTATTCTTCTACCCGCCTTTCAAGGTGTTCTGGATTGGTATTCATGTTGCGCCGGGCATAGTGCAGCAACGCTTGTTGACGCGACCACTGTTCGATGTAGGCCCGTACTAGCTGAACGCTGTCATCTCCTGTCACTCCGTTGGGTACCACACCTTGTAAGTCTTCTGGATAGAGGTACTGATCAAAAGACCGTGCCACTGGTTTCGGTTTTCCTCGATCACATGAGATGAATAACGATGTAAAGGCGATGGCGATTACCAATATGAATACCTTAATCATTAGTTTCTTTATGCAGCTCGATGCCAACCTCCTGTTTAAGAAGCTAAAGTACACATTTATTAACAACGTGGGCGCGATTTAACCATTTTTAACACAAATCTTCACCGCAAAACATCGGTTTTTTAGTCATTAATGCTATTTTTGCTTGTCTGGCTACCAAGTGCAGTGCCAAGGTTGCTGACATTGGAATAATCAAATATCGCAATAACTATGGTCAATAAAAGTATTAATCGTAAACTCCGGATGGGAATGATAGGCGGCGGGAAAGGCGCGTTTATCGGCGAGGTACACCGCATTGCGGCCAATATGGACGGGCTGATCGAATTGGTGTGCGGCGCTTTTAGCTCGGATCCCGGCAGGTCCAAGGCAAGCGGCGAAGCGCTTTTTCTTCCAACTAACCGGATTTACGCAAACTATCAGGAAATGATAGCCGAGGAGCGCAAACTCCCGGAAGGTGAGCGGATGGATTTTGTCAGCATCGTCACGCCAAACCACCTTCATTTCGGACCTGCCATGTTGGCCTTGGAAAACGGATTCCATGTGGTATTGGATAAACCGATGACTTTTGACCTGGATGAAGCAAAGCAACTCAATAAAAAGGTGGAAGAAACCGGCCTGCTGTTTTTGCTGACCCATACGTATGCGGGATACCCGATGGTACGGCAGGCAAGGAAACTTGTGCGGGACGGCGCCTTTGGAAAGATCCGGAAAATCTATGTAGAATATCCTCAAGGTTGGCTAAGCAGACCTTCTGAAGGAGAGGGAAATAAACAGGCATCGTGGCGCACGGATCCGGCGAAATCGGGCAAGAGCGGCTGTATGGGAGATATCGGTACGCACGCCCTCCATCTCGCGGAGTTTATCTCCGGGTTGCGAACAACCCGCCTTTGCGCATCGCTGTACACCTATGTCGAGGGCAGGAGGCTGGAAGACGATGGTAATGTGCTTCTACAGTTTGACAACGGCGCCAGCGGAGTCCTGATCGCCTCGCAGGTGGCGGCGGGAGAAGAAAACGCATTGAAAATTCGGATATACGGCGAAAATGGCGGATTGGAATGGAGCCAGCAAGAGCCGAACAGCTTATTGGTAAAATGGCTCGACCAGCCACTGCAGGTTTACCGCGCGGCGGCTGGAGGCATGTCTCCTGATGTTGCGGCGTTTTGCCGAACACCGGGCGGACATCCGGAAGGCTATCTGGAAGCATTTGCTAACTTATACAAAAGCTTTTCCTGGGCACTGGGAGCAAGATTGGCCGGAACGCATTGGCAGCCGGGCGAATACGACTTCCCGTCCGTATCGGATGGCGTGCGGGGAATGGCTTTTCTCGACTGTGTCATCCGCAGCAACGAAAGTGATGAAAAGTGGACCGAATTTACGGTTTAATCATTGTTGTCAACAGAACAGATTGTAAACGCTTTATTGATAAATTACCATGCAAACAATTAAAGGTCCCGGTATATTTCTGGCTCAATTCCTGGGTGATCAACCGCCCTTCAACACACTCAAATCTATCTGCCGATGGGCAAAGGAACTGGGGTTTAGGGGGGTACAGATCCCGACATGGGCAACCAATTATTTTGACCTGCAGAAGGCAGCCGAAAGCAAGACTTACGCCGATGAAATAAAGGGAACGGTGAATGAAATTGGCTTGGAAATCACCGAACTTTCTACACACCTGCAAGGCCAATTGGTGGCGGTGCATCCCGCTTACGATCAATTGTTCAACGGCTTTGCTCCTGCACAATACCATAACAATCCCAAGGCTCGTACCGAATGGGCCGTACAGCAATTGAAATATGCGGCTCAGGCTTCCCGCAACCTCGGGTTGGACGCGCATGCCACCTTCAGCGGGGCCTTACTCTGGCATACCGTTTATCCTTGGCCCCAACGCCCACAGGGATTGGTCGATACCGGCTTCGCCGAACTGGCCAACCGCTGGCGGCCGATACTGGAGGTGTTTGATGAATATGGCGTAGACCTATGCTATGAAATCCATCCCGGCGAGGACCTGCATGACGGGGTAACGTACGAGCGCTTTTTGGACAAGGTAGACAACCACCCCAGGGCTTGTTTGTTGTATGATCCGTCTCATTTTGTCCTGCAATGCTTGGATTATTTGGCTTACATTGACCATTATCACGAGCGCATCAAGATGTTCCATGTTAAGGACGCTGAGTTTAATCCTTCCGGTAAACAGGGCGTCTATGGCGGTTATTCGGGATGGGTAGAACGGGCAGGCCGGTTCCGTTCATTGGGCGACGGACAGGTTGATTTCAAGGCTGTGTTTAGCAAACTGACAGCCTACGACTTCAAAGGTTGGGCAGTGATGGAATGGGAATGCGCCCTCAAACACCCGGAAGATGGTGCCCGGGAAGGTGCGGTGTTTATCAATGACCACATCATCCGCGTCACTGAAAAGACCTTTGATGACTTTGCCGGCGGAAAGGCCGACGAAGACAGTAACCGCCGTTTGTTAGGATTATAAGCGGTCGTTTATGTTGCAATGGTTGAGGTGTAAAGATATTCCGAAACCTTCTTATGTTGGTGTTGTTATAGCTACAGGTCTATGTTAATTATAATGAAGGTGCCCGTTATGTTTCTTCTTTTTTCCATTCCAACCATGCTTTTTGCGCAAAATAATCGAGTCAATTTGTTAATAGGCACGTACACCCACACCGGAAAAAGCAAAGGAATTTATGTCTATGATTATGACCTGCTTACCGGTGATGCTACCCTCAAAAGCAGTGTGGAGTCAGATAATCCTTCATTCATAACGGTTAGTAGCGATACACGGTATGTGTACGCGGCAAACGAAAACGGTGAAGGCAAGGGTGCGGTCAGTGCATATGCATTAGACGCCGCTTCGGGGAAACTGACATTCCTGAACCGGCAACTTACACAGGGCGATAGTCCCTGCCACGTAGTGACAGACCGCGAGGGCACGCACGTCGTCGTTTCCAATTATTCCGGCGGCAGTATCAGCGTGTTTCCCATCCAACCAGATGGCAGCCTTGGCGCGATGAAGCAGTTGATCCAGCACGAAGGTAGCGGCCCAAACCGGGACCGGCAGCAAAAGCCACATGTGCATTCCGCTTTTTTCAGCCCCGACCAGAAGCGTATTTATGTGCAGGACCTGGGTACAGACAAAATCAACATCTACGAATACCATCCCGAAAGTCAGGATACTCCCTTGGTACCGGCATTGCATCCGTATGCGAAAAGTGCCGCCGGTGGGGGGCCACGGCACATCGCACAGTCTTCCGACGGGCGGTATGTCTACCTGGTACAGGAAATGACAGCCCAAGTGTTGGTGTATCGGCAAGATAACGGCAAACTGGAACCCATACAGGAGGTTGGCATAAATGAGGACGGGTTTTCCGGCAGCAACGGGGCAGCAGATATCAACCTGTCGCCAGATGGCAGATTTTTGTATGCGTCAAACCGCGGCGATGCGAATACGCTGGCTATTTATCAGGTAAGCCCGGCGGATGGTAAACTAGCTAAAGTGGGGAACCAATCCGTCTTGGGCCGCGGTCCCCGCAACTTTTCCATTTCGCCGGATGGAAAGTTCCTGCTGGTAGCCAACCAAAACACCGACGAAGTGGTGGTATTCGCGCGGGATTCGAAGACGGGCTTGTTAAATGACACAGGTAATCGCATCGCGGTCGGAGCACCCGTATGTTTGGTTTTTGCGAGCTTGTAAGCTTGTAACGCAACGCACGTTTACTCGTGCCCTTGCTCCCCTGTCCGCTCGTGCCCTTCTTCCTTTTTTTCATCGCCACTATTAAGCTCTCGGGTCTCCTTGTTGTACATACCCGCAAGATCGTCTCGTACGGTTCCTTTCCATTGCTCGGTGCCGATGAAATATGCCGTTCGCCCGATCAGGTGGGCCGCTACCGGACCGGTAAGTGTCATAAAGAAAATAATTGCCAACGCCTTGGTTGTGACCGAAACTTCCGGAAAATAGATTGCCGCAGCCAATAACAGGAGCCCCCCGCCCAAGGTAGCCGCTTTCACGGAAACGGATAACCTCAGGTAAAAATCTGGCATACGCAATATCCCTATAGCGGCTGCAAGAATAGCCAAAGCACCGATAGTGCACAGCACGCAAATGATAACAGTGGTCATTTTCTCCCCCTTTTTTCCAAGTAATACGAAAATGCGATGGTTCCCAAAAAGGCAATCAGCGCCAAAATCATCGCTATATCAATGAATGTTGTTTTTTCAGTGCTGATGCTGTAAACTGCGATTACGCTGACCCCGATCGAAATCAGCAGATCAAGAGCGATCACGCGATCCACAATACTGGGCCCCTTAACTAACCTGATAAATACCAACAGCAAAGACAAACCCAGGATGGGTATAATTACATAATCGATATAAGTGCTTAACATCATTGTATTAACATCATCTTAACATCACCGCAGTATTTCCAACAACCTTCGCTCAAAACCATCTTTGATTTGCTGAATAAATTGCTCTTTGTCTTTTAAGTACATCACATGGATATACAATACCTTTTGGTCTTCGCTGACATCAATAATCAGCGTACCCGGCGTGAGGGATATGACCGTAGAAAGCAGGTTGATTTCTATTTCACTCCTCGCATTCATCGGGTACTTGACTATCCCCGGTCTCATGTAGAAATTCGGAGTGACGATATCGTAAGCAACCTGTATGTTGGCCCTGATCAGTTGATACAGGAAATAAAGAAAAAAGCCGATGATCTTTGGAACACGGTTGAAATAACGATGGTCTTGCTCATTACGATTCATTACCCACATCAGAAAAAAGCCTGTGGCATAACCAAAAAGGAAGTTGGAAAAGTACAACGTGCCGGTCAACGCCACCCAAGTAAAAGCAAGCAGTAGGTTCATCAAAAATTGTTTAACCATGACATCAGTTGTTTTTGTTATCAATTAGTTCCCAAAACAGCCTCGATATAGGGTGTCGTATCTTTCATTTCACGGGCAATGTGCTTGACCACCAATCCGATGTTTTCGGCACCTAAACCGATATACAACGTAATAACAGCTAAGAAGATAATAGGTGTCACTAAAAGGGATTTCCTGAATTTGCTCAACGGTTTGAAATCGTCTGTCAGCACAGGGTCATCACCCATGTCCGGCTGGTTTTTCCAAAAAACCGACGCCCACAATTTAGCAATGACATACAATGTGGCGAAGCTGCCGATAATGATGGCTGCAACCAGCACATAGTGGCCGTCCATGAAACCCGCTTCGAATAGGTAGATTTTAGGCCAGAATCCCGACAATGGTGGAATGCCCACCAAGGAAAAGAGAACAATGGCCATCAACAGCGACAGCAATGGATACGCTGCGTATAATCCCCCAAGCTTATCCATATTCATCGTGCCCCGCATTTTCCGAATTAGTCCGGCGATAAGAAATACATTTGTTTTCACCACCATATCGTGAAACAGGTAGAAAAGCGCACCTGTAAGCGCGACTTCCGAATACATGCCCAGCCCACCGATCATGAAGCCAATATGACACACGATCAGGTAGGACAATAAACGCCGGATGTTGTTTTTTATGACTGCGCCGAACGTTCCGGTCAGAACGGTGAATACGGCGAGTATAATCAATAACGTGGAGATGAAGTCGTCAGGAATGAAAATCAATGTAAATACACGGAACAGCGCATATATACCCACCTTGGTAAGCAGCCCACCGAAAACAGCGGCAACCGCAGATGGGGGAGTGTGGTATGAAGAGGGGAGCCAGAAGTACAAAGGGAATACCGCTGATTTGATACCGAATCCGATAACAAAGAATATGGCCGTGATGTCGACCAGCTTCTGGTTTTCCAACGCGCCGATTTTCAGCGACAGATCCGCCATGTTTAAGGTCCCGGTAATGCCGTAAAGAATGCCTATACCGGTAAGAAAAAAGGCGGATGCTAAGATGTTCATCGCCATATATTTCACGGACCCTTCAATCTGTGCTTTCCTTCCCCCCAGCGTCATGAGCACAAAAGAGGCAATGATAATCACCTCGAACCATACGTAAAGGTTAAAAATGTCTCCTGAAAGGAAGGCTCCATTGAGGCCCATCAACAGGAAGTGGAAGATCGGAAAATAACCATATAATATCCGGCTGCGTGCCACACCCGTAACCGAATAAATAGATACCGCCAGTCCGGAAAACGACGCCAACAGCACCATGCTACTGCTAAAGACATCGGCCACGAATGAGATGCCGAAGGGCGCCTCCCAGTTCGCGGCCTGCATCGTGAGGATGCCACCGTTCCACACCTCAGCAAACAGGGCGATGGCCATAACCATGGCAATGACGCTGCCCACTACACTGATGATCCGCTGGGCGGTGGCCTTGCCCCAAAAGAAGAGCGACAGGATCGCTATGAATAAGTGCGTGATTACGGGAAAAATGATGGTATTGTCAGTCATATGTCTTCCTCTTCCGGAGTGTTCAGATCATCAAGGTCATCTGAATTAATCAATACATAAACACGTTTTAATAACACAATGGCAAACGCCTGCAATCCGAACGTAATGACAATGGCCGTAAGGATCAATGCCTGCGGAATCGGATCGGCATAGATGTCTGTGAAGATCGGAGAAATATCATCAATGACCGGAGGCTTTCCCTTGGTGATCCTGCCTAACAAAAAAATAAGTAGGTTTGCGCCGTTGCCCAGCAAGATCAGCCCAATCAGCAACTTCACCATGCTTCTCCGGAGTAGCATAAATATTCCTGAAGCATATAATACACCAATCAAAATCACAATCAATAACTCCATGGCTACTCACTATATTGGGAAATGGTAAACAGGATGGTCAGAACGACACCCACTACTACGAAATAGACTCCTATATCGAAAAACAGTGCAGAACCAATCATTCCGATTACGGGAAACGGCTCTTTAAACCAGAGTCCCGTCATGATCGGCTGGTCAGTAAACACGGGAGCAAACATGCTGAGTGAAGCCAGTCCAAGTCCAACCGGAATCAATGTACCCGGATGTACCCGAAGTAATTTCAATGTATCATCCGTACTATGCGTAAAGGCATGAAGCACAAACGCGATGGATGCAATCAACCCACCGACAAAGCCACCTCCTGGATGGTAGTGACCTCTCAACAGAATAAAAATCGAAAACAAAAGCAGGATAGGCAAGAGGTAACTTGATGCCGTCTTTAAGATCGTACTTTTCATAATCACTCCTTTTCGGATGCTTTGAGCTTCAACTTCAACAAACTAAATACACCGATAGCGGCTATGGCCAACACCACGATCTCAAACATGGTATCTACCCCCCTGAAATCAACCAGAATCACGTTGACGACATTTTTCCCTTTGGCGAGCAGGTAGGCATTTTCGCCATAAAACCTGCTGACCGCATGATCAAAGGGCTGATTCAACACTTGTACGGCTATTAAGGAAACGATTGCCCCAAATGAAGAAGCCAGTAACCAATCACGCATCCTCGCAAGCCGATTGGTAAAATTCAAAAAAGGAGGGAGCCTGAACAGTACTAACACAAACAGCACCACTGTGAGCGTGTCTATCGTAAACTGCGTCATGGCCAAATCAGGGGCGCTGTAAAATACAAACAGCAGGCAGATGCAGTAGCCGATCACGCTGGTGGCCACCACCGCCGTAAGGCGCGACAGCGTTGTCACGGCCAAATAAATTGTAACAATCAGTATGCCTCCCACCACCACCTCATACACGCTGATCGGTGAAAGGTGGTTTGGTGTAAACCACACCGGACCTCCGGTAAGCAGGCGAAACCCCAACAATAGCACGGCGAATGTGACAATGCGGAAAATATAGACCCTAAGAAAACCACTGTGCAACGTTTGTGTGTAGCGGGCGGAAAATTTTTTGGAGTAATACACAATCTTGGTGAGCAGATGTCTGGGAGAAAGGTAGTCGAATCGCTCGATACGGGCTAAGCCGCCGGCTGAAGGTTTCCGTATCAGATATAACACAGCGCCCAGTATAAGCGTGACCGTGCTCAGCAGCAATACAAGATTGAATCCGTGCCAGATCTTCAGGGGCGAATCGATCGGTTTATTGATCATTGCCGCCGCAGCCGGGTTAAGTAATGCCGTGTCCGCCAACGCTGGAAAAGCACCAAACGCAATACCGAGGAGCGACAGTAGCATCGGAGGTATCCACATGAGCCAATGCGGTAAGTGTATGCCGGCATACGCTGTGGGGAGTCTCCCGGTAAATGGCTTTAAACCGGCAAGTAGCCCGGCGTATAGCAGGAAGATGTTGGTGATGACCGCTAGCGTTGTAAGGATAGTCGGCATCACGCTGTCTGTGTTCAACGTGGCTTCATAGATCAGGTCTTTGCCGATAAAGCCGAACGTAAACGGGAGCCCTGCGCTTGACAGTGCCGCCAGGAAGCCACCTACTGCCAGTGGTGGCAGCACCTTGTGCAAGCCAGCTAATCGGGTGACATCGCGTGTGCCGGTTTCATGGTCAATCACCCCGGTAATCAAGAATAACGCTGCTTTATATAGCGCGTGAACCAGGATAAATACCGACGCAGCCAACAGGGATTGTGCAGTGCCGATTCCGATGAGAAATACCAAAACGCCCAATGCCGAAATCGTCGAATAAGCCAATATGCCCTTTAAATCTGTGCGGAAAATGGAATGAAAGGCACTATAAAGCATGGTAATGCCCCCGACAATGATGAGCGGGTAGGTCCAATAATCGGTGCCTCCAAGTACCGGATAAATGCGTGCCAGCAGATATACGCCGGCCTTGACCATCGTCGCGGAATGCAGGTATGCCGATATGGGCGTCGGCGCTTTCATGGCGCCGGGAAGCCAAAAATGAAACGGAAACTGCGCCGACTTGGTGAATGCGCCGGCGAAGACAAGAAGAAGCATCAACGGATACAGCGAATTGTTCTTCAGAAATTCGTTGGATTGAACCATCTCCTGTATCGAGTAACTGCCCGAAAGATGCCCCATCAAAACGAATCCTGCCATCAATAAGAAGCCCCCGCCCCCCGTCACCGCCAGCGCGACTAACGAGCTTTTACGAGATTCGGCGCTGTCATTGTTGAAGCCGATCAGAAAAAACGAACTGATACTGGTTAGTTCCCAAAATATAAAAAGCAGCAAGACATTGTCTGACAGTACAACCCCCAGCATAGCCGCCATGAACAGGCTCAAGTATCCATAAAAGCGATCGAGATACGGATGTGCTTTAAGGTAGGAGGATGCATACAGATATACTAATGAGCCAATGCCTGTAATCAGCAGGCTAAACAACAGGGAAAGACCATCCAGACGGAAGTCAAGGTTAATACCGAGTGAAGGTACCCATGGGTACTGATAGTCAGCATTCCCTCCGTTGGATATCATTGGGATGAAGCTCGCAAAGTAAGCAAACAAACCAATGGGCAGCAAAGCAACCAATACCGCCAGCCGCCCTTTTAGGTATTTCCCAAAAGGAATGTAAAGGATGGAAACGATAAGACCAGCGAGTACAGCGATTAGCATCAAGTAACCTGTTTAGTTCGTGGAAACCACGAAAATATATAAATTTCAACAACGGGAGCTTGTAAAAGTTGAAAAAAAGAAGTTTATTGGAAAGTAATATGTAATATTGAATGCGCAGGTATTAGATCCTTAACACTTTATCATGAATATAATCGTATTAGATGGATACACGCTCAATCCCGGCGATCTGAGTTGGGATACATTGGCCCGCTATGGCGAACTGACCGTGTATGACCGCACCCCTGTCGATCAAATCATCTCGCGGGCAAACGGTGCCCAAATGGTGTTGACCAACAAAGTGCCGATGGACGCCGAGACATTAAAGGAATTGCCTGACCTAAAATACATCGGTGTATTGGCGACCGGTTATAATATTATCGATACCGAACAGGCAAAAAAGCAGGGCATCGTGGCCACGAATGTCCCCGGTTACAGCACAGCCTCGGTAGTGCAATTGACTTTTGCGCTTTTACTGGAGCTTTGCCATCACGTCCAGCGGCATAGCGACGCGGTCTTGGCGGGGAAATGGTCACGTTCTCCGGACTTTTGTTTTTGGGACTACCCACTAATTGAACTGTCGGGAAAGACATTGGGTATAATCGGCTTCGGCGATATCGGCCAGCGTGTAGCGGATGTAGCAACGGCATTCGGAATGGAGGTGCTCGGGCACAGCCGTACCAAGACCGACCAATCGCACCGTAAAAATTTCCGTTGGGCTGGCTTAAATGAACTGTTAGAGCATTCGGATGTGGTCAGTATCCACTGTCCGCTCACCTCAGAGACCAAAGGTTTGATCAACAGCGATACGTTGTCAAAGATGAAGCCGTCTGCCTTCTTGCTCAATACCGCAAGAGGCCCCTTGGTCGTCGAAGCGGATTTGGCAGCGGCACTGAATAACGGGGAAATAGCAGGTGCCGGCCTTGACGTGTTGTCGGCAGAGCCACCAACTGCCGACAATCCGTTGATCAGTGCCAAAAACTGTTTGATTACACCCCACATTGCTTGGGCAACGGCGGAAGCACGCAGTCGTTTGTTGGACACCGCAGCAGCGAATGTCGGCGCCTACCTCGGAGGCAATCCGGTAAACGTAGTCAATAGCTGAGCATGCGTATCCTCATTGCACCCAATGCGTTCAAGCATGCCCTTAGCGCAAAAGACGCTGCACAAGCAATTCAGCAAGGACTGCTATCAAGCAGGTTGTCCTGCTCCTGCGAGTGCTTCCCTATTGGCGATGGGGGCAATGGAACCTCCGAGCTGATTATTGAGCGACTGCAGGGAACGGTATTGCATATGCCTGTCGGGGATCCCTTGGGAAGACCTATTTCCGCTGTCTTTGGTTTGGTTGATAGCGGACGCATCGCAGTTATTGACATGGCCGATGCCTCTGGCCTGCATTTATTGCGGCCGGAAGAGCTGAATCCATTGCAAGCCAACTCGTACGGAACCGGCCAGCTGATAATGGCAGCGCTAAACGGCGGCGCCCGCAAAATCGTTATCGGCATGGGGGGATCGGCAACGGTAGACGGCGGGAGTGGCATGCTGTCGGCATTAGGTGTCCGGTTTTTAGACCGGCAGGGCCGTGCCATCAACGATCTGCCGATGGGGTTGGAAAACTTGCATACGATTGACTGTTCCCGGATGGACACGAGGTTGCAGGACTGTGAGATTACCATACTCTGTGATGTGGTTAACCCGTTGCTGGGAGCAGAGGGGGCAGCGAGGGTGTTCGGCCCGCAAAAAGGTGCCTCGCCCGGCATGGTTGAGCAGTTGGAAGCTCGCTTGGCCCACTATGCTGAAGTCATCGAGCGTAGCACTGGCAATGCCGTGGACGCCATTCCTTCAGGTGGGGTAGCTGGTGGCGCTAGTGCCGGACTCGCGGGCATACTCGGTGCGCAGCTGGTTGACGGCATCACCTATTTTTTGGATCTCACTGGTTTCGACAAAGCGCTTGCAGGGTGCCAACTGGTTATCACAGGCGAAGGGAGCATAGACGTTCAGACGTTGCAGGGCAAAGGGCCGTATGGGGTAGCCAAGCGTGCCCGACAAGCCGGCGTACCGATCGTGGGGCTGGCGGGTAAGGTGCCAACTGCTGTGGATACCGAGCTGGCGCGTTATTTTGATGTGCTATTGGCCATCGGAAACGAGTCACAATCGCTGGAAGCCGCTCTGCCACTTACGGCTGCAAACCTAACTCGGACTGCGCAACAGCTGGGCAACCTTATCGCGGCTTTGCCTAACCCTTCAGCTTCTCAGCTCCTGTCTTGATCTCTTCTATAACCGCAGGATCAAGCAGCGTAGTGACGTCTCCCAAATTAGCGGTATCCCCTTCAGCGATCTTCCGTAGGATGCGCCGCATGATTTTGCCTGAGCGCGTTTTGGGAAGACCGCTTACAAACTGAATCTTATCAGGCTTTGCAATCGCTCCGATGATGCGGCTCACCGTTTGGTTAATGTCCTGCCGAGTGAGATTTTCATCCACATGATGGCCTGAGGCAATGACAAACGCGTAGATGCCCTGGCCTTTTACCGGGTGCGGGTAGCCGACAACGGCCGATTCCACCACGTCGCTATGCATGTTGATCGCGTTTTCCACCTCGGCGGTGCCGATGCGATGGCCAGAAACGTTCAGCACGTCGTCCACACGGCCGGTGATCCGATAATAGCCCGCTTCGTTGCGGTGGCACCCGTCGCCGGTAAAATAAAGGTTTTCATATGCCGAAAAGTATGTCTGCCGGCACCGTTCGTGGTCGCCGTACGTAGTGCGCAACATGCCGGGCCAGGGAAATTTGATGCATAGGTTGCCGCTTACGTCATTTCCTTCTATCTCATTCCCATTTTCGTCGACAAGTATGGGTTGTATGCCGGGCAATGGCAACATCGCGTAGCCGGGCACAGTGGGTGTGACCCCGGCGATAGGCGAGATCAATAGCCCTCCGGTCTCCGTTTGCCACCATGTATCGACAATGGGTGCCTTGCCCTTTCCGATTTTTTCATTATACCAATTCCAGGCCTCTACATTGATGGGCTCGCCTACCGTCCCCAGCTTGGTAATGCTGCTCAGGTCCTTTCCTTCCACGTATTGGTCACCGGCTGCCATCAGCGAGCGGATGGCCGTCGGGGCCGTGTAAACAATGTTAACCTTGTGTTTGTCCACAATATCCCATAAGCGGCCGGCATCGGGCCAAGTGGGGATACCCTCAAACATCAGTGAGGTAGCGCCCTGTGACAGCGGCCCATAAACGATATAAGAATGGCCGGTAATCCAGCCGATATCAGCTGTGCAGAAATACACCTCACCGGATTGATACTGAAATGCATTGGCAAATGTATAACCCGTATAAACCATATACCCCCCGCAAGTATGTACCACCCCTTTGGGTTTGCCGGTCGATCCGGAGGTGTACAAGATGAACAGCATGTCTTCGGCATTCATTTCCTCGGCAGGGAAGCGCGGATTGCCCTGGGTCTCGACTTTTTTGATCTCGTCTTCCCACCACACGTCGCGGCCTTTGATCATTGAAACCGGCGTGCGTGTGCGGGTCAAGACAATTACCCGTTCCACCGACTTGCATTGCACCAGCGCATCATCCACAATGTTTTTTAGCTCAATCGTCTTGGTACCCCGGAAGCCGCCATCGGAAGTAATCACCAAACGGCAGTCGGCATCGTTTATGCGGTCGGCAATAGACTGTGCCGAGAACCCACCGAAGACAACGGAATGAACAGCGCCGACACGTGCGCAGGCCAATACGGCGATGACCAGCTCCGGTACCATCGGCAAGTAAATACACACCCGATCGCCTTTTTCCACCCCGTTATTTTTCAATACGTGGGCGAATTGTTCTACTTTATCCAGCAGCTGTTTATAGGTGAGCATACGGTAGTCCTCGTTCGGGTCGTTCGGCTCCCAAATGATGGCCGGCGTGTCGCCGAGGTTATAAATATGACGATCCAGACAATTTTCGGTGATGTTCAGCCGAGCACCTTCAAACCATTTGATACGGGGTTCCTTAAAGTTCCAATCCAACACATTGTACCATTTGCGCCGCCAATAAAAAGTTTCGGCTATCTCTGCCCAGAATTCTTTAGGATTTTCTACGCTATAACGGTATACTTTCTCGTATTCTTCAAATGATTTGATCTGTAAATTCATGCTTAGTTCAGATAATTAGTTATTTATGTGTTACTTTTGCCTGTCAACAGGTGGCATACATTGGATATTCTAGGGTGGCTAATTTACATACTTTTTGCGAAAAAGCGAATTTTCTGCCAAATGCTCAGCGATTATTTCAAACGGATAGTTGACCACCTGTTGTTCAGCAACCTATTTATCTCTTGCTGTGCCGTGGCACAGGGCGCGATGACCTATCTGCTGCTGGCGATCCCCATGAATGGTACGGTGCTGGTGATCCTGGGATGTGCCACATTGGCATTATACAATTTCAGCATGATATTGGCGCGGCCGCAGCATCCCGCAGCATCGCCCTACCGCCGCGTACGCTGGATATTTCGGCATGAGCGATCGCTGCGGTTCTTTACGGCGGCAGCGCTCCTGGTATCGGGTGCATTAGCACTGGGCCTTCACCGGCCATCCTTTGTGTTATTGGGCCTCATCGGTGTGTTGGGGCTGGCTTACAATATACCCTTCCTGCCTGCCTTCAAAACCGGTAGGCGTGCAGGGTTGCGGCAGGTAACCGGAATTAAAGTATTTTATATCGGTTTAGTATGGGCGCTGAGTACCGTCTTGCTGCCCGTGGCTGAGGCATACCACAATGGGTTTGCGATGAATTGGGCTCAGGTTTGGCAGGTGCTGACCTGGGCATTTTTGTTTGTAGTAGCCATCACCATCCCCTTTGACATCCGTGACATCTATCAAGATCGGTACTATGGGTTGAAGACCGTGCCGGTATTGATCGGCGTGCGAAACGCCTACCGATTGTCCACGGCGCTGCTGCTGCTGCATGGAGGTTGGGTCCTGATGAGTGGTTTTGATTGGCGTGATCGCGTTGCTTTGTGCGGTGTTACGGCCATTGCGTTGTTTTCAGTTCTTAAATCGGCAAAAAAAAATGAATATTACTATTTTCTCCTGTTGGACGGTACGCTGATTATACAATTGGCCGCTTTATGGCTGATTCGATCAGCGTAACAGCCTTTTTGCCATAGCGGTGCCTATCGCGCTATCAGTACCAGCTGGGATGTACGCCGATACTAACGTTTCAAACAACCGATTACCTTATCCGCCAGTACGTCGGCGATCTTAAAATAGCTCTCCACGCTCCATCCGGCTACATGCGGACTTAAGATCACCCGGTCATGCTCCGTCAGTGCCTGAAACCAGGGCTGTTCGCCCAACGCGGGAAACCGCTCAACAGGCAGCACATCGAAGGCTGCCCCTAATATCCTATCGTTGTCCAAGGCTTGCAAGACTGCCGGAACATCTACAATCTCACCGCGAGCCCCATTGAGAAAGAAAATCGGTTTTAGGAAGCGGCCGAAAAAGCCCTCATTCGCCATGCCGCGTGTTTCCTCAGTAAGGGGGATATGCAAACTCAATACATCGGCCCGTTGCCAGATTTGCTCCATGCTTGCTTCCGAGGCATAGGCATTGCTGAAGCCGGTTTTATACTTGTCGTATGCGAGCACCGTAACCCCAAAACCGGACAGTTTACGGGCCATAGCCTGTCCGTTGTTGCCGTAGCCAATGAGTGCAACCGTACGTCCCCCCAATTCGAGTCCACGGTTTTCCTCACGCAGCCAGCGCCCGCCCTTGACCGCTGCGTTTGCCCTGTGGAGATTATTCATCAGCGACAGGAGCATGCCAATCATGTGTTCTCCCACTGCATCGCGGTTGCCTTCGGGAGCATTCAGCAGTATGATACCCCGATCCAACGCATACCGTTCGTCGATATTATCCATGCCGGCGCCCCCACGGGCAATGACGCTCAAGTGCGGCGCAGCATCGATGAATTCGGCATCTACCTTGAACTTGGAACGGATCACCAATCCGGTGTACTGCGAGATGATTTGAAGTGTTTGTGCCTTTTCTATGGAGGGCTGGTAATCAAACGCAATGCCCTTTGACTGAAGTTTTTCGAGGAATACGGGATGGATGTCATCCGCGATAAGGAATTTGGTAAAAGGTGTTGTCATAGTTTGTGCATAATATCATTGGTCAACAGAACAAAATCGGCAACAGACAGCCGTTCGGCCCGGAGATCATAGTAGGGGCTGTTCCCCATCTTATCTTTTGGGATTATTCCGGCCAGTGCGTTGCGAAGCGTCTTGCGCCGTTGATTAAAGGCAGTTTTGACGACACGCCAAAACAATGCTTCATCGCACCCGAGCTTTTTAGTGGCATTTCGGGTCAGTCTGACGACCCCTGAGAGCACCTTCGGCGGTGGGTTGAAGGCCCCTGCCTTCACCGTAAAGAGGTATTCCACGCCATAATACGCTTGGATGAATACACTCAGTATGCCATATTCTTTGCTTCCCGGCCGTGCCGTGCAGCGTTCGGCTACTTCTTTCTGGAACATGCCCACCACTTCCTCTACCCGCTCGCGCTCATCTAATATCTTGAACAGAATCTGGGATGATATGTTGTATGGGAAATTACCGATGACCGCAAGTTTGTCGCCGAAGTGCGCTGCAAAATCCAGTTTCAGAAAGTCGCCGTGGATAAGCCTATCACCCAGCTGCGGGTATTTTTCGCTCAGGAATTGGATGGATTCATCATCCACATCGATCATCCACGTCCGATAGGCTTCATTAGCTATTAAAAAATCGGACAGAATGCCCATTCCCGGGCCGACTTCCAATACCGCGTTGTAGCCAAGTTGCGGCCGCAGGGCACCAACGATTTTGGCGGCGGTGTTTTTGTCGGTAAGAAAATGCTGTCCAAGATGCTTTTTGGCACGAACACTGCTCATTGATGTTGACGATTTTGGGCAAAGATAGTTTTTTTGTTGCTTTGTTGCGGCGGCAGGAGCGCCTGGTGCATTATATGAAAGAAATTGCCAAGATAATGATTTTCGGCGGAGGTTTGCTTCTTATCGTAGGGATCACCGTTTATTTTGCCGGCGATAAGCTACGGTGGTTTGGGAACCTGCCGGGCGATATCCGCATCGAGAAACCTGGATTTAGCTTTTATATGCCTATTGCCAGCATGCTCCTCCTGAGCCTTCTGTTGAGTGCCATCATTTGGTTGGTGCGTAAATTGTTTTGAGCGCGTCCGCTAAAATTCCTACTTTTGGTAGCCAAAGCATAGTAACAGGATATGAGCGACAAACTGAAGATTGGGATTTCCATCGGCGATATAAATGGTATCGGATTAGAAGTGATCATCAAAACATTATTGGATAACCGTATATTGGAGTACTTTACGCCGATTGTCTACGGAAACACCAAAGTAGCTTCCTTCCACCGGAAGGCGTTGGGAATAAACGATTTCAGTTTCAATGTCATCAATTCTCCGGAACAGGCCCACGCCAGGCGCCCCAATATGATCAATTGTTGGCAGGAAGATGTCAAGGTTACCTTGGGTGAAGAAAACGAAATAGGTGGGAAATATGCTTTTCTTTCATTGCAGCATGCGGTTGATGATCTTGTGGCAGGCAATCTCGATGCGCTGGTTACCGCGCCGATCAATAAACATAACATCCAGCAGGAAGGGTTTGATTTCCCCGGCCATACCGAATATTTGCAAGCAAGAACGAATAGCAGCGATGTGCTCATGTTCATGATCAGTGAAGGCCTGCGGGTGGGCGTGGTCACCGGCCACGTTCCTGTGAAAGATATCGCCCCCAGCATTTCGACAGCAGCCATCGTCTCAAAACTGAAGCTGATGAATGCAAGCCTGAAGCAGGATTTTTGGATCCAAAAGCCTAAAATTGCAGTGCTGGGGCTGAATCCTCACGCCGGAGACAATGGACTCATCGGTACGGAAGACGAAGCAATCATCACCCCGGCGATCGAACAAGCCAAATCGTCAGGCGTCTTTTGCTTCGGGCCATACCCGGCTGACGGATTTTTCGCATCGGATACCTATAGCAAGTTTGATGCGGTACTGGCGATGTACCATGATCAGGGATTGATTCCGTTTAAACATATTGCTGCTCGCAACGGCGTCAACTTTACCGCAGGCCTGCCGGTTGTCCGTACTTCTCCGGACCATGGTACGGGATACGATATCACCGGAAGAAACCTGGCATCAGCGACCTCCTTCACCGAAGCAGTGTTTGCGGCAAGCCATATTGTCAAGCGACGCCGGGAACAGGAAAAACTGCTTGAGAATCCGTTAGTGGCCAGGCGCCTATCCCGCGACAGGGATTAATCAGGGGAAGAAATGCCGCTGGTAACCATGAACGAATTTCTGCAACACCCGATATTCTCCGTGCTGCGCGATGTCGCAGACGAAACCCAAGTGAAATGCTATGTTGTTGGTGGGTATGTGAGAGATAAAATAATGGGCCGCGATTTCAAAAATGATATCGATGTCGTAGTCATCGGTAGTGGTATCGACTTTGCCAAACACGTTGGCAGCCGATTGAATGCCAAGGTGACGCTGTATCGAAACTTCGGAACGGCTATGTTAACGCACGGTCAACTGCAGATTGAATTTGTTGGTGCCAGGAAGGAATCTTACCGACAGGATTCCCGTAAGCCTATCGTTGAAGATGGCAGTTTGGCAGATGACCAAAACCGGCGTGATTTCACCATAAACGCAATGGCTTTGTCACTCAATAGGGAGGATTTCGGACGACTGCTCGATCCATTTGATGGTATTTCCGACATCCGGCGCGGGATCATACGTACACCGTTAGACCCCAACGTAACATTCTCTGATGACCCATTGCGGATGATGCGCGCCATCCGCTTTGCTACTCAGTTGGATTTCGAGATCGATCGATCGGCCATTGATGCAATAGCCAACAACCGGGAACGTATCCGCATCATTTCAAAAGAACGCATCATCGACGAGCTGAATAAAATCGTGTTGGCAACCAAGCCATCCACCGGTTTCAACTATTTGTTCGACACCGGCTTGTTGCCGTTGGTGTTTCCAGCGATGGCCAATCTTCAAGGTGTAGAAATCATTGATGGAAAAGGACACAAAGACAACTTTTACCACACCTTGGAGGTACTGGACAATGTAGCAAGGCAAAGTGACGACTTATGGCTGCGTTGGGCCGCGATCATGCACGACATCGCTAAGCCGGCAACAAAGCGCTTTGACAAGCGGCATGGGTGGACATTCCATGGGCATGAGGACAAGGGAGCGCGTATGGTGCCCAAATTATTCGCCGAACTGCGGTTGCCGCTCAATGATAAAATGAAGTTTGTGCAGAAACTGGTGTTGCTGCATTTGAGGCCGATCGTGTTGGCACAGGATACCGTAACTGACTCGGCGGTAAGGCGGCTGCTATTTGAAGCAGGCGACGATATCGATAACCTGATGGCACTTTGCCACGCCGATGTCACCACCAAAAATGAATACAAAAAGAAAAAATACCGGCAAAATTTCGAACTGGTTAAGCAAAAGCTAAAAGATGTGGAAGAGCGCGACCAGATCCGGAACTGGCAACCCCCGGTTACCGGCGAAGATATCATGGCGGCTTTCGCACTGAAACCCGGAAGGGAGGTGGGGATTATCAAGAATGCGATCCGGGAGGCAATATTGGAGGGCGATATCCCGAATAACCGTGAAGACGCCTATCGGTTCATGCTGGAAAAAGGAAAAGAAATGGGGCTCAACCGCTAACTTCAGGGCGAGCGCTTCTTATTTCGTACTTATTTTCGGATATTCGCATAAAATTCACGTTAAACTAACAATATAAGGAGCACCATGGCTATCTATCGTTTCAGGATTTCGTTCGAAGATTATGATGACGTGATTCGCGAGATTGATGTGCTGCCCAAACAGACGTTTTTGGACCTGCACAATGCGTTGCATGCGGCGTTGGGGTACAATCCTAACGTACCTTCTTCATTTTATGTAAGCAACGATTACTGGAAAAAAGGAGATGAAATCGCATATTTACCCGATAAGCGAAAGAAAGAACTGGGTGTGGCCTTGATGGAGGAGTCAAAGTTGAATAAATTTATAGACGACCCGCATCAAAAGTTTTACTACGTGTATAATTTTGATCGGCCCTTTGATTTCCATGTACAGCTCATCAAAATTTTGAAAGAGGAAGCGGGAAAAACCTATCCTACACTTTTTAAAAGCGTAGGGCAGGCACCCAAATTACCCGGTGCGACAGTAGTGCCAACGGAGACGCCCGGTAAAAAAGGCGGCGATGAATACGATTTTCTGCAAGAAACCGAATACGGGATCAATGAGGAAGAGGACTTCGATATGCTGGACGGAGAGGAGCAGGTAGAGGGTAAAAGCGAAGGAGAGGAAAACACCCGATTTGACGAGGAGTTTTAGTTGAACGCGTGGCAAAGACGCTGGTCTGCATAGTAGGGCCGACGGCCGTCGGCAAAACGGCGTTGGCTATTCAAGTGGCTCAGCACTTTCACACGGTCATCCTCTCCGCAGATTCACGACAGTTTTACCGTGAAATGACGATTGGCACAGCGAAGCCGTCAAGCGACGAATTAGAAGCCGTTCCCCATTATTTCATAAACTCCCATTCGATTACAACTGACTACTCTGCCGGAGATTTCGAGCGCGATGCATTAGAACTGTTGCGCAATTTATTCATCACGAACGATGTGGTTGTCTTGGTCGGCGGATCGGGATTGTTCGTAAATGCGGTGTGCAACGGGTTGGACAACCTGCCCAAACCGTTGCCCGGTGTACGCGATCGATTGAACACGCTTCACCGGCATGAGGGACTTGACCCCCTGAGGCAGCGGCTGGAACAGGTAGACCCAAAATACCATAGCCAAGTAGATCTGAACAATCCCCAACGCATCATCCGGGCACTTGAAGTGTATGAAAGTACGGGCATGCCTTTTTCTGAATTCCGACGGAAGCAGACCGCGGACCGCCCGTTTCACATCTGCAAAATCGGGCTGAATACCGATAGGGAGCAGTTGTACCGGCAGATCAATGCGCGGGCGGATGCCATGATGGAGTCCGGTCTCCTGCAGGAAGTAGCGTCACTGATGCGCTACCGCGGACATGGTGCGTTACAGACCGTCGGTTATGCTGAATTATTTGATTATCTTGATGGAAACAGCCCCCTGCAGGAGGCAGTAGATAAAATTAAGCAACATACCCGGAGGTACGCAAAGCGGCAAATCACATGGTTCAAAAAAGACGACCGAACCACATGGTTCACGCCTGACGCATTGCCTCAAATAATCGCGCACATTGCTGCATCGATCCAAGCACGATCGGATACCTGACCGCGGAGCAGAGGTCTTTAATCCACCATGAAATTCCACCCGAATTCATCAGCGATCCGGCCGTAGCGAAGATCGTTGAGGTACCGTAACACCTTGTTTGAAAACTCCCGTTCGTCGGGGTCTGGCAGTGTATAGATTTGCCCTTCATACCCGATTTCAGAGATTGGCGTAAGCGTTGCCGCAGTGCCCGCCGCAAATGCCTCAGTCACGCTGCCATTTTTGATGCCGTCAACAAGCTCCCTCACCGATACTTTCCGCTCTTCGGCCTGATAACCCCAGTGCCGGGCTATTTCGATGATCGTGCGGCGCGTGATGCCATGAAGAATGGTGTCTGCTGATGGTGTGATGATGGTGTCGCCAACGCGAAAGACCAGGTTGGCCGTGCCGGCTTCTTCCACATACTTGTGTTCCTTTGCGTCCGTCCACATGAGCTGGTCAAACCCTTCGTCCTGTGCCAGCCGTGTGGGGTGGAGTGACAGTGCGTAATTGCCCGCATTTTTCGAAAAACCTACGCCCCCTTCAGCAGCGCGGGTAAAACGTGTTTCTACCTTCAGCCGCAGCGGCTTATTGTAATAAGCCCCTACCGGGCCGGTGATGATGATAAACTTGTATGAATCGGAAGGGTGTACGCCCAAAGCCGCTTCTGTGCCGATCATGAATGGGCGGATATACAGTGAGGCCCCTGCTGTCTGAGGTACCCAGTCGCGGTCGAGACCGATCAGCGCCTTAAGTCCGCCGATGAATACTTCTTCCGGTACTTCGGGCATCTCCAGCCTCAGCGCCGACTTGTTGAACCGTGCATGATTCTGATCGGGTCGGAATATGCTGACGGCGCCATTATCGAATTTGTAGGCCTTCAACCCTTCAAAAATCGCTTGCCCGTAGTGCAAGGCAGACGTGGCGGGGCTCAGTGACAGGTTGCCGTATGGCACGATGCTTACATCTTCCCAATGCCCGTTTGCGTATTCAGCCACCAGCATGTGGTCAGCGAAGACTTGACCGAATTTCAGGTTGTCGTAATCAACTTCCCCGAGCCTTGATTGCTGCGTTTTTTCTATCCGGATTGCCGTTGTTGCTGCCTCATTCATAATGAAAATCTTAGGCGTGCAAGTTAACAAAAAAAGCGAATTGGACGAAAAGTTTTCATTCAATCCATATGGTCGCACGCTGTTACCGCGGCAAACTCATCATCTCCCATCCCTGAAGTTAGCTGCCGGATATGCTGCCTGCCTAAACGTTAAGGTTGCCGAATAGCTGGCGGAAAGGCAAGCCATTTACCATCAGCCCAAAAACTACTAGCTAATATAGAAATGTGGGCTAAGGTACATCAGCTGTCACAAATCCCTCGCCATGTTAACAATTCACCATAAGTCGCACGGTTATTATCCTGTTATTGCAGTTTCACTTTTGTTCCAGCGCTATGCAGTAGCACAGGATAGTGAATAAGATGCATTCCTCGCTTCGAGCTGCTTACCCCGGAGGTGGAAGGCATTGGTGGGCACGGGTATGTACGTGTTCTAACCGCTAACAGATTACGCACATGTTGCGAAGCGCGATGATCAATATCACGTGAAAGGCGATGACCAACACAGACAGTACCATGCATACCACGCCACCGACTGTTCGCTTCGTAATTACACCGATTCCACCAAGCAAGGCCGCTATGGACCCGGCGCCTATCGCCAGTATAATACCAACCTCCGGATCAATGGCCTCAAGCACCCATAGCAAGGTGGAAAGTACCGCCATGGCTAAAAATATCCATGGCGAGTAGCGGGATATTTGATGTGTTGTCGGGGTTGGATTGGAACCATTCATAAAGCCAAAGGTAGCTTTCTGGCGAGAGACCCAAAATGGCGATATTCAGGGATTTTTCGTAAACCCCTGAAAACCGGTATTTGCGTACGGAGTCACAAGTGGTATTTTTGCTGCGTTACTGTCGTTTACTATCATGTTCCGATTCGTTTACTTTGTTACTGTCGCATCTCTTGGCAGCGTGATCTGTTTACCTGCTGCTGCCTCGGCAGCTCGTGCCATACGCCATTTGCCGGTCGACACACTCCACGCCGATGCGCTTGGCCCGTTCAAGGGCGATTTTGCGGAAATACGGGTGGCCGGAAAATCCCGGTACGTGCACCGCTCGGGAAAGGTGGTGGTGGATAAGCCTGTGCGATATGGTGCCCCGGTGTGCATCGCGGTAACCGATGGGGCATACGGTGCCATAAACAGCAAAGGGGACGTAATTGCGGATTTCATTTATGATGATATCCGTTATGAATACGCCGATAAGGGTCATCCGGGTACCGATGAAGGCTATCACTATTTTCTGGCTATCGTGCAGCTCGATGGCAAAGTGGGAGCGATCGATACGTTGGGTCAAACAGTTGCCGAATCGGTGTATGACGACCTCCGTCCCGTCAATGCACACGTATTGGCTGCCCGGAAAGCAGGGAAATGGGGGGTGCTATCGTTGATCGACGGCCGGGAGATACTGCCATTTACGTATGACGATCTGACCCGTCGTTATGTGCCGGACGGCTACTTGGAGGTAACCGCCGCTGGCAAAAAGGGACTTCGATCACCTGATGGAAAGCGGGAAGTGATGCCGGCTGTTTATGATGATCTGATGGGTATACGGCTGGATAGCGGGCCGTTGCTTTTAGGCGAGCAGGGTAATGATATTTTCTTGCTGGATACGCTCGGCAAGCGGTTGACGATGGAGCAATATGACCGAATGAGCGCCGACAGCCCACTGGTGCGGATCGAACGCGGCGGAAAAGCCGGCTGGCTGGCCGCCGACGGGAGCGTGCGGATTCCGCCGGTATATGAAGATGCGGCGAATTGGGTGGATGGACTATGCGTAATATCCCAAAACGGAAAAAAGGGTGTGCTTGCCGACGATGGCCAACTGATCGTGCCTTGCCAATATAGCGATATCAAAATCCTCGACGACCGTGGCAGACCGGCCATATCCGGTTCGATAATCATTGACGGGCCTCCCATGATTCCGGGTAGCCCGAGTAAATCATCTGGCCGGCGAAACGATAAAGAAACAACGGGCGGCGACCTGTATTTCATGGCTCGGGAAGCAGGCAAATACAATTTGTTCGACCGCGCTGGCAAGAAACTGCTCCCGATGGAATACGACGGTATACAGTTTGGTAACACGGGAGCGCGGAGTTGCCTCTATATCGTTGCGGGTGAACGATACGGATTGGCCGACTTGCAGGGGAAAGAACTGCTACCAGTTTCTTACCGGTTTCCCATGGGCGGTTACAGCGCAAACGTTTCGGGTACCGGCCCCGCTTCGATCATTCGCATTCCCGATGGGGAATCGATCGGTTTGTATGACTTGGAGCGGAAGCGCCTCCTGTTGCCGCCGGAATATGAGCAACTGGAATGGCAATTGGGTCGCTTCATCAAGGCGACGAGCGGGCGGGGAGATGGCAACGCCATAGCCGATCCGGTATCTGCTTATTTCCGGGCGGACGGCAGCCCGTTAATTCCGCCAACCGAAAGCTTGCTTGTCCATGCGGTGGATACGGACCGCTATGTGGTAACAACGCGGAACGATGGCTATTGGTCGACCACCCTGTTTGACGCCGATGGCAAACAGCTTTACCATCATCCGCAATGGGATTTCTCCCCCTACCGGCTGAGCAAGCAACTGGTGCCCGATAGTATCAGCCGGTTACTACTGGATCCGCCTTTCCAAGGTGGGCTGCTCAAGGTGGGTGCTGAAAAGAACCTGTTTGTGGACCGGCAGGGTAAGGAAGTCCGTTTTGAGGGGTTTGACTTCGTGGATGACTTCTTCGGTGGCCTCGCCGCCGCATCGAGAAACGTGGATGGTAAAGCGCTCATCGGTATCATTGACTCCGCCGGGAACGTGGTATTGCCGCTTGAATACAGCGGGATGGACAAGATCTATAACGGCGAGATGCGGAAGGTGCGGCGAAACGATAATGTAGGGGTGATCGATCTGCGTGGCCGGGTGATATTGGAAGCAGCGTACGAAGCGGTGGATTACCTGGAGCAGCCTGCCTTGTTTCAGGTCCGCCTGAATGGCAAAGCGGGATTGGTGGGCCTTGACGGCGCTACGGTATTGCCAACGGAATACGATCATATCCGCTTAATAAGTGATTCACTTCTTCGCGTGGAAAAGGACGGAAAGTTCGGCCTCGTGAGCAGCATGGGGGAAGTGCTTGCGATGCCCCGCTATGAGGAGGTCCGGCTGAATGAGTCCTATGCGGGCTATTTTCCGGCGCGGGTGAAGGTGGCAGGGCGGTGGACCTATGTGCAGGCCGACGGTACGGAACTACCGGTGTCGGCGGGGGATAAGCTTGGGTATTAAAACAGGAAGAAACCACAGATGCATATACAGCGGTCTTACACCTTCTATTTCATAAAAGTACGTTACACTTACGCCATCCTCATCACGTTGTTTGCGGGGTTTCTGGTGCTCGTTCCAGTTGCGCTACTCCTGGAGCATTACCGTGTGGACACACGGTACACTGCCATATGCCTTATTTTCGGAATGGCCGTTTGGTTTGGATGCATCGTTTATTTTGCCGTTAAACAGACCCGGGCACGGAATGAAAGAGAGGAAATCACCTTTGTGGAAGGCGGATTTAACTCTAGGATATTCGGTGCGATACGGTACGATGATATCGAGCATTACGAAATTCGGGAAGGTCTTTCCCGTCTGAATTTTGACAAACCGGCTCCGTCGCTATTGGTATTCACCAAAGCCGGGAAAAGGTATCGCTTCGATTTACACGTGAAGCAGTACGAGAAAGAAATCCCGATTTACATGGCTTTTCTGGATGCTTTTGTCAGCCGTATCGATGCCTGGCAACAGGATGGAAGCGTCTCGGAAGCCGGTGGTATTTCGGAGGTTGGCAATGCTCCAAAGACCGGCAATGCTCCGACTCCACGCGATATACCTGTTCCACAGGACGTGTCTGTGCCCATTCCACACGAAAAGGCGGCCACCGTAGCTACTCATGCCGAAGCGAGGGAAGCACTGGAAGGAGCTCGGAAACGGCAAAACCGGGCCAGGAACATCGTCATTCCGGTATCGCTGGTCTTTTCGGTGTTTCTTTTTATCAGAACCTGCATGCCCGACATCGTACAGAAACTAAAAACAGACCCTTTGGCGAACCTGCACCAAAATACCGCTAAGCAATACCGCAAACAGCAAAATGCGCTTCAGCGTACCATCGCGGGTGAGGGAGCGGTGTACCTGTTTAGCAACGACCCCTCGGCCGACCTGAAACCCGTATTGATACCGAACGATGGCGTACGCGTGCCGACCGGAATTCCGGTGCTGGACGTGGCTGAAGACAGCCGCATCATGCAAGATTTTATCCGCAACAAAGATTCGCTCGGCTACCGCATCTACCTTTGGCGTGATTCCGTGCAGTTTCCCCAGATCCAGTACCACCCCCGTGCAGCCGCACGCGAATCCAGGAAACTCTATTTTTTCCTGTATGACGAACGGGCCGAGCTGTCGTCGTTTTTCAGAATCGGGATGACCGGGGAGAGGCCCCGTGCGCCGTTCACCCTGATGTGGATGCTGGAATACGAGCATGAAGAGCAACTCCTGGAGAAAATGGTCAACAGCTTCGGTTATACCAATTTAACTGATTTGAGCTGGTTCCTCCAACGCTTTCCGGGTATTCGCTTTTACGTGGCCTCGTCTCAATTCCACGGACATACATCGGCGGATTTTTCCAAGGCGACCGAAATCGTGAAGTCGGCCTTGCACGAAAAAGGTGCGGACACCAGCGGATACGTTCAGCGAGAATTTGAAACGGGTTTGACCAAGCGATAGGAGGTGAAAAACCCAGTTTTCAGGGATTGCGGTACATGGTGTTGGTCATTAGTTTTGTGCATATAAATTATAATATAGGGAGTATGAGTAAAAGATGTGCGGTGTTGTGGTGCAGTGTCTTGGCGGCGGCACTGGCCGGCATCATCGCGCCGGCCAGTGCCCAGGAGGGGACACCGGCGCGGGCGGCGCGTTTCAACGGCCATGGCTTTGCCCAGGTAACCGCTGGCGACCGTACGTTTTACATCGACCGCGTCGGCAGGCGGCTGTTTGATCGTTACATCCAAGATATCGGCGATGCCGATACCGCCGCTGCTCCGCTCGGCGTTGTAACCAAGGATGGCCGATATGGGGTACTGGCCCGATCGGGCGGTTGGGTACTACCCCCGGAATATCAGCAGATCGATACCCGGTTCGGCGCGTTCTGGAAGGTGATGAAAGACGGCAAACATTCCTTGTTCAGCAGGGATGAGGGAATGCTGCTGCCTTTTTTTGATGACGTGGGTTACCTCGATGGCCGGTATTTCGATGTCAAAACCGGAACAAAGTGGGGTGTTTATGATCGGGAGACCGGGCAGTTGGCCATTCCGGCGGAGTACGATGGTTTTGACTATTGCGGGGGATGCGGCCGGAAATCGGACTATGTGTATGCGCAGCGGGATGGAAAATGGGGCATCATGGGTTTCGACGGCCAGGTACGGGTGCCCTTTGCATACGAGCACGAGCATTGGGGCATGCGGAGTGAAGAATGGGTACGCTCGTTTTCGAAAAACGGCCGCCCGGTAGTGGTGCATATCCCGACGGGCAAAGAGTTTTCTGCTGACGGCCGGGATCCCCTCGAAATACTCGCCGGCGGCGAGTTGGTTGTTCAGGTAAACGGCCGATACGGATTAATTGGCCACGATGCCAATGAAATACTGCCTACCGAATATGAGCGCATCACCGTGCCCAATGCCAATGATTTCCGCGGGTATCATGGTTCCTACGCCATTGTGGAGAAGGGTGGGCGCAAAGGCGTCTACCAGCGGGACAAAGGCGTGCTGATTCCGCCGCAATGGGACGACGTGAATGTATACGATGATTACTTTGCCCTCGCAAAAGACGGTCGCTGGGGACTCTATGATACGACGGGCCGTGAACTGCTGCCCCCATCGTATACCGCAGTAACCCATGTGAACGATTATTTCTATTCGTCGGGCAGCAAGGGAATCACCATCTTCAAGACCCGCCAAAAGGCGCTGTACGGACTGTACTTTGCGGAGACCGGCCAAGTGGTTTCCCCGAAATTTCACGAAATCGACCTGGCTTCGCTTACGTACGACGGCCCGGATGCCGTGGTCGTCGGTGAATATCAGGGGGAGAAAGCCGTATACGATTTTGCGGGTAGGGAGCTGTTGTCGTTGGGCTATGAGGCGTGGTCGCTATGGGACACTTCGTCCTTGCGGTATTTTGTCGTGACCAAAGCCGATAAGCGAGGGCTATACGATACGGAGTTGCAGCGGGAGATTATCCCGCCTGGATTCGACCAGTTGCGTAAACTGCCCGGCTCGGGACCGATGGTGCTGACGGTAAACGGCGATTACGGTGACTACCGATATGGTATACGCAGGATGGACGGGCAGGAGGCTGTGCCTGCCGAATACACGGTGTACGATAGCGTCGGCGGGACGTTTGCCTTGTTATCCGGCGCCCGGAATGGTGACCCGGCCATCCTCATCGATGGCCAGGGCGGAGTGGTAACCCGGCTCCCTGCCCAGTATGCGCAATCGGTCAGGCACCCCGGTTTGGTATTGATTTCGGACGACTCCCTGCGCGCACAGCTGTACAGCCCCGCGCTCGGGAAGTCGGTATCAAACAGCAAATTTACCTTTGCCTACGCGTATGATGGCGGGACGGAAGGCGCCGTGCTGGAGCGGTTTTCGTCGTTCGGCCTCGCCTGGGTGCGGGTTGATGGCCGTTATGGCCTCCTGGACACGGCGGGCAACTGGGTGAAGGAAGCGGTGTACGATCGGGTACTGAACTTCAACGCGCACGGCGTCGCCGTCGGTGCCAGGTATTTTCCGGCGTCCGACTGGCGATCCCAAGTGGGATATGTAGCCTATCAGTTCATCGGCAGGGACGGCCAACCGGTTTCTAACGAAGTGTATACGGGTCCGAATGCTTTTTTGATGGATATGGACTATTTTGTAGGCGATCACTTGATCATTCGGACGACTGATGAACAGACCGGCGGGCTGTTGGCTGGTATCGCCGACAACACCGGGCAGGTGCTGATTCCGCCGAAATATGATGGCGTGGAAGCGTTCAACAACGGGGCATATTTTTTGCTTTCGGTTGGCTACAAGTTCGGCATTGCCGATCGCAGCGGACAAATTATTCTTCCGGTGGAATTCGACAACCTATTGCTGAACCGGTACGAAAAGGGGACTGAAATCACATTTCCTATGTTGTGTTATAGAAACGGAGAATGGCAATATTATACGGACAAGGGCGAGGTACTCCAAGTGGAGGGCGTACCCACGGGAACATTTACCGTAAATACCGGTTTGTGGTGACATACGTTCAATTAAAAGCAATGAGCGCTTTATGTGCCATTGCGTTGTTTGTGCTTGCATCGTTTTCTTCTTGTAGTTCCCCCGTTAAGCCGGAAAACTTTGAGACCACCGTCTGGAAGGTTATCCACGCGTTTCAAGACCGGGATACGGCTACGCTCAATGGACTGATATCGGAGAAAATCAAACTTGCGGTGTTATACCGGATCGGCGTTTTTGATGAATATGTGCTTATCGATTCGATTGATTTTGAGCAACCGATGCCGGATTATTTGGGTTATCCCGATATTGTTGCCGTACCCGATTCGGTTCACTATACGGAACTTCCTGTTTATGACTGCGGCGAGCTAGTATGGGATAAAACCGGACTTTTTGCGGATACCACACGGAGCGATGATAAGCTTGCCCAAACGGCGCTGAATCTTGTCAAGTATCGCGGGGACTCCATTCCCGAGGCTGAACTGGCACGTTTCCGCAACCTTGCGCAGCAGAGCCGACGGATTGTACTCGCAGGCCATGAAGATGAGGAGTTAATTTTTAACCTTACGCTGATCGCCGATAAATGGTATTTAACATTGATTGACCGCGTCACTACCGATTGCAGTGCTTGAGGCTGCGTTGTGCCGTTACTTCGTTTTTACAGCATTACGTCTTCTACTATACATACCCCATCTTGCAGCTCAGTGAACGAAATGACAAGCATTTGGCCGGACTCCATATATCCTTCTAATGCCACGGCTTCACCCTCGCGCTTGAGCAACACGCTGTTCGCTCCGGAGAAAAGTCCATAGTAGCGGAAGAAATGCAACCCCATCATCATGGCCTCGGCTTTACTGGTGAGCGGGAGGTACAGCTGCTTCTGGCCATGACCGCATTGCTCACAGGGCCCGAAATCTGTAAACGTGTATATGATGCCGTTCGCAAAATGCAGGGTGTTTCTTGCACAGAAGTCTTCGGTTTGGCCCTCGGATTCCTCGAACGTTACCATTGACAGGCTTTTAAGATATTCCTCCCAGATCAAGCCGGAAGCGTGCGAGGTATCCGGCGGTGGAATGGGGGCCAGGTACGTGTCCAAGATGAAACCCGGCCGGCCGCCGTGCTCTACCCGCAGCCAATGGGATGCATGCTGGTACAGTTTCAGGTATTCGTCTGAAATCCACTTATCTTCATCGTGTTGGTAGCGGGTCACGTCGACGGTCTCACCATCCCATAACTCCTCGACGAGGATAAATTCCCCATAACTGGCACGATCGATCGAATCGGCGGTTAGCGAAGGGGCTGCATAGATGATGAGCCCATCGGGATGCCAACTGTATTTTTTTGGCATGGAATCGGGGAGTGAAGCAGCATATTCAAACCGGTAATTTTCCAATAGATAGTCCACCGCATACGCTTGATAAGCTTCCGGAAGCTCATTGAAATCGTGTAAGTCGTACGAACCACCGTCTCTCGTGCCATCTGGAAAGACAAGCAACTGTTCCGCCAGCAGCCTTTGGGGTTTCCCATCGGTATCGATCAACACCACCTCGACTTTCGATGGACTGATGTCGCCCTTGCAGGCTTTGCGGGTCATCAGCCAAACCTCCTTAATGCCGTCGCTATCCAAGTCCGTAATCCGTGGCGGTGCATGGAACGCAAGCTCCAGATCGACCGGACAATCCGTGATGGCGTCTTCGAACAACCATACCTCCGTCCGCGGCTTGCTATCGAGCAGCATATGTTTGGCCCGTATGGTCTGCGAACTTGTGGACGCTTCTTCATCCCACACCGGATCTGATTGCTCCAGCAGCAAAAGGTGCCGGCCTTGTGTATCCGTCCAGGTCAAGGTGTCGGGACCGGATGAATGCTGTGCGAAAACCGCGGTTGGCGATAGCAGCAGGTTTGCAAGGAAAAGTATTAGTGAAGTGCGCATATGCTTATTTTAATCTTTCGAGATAAACCGTAATCGTGTCCCGTTTTCTGGGTTCCTTCATGTCCAGGGCCTTGTAACCATCAGCCTCGATGCGGACGCTGATTCTTGGGCACTTGTAACCTCCGCTCAGGAAAGCCTCGAAATAGCCGTTGCTGTCCGATTCAAAATGCCGTTGATACCCCGGGTTGGTTACTGATATCCTGGCTGTTTGGATGGGCTTCTTCGTTTCACGGTCTCTGACCGTTCCTGCCAACCTACGTAAGCAGCTACAGGAAGACACCAGTAGCACAGTTAAGATGACGAGTACTGCTAACCGGATGCGCATAGTTTCGTTTTTATAATTGATTACAAAGTTTGCCTTTTTGCGCGTCAGGACAAATCCCTGAATTCAGGGGTTTTGAGTCGAATCTTTTTTGTATTATTTTACCCCGGTCTAACACGAATTGCTATGAAAACCAAACTGCCCTACTGGATGGGACTTACATTTTTAGTGTTCAGCGGTCCGGCTATCGGCCAGACCTCGGTGGAGCTGGAGGAATACGAAACCCGTAGCCTTGCCTTTTCCGGTCATATCGGCGAGGGGACGGAGATGCCGGTCACCTTTTGCCTGAATGTGGAAAATAGGTCATCCGGTCATATGGGCTGGTATTCGGTATCGGGCTGGTACCAATACGACCGTCATAAGAAGCCCATCGCCCTGGCAGGCATCTACGCCAATCAGTTAACCTTGTACCACTTCAAGCAACAAGAACCAGCCGATACGCTCGTCCATTTCCTGTACGACGACTACGATAGCTATTCCTTTTTTGATATGATAGAGAAGTATCATTCCATGGAGGGCTTTCTGGAAAAAATAACCATTGCATATGAGTACGGGACGTTTAAAAATAGTACGGTAAGTGCAAGGACGGTGAGCGGGGAATGGACCGATGGTAAAAAGCGCCTGCCCTTGCGGATCCACCGGGGCGATATGGATGTTTTGCAGCATCATAGTTTGTTGAAAATTAAATGCAAAGGCCGCGATTTCCAGGTGAATCTAAAGGCATTGGGCCTTCCCCTGTTCTACCCGGGCGACCATTCCGTTGCTGGGTACAAAGTGGTGGGGGATAAGCTACGGATTGTGCTTTCCTACGACCGCCCATCTAAAGCTTACGCTTTGGGGCATTGCGGTGCCGGCAACGAATCGGGATTCCTTTTGCTGGAATTGGATGAAAACGGGCGCTTGCTCCGTATGGAAGACTATTTGATGGATAGTTGCCTGTTGGGCCTCAGCTCCCAGCCGGGGAATATGGACGAAAGCCGGGAGCGTTACATCGTTTCGTACGGGGATGCGCAGCGCTTTTTGGTCTTTAATAGCGAAACAATGGAATTGAAATGGGAAGAAGGAGATTGAAATACCAAAAATGAACGCGCTGCTGACCTATTTATTTGTGCTATCGGCTTCTGTTGTTACGTTGGCGCAATCCACAGTAGAAGCCCGCAAAGCGGAATACAGACATCTTGATGGACGGCAACTTTATGTCAGCCGGGAAGGGAGGGAGTATACTGTGGATCTGCCTTTTGAAGAGGGTATGGGGCTTGACCTGCAGCTGTCAGGGGATGGTGAGATCCTGGTGATAAGCGGCCGCTACGAGGCGGTGCTCTATCATCCGGATTCGCTCCAAGTCAGCGGCCTGATATGCCCCGGAGAAGACGAGGAGTACCGGGAGGATGCCATAAGCGGCACCTTGGGTGGATTGCACCATGATGGTGTTTTTTTAACGGGAAATGCCGTAGGATACGGCTTGTTTTGTATGGACGTAACGGACTGGAATCGCCCTGTAGAGCTGCTGCGCGTCAGTTGCGAGCGGGAAAATAATGGCCAGCCATATCTCTTCTTGAAAGAAAGCGACCAGGGCGGGTGGGATGGTTTCGCGACAGCAAGTGATACGGCATCCTTGTCGCCCCACCTCCATGGGCATTATACCCGCACGCTTCCGCTGCGCACCGTGTTTAGCCGGATGCAAGTGGACACGACTGCTATCTGGGATCCGCTCGAGAAGCCGATACAAACGCTTGAACTCCGGGACGCCGAGGGACATGTATTTAGGTTGAATATGCCGCGATTGGAGTGCGGTGAGGACCTCAACAATGCGGTACACACCGACCAAAAGCTTGGTTTCACTTGTCCGAACACCGAAATTGCGGCGAGCAGCGTGAGTGCTGAAACGGAAAAATTGACAGAAAATCCCTGAAAATTGGGGTTTTATGCAAGCGGTATTTTGTGTTGTTTTGGATGATGAACACACCAAAGGTATACTTAGTCGTCTTTTTACTGTGGTTGAGCAGCTCCACTGCTTGCCAGACGCAACCAACTGCCGAAACGGAAGAGCAGCAATTGAGTGCGGACCTGGACCGTTGGATGGCTCCCTATCGCAATGAGAAGAAAGCGGAATTTGTCGATTGGATAGCGGCGGGGGAAAATAATCCAAAGGCCGCTTTAGCACACCCGGTAACCCGCCATATGCAGGCTTTTGTTGAGGAAAACAAGGAGCGCTATCTCCGCCTGCGCCTTACGGGTTTGGAAGCATTGCCGCCTATCCCGGAGATTTTTCCCGGCTATGAAGTGCTGGATTTGCAGGTGTTGGACGATTATTTTCAAAAAGATGGGGTTTCGGTGCGGGAAGTGATCGACCTAACGAGTGCGTTGACCGCTGCCCGGACGTTAGGTCCGGGAGGTACCCTGGCTTCCGTCAACCTGCTCCACATCGCAGTGTCGGATCACCTAACGCAGGAAAAGGAAATGCACTTGCAGGAATACGTTCAGCTATATGGATTGGGGTGGTTGTATTTTGCCGATCTGATCAAGGATACGCAATGGAAAGTAGCGTTGGTTAACCGTGCTTTTGTAATCGAATACAGCTGGGACTATGCCACGGGCCGCATCGAGCTGCTGAAGGTACTGGTCTATACTGGTGGAAAGCAGCAACCGGGTTGGCTGGCGGGACGGTTACCAAAGGCGCTTACCCCGCAACAGAAACTATTGAACAAAGTCGACGAGTTTAAATGGACGCTGTACGACCACGTTTACCCGGATTTTGACTTCCGTGAAGTTGAGAATAGGCAGCGGCAATTTCTGGCAGAAAACCGCGCGGCTTATACGGCCCTGCGCAACGCGACGCTCGGCCGCTACCCGTCAATCCGGCCGGAGCGTTGGGCCGAATTTGTGCAGGAAGACCTGGAGTTGACGGAGGAGATGCGATCCGATCTCGGGTTGTTTGACCCTTTTGGGGAACACAGACTACCTGAATCGATTTCCATCAATGAATTCAAATATTCACAGGTTTTGTCTACGGCAACCTACGTGTTGGGCTCGGATAATCCCGGTAATGGCTGGATGGCAGACTGGTTATTGGGGAAAGAGGTGTATGCCCGGGAGCTGGACGAAAATCTATGGGAGATTCAGCTCTTTGTGGGCGATGTTGCATTCGGTTATCAATGGAATACCGCTACCGATGAACTCAATGCATTAACCGTCAGGCGGAAGGAAAAGCAATAACATGATGTTTCGTATACCTATCCTATTCGGTGCTATGTTGGTCGTCTGCACCGTTGGTGCACGGGCACAGGAACGGCATGCCATCGCCGTCAGCAGCGAGCAGCGGGCTTTGGTGGAGTTCCGGGGCGACACAGTGGAAGTGATGATTCAATCGGGGAACCACACCGATACCCAAACAGTCGTGCTCGGCGAATGAATACCGGATCGTCATGGTGGATCGTCGGTATGACCTGGCACTGGTTTCCAATGCGGCGATGCTGCGCTTGCCGCTGCCCAAGGTCATGTGGGATACACAAAGGAAACAATATAGGCTACAACCTTTATTAAATCACTAATGATTCAAGCATACGGCGAGAACGCTTCTTCTTCTTTACCGTCAGCAATCCGCAGAACACTCGAAGAGCGGCGGGGGTATCACCACCGGTTTTATTGCACATTTATCGTGACCGCCTTTGTGCTCCTTTTGGTACTCATCGCGGTTGTCTGGAGTTTACGGAATGAAGCGGTTGGCGTGCAGGTTTTCCTCGGCGTACTTTACTTCATTTTTTTCGGAATACCGGCGTATTTTATCTTTTATCATCGCAAACAGCGGCGTGTGCTCGACGAGTGTCTCCGGAAAAATGCGTGGTCGATGATCAGTGGTACGTTGGATGGCATCCAGCGCCTCAAAGGGAAACGGGTGCGCTATGTGATCGATGGCCACCCCATTGAAGGTACCTTGGCATTTTTGGGATTCAGGGCATTCCAGAACACCCGGATCGTGGAGGTGATCTCACAGGGTCGGCTGCCGATCCAGCTGTACCTGCTGCCCGGTGGATTGATTGCAGGTGGGGTTTATCCGGGTTCGGATGTGACCGAGCCCATCCGCAGGCCGGTAAGTTCCGAAGATTGGGAGGTGATCGCAAATAACCTCTCAGGAACGCTGAAATTATATGCCGGTGTCAGTCTGGTTATTTCGTTGTTGCTAACAGCGACCTGTTGGTTTATCGAATGGAAATTAGGCTGGGGATGGGAATACCTGGGTGAGCTGCTGGCTGTATTCAACGGTGCTCTTCTGCTGCTTATGGCAGGTCACGCCTTGGTGAGCTGGCCGGAAATCCGTGCGTGGCTGAATAGACATGATCGGGGTGTATACGTAGAAATTTATCGCGGTACCGCAACGGAATGGTACCTGACAGCGACTCGGTACCGCGGAAACAATACAATAACTTCGGTATTCGACGGTTGGGTTCGGTTATGCGGCGGACTGCACCACATTCAGCACGACATCGCTGCGGCCGACCGGGGCTTGTTGGAGCCGTTACAAACTCCTATAAACGTGGAGTACTTGGTATATCGGGGAAGACTGAGCTTTTTGCGGAGCCACCAAGCGCGTATGTAATGTGCGATTTTCAGGTTGCCTGCAAAAACTAAGACCCGTAAGCCAAATCCGGTATATCGGGATTTTGTATCCATCTTTTCCGACCGAAATCGTATACAAAAAACCGTATCAGATCGGGAAAAACAACAGCGACCATCCGCCTATCGTAAATAAACGCCGTGATGGCTTCGCCTTTCATCACAAATTCCATTTCCTCCTGTAACGGGTAAGGGTGTCCGTAGTGTTCCTCAAAGTCTATTTTGAGCGCTTGCATATACACCTCGGGTAAATCGTAACGGTGAAACGTTATTTTATCATCATATACAGCGGATAACTGCTCGCCGACTGCATTCTCAAATGAATACAACTTTTTAAATGGTCTTGCATCGTTTTCTTTCACCAGTGGTTCCACCGATGTTTTTTTTAGTACCTGTGCAAGGCGCTCACTCATGTCGATTTTATACCACTCATCCCCATCGTTCACATACGTTATCTGCCTTCCATGCTGATATACCGAGATATCCTTTTCCGTCGTATAGGGTGTCCTTATCCAATGCGAAGCTGCTGGCATTTTTAAGCTGTCATTGCCACGGAGTGTATCCCTGCGTTCTCCATTAAAGCCATGGAACACCATCTTGTCCTCCATAAGCATGTACACCTTCCTGATATTGCCATCCAACGCCTGATATGCTTTCGGAAGGGCAAGGCTGTCCATTACCTGCCAATTCCCTTTGCTAAGGGAGTAGATATGCAGCATACGCCCCTTGGGCACCGCTACACGATTGTGCTGCAGCGAAAATATATTCTCATGGTCGATCGTGTCTTGGGCCATCACAAAAGATGTGTGAAACAGCACCATCCAAAAATTGGCCGATAACCCTATGACAATTTGTGAAAACCTCATCTATAAATCCTATTTGTTGCTATTCATCGTCGTCCATCCGATAAGCGGCCATGATGCGGGTCAACTCCGGCGCAAGCAGCAGGTGATACACTTCAGGAGTTGTTTCTTCCAGTAATTTCGCAACACTGACGGTAAAAAGCGTGTCCTGATCGAGCATAGGGGTAAATGGCCTGAAGTTAAAATCG
Organism: Parapedobacter deserti; assembly: GCF_042646065.1. Classification (NCBI taxonomy): domain Bacteria; kingdom Pseudomonadati; phylum Bacteroidota; class Sphingobacteriia; order Sphingobacteriales; family Sphingobacteriaceae; genus Parapedobacter; species Parapedobacter deserti. The sequence goes on from NZ_JBHRTA010000008.1 coordinate 127,725, forward strand.
ACCGATGTCCACCGGATTTGCATGGTGTTGGAATCGATAGTGAGCCGCTGGTTGCCGCGCAGCTGCTGCCACAGGCTATCGGCAACGGGCTCTCCAGTACCGATGGAATAGTCGACCGAAGAAGGCGGCAGCTGTTGCATAATAGCTTCCATCGATTCGCGGATGGGGCTTTCCTGCTCCGACGCGGACGACGCAAACCCAAGCCTGTACTGGAGCGAAGGAATCGGCTGCCGCAGCCGGTACGTGAGGTAGGTCGTGACATAGGATTGCGACATGCCGGCGTAACCCGGTACTTCACGGTGGGTATACGTCCAGTGCGCGCTGCCAAGGTCCGGGAGCAATGCAAACGTCGTGTCAGGCGCAAGTGCAAGCAGTCTCAGCAAACTGGTGTCGGTTTCACGGACGGACAATTGCTGATTTCTTAGTGTTTGTGGGATAGGCGACGGATGCCGGGTTAGTGTATCCAGCAACCGGATGAAATTTTGGCGGTGACGATCGGATAGCTTCGGTCGGATTTCGGCGGTGACGGCCGTATCATTCACCACCACGGAAACGTCAAACGACCGCGATGGACCTCCAGCGGGTTGGGTAAGGCTGGCCAGTGCCTTCCACTCGTCCAGCAAGTGCACGGTGTCGACTGCAAACGCGGTGGGTTTCAATTCAACGGAAACACGCGTTGCTGGCTGGCCGCTCCTGCGGTCGCCTTCCCATGCGCAAGCTTGGGTTACGAGTGCTGCTAATGATGCCCATAAAAGATAATAGATAGCTGTTTTCATACACGTAGTCTTTAGGCAATACTGCCTGTTTGCCGAAACAAATATCAACGTTACCGTTCATGTAATAAATCCCTGAAAAAAGGGAATTTCAATTTCCACCGTGGTACCCATGCCTGGCTCGCTGATGAGGTTAAGGTGACCCTTCAGATAATCCAGGCGAGACTGTACATTGTGTATGCCAGCCGACTTCCGCCCATCCAGCGTGGCGATGTCAAACCCAACGCCGTCATCCTCTACGGTGAGGTATAGGGTGCCGTCGGTCTGTGCCAATTGGATCAAGATGTGCTTGGCCTGGGCATGCTTCATGGCGTTGTTTACCAGTTCCTGGATGATGCGGTAGATGACCACCTGACGGTTGGTGTCGAGGCTGTCGGCATAGTTGACGATTTCGGCAGCCACCTCTAGGTTGCCATGGGACATCCGGCTGCAGTATTCACGGATGGCCTCCGTGAGTCCGTATTTCAAAAGCAGCTCGGGCATGAGGTTGTGCGCCACACGGCGGAGCTCGTTGACCGCCGCATCGAGCTGGTTCAGCGAGCGGGTGACTTTTTCCCGGGCGGCCGTGTCGTTCACGCGGGAAAATACGGCGGAAAGCTCAATCTTGGTCCCCGAAAGCAGTCCGCCAAGGCCATCATGTAGGTCGCGCGCCAACCGCGAGCGCTCTTGCTCCTGCCCGCTGAGCATGGCGGTGAGGTTGGATATTTCATGTTGCTGCTGAACCTGTTCCATTTCCAGCCGATGAAGATGCCTTTGCTGGGTCAACGTCTTTGAGCGCTGCCGATAGGCGTAAAGCAGCAGGGCCATCATGATCAGGGCAACAGCAAAAAGGATGATGTAGGTCTGGTTGATGCGCGACTTGAGCGCCACTTCGCGTTGCACAGCTGCGAGCTCCTGCTCCTTCTGCTCATTTTGGAGGTTAGCAAATGCCAGTTGCTGGCGCTGGTTTTCTTCGTTGAGTTTCATCACTTCAAGCGCTTGCCGCTGTTCGACAGCACGCGCATCCATCAACTTGAGTTGCTGTTCCTTTTGCGCGGACTCCAGACGCAGTTGCCCCAGTACCTGTTGTTGCTTGGCGCGCTCGTATTGGGCTTCCAGCCGTGCAGACAATTCCAACTTCTCCGCGTCGAATCGATCCTCGGCGGCGGCTACGTACTGCTTGTAATAATGCAGCGCTTCGGTATGCTCCTGCTGCTCCTCCGACAGCTCGGCAAGGTTCCGGAAAATAAGGGGAAGCGTTTCGGTATTCATGGCCGTCTCCTGCGAAGCGGCAGCCAGAGCGGCCAGCAGGTAGGTTTTTGCGTTTTCAGGCTGATGGCTGCGCCGTGCCAGGGCAGACAGGATACCATAGCCAGCGGCCCTGAATTGGGTATGCCCATACTGGTCGGCGATTGCAATCGCCTTGCGCGCATACTTTTCTGCCTGCCGCCGGTCAGCCGTATCGGCGTTGTTGAGGTGCAGGTTTGCCAGGTTAATGGCTGCATGCGCCAAATCGGTGGGCGAGGTTCCCATCGTTGACGGGTTATCCTCTAAGAGGGTTATCGCGCTCCGGTAATAGCGCACTGCACTGTCGGCAAACGATGGGTTTCCGGTTTCTGAGGTAAGCGTCTCATACAGGTGCCCCATTCGCATGTGTGCGTCGAACAGGGCCGATGGTTCTTTCCGTTTTACGGCCAGATCCAGATTCAGGTAGGCATACTTCGTTTGAAGGTCAGTTGCCCGCCAATTGGCGTATATGGCATACAACTCGCCGTAGATTGAGCGTTGATAGGCGTAGCCATCGGTGTTTTCGAGTAGGCGAAGCCCGTCCACGAAGGCATTTACGGCATCCACCTCAAGACCCCCGCGTACCAACAACCATCCCCGGCAGTAGTGCACATAACCCTTAATTTTGCGGTCAGCCGTGCGGGCCGCGAAAACCGATGCACTATCGATGTACTGGGCAGCCTGTACCGAATCGCCCAGTATGAACGTGTTGAGTGCCCGTAGTCCGTATAGGTATGCAGCATATTTGCCATCTCGCCTTTTTCGCGCCAACCGGATGTTTTCTTCCAGAACGGCTATCGCTTCGTCCCGGCGTTCGTTGAAAAACAGTGCGCGGACATAGGGGCCGGCCTTCAGGAATTTCTCGCCGTTTTCGTAGCCGGCCTGCTGATAGGCCTTGGCCACGGCATCCAATGCGTCCTGTGCACGGCAAGCCAACACGGCCAGGCAGCATACCAACGAACAGGTGAATGATAAGACGATGCTTCTCATGCGTTCCGTTATCGGCCTGCACTACGGCCTGTTTATGAAATCGGCGAGGTAAGTACATTCCCGTACGGCCGCCTGAAAAAACGCCGTATTTCCGTAGTGGGTCTCCAATTCCCCGAAATACCTGTTCTGTTGGCTGAATAGCCAGAAGGGGTCGGGCCTATTGCCGTATGAGAAGCCATCGTCGTAATACGCTTTTAGGCTGGGGTAACTGTACCGCTTCTGTTCGCATTTAGCCAGCATGTACGTGCATTTCGCACGGAATTCGGGGTCTTTGCTCAGCTCGCGCGCCTTCTCGTACCAAGCTGCCGCCTGGCGGGCATCGTGGTAATCGCCGGCATAGTAGTAATTTCCCCGGATGTAGTTGTGCGTACTGGTCCAGTGGTAGCTGATCAATTGCCATGCGTTGCCGAAAGCGCCGGTCTGGTACACGCCGTTGGCCAGCTGGAAGTAATAGGAGGCCGCATTGCCGGGGTCTTCGGCAATGCGCCGCTGTAGGTCGGCCATGGTCTTCGCGAATGCGGTTTTGGTGAGCGGTGTGCCGCCGAAACGTTTGGGGTAGTCGTTGATGGCAGTGATAAACGGGTCAGGGTACAGCGGCTGCTCCTCCCCGCCATACCAGTCCACCGGCGTTTCGCGCTGGAATTGTGGAGAGAGCTTTGCAAACGCGCGGGATGCCGCTTCGTAATGGTGTGTGCGCAGGTATGCTGTCCCCAGCAGATCCCAGTAGTCGTCGCCGATGAGGTCGTCCAGCAGACTGCCGAAGAGGGGCGCCCATGGCGAATCCATGCCTTCGGTAGCCCAGCGGCCCAGTTGTTCCAGGGCGGTGGGGGGTAGCTGCTCCCGCCAGAACGTCGCAGCGCTCCACGATATCCGCGATAGCAAGGATTTGCTGGCATCCTCCTCGTTGGCTGGGGAGGGGGGATCCGCCTTCAGCATGGCCATTGCGGCGAGGGCGGTATCGCCGGACGCCATGAAGTGCGGCGCAAGCAGCGATTGGTAAAAATTGGCAGCCGTACGGGTAAAGCGCAGGTCTTTCTGCGCCCATAATGCATAGCCCGGTTCATCGCCCCCCCGTTCCATGGCTTCCCGTAGTTCTTTACTGCGTTTGGCATCCAGCCAGTTTAATGTCTCGGTTAACCGCGCTACATCGGCCGGCTGCGGGGTTTCCAGCGCCCGTGCACGTACCAGCAGGTCGACGATGCGGTATTGGTCGGCCAGTCGGGGCGACAGTGTCCCGGGAGCCAGTCCGCTCAGCAGGGCCGCAGCTTCGGTATCCTCGTGCAGGAGCCAATGGAGGTAGGCTTCTGCGACGGTGCCGAGCGCCGGTTCGGGATAAGCGGCGTCTGCCGACAGCTGCCGGCAAAAGCCGATGATTGCCTGGGCATGTGCCTGCGCGGCTGATGCCGGGGTGCTGCCATTATAGAACCCCCACCCGCCCCAGCGACCTTGGTAGTAGGGCGACTGCTCCGTGAGGCGCGATTCCAGCTTATTCACTTCGCGGACGAGGAGCGTGGCGACCAGCGGGCTGCCCGGCGCCAGCCGGTAGACCGTTTTCAGGGTCGCGGTATCGAGGTCCGCATTTCGGAAGCCCAGCGCCGCGTGAATGGTTGCCCGTTCGTCATCGGACTGCGCATGGGCCAGTATTTCTTCAACGGGCACATCGATGTAGTGGATGTTTTTATAGGCCTGTACCCGCCTTTCGGGGTTACTGGAAAATACGTTTGCGAATAAGTACGCCGCTTCCGTGATTTCCCCGAGACGCCGCAGCGCACCTGCTTTCAGCATCAGTGCCCAGCCTTTCAGGGCCGTCGTGGCGGGTGCCTCATCAATCCACTGGTCATAAATGCGGACACAGTTGGCATAATCGCCCGCATAATGGTACATGCGTGCCGCCTGGTAGGCGTAGCGCATGCGAAGAAACGAGGCTTTCCGGTGCTGCCTTGCCAATGCCTCCGCCTGTGCGGCCAATACGTTCATGCTGGCGGTATCACGCGGTTCGGGATTCCAGTAGTGGTCATAACCCGCATGCGCAGCCAGTGCATGGGGTTCCACGGTCTTGGCAAACAGGTAAAGCGCGCGTGCATTTTTGTTGCGGGCAAGCGCCTGAAGGTAGGTGTTTCCCGAAAGGCTGTCGGGCAGCGGGGCGGCCTGCGTTTCCAGAAAAGCGCGTATAACGGAGTCCATGGCGGCATCGGCGCGGTACATCGCGGCGTGCACATCAGTAGGCCGTACGCCATCACCTAAGTATTCAGCCCACTCCGCGCTGTTGATGCGGGACTCGCTCCCGGGTTCCTCCTCGTCGTAGAGAAAGCGGAGGTCGGTAAACGAAAAGGGGGCATACCCGTCGCCCGCCACGTTGTTGTGAAAGTACGACACGTAATAGTCGTATGGGTCGGGTTCGGGACCGCAGGCGATATTGAGCGCGATTTCGCCGAAGAAAGCGCCGGCAAAAGCACTAAAAGCAATCGATAATTTCCTGAAGCGATGCATGGGTGAATAGCTGTTGTGGTGACGGTACATGTGACGCTGATCGTGTTTCGGCTGGAAAGCCAGCCAGCAACGTTTTATCCAGGTGGTAATAGAGCAGGGTGAAGTCTGCCGCAGGCAGCTCATCGGCGAGGAAACGGGCGGCCCGGCGTACGTCCGCGTAGCCGACCTGCTCACGGCGGATGACGTCTCCCTTCCGGAGGCCGGCTTCAGGAAGCGGTTCCCTAAGCCGGAAGAGCGACGTGTCGTCCAGCGGGTTGAACAAGGCGGTGTCCGAGAGTAGGGCGGGGTCCAGGCGCTTACTGATGCCGGCATATCGTTCCTCACGGAACACCACTGACCAGCTAAAGAGCGGAAGCGCCACATCCATCGGCAGCGGATAGGCGCGTAGGTATCCCTTCAGGTATACGCGCATTTCGTTGATGTCCAGGATGGAATTTTGCGGCCCGAACCTGCGCAGGTTGCCCATGTTGTAGCACATCAGCAGCACCTTGTCTACCGGCGGCGTGCCGCTGCTTTGCGGATTGCGCACCTGGTGCAGGCGCAACGTGGCCGAGAGCAGCGTGCCCGCCGGCATCCGCTGCCGTATCCGGTCAAGGAGGTGGAAGTAAGCCTCCCGGGTACTGGCGGTCCAGTCGCAGTCGATTTGCAACTCATCAAATTCCGATTTCCCTGCCTGCTTGATTTTGCCCAGCACAAAGGCGCTTACCCGTTCAGCCAGGCTGTCAAGCTCGGCTTCTGTACGGTCTTTGAGCACCTGGTTGGTGATGAACACCACCGGAACCAGCTGGAGGGAATCGGGCAGCGTATCCTTGAACGCGATGGGAGAGACCGGAATCGGTTCGCCGTTCGGCCCCTGGTTATCCACATCCATGATCCGCACAAAAAGCCGCTTTGCGCCTAACCCGCTCAGGTAGGCTTGCTCCGTGTCATCGGCTTGGTACACGGTCTTCCAGTAATAAAAGGCAGGCTCGACCTTCCGCCCGCGCTGCGTGCAGGCGTACGAAAGGGTAATGAGTGCCATTAAACCAAACCACAGTCTCATTTCAGTTGCTTTTTTCCCGGAATTCCTGTTGCGTCTGCCAATTTACGTAAAACCGGGTATAACCGAGCTTTTCATCGTAATAAGATACCGTGCCATCGGCCGACATGTCGTGGTATTTCGGCGGGATGACGACGCGCCCCGACGGTAGATGATACAAGCCGTAGCGGCTGTCTTTGCCGGGCTTAAAAGTCCAATAGCCTCGGCGCAGATTCAGGCAGCGGATGTAATGGTGCTCAGGTTTCCAGCGCCAGTCCCCCGCCCCGGCATCCCAAACGCCCATGCGTTTCGTGCTGTCGCGTTTGATGGTCACCTCATAGAGCTTGTCTGCTATGTTGCTGTAAGCGACAATTCGCCAACCGGTTTCCAGGGCCTCATCAGGGATGGTGTGCCCCGCGGGAGGCCAGCGGATATTTCCCGAAGGGATTACCACGGTAAATGTATTGTCAAGCGGCGGGTCCATGTGCCAGTGGCCCGCCGTATCGACCATGGCGTGTTCGAACCGGGATGCCTGCCGATTGAACCACCGCAGCATGAAGCGGTCTGTGCCGGGCATCCCGCTGATCAGTCGAGCCGTACGGACTACGGTGTCGGCAGCTACGCCATGAACGGCTACAGCATCTATCCTTGCAGGAAATGCTTTGCTGAAATCGGGAAAGATATACTGGTGTCCTTCGTCGTCTGCAAGCACCATGGCACGGCACGCATCATCGTATCGATTGCTGCTTACGGGAATGGAAAGTGGCAAGCCGTTGATAGCGGTGTGCAGGCTGTCGGCCTGTCTATACCGCGTGCCGGAAGCCGGTTTCCCCTCGCGGTCAATCAACCGGAAGCCGTTTCCCCGCTGCTGCAGGAGCAGTCCGCCATCTACCTTGTCAAAAATATTCCGCGCCAGCAGCTTTACCTTTCGATCCGTTAACTTAAAAAGCCTGTTCCGCTGCAGGAAGTGTTGGCTGTCCAGCGGGTGGATGCCGAAATGAAAGCTATAGCCAGCGCCGGTGGAAATACGTTGCGAATAAATGGTTTGATTCGTTTCCAGCACGGTAATTTTCAGGTGAGCGCGTTTGACTTTGGTGTCAAACAACCGGCTATCCGACGAGCCACCGGTGATGGAAAACCCCGGCAGGAAACGCCACTCCCAAAACCGAAAGCGATTGATATATCCCCGTTCCGTGTGGGCGAATGTGCGGTTGCCTACCACTTGTAAATATACATTACGGTACTGGAAAGGAATAGCCAGTTCGCCTGACTTATCAATCACGCCATAACGCAATTGCTCATCTTCCACGACAGCGAAACCGGTGGAGGTGAATGTTCCAGCGGAGCGGAACGAAGGGGGGATGACAATGTTCATCTGTTCGTCGGCATAGCCATACCGTCCATCGGCTGCCAGGTAAGGATAATAGTGCATCGTGTCAGTGAGTTGTCCACTGGGCGGTTGCACAGGGGGCGCCATACAGGCGCTGGCCGGCGTGCTCAACACGGCAGCCAGCGCCAGGGCAATCGGATATGCACAGCCATTTCGCATGACGCAAAGTTAATGTTACCCGTTGGCCTCAGCCATCCCGAAAATCAGCCATTTTTCAGAACAATGCGGATGATTCAGGAAAATATAGTGATTTTTACAGTGAATTTTTAGTTATGGTATCCATTTTCATTACAGATGATCATCCGCTGGTGTTGGAAGGACTGAAAAACGTGCTTTCCGAAGCCGAGACCCTCCAGGTCAAGGGATGCTTTGCTAATGCCGCAGCGACGCTGGAAGCCATTGGATCGGAATTCCCATCGGTGTTGTTGCTCGACATTAACCTGCCGGATATCAACGGCATCGACCTGGTCCGGAAAGTAAAGGCGCTGTCGCCGGCCACGCGGATCATAGCGCTCAGCGTGCATAATGAATACGCGGTGATCAACAGCATGTTTCAGGAAGGCGCCGACGGCTATATCCAAAAGAATGCGGTGGGGGAAGAAATCGTGGAGGGAATCCGCACGGTTATCAACGGCCGGCGCTTCCTGTGTTCGCAGTCGGCCGAAATCATGAAGCGGAAAACCACGGAAGGGTTGAAGAGCGTGCCCAAGGTCACCCGCCGGGAAAAAGAAATCCTCCACCAGGCGGCCAAAGGATTAACCACGCAGGAGATCGCCGCGGCACTGTTTATCAGTCCGCATACCGTAGAAAGCCACCGCAAGAACCTGATGGAAAAATTTGAGGTCAAGAACCTGGCATCGGCCATTAAACTGGCGACGGAATACGGGCTGATACAGGCGTAGCCGATATGGGGCATTCGACGGTAAACGTCGTGCCGACTCCGTTGTCGGACCGGATATCGAATGTGCCCTCCAGCAAATCGGCGCGCATCCTCACATTTCGGAGTCCTGCGCCTTTGCCGGAGCGCTCCGTATCAAATCCCCGGCCGTCGTCTTCGACCACGAGCGTTACCGTGGCATCGGATTGCTGCAACTGCACCAATATTTCCGTTGCTTCCGCATGCTTGACGCAATTGTTGATCAGTTCCTGTGCAATGCGGTAAAGCGCCATTTCGCGCGACCGAGTTACCGGTTGGCGGTAGTGGACGACCTGGTAGTAAACCGGTACACCCGAGCTTTTCAATTTATCGCAAAACTCCCGCAGTGCTTCCACCAAACCGTAGTTGACCAGCATGGACGGCATCATGCTGTGGGCGACTCCACGCAATTCTTCCACCGCACCATCCACGTTGCTGGCTACCGAAGCCAACATCGGGCGCTGGGCAACGTCTTCCGGCAAGGCATGCGCAATGCGTGAGAGGTCCATCTTGATGCTGGAAAGGATGCCCCCCAGTCCGTCGTGCAGGTCGCGCGCCAGCCGCTCCCGCTCCTTTTCCTGGCCTTCCAGCAAGGTGGAGAGTAACGAATTCCGGTGGGCCTGTTCCATGCGTTCCACATCAAGGGTGTGCATGCGCTGCTGCTGAACCAATAGCTTACGTTTATTGCGGTACAGCAGGAAAATCAGGATGCAGGTGGCCAGCAAGGGGATGGAAATGCCGAGCAGCAATCCGATGTACCAGCGGTTGCGCTCGATGGCGAAATCCTTTTGCTCGTTCTCGCGCTGCAGCGTCAGTAACGTGTTTTCCGCCTCGGCCAGTTTGTATTTTTCCTCCATTTCATGGAGGATCTGGGTGTTTTCTGCATAACGCAGGCTGTCGGCCAGGTCGATGTATTGTGCTAAATAGCGGTAGGCCCGGTCAGGTTGCTTCAGGCGATGCTCCATGCGTGACAATGCCCGGAGCGCTTTCAGCTGGTAGGAGCCCACCTGATTGGAATGGCTGATCTGCAGCAGTTCATCCAGCAAGGGCCGAGTCTTGGCAAACTCGCCCCGGCGCTCGTACAGTTCCGAAAGGTGCAACAGGATATCGCAGGAAGTATACGTGTCGTTATATCGCCGGGCAATGAGCAGACCCTGACCGAAGGAATGCTCTGCCGCCGCCAGCTCACCGGCGGCCAGCTGGTAGCGCCCTTTCATGTGGTAGTAATTTGCCCATATATGGTGTGTGGCATCCAGGTGCAACAGGTGGTGGCGTGCGCTATCGAGGTAAGTGGCCGTCCGTGCATTCGATAAGGTATCGGCGCGGAAGCCGAGTCTCGCGAGGATGATGTAAATGTCGGCGACATCACCATGGCGCACCGGGGCCGACTGTTTATATTGTTCGGCCGCGGCGAGGAGATAGTGTGCCGATTTTTCGTGTTGTTGCTGGTTGTTGAATAAAATACCGATGTTGGTATTGACGAGTGCTAATGATTCCGTGTCGGCCAGCTGATTGAGCAAGGGGAGCACGTCCAAGTAGCCGCTCAGTGCGTCATCGATGCGGTTGCGCTGCCAGGCGATGTTGGCCGCATTGATCTGGCTTTTGGCAAAAAGCACACGGGCGTTGCGTGAAGTGTCCTGTTCAGTCATTTCCCGCACGATACGGTTATACCGGTCGGCTTCGTCCGTACGGTAATGGTCGTAGTGCCAGGAACCTATGTTGAGGTAGGTCTTCGCCTCGCTGAGCGGATCTCGGCTCTTAGCGGCCAGGTCCAGCACCTGTTTCCATAGGGTCAGCGCTTTGGCCGAATCGTTGTGCGGCACCCGCCGGGCCATTTCCGTCAGGAGCGCAATCTTGGCGGAGTCTGTGGTAGCCTTCTTGAATTCCTGCGTGAGGCTGTCTGTTTGGGGCGGCGCGGCGATCACGGTACCGATTCCGAAGAAGCATACGGTAGATACGACGGCCAGCCAACAATGAATGCCGAAGTTGTTCATAGGGCTGTTTTGTGATAATAATGGGTTGCAAAATAAGCAAAATATGTAAGTAAATGTCACACGATGGGGGTGTAACGAGGCAACTGCATTTAACACGGGTTCGGTAGCCGCGCCCGCACAGTTTTGCCCTGCCAACGGGACATCGCATCGAAGACGTTAATAATACATCCCCAAAACATCCCCGAAAACAGGGGTTTCATGAACTGGGACGAAAGGCTATATTTGCCGGTGTTATCGAAAGCTTCCATGATTAAGACGAAAAGTCGACTTGTCCGGTTAATGTGCGTTGTACTGTCATGCACCTGTTTCACCTCGTGTTTCCAGATTATTGAAGACATTTCCGTGCGTGAGGACGGTTCCGGAACGGTGACGCTGACGGCCAACCTAAGCCAAAGCCGTACGAAGCTCGCATCCATTATGCTGTTGGACAGCGTCAACGGCCACAAGGTGCCTTCACCAGCAGACATTCGCCGCGAGATGTCCGCGCTGGCCGATCGGCTGGCAGCTATACCCGGCATTACCAACGTCACGCATCAGGTGAATTTCGATACCTACATCGCCGTGATGAAATTTTCGTTCAGTAACGTATCGGACCTCAACGACGTGATGAATATGGCGTTCAAAGAAATGAAGATGCCGATGGACAGCCAGAGTTCATACGCGTATGACGGGCGACATGGCACATTCAGGCGGGCGTATACGCATCTTCCGCAAGCGAAGGCGGAGTATAACCGGCTGAAGCCCGCCGATCAGGCCGTATTCAAGGACGCGTTATATACCAGTATCTACCGCTTCGAGCGGCCGGTCAGCCAACAAAGCAACGGGGCAGCAAAGCTGGCGGCATCAAAGAAAGCCGTCATGTTGCAAACCCGTATCATGGATCTTATCAATGGCAACCAATCACTTTCTAACCGTATTCAATTAGCACAGTAGTATGACAAAAACCACTTCTTTCTTAACCGCCATGGCGTGTTTATGCCAGGTTTATACGTATGCGCAGGACTTGGCACACCGCATTCCGGAGGACGCTTTCGCCGTGGTGTCCGTCAGGACCGGTCACTTTTTTAACTTAGTGGACGTGGCCGATTTCAACACCTCCACGTTGGGTACGAAAATGCTGCAAGCCTTCGGAAAGGAAGCAGGTATTTCCCTGACATCCATTGAAGATATGGGGGTAGACATCCACTCATCCTTATACTATTATACCCGGCAGACCGACAGCATATGGTATCACACCGTATTGTTGCCGTTGAAAAATAGCAGCCAGTTTGCTGAGGGGTTCGGTGGCGGTGCCCTCACTGAAGTGGACGGTATATACCGTGCCGCAGCCGACACGGCATCGCCGGGCACCACCGTGGGGTGGAATGACCGGTTGGCCGTGATTACCTTCGGCAGCGTGGTAGACGATTTTTTTTATGATGAGGGGGTGGCCGCCCGGTACGGTATTTTACAGGACAACTATGGCGATACCTATGCATACGCCGACACGTTTGACAACGATGGGTATACCGAAGAATATGCTGATGAGTACGTGCTTCCTCCTTATGACGGTGTGGACACGACCGGGGTGGTCATTGACACCGCCGGGTGGGACATCGATACGTTGGATAACGGCTTCGGTTGGGACGATAGTACATGGGATACCGCGGCAACAGACGGCTATGATGACGGTTATTGGAGCCAGTACGAAGCCAATCGCCAAAAGAAGGATTCATTGGTGGCCGTGTGGGTCGGCACTTATGCGGAGCAGGTCTTATCCGATTTGCCTCGGCAGCATATCCTAAACAATGCTTCTTATGTAAAAAGCTTGGATAAGGATGCCTTGGTGACGGCATGGGTGCGTAACCTCGGACTGATTTATGACCAATTTTTCCTTTCGTTGCTGGCAGGGCGTTACCCGTCTACATCGGCCATAGGTTTCGGCAGCCTTCAGGCCGGTGTCTATGCCAACGAAGATGAGCTAACGCTGAAGACTTCAGTCGACGTGCAGGGCGACCTCGCTCACTCGTATGCCCGGATCTACGACCACAAAATCAACCGGAAATTCCTCCGTTACCTGGACAGCGACTCGTTGATGGGGTTTTTCGCCTATGCGATTGATATGGAAGCGTATATGGAGGAGTTTCCTAAGATGCTCGGCAAGATTTACGGTCCGATGGTGGGCGGGTATGAAGAAGAAATCCATATTGGATCGGATATCCTGGCGTTGTTGCTGGATGAAAAAGCAATCGGTGAAACGGTGAAGGGGGATGCATTGTTCGTGCTGAATGGCCTCACCCAGCACGAAGTTGCCTACACCGATTATGAATACGACGAGGACTACAATGTAACGGAAGTCGAAAAGACGAAAACCGAGACCATTCCCGACTTCCTCTTGATGTTTTCGTCCGATAACCACGCCTTGTACCAGCGGCTTATGGACTACACGGTGAGCAAAGGCGTGGGGACGTTGGACAACCGGGTGTATGCCCTGAGTCACCGCAAACTGCCCGCTCCGCTTTATGTGACTTATAGAAACGGTATTATTTTTCTCGGAACTGCCCACAATCAACTGGAACGGATAGCAAGCAATCGCACCGTAAGCAAAGCCAGCCGGTTTCACCGGAAACTGCTCCGCCAGAATATAATGACCGGTTTTCTGAACACCCAGCAAGCCTTGGGACGATTTTCCGACGAGGAACTCTCGGCACTTGAAGAACATATCCGGTTCAAGCAATTGTTTGGCCATCTGGGGAATTTCTATTTCCGTAGCGGAAAAATGAAAGGGGATACGTTCTCCGGTGAATTTGTTGCGCAGGCGCCCAAAGATTTCAGTAATGCACTGCAATACCTGTTATGGTTGGTCGATTATGCGTCGAACGATAGGCGGTAGTCCGGCTGCGAACGATATCCGGTTATGAAGCGGCTTCTTTGGATCACAGCGGCTGTATTGGTACTCCTGACGTTGGGAACAGGCTTGTTTTTTGCCCATCGGCAACGCCAATCGTATGCCGTGCAGGTTCCCCGGGACGCTGTTTCGGTGGTCAAAGTCCAAGTTGACGGATTGGTTGCTGATGTGTTATGGAACCAGCTTTGGAGCCCTTCGCATATTAAACGGGACGCGAAACGTGGCGGGACTTATCGTTTTTTACGGTCCGATATCGGATTGGCGATACCTGCCAACCTGTTTCTCTACCAATTTGCTGATAGGCCGCGCGTGTTATTTGGTATACTGCGCATCAAGGACGTCGGGGATCTTCAGGCGTTTATCCGCCAACAGGACTGGGCGTATGAGGTTGCAACGCCGTTTAGCCGGGTGGTATCGCAGCACTTGGTTGCGCTTCACAGCGCGGACAGTATCGCCTTTGCCCTTTGCTGGGAACCGGGTGAGCAGCTGGCGTCGGTAGAGGAAAACCTCCGGGGGCTGCTGCAGGGCAACCGACAGGAGCCGTTTGCGGCGAGCCGCTTCAGGGAGCTGAAGAACCGGAAAGGGCACCTCAATGTCATGGGGCAACACGCGCTTCGGCTAGACTTTAAGCGCGGGGAAATAGCCTTCTCCACCGACGGGGCAGGAGATGCTGCTGAATTTCCGTCGCATCTGCAAACGGAAAACACCGGTTTTTTGCAGTTGCCTGCTTGGTGCTGGTCGTTGACGCCGCCTACCTGGCGGCTTGGCGGGCATACGGTAAGCCGGGATAGCTTGATACGGTATATCAGCGGCAATATGTGCGTGCGGTGGCGGGGAATAACTACGCAACGGGATACCGTGATTAACTATGCCTATGACGACGATTTCAATCCAGTGGAAGTGCGTGAGGCGGTCGAGCGGTCGGTGCCGGCCATATACGGTGCAATTGCCTCGGACGCCGGGCGTTTGAGAGGTTATCTAGCAGAGCAGGGGCTACTGGATACGGCATTGGCGCGGATCAGTCCCGGGGCATTTCCGCTGTTTTCATTACACACCCACGGCGGGACTGGCAAGCGGCTGTTGTTTGGCACGGAGCCAGATGCAGAAGAGCAAGCACCGGATCCCGGTCTAAGCCGTAACGGCGCCGATCCGTTATATCTCTATATCGATATCGCCGCTGTGATCCGGCAGGCTGTATTGCCCGCACGGATCAGCGCATACCTGGAACCATTTTCGTCGGTTGAGCTGCTGGGGATTCCCAAAGCTGGCGCAGGGATGGCCATTCGCGGAAAAATGGTCATGCCCCATGCATCCGTTAACAGCTTGATTCAGCTCATCGACTGAGCGGGCAGATAGTAAGTTTCCAATGATTGATCGACGACTTGCGTTTATACATCGCATCCATATATTTCATCCTTTTATTTTAATTCGCTACACGAGAATCCTAAACTCTTTACCATCCGCTTAATGTTTCTAGGTGAAACCCTAGTAGCACATTCTATCCTGAGTACCTTTTCTGAATCTTCCATATCTATGGTTACCTTGTAGATATCTCGTCTTTTGAGGAGGGATTCACGCACGAGCCCCACCTGAGCAGACTTCACTAAATTGGTTGAAAACACGAGTACTTCATAATCAATCTGTAAGGGAGGCTGCATTTGATTTGCTTTCATTCTTCTTATTTACCTTACTATAACGTTGACAAGATTTTCCTTTTGATAGGCAGGTTATTGGGTTGTTTCTCATCATAGAGTTGCACTTTTATTTTAAAACGCCCAACCTACATGAATCGTGGGAAAAGGTGTGAAGGGGGAAGATTTAAATACATCCTCTTCCATTTCAATATCCTTCGCATTCAGCGCATATCCCATTCCTAGCCACGGCGTGATAAAGAGGTTCTGCCAGCCGGTATTCCAGCGATAGCCCCCGCGTACTCCCAGCACGTACTGAATTCGGCCCTGACGTATATTAGTGGCTTTATGGGTAACATTCAACCGCTGAATGCCACCATCTATACCTGCAAAAAAGCCATCCGGCAGGCCCTTGAAAAACCTGTCTATTTTCCAGCCCGCTCCTATAAAAGCGGCGTCGAACAAATCATTGCCGTGAGCCCAACCCGGAATATCGAGCCCAAATACGCCCAGATCGTAACGCCAGGCACCGGTGAGATATCCTCCATGTACGGAAAATCCGTTCAATGCAAACGCAATAGGGTCGATGTCAATGTCAAATCGAGCGCTGCTGCCTGATTGGGCAAACGCTTTTGATGAAAGGAGCATCAGTGAAACTAAGGTTATGGTAACTGTTCGCATAAAAAATCGTCATCAGTCTCCTGGAGATTTTTAAGTGCCTGGCTAACCTGTTGCCGAATATCTTCTTGGCTGATACCATAAAAGTTGCCGATAGCGGTGGCACCAACCACCTCCGCTCCCAGTATGGAAAAGATCGCTTTGGCATCCTCCAGGGCGCTGACCCCCCCCGCTTTCCGCCGGTGAGGTGCTCAGCAACCAAACCTGCTTTCCCAATAGGATACGATAATCTTCCTGGGTCCGCGATAACCAGTCCATCGTGTTTTTGAAGGCAGTTGTGACCGAAGCGTTATGCTCGGCAATGGATACGACGAAACCATCGTGCTCATGAAACAGTTCCCTTAGTTTATGAGCGGACTCCGGGACGCCTTCCTGCTCTTCCGTATCTACCGAAAAAAGCGGTAATGGAAAGTCCCTGAGGTCTATCAAGCTGGCTTTATAACCGTTCAGCATCCCTGCAGCCTGTTCCACAATCTTCCGGTTAATGGATTGAGCACTGTTACTTCCAGCAAATAATAGGATTTTTTTCATGATGTTAATTATTTATAACGTTAGTGAATCTCCTTACGACAATTTGGATTAATTTTGCATGTAAGGCCTCTATTTCGTACAAGGCAAATATGAATGAGATTTTGCTTGCTTAAAAGTGGCAAAGCAGACATATTGAATAGGTGATTTTGCCAAAAAGAATAAAATATGATTCGAACAGTTGTCGTATTCGTAAACGGGGGTACACCGACCACTGCGGTGACCCCTGTAGAAATTTTAAGCAGTGCTGGATATCTGTATGGACAGCTGAAAGGATCGAAGGGCAGGCGATACTTTGATGTTCTTACGGCGTCGCTGGATGGCCGAAAAGTCCAGACGCTTACCCCTATGCAACTGATACCGGACTACTCCATCGACGAGATTGAAACGGCTGATCTACTGGTCGTATCAGGCGGAGGAGGTAAGCTGGAGGATATTTGCAAGCAAAATGAGAAACTCATCCCGTTGTTGAGGCGGTTTTATGAACAAGGTACGGCCATGGCCGGGATCTGCTCAGGCGTATCATTGCTGGCCGAGTCCGGCCTTCTGGACGGCCGTCCGGCAACCACACACTGGGCCATTGTCAATGACTGCAAGAAGCGTTATCCGCAGGTAGACTGGCAACCGGAGCGATATGTGACGGAGTCAGGTAATATTTTTTGCAGCGGTGGTGTGTACAGCGGTGTGGATCTATGCCTCTATATCGTAGAGAAATACTGCGGTCATCAAATCGCCATGCAAACAGCTAAAGCGCTTCTGTTGCGTACTCCTCGCATCTGGCAAGCCGGATACACGGCAGAAGCCCCTAAGATTAACCATGAAGATGAGCAGGTTAGGAACGCACAGGAATGGATATTTAAAAATTTTAGGGAGCCAGTTGACGTATCTGTATTGGCTTCAAAAGTCAATATGAGCCCTCGTACATTTGCCCGCCGATTTAAAGCAGCAACCGGCGAAACACCCATCAACTATCTCCAGCGTGTACGGATTAATGCTGCAAGGCACCTAATCGAAAACGATCTGAAGTCAGTTTGGGAAATCAGCCGGAGTGTAGGATATGAAGACTTAAGTTTTTTTAATCGGCTTTTCAAGCGTTACACCGGCTTGTCGCCGAGTGTTTACCGGGAGCGTTTCTCTGCGGACTCCATGGAGAAGGTGAGCTATGGAAACAATGCTCATCATCATTGGGTCGATACACTTTGCTTTTTGTCGATGGGTGGCGCCCGGATTCGGGATCGGGTTGGTTCCCGTTTTTCGGTCCATACCGTTTCCTGCAGTTCCTATCGGGTGCCCTTATACTCGAAAACTATTCCAAAATCCCATCGGCAATTTTTAAATACCGGCGCTGTCCGTAGACACGCATGCTCTGAAATAACTCAACCTCTTCAACCTCCGGATGCGTTTCCTTAAATATGGCGGTAAAATCCTTTATCAGGAACAGTTCGTAATTTTCCACTGGAGAGGTATTCTGACGTATCTCCGCGCTTTTCGAACCAATGGACGATCTCAAGGCATTGGATTGAACGTTGGCCGCGCTGTTTTCCGGTTCACCGTTTTGGGACCACCGCAATAGCGACGAAAAGACGGTTTGATTGGGGGCAAAAAGGGCGTATTCGATGGGTTCATCCGAATCTTCGTAATCCAAACGTAACCTGTTCGGGCCGCCATAAGAAAATGTTAACGTGAATTTTCCGGATTTATGGACAGTGCCCCGTGCGGCCTCTTCTTCGTTTTTAAAAACCCAAAATTGGTTGTCGGCATTTTGCTGCAAGATCAGCACCTCCCGCGTTTCAAAACCAAAGAAACGTTGGGGCTCAGTCCTTACCTGTTCCCGGATGGCCTGAACGGTTTCATAATCTTCGTTTTTTATCATCGGGATAACATCACTGACTTCCAACGCCAAAAAAGGGTCGACGACATGAATGGTCAATTGGACCTCCTGCCCGCTTACTTCGTCTTTGACGGTAATAGCCGTTTTCCCTTTCTTCAGCCCGTTGACGTAAATCGAACCGGCTGGAAAATCGGTATTGGACACCATGGGCGAGATAAGATCTTCATCGAAGCCACTCAACGAATACTGTTGGTTTCCGCTGGCAACATGTACGTTCACATAATCCCCTTCGGGCACATAATAGGTTTCCTGTATAAATTGCAGGTCTTTGACTTCCAAAGTTTCTTCGTTTTTGCAGGACAGGATAAACAACGCAAAAAACAAGTATGATAACGCTATACGTTGGTAAGATGGTTGACGGCGTAGTGGTTTCAGTTTCATCGTCAAAATTTAATCTGGTTAATACTAAGATAAACGCGTTTGAAGGGCTATTTCAAGATGCCATCCCCGATTTTTAGGCCGGAATTATGACAATCCCGCCATAATTGTGCTTGGTGGTGTACATTGACATATTGCAGGTAATCGGGATAATCCGGTTTGAAATGAGGAGTGAGATCTATGTGGAAAGAGATAAACTGTTTAAAATAATCCGTGGGCAGGTTTTCGCCTGAGGGAGTATTCGTGTTTTCGATAAAATCGGTCAATGTTTGGATCGCATATTGACTGTTAGCACGTATAGGGAGGCTGATAGGTTCCCCGCCATCTTCGGGATGGAGTATCAATTGCCGTATTTCGCCCTCATCAAACGGCGAACTGTCATGCGTAACACCAAATTCATAAGTGCCAGCATATTTGACGTTGGAAGCATTCAGGGTTTTGCTTTCGGTGTTCAGATTTCCCGGATTGTCGAATACATAAAAACGTTGCTCGGCAATATGCTGTAAAACGAGGAATTCGCCCAATTGGAAAGGTCCAAAGGACTTAGCTTCCTTTCTAATCGCATCCTGGGTGTCTCCGGGCATACGCTGATCAACCAAGATACCCGGAATCGGCCCTCCGACCCTTATGACCAAAAACGGGTCGACTACGTGGATATGGAGCGTTTCCTGCCGACCGCTGACCTCATCGGTCACCGTGAGCTCGGTGCTTCCCTTTTTCAATCCCGAGACATAAATACGGGCGTCCACTGGCCAATGATCCAGATCAGTCCTGAGCTGGATCAGGGCATCGTCTGCAACGTCCAACGTATACTTATTATTACCTTGGTTAATGCGTATGAAAATCTCGCCTCCAGAAGGGACGAAATAGGTATCGGCTGCAAAGGTCAGATCGGCAATTTCAACGGGCTTTTCTTTTTTACAGGACAAAGCGATCAACGCCAAAAATACACAGGCTAGCGGGAGGCGCAGGTAACTGAATATGGGTTTCATTTATTAATGTTATCTGTTAAGTTTTATAAATCGGCTTTTTCAAATACATCATGGATGAGCATGTCCAACGCCTTCTTGATGCGTTCGATGCCCTGGGTTTGGGTGATGTCAATCCCGCAGAATGTACTGCCGTTTGACGCTGCGTGAAGTGCAAGATAATATAACCCTCCAACCTGCAAGGCCAGCACCGCTCTCAGGTCAATGCCTTTCAGCTCAAAATAGGGGTCAAGGTTCCGGAGCAAACGCTCGCCTGTTTCTTCTCGGCTATCCGCCAATTTGCGCAGTATTTCGTTTTTTTCGCCGATTTCCCAATGGATGATCTTTTGCAGGGACCTGTCCGCAAGGATAGCTTCAAACTGTCCGCGCAACAATGCAGCCATTTTACCGGCGTCTATAGGCTGCGGATCTTCGGACAATCGTTCGATTACAGCTTTTGCTTTCGTATTCCAGTAATCTTTCTGCCGGATATAGGTTTCAATCAAGTTGTCAAGGCTGCCGAAGTAGGTATACACCAGTTTCCTGTCCACCCCTGCTTTTTTACTGATGTTGGAGATGTTCAGTCTGGCATAGCCCTGTTTTTGGATCACCTCGCCCACGGCCATAATCAGCCTGTGCATGGTTCGCGACTTTTCCCTGAAGGGGCCGGAAGATACTTTTCGGGTCTTTGTTGCCTTCCCGTCGGTTTCTATTGATCTTTCCATGCTGATGAACGTTAACCATGCAAATCTAAACATTTTATTTCACATGTGTGAGATAAAATGTTGTTTTACCAATAGGAGATATTCAAAACATCAATTACTTTTCCAGCTCTGTAAAATTGGTGGACAGCTCATAGAGGAAATCCGGGACAACGGGCAGTATTATAAAAAAGTTGTCCATTCAGGGGTGTTTTATCCCACCTGTCCATTTTCATTGTAGATCACTGGCATTTGCCCTTTCCATGTATTCCATAGTTTGTCCTCCAATATAAGCCTCGCTATAGCGTGCGCCACATTGATACGGCTTGTTTTTCCCGGATTAAATATCGCGCTTCTTGTCGGTGATTGATGCAACGCATATTCAGATACCTCTTCTTCATTAATTAAAGTGTCCGGGCGGACGGCAACCCATTCAATGTGATCATTGTGCTGACCTATTTCTTTTCTTAAATAGTCCGCCGATTTTTCATTGTCGGGGTGTGGCGGAAGCAATAACCTCAATAGCCCGATTACAACGCTCTGCCCCATTGAGACAGGTTCATTCATATCCTTATTCCGGTTTCCTGCCGTGTTCATCAAAACAAATCGGATTGGTGTTTGGGGAGCGTTTTTGGTAATCGCTTTACATAGCAACGTTACAGTATCTGCGACAAGTTTTCTCGGCTTTCCGAAAATGCCTTTCCAGGTCAGGTTATGCCCAAGGCAAGAAGCCACGGAACCGCAATCCGACAACATTTCAGCCATTTCTTCTATGGTGATTTCCGTTATATGCTTATGGATAATCACCAAATGCTTATTATTATTCCAGTGGTCAGGTAAAATACTTGTTGGGCGGACGACTATTTTAATGTGTTGTCCTGCTGCCAGAAGCTGGTCTACTAAAAGCTTTCCCGTCGCCCCGCTGGCGCCGACTACCAATGTTTTCATCTTGTATACAATCACTTAGTTACTCAATTACTATTTCCACGTTTTTCCAGTTCCACGCCGTCCACACAATACCGATACACGTTGCAATCTCGATCATGCTGAAAAACCAATAGTGCAATGTGCTGTTCCCAACAGTCAAACTCCATAGTTGGGTAATGGCCAGCAGTACGCCGAATATTAGGTTTAATATCCGGTTTGATTTATAGTTCAATAAACGGGAAAGCAAGACCATCAGCATCGGGATTTCCATCATAAAAGCATACCCAAGGAGAAATTCTTGTGTTATCTGCATATCACCGACTTTACCGTCCAATAAGTTTTTAAGGTCTTCCGAGTACATGAGTGTAAATACATCGCAAAAGATGAAGTTCATTGTCAAAAATATCCACAGGGTGGAGAGCAATACCTTTTTGTCCATTTTTTCTTTTTACAAGGGTCATTCTTTTAGCCGTCGGAAAATTACGCAATGCCGATGGAACAAAATGTTCACTTAAGTTAAGAAATCCAGCGGTTATTAAATCTTTCTGGATATCCGGGCTCTGATCCGGCTTAGCGACTGGGGTGTAATCCCCAAAAAGCTGGCTATCTGGTGCTGCGGCACGCGCTGCAACAGGTCGGGACGGTCTCGGAGCAATTTCAGGTATCGCCGTTCAGGCGATGACGTCTTGAAATCGTCAAGTGTAAGTTGGCTTTTTGCAAGTTCTTGTTCGGAAAACATGCGGCAAAGCGTTTCAAACTTCGGGAATTTTTTGAATGTCTCGTATTCCATATCCGGTGTGGAGGCGGTGATGATCGTATCTTCGACAGCAGCGATGTAGTATGCGGATGGGCTACCGCTAACCACGCAATGCGGGGTAATGCCATCCATCTCGGTGTAGAAAGCCGTTGTTTTCTCGTCTCCGTCAATTATGTAATAGGTCCTCAGGCAGCCTTTTAAGACAAAGTAGCATTTGTTAGATTGCTGTCCTTCCTTGAGTAAAACCGTTCCCTTCTTTACCGACCGGAATACGTCGAAAGCGGTTATTGCTTTCTTTTCATCTTCCGTAAGGGAGACGAACTTTGAGATAAAGTTAAACAACAAGTCTTGCATCTCAGCCTATTATTTTACACCTGTCGCTACGTAGTGGCGCCGCTTGATGAAACCGTTTTTTTATTTTGATTCTGTGGAGTTAAAGGTAATGACTTATTCGCTTATTCACAGTCCGGATTAGGGAGGGGCTACACTCCATACCGGAACCTTGATTGTTTTAAAAGCATCGGAATTCCGTAGCTTCTGTTTTTTACTTAAATACGTATTGCTTCTTCATTGCCTTTGGCTATTGGCAGGGGAATTCCCTCTGCCTTTCAGCTACCGATTCCGGTCGGCAGGCTGCGCCAAACATTAGCGCATTACTGGGCAAGTATAGGCTGGAGTTTTTATCCCTTGATTCTGCCGTAGAAAGTGCTGCAAGTATCCCGCATCCGACAGCCCGACCGTCGTCCGTGAATGCGCCAACTGCATGAACAGGTATCCACAGTCTTTTTCACAAAAAAGTTCCCAAACCGCACTGCATCACGGACGGGTCAGCTGGCTGTCAGGCTGCTGTCGCCCTGCTGTCAAGCTGCTGTAAACACCCGGCTGACAGCCAGCCCACAGCAGGCAGCCAGCCCAGCCACGCGCAGCAGTCTCGGAGCGGTCAGGCAGCGGGTGCACAGCGTCAGGACCATCTGCCCCTTGCCGACCGCCGCAGCCTCCCTTTGGTTTAATTCCAGAAGACAGGTTTGGCTAAGCCCCTGATACTGACAACCTGGTCCAGTAGTCGGATGTAGCCGATTCATATATCTTAATGATATCTTAATAAAAGCATAATGTTCAACCAAAAGCGTTATCGCTAAGTTTGCCAAGCTGATACATTTAGGAATGGCAAAACGGGAAATAGACAGATATATCCAGCTTTGGCTGGCGGGCGATGAGCCGGCGTTCAAAAAGATTCTGGATTTCTATTACCGCCGGTTGTTGGCCGCTTCACTGAAAACCATCTCCAACCGCGAGGATGCTGAGGAACTGGTCATGAACGCGCTGGTAAAAATATGGCAACACAAACACCGCCTATCTGAGGTGCAGCAATTTGATGATTATCTGTTTGGCATCCTGCGACGGGAGACGGCCGCTCTCACCCGTAAGCAGGTATTGGAGACGGAAAATATCGACGCCCTTTCCTTAAACGAACTTGGAAGTGCTGACCATCCGGAATTCACTATTAAAGAGATCCAATCCTTATACCAGTCAGCACTCCAAAAACTCACCCCAAAACAAAAGGTAATATTCCTGTCCATCCGCGAACACGAGATGAGCCGAAGGGAAATTGCGGAAAAAAACGGCATGTCCATCCATACGGTCAATAACCACATGAACGCTGCTCTGAAAGTCATTAGGCGAGAAATGACAGAATACCCCGACGCCCTGATCAGCATTTTGCTGGCCAGCCCGTTCACACTTTCTTTTTTGTAATGCCGTTTCTTTGGGGATGTCGCCTCGGTTACACCCAATATTAACAAATCATGAAATCTGCTTTTTTATCTGATTAGAAATCACGCTTCCAGCATTCTTTATTATAGGGGGCAGGATGTAGCCGCCTTATGAAAAAGGAAAAATGGAGCGACCATCGAGAGACACAATGATCAGGTACTTCCGGGGACAATGCCAGCCGCATGAAATCCGATTGGTGAAATTGTACCGGGCAATGGACATTGATCACGAATTCGTGGAATCTTGTTTAAAAGAAGCATGGCTTACTGATCAAGCGGACAACGAGACAGGAATAGACGAAGCCGATGTGAAAGCGTTCAGCGAACGTTTTTTTAAACGGCAACGCACGCTAATACAACTGACCCCACTTGATCGCCAGATCGCTGACCGCAGGTTTCGGCTTTCGGTATGGATGAAAGCAGCAGTTGCGGTGATACTGGTCGTATCTGCGATGTTATTGATTTATAACATCCAATTGGGGCCTGCCGGAAAACATTTCGTGAAGCAGGAAAACAACATGCTCCCTGGAGCGGACAAAGCTTCGTTAACCTTGGCTGACGGATCTACCATTTCGTTGTCAGAGGCTGCTAATGGAAAAATTGTCGAGCAGGCGGGAATCCGTGTGGAAAAAAGCATGGAAGGCGAAATCGTGTACCGGGCCGATAGCGAGGTAGGCACCCCTGTCAATGCCTTCAACAGCGTAGTTACGCCCAACGGTGGGCAATATCGCATCGTCCTTCCCGATGGGTCGAAAGTCTGGCTGAATGCGGCATCGTCACTCACTTATCCGGTGCCTTTTTCCGACGAAGAAAGACGCGTAACGATGACAGGGGAAGCTTATTTCGAAATCGTGAAGTGGAGTGGCCCTGACGGGAAGAAATCCGTTCCATTCATCGTGGACATCGATAAACAGCGAGTGGAGGTTCTGGGAACGAAATTTAACATCAATGCCTACGAAGACGAGACGGCCATAGAAACCTCCCTGATCGAAGGAAGCGTCCGGGTAACATCGTCCATAAACAACAAGGCCGTCATGCTTTCACCAGGACAAAAGTCGGTTTTGGATGAGGCTCTTGTTGTTGAAACGGCTGACATACAAAAGCAGCTTGCATGGACAACCGGCAGGTTCATTTTTAAGGAAGAGTTTCTTGGTAATGTCATGAGGCAGATATCCCGATGGTACGATATCGACATCGTATGCCCACCGCATCTGGAACGCAGGCAGTTAACAGGGATCGTTTCCCGGTCCACGCCGATCGAGGCATTGGTGGAAACCATCGAATCAACCAGTAGCGTTAAGATAACCCGTAACGGAAGGAGGTGGATAGTGAGCGAATAATACAAGACCTTCTATTGGCTTGACAAAAAAGGCCAAAGGTGCTGGAACACCTTTGGCAAACCCGTTAAGCTTATCCTCAGATGCCTGATTAACACATTAGATAATTTAACTTAAACAAAAGTATGAAATATTCATTTGAATATTCTCGATACCCATTAAAGAGCAATAAAATACACCGAAATTTTCTTCAAATCATGCGTGTTATGAAAGTCACCATGGTATTAGTAACCTGCCTGCTGGTACAGGTGAGTGCCCACACCTATGCACAGCGGGTCACGTTGAATAAGAAAAACAGTAGTATATATGCCGTTCTGGAAGAAATTCAGAAACAGACCAACTATAATTTTCTCTATGATCCGACGATTTTGGATAAGCTGAATCCGATAACGGTGACTGTTGAAAACGCGACGTTGGATCAGGTATTGAATGAGTGTTTTAAAAACCAACCCTATGATTGGGCGGTCCACCACGGTTTTGTTACGATCTCAAAGAAACCCGAGAGCAACCGATTGCCCCGAGCGCAGCAACAGCTCCGGATCACCGGCCGTGTAGTCACTGCTTCGGACAACCGGCCGTTGTCGGGAGTGTCTATCCGCGTAAAGGGTACACAAACGGCATCATCCTCCGATGCGAACGGAAATTTCAGTATCACGGTGCCTCCAAGCGGCGCAACACTCGTTTTTACGTTTCTCGGTATGGACACCCAGGAAATAAGGGCCGGGTCGAATAATACCGTAATCAATGTTTGGATGCAACAGGCTACTTCTGAACTGGAAGAGGTAGCCGTTACCGTGCAGGCCCGGCGCCGCGCTAATACCGAAATCGCCGTACTGGACGAAAGACGCAAGGCGTCCATCGTACAGGATGCCATTTCTGCCCAGCAAATCGAACGGACCGGTAGTATAACAACGACGCAAGCCTTGCAGCGGGTATCCGGTGTGACCGTAACCGATGATAAATACGTAGCCGTTCGCGGATTGGGCGACCGCTCCGTAATCGGGCAGCTCAACGGTGTGCGCCTGGCATCGTCC
The DNA here is from genome assembly GCF_042646065.1 of Parapedobacter deserti. NCBI lineage: Bacteria > Pseudomonadati > Bacteroidota > Sphingobacteriia > Sphingobacteriales > Sphingobacteriaceae > Parapedobacter > Parapedobacter deserti. Next base: position 154,051 of record NZ_JBHRTA010000008.1, read on the forward strand.
GATCCGGATCGCAGTACGATTCCATTGGACCTTATCCCCGCTTCTTTATTGGATAACATTACGATATTTAAAACAGTGACACCCGACAAACCAGCGGATGCCGCATCGGGGATTGTGGAACTGAAGACCAAATCCATCCCCGACAGCATGACCTTCGAGGTCATTGCCCAGTCTGGGTTCAACTCCAATATCGGTATGGGCGGCAACTACAATAGCTTTTGGAACAGCGATATGGGCTTTTTAGGGACAAAGATCAACGATAAAAACCTATCTTCCGATTTCCTGAATCTCGGACAGCAATATCCCGACGGTCTGTATTCGATTCAACGATTGATTGCCAACAGCGGCTATACGCCGGAATTGCAACAAGAAGCGAATCGCATCAATGGAATCATGCGTGATTTCGATCCGGTACTGACCACCCAAGGGCAGACTGCCCCATTGAACCAAATATACTCCGCTACGTTCGGAAATAGCTATAACGTGTTTAATAAACATAAAATAGGCGTAATCCTGGGCGGAAACTACTACCGCAGAGCAACCAACATTTATGATGGAGACCTGACCCAATGGAGCATCTACCAAGGCGTGCTGTCGGGAAGTCCCTATATTTATAGTGAACGGAATGTTCCCAACTTTATCACGACCAACCGGCTTGGGTTGGGGCGGTATCAGACTTATAAAGAACACACTGGCACGGAGAACCTCAATTATGGGTTACTTGGCGGTTTGGCTTACCGCTTCAACACGCGTCATGAGGTCAGTTTTCAATATTTGGGAAGCTGGGGTGGAGAAACCAGGGCAAGCAATCTGGCCGGTCGATACCAATATACAGGCATGCCCGGACAGGTGAATAGTACCACGCATTCATTGCGGCAAAGTTACCGTACTTTGCAGACCTTTAACCTACAGGGAGAACACAAGCTATGGAACAGCCCCATGGCACCTGCGCTAAGCTACAACCTATCTACATCATCATCCAGCCACAACGACCCGGATTACCGCTTTGCGAACCTAATCGACTATGCGCCGACGCGTCCGACGCTTTACTACAGACAAACAATGTCCGGTTCCGAACCAGAGTACGTAAATCGTCACTATGCACTGGGCTCCGGCTATGTCTATGGATTTGGTCCCTTTGGCGTAATGCAGGCCGATCCCAACGGGCGCCGTTGGCGAAACCTCAACGAGGACATCTATAATTACAAGGCGGACCTGAGCGTGCCGTTTGAACTGTTTGGCAACAAGCAGGAATTTAAGACCGGGTTCAACTACCTGAACCGCGACCGTACCTTCGGCGAAAATGTGCTTTTCCTGCCAGGGTCCAATTTTCTGCAAAATTCGCTGTCGGACCAAAGCGGCAGCACTAACCCGACCATGTATTCGACGGCACCGCTCTATGACGTGGACGGAGATCTGAACCGACTGGTGAGTCCCGAAATTGTGGGCATCCGCCCGCGAACCAGTAATATTGGCGAAGGAGACTTCCAAGTAGGTGGTTTCCTGTACAACATTCAAAAGTCTCCTAACAATTATCAGGGTTTCTTTCAAACCAATGCGTTCTATGGTATGCTGGATTTGAAGATCACGGAAGATTTCCGTTTGGCAGGTGGTGTGCGCTTTGAACGTACCAACGTGCAGTCGCAGGTAGATACGTCCAACTTATACCTAGATCCATCCCTGCTTCGTGCCAACGCGCAGGGCGAATTGTTGCTCAACCCTATTAAACCCAATTCGGTATACAAACAGGGATACAAACCCTTTTATTCAGTCAATGCTACTTACACGCTCAATGAATTGATGAATTTTAGGGCGGCTTTCAATACAACCTTGGCACGGCCCGAACTCCGGGAGATTACGAACGTGTTTGAGTTTGATGCCTTTCAAATGGGCTTGGTTGTTGGAAACCCGAACCTCATCAACCAAAATACCATCAACCTCGACTTTCGCTGGGAATGGTTTCCCAACCCGGGAGAGGTCATCGCCGTATCAGCTTTCGGTAAACAATTGAAAAATCAATTGGTCAAGGTGTACAGCCTGCGCACCGAAGGGCTTGCGGCTACCTTTCCCGAATATCCGGTCATTGCCTACCAAAATGATCCAAATACGGGTCGGGTGTGGGGACTGGAGCTGGAGTTGGTGAAAGATCTGGGCACTATATGGGAACGGGCGCAAGGCTTTTTTATAGGCTCTAACATGCTGATTGCGCAAAGTGAGGTCAAAAAGACGCCGGAGCGGCTGGCCGCCAACTGGAGTGTGGACCGCAATGCGCCGGAGAATAGCCCTTTATTTGAACAGGCTCCTTATAGCATCAACGCTTGGTTGAATTACGAAAACAAGAAGTCCGGAACCGATCTGACAGCGACGTTCAATGTGGTCGGCGAGCGCTTGGTGCAGATAAACCTGACTGGCGAGCCGGATCTCTACAGCCGACCAGTGCCCATGTTGGATTTTGTGTTCACCCAACGCTTGAGCCGTCATCTGACCTTGAAGGGTTTTGCCAAGAATATCCTGAATCCGGACATTAAAACAGTATATGCCAATCCAAGCACCGGAGGCAAATGGTATGGTAATGAATACGTCAATCGCGCCTTTAGACAAGGCAGTGAATTCACATTGGGTTTAAGTTATAATCTGTTTTAGATATGAGAAGTATTAGACAAAAGACATCCTTCTTTCTTATCCTTTGTTCGTTAGCGCTTTTCAGCAATTGTAAAAAAGAAAACCTCGATTACAAAGTTGATTATCGGGAATTTACGGAGGCTATCGAGCCCAGTTTAGTAAGACTAGTGAATATCGGAGGAAATCGAAACCTGGAAGTCGACGGAGATTCCCTGACCAACTTCCGGTGGCCGCCGGCAAGTCCCGAAGCACCTGACGAGGCAAGAGCGCAGGTCTTGCCGACAAAATATTTTCCCAGCACAGGGCAGCTGGGGTTGACATGGTCTGTCCCGAATGAATTTTTCACGCCGGAGCACGCCGCCGAGATGACGTTTTATAGCGGCCCCACCTTAAATAGGATGAATCATACATTTTCTGTTCATGAGGATGGTAATAAACCAACAGATTATTATCTGCTTAAGATTGAAAGGGAAATGCACGAGGGGCCTAAGGTCATCGAAGTGCCGAGAGATGTAACAGCGCCGTCCCGACCCGATCATTTTAAAATCCGGTTGCTCAACTTTGCGCAGACCTTTGACAATTATCTGGTGACAGCCGAGAACCTCATGACGCCGATGACATTGGCGTATGCCGATGGTACGCCGGTGTCGCCCGAGACGACCAATGTGCCTATTGGTCAATGGTCCGAATATGTAGAAGTGCCTTATGGTACCTACCAATTTAAAGTGCTCACGCAAGACAAACGACAAGTGCCTATGGCCACCACATCGCCGACAATCCATGTTGGTACCTCGGCTATTCCGGATAAGACACAACGGGATCCCAATGATGCCCGGTCTCCGGCAAGTACCGGACTTGTTTATGCAGAGCTACAAACCTTCCAGCCGGGAGGGATTTATAGCATCGCCGTACATCCTTACACCATGAAATACGACGCGCCCGGTGCCGGCAATGCATTTACAGTAACCGATATCATACAAAACGCTTTTCAGATTATTACCGATCTCTCAGCGCCCCTGAACAATACCTATGCGAGGGTGCAACTGGTCAACGCTACGCTGAACAGTGCTCCTCTGCAACTAGAGCTGGGCCAAGAACGAAGCACCGAAGCAGTACCATCGGAGCATTATTCCGACTACCTAACTTCTCTGGTAGGATCACGCGTGTTGCAGGTGAAAGATCCATCCGGGAATATCGTGATTCATCAGGAAGTACAACTGCAGGCTGGCAAGAATTACAGCCTATGGGTGTATACTGATGGAAACCAGGAGCTACAGAGCCTTCTGGTTTCAAACAACTTGGCAGCCAGTGAAATGTTAGGCAATAGCAACAGCAATGGCAATTATGGGGATCCTTTCAGACGACACTATACCTTCCCGTTTGCCTACCGCTTCCTTAATCTTTTAACCGGTTTCAAAGAGATTACCCTGACCGACCACCTGGGAACACCCTATGGTGCGCCAGCCTCGCATTTACTGCCAGGTGTCGCTAAGGCTGACAACCCCTACTATTTCAACATAGGAACCGATCAGTATAAAGAACGGTGGTTTATGTTGTACCAATCCAGTCCTACGGAACTTCCGGGCAGGTGGATCAGCGAGGTTACAGGTCTTTCTACCAAAGCTATGGTCGCTGACGAAACACTGTATACGCAGGCTAACCGAAATATACCAAATGTCGAACCGGGGGTTTACACGGTGGCCGCTATCGGAACCTTTAATGATGGGCAAAAGAATGCCAAGATTATGTATGTCAAACACACGAAATAGTTATGAAACGTAGTAGACAAAAGACGAAAGTTATTCCTTACTCCCTACTCCTTCTTCCATTATTCTTGCTCTTAGTTAATAGTTGCCGGAAGACCGAGTATCGCACGGTGGATAGTCCCGCCTATATACGGATATTCAACAGCCTAAATATTCCGGTCAATGTTGTCAACAAAGACGACCCGGCCTCTTTTTTGTGCCTGTTTATCGACCCGGAATTTGATGAGAACGGCCATCCCATAGGAGGCTTGATGGAAGGCGATTTCCTGGATGTTAGGGCACGGTATGCCTCCCCGAATCCCACCCATGTGGGTGTATCCAACTCGCCCTACAACCCCGAGTTTCCGGGAAAAGAACTGTATCCGACAGCGCCCATCCTGAATGGTTACGACTTGACCAACTGGGCACAGATTTCATCGGGAAAACGGCGCTTCCTTTTTATGCACCGCCCACGCAATACGGAGCCCTTTGCAGAGCTGAACCCCAATATGGTTTCGGTATGCATAGATACCACCATCAATCTGGCCGAAGGTGAAATCTACACCATGCATGTACTGCTGGAGAACTTTGAGAAAAAGACGACTACCCTTTATGCGCGGCAGGAGAGTTTCCACAAACAACCCTTCGCGGATACGGCGGCGTATGTTAATTTTTACAATCTCTCTTCCGAAGGCTTCTGGTCTTCCCCTTACAAAGGGATCGGAGATCGTGGCACGTCGATGGAGGCTGGAATTCCTGATATTGTCAATGTGTTTTTTAGCCATGTGTCAACCACCGAAAACGAAAATGGCCAAGAGGTACATGCCTATATCCCCGGCTATACCAAAAACTATATCGGTACCCTAACCCGGGATCTCAGCGGAACCCGTGTTACGCCTTATTATGGGTTCCCCATTTTCATGCGGGAAGGTGAAACCATCCATACCAAATCCTGGCAGTTCCTGCAGTTCTTTTCGCCGAGTATGCGCGGATTGGAGCAAAGCTTCCGGCAAGGCAACACCAATTATCCGCCGCGTGTAGACATCAGGCAACACTATAATTTTTACAACGAATATGTGTACCTGGAACTAACGGACAATCCTCGGCCGGAGTCCAATGTGAATATGCGAACGCCTGTAGAACGGCTGACGTTGCCTAATCTGTTGCTGAACGTCCATTCCGGCCGTAACAATCCCCAAACCTTCGGATCGGTCAGTTCCATCGAATATATTAACGGCTTTGTGTACCTCACGACTATACAGCGCACTTTTCCGGCACCGATTTATGAATAAGTCATGAGATATAAGATTACAGATATGAGAAATTACATTTCCTTGCTCCTTGTTGTTGGTTCCTTCCATCTGCTTAGTTGTGACCGCCAAGACTTGACAATAGACCAAGAACGGGAAAGGATCCTGCGGAATGGGGCAGAGTTTTTACGCAACAATTACGACTTCTCTTTATTTAATGCAGCTGTCAAGCTGGTCGGGTTGGACGAAACGCTTCGCGACAACGAAGGATCTTACACGATTTTTGCCCCTACCAACGCCGCATTCAACGCAGAAGGGATAGAGTTTCCCAGTGATTTTGAGAAGATGGATCAGGATAGCCTGCGCTTCATGCTGGAGTATCATATATTGCCTACAGCAGTTTACCTAAACGATATAGGCTATGGACAGGCCGACCAGTTGCAGGAAAATCTGACAGGTCGGTACCTGTATTTGGCCAGGGGATTAAAACAATGGGAAAATATAGAACCGCCTTTCTATGTCAACGGTGTAATGTCGGCGATTGCCAATAACAATGTGAACCTCTCCAATGGGGTTTTGCACGGGCTCGATAACGTATTAAAGTACCAGTCCGGCACAGTTCGGGAATATTTGGAGAACTTACCGGATCACGACCTTTTTGTTGCCCTGCTTAAACACTTTGATTATTGGAACCGTATTGACGATGGGGAAATCTGGACCATTTTTGCACCGACCAATCAGGCCTTGATTGACAGAGGGTTCACGGCAGAGGAAATACCCAACCTCAATCCGGCAGACTTCCACGTTGACGTCTTGCTTAAGGGCTATGTCCATTCAAGACAACATATTTTTCGATCGGATTTGACCGTGGTGGATCACCTGGGCGGCGCATTGCGGGAACCTAGTCCCGGCGGCGGATATGTAATCAGTCTGGACACTAGAGGGTTCAGCCTGAACGGTCCCGTACCCGGGGTCAGTAATTTCACCTTCATCCGTATGGCAACTTTTTCGGGGATTAACCAGAACAATTATAAGGCAGACAATGGTGTGATACACGCCCTAAGCGGGATGGTTATCTTTCCGGATGAAGCGAGAAAACAGTAAAAAGCACCAAGAATTTACATTATGAAACGAGAAAAAAAATACCTCTATATTATCGTCGCGCTGTTTTGTATAATCGGTACATACAGTTGTAAACAGGAGTTTTTTCCTCCCGAAGTGGGAGCACCTATCCCCATAGATCAAGATGATATCGTCTATCCTGCATTATTGGAGGCATTGCCGGAGACGGGCTATGAGACTTTTAAAGCGATATGGAGTCGAAGCGGAGTCAAAGACGTCATTGCTGCCGGTGAATACGGTAAAGAAAATTTCACCTACTTTGTTCCTAATGACGAAGTAATGGCTGCTGCTGGATATACTATTTCTACCATACAGGGAATGTCCGATTTATCTCTTGATACCCTCGTACGTATGCACGTTATGCGGTCCAAAGTTGTGATAGCCGATTTGTTTCCCGGTACCGATTTAGCGTTCCATAGTTTACTGCAGATTGATGAACTATTTATTACCCACCAGAGTAGCTATGTCTTTCGTCATTATCTGCATAAAACGGATGATGGACTCCTCCATAATGGAATTTCAATGGAATTGTTCGAGGAATTTTCCGTGAACAACGGGAATGCTGTTTTGGTCGGCAGCGTAATAGCTCTTCCCGATAAGCAGGTGATTGATGTGATCAAGGAAGATAATCGCTTTAATCTTTTTCTAAAAGCAATGGACTTAAATGTAGAAATGCGTGTGAAGTTTTATGAGGCGAATTGGTACACCAACGCCGCCTTGATGGATAGGGCATTATACGAACACCCTTTTGTGCTTGATGAGAATACGATCCCTTCGAATTATATACCCCATCTCCCTTCCTTGACCGTGTTTTTGCCGACTGATGAAGCTTTTCATCAAGTCGGCATCCATACGATTGAAGATTTGATCGCCGTTAGCCAACGTGCTGATCTGGGAGACGTATCGGGCGACGACTGGTCAGGGAGGGAGACTCCTTTGGAAAACATACTTCATTTGCACACCATTCGAGGAAGCGCGAATGTTTCAATCACAAATAATTTTCAGATCCCAGAACTTCCGCTATACGTGCAAGTTTCAAATAGCGGCGCCTCGAATTCCACATTTTTTAAACGCGACTTCCTAAATCCGCAATTTTCTAAAGCGGCTGCACTGGCATCTTACGATTTCGGTTCGAGTGGTAGCGGCAAGGTAACCGTTCAAGCGTCTGGTTCGGCATACGAGCCTGCTACCATTTCTGAGACTATCATGACGTGGCAAGGACCGGTACACATTGTGGACAGGTTGATTATAGGGGAGGGCACAACATTATAAAGATGAAAATTTCAATGTCAACAGAAAACAAATTGATACGATATAGAGCAAGCATTTGTACAATTGGCTTGTTGGTTCTGTTCTCCTGTTCAAAGGATGACAATATCCTTGTCGAAGAACCAGACTACACCACGCTGACCTATGTGGTTGAGGATAACTTTAACCTTTCGCACTTATTTTTTGCGTTAGGCCGGACGGGCTTGGATGAGGAATTGGTGAAACCAGGACCGTATACGCTATTGGCCAGCTCCAATACGGGATTCCAAAATGCCGGATTAGGCTCCCAGACCCAACTCTTTAATCTGCCCGTCGGTGTTTTGTCGCAGCGCATGCAATACCACATCATTCCCGGAAAGGTATCGTTCAGGGACTTACCCTTAGCGGCGAACCAGGAAATTATGACCATGACCGGAAAACCGGTCTATGTCAGCAAAGTGGCCCAGGATCAAGACACCTTGACGTTGATCAACGGTGCCGAACTAGCCATGGAGGATTTTGAAGCGTCAAATGGGTATCTGCAGGTAGTAAATGGTTTTTTACAGCCTTTCGTTTACGAAAACGTGATCGACAACATCGTCAACCTTCCCGAACTAACCATGTTCTATCGGGCCATACAAAACGCCGGTTTGGAAGATCGGATCCGAAATGCGCAAGGGCAGACTATCTATGCACCCAACAATGCGGCTTTTGTAGCAGCTGGTTATGCTGACTTGCGGGCGCTGGATGCAGAAGACCCGGTAATATTGCGGCAACGCTTGCTAATGCATATTGTGGGAGAACGGTTGTTTATGCAAGACTATATTTTGCTGGCAGAGGTAACCGCCAACACCTATCAACAGAAAATGCTAGATGAAAGCATTGTTACGATCAATATGTCGAGACGAACCGGAGGTCTCCGACCTATCAACAGCATTACGCTGCGCGGGCCTGGAAACACCGGCAACGTTTCGGTGGGAGAACGAGACTTGATCACCAACAATGGCATCATCAATATCATCAACGGTGTGCTGCAGTAACAGGTAGTTGAAGAAGACATAAATTTAAATAAACGTGATAATGAAACGCTATATAGTATTATTTAGCTTGCTTATACTTTACACTTTTTCCGCCTTTTCACAGGAAACCGGCGGTGCACTGACCGGCCAAGTCATTGACCAGGCTGGGTCTCCGATACAAGGAGCTACCATAACCGCAATACACACGCCGTCGGGCACACGTTATGCTGTTTCAACGGGAGCGGATGGCCGGTATCGGCTTGACAACCTGCGTATCGGTGGACCCTACGAGGTGACTGCTTCACTGGTGGGAAAGGCCCCGGTATCACAAGGGTCGATTATGGTAAGGCTCGGAGGCGCACAACGGGTGGACTTAACGCTGCTGGACGATGTCCAGCAGTTGGAAATGGTGGCCGTCACGGCCCGCCGCGCTGCGGAAAAGGCCAACACCTATGGTGCTGGGCAGAACATCAGTGCCGAGCAGGTGCGCAATATGCCAACCATCAGCCGCTCGGTGACCGATATTACCAGACAAGTGCCGCAAGGCAGCAAAGACAACAGCTTTGCCGGAACGAATTTCCGTTATAATAATGTCACCGTGGATGGGGCAATCAACAACGACGCAATCGGTTTTTCTCCTTCCCTGGGCGGACAGACCGGAACCTCAGGCATGCCGGGAAGTAGTACGCGGACAAATCCGATTTCGTTAGACGCAATCCAAGATATGCAGGTATACCTGGCACCCTACGATGTGAAAATAGGCAATTTCACGGGTGGGTCGGTAAATGCTGTGACCCGCAGTGGCACCAATGAGGTGGAAGGATCGGTGTACGGCTATGGACGTAATGCCACGATCACGGGCAATGACAGGGTAGGTACGCTCGGCAGTATGGAAAGTGATTTTCATGATCTCCAAACGGGATTGCGCCTGGGATTCCCTATCCTGAAAAACAAATTGTTCTTTTTTACGAATATGGAATATACCTCTCGGAATGATCCCACCCAATTGATTGCGGGCACAGCTGAGACAGCTCACATACTCAGTGTGGCCGATGCCGCTATCCTGAGCGAATCAGCACTCAACCGATATGGTGATATCTTTGAGGTAGGCACACCCGGTCTGTTTGTGAATCAGAGCAGATCAACCAAGTTCTTCGGCCGTATCGATTGGAACATCAACGAACGCCACCAGTTGGCTATCCGCAACAACACGATTTTCAGCAAGGCCACGCATATGGACCGGGACCAGCAGGATTTCCGGTTCAGCAGCATGGCGTTCGACCAGACTAATAACCAGGTCAGCACGGTTGCGGAATTGAAAAGCCGGTTAAAAAATAACCTGACTGCCAACTTTATCCTGGGATACACATTGATAAATGATTATCGAGATCCGCAGAGCGATGCGAGCCTGCCCCAGATTCAGATACAGGGAAGAACGCCCGGAACAACCATTTATCTTGGTACGGACCGGGAGGCGAGTATATTCGATATGAGGCAACGCACGTTGGAACTGACCGCCAACCTTAACTGGAACATTGGCAACCAACGCTGGACGTTCGGTACGCACAACGAACTGTATGGAATCCGGTATGGCTTTGTAAACGGATGGAACGGCCGGATTGACTTTCTGAGCATCGAGGATTTTTTGGACAATGCTCCATATAGGGTACGGGGGAGTTATAATTATGAAAATAACAATAGGGATTTCATAATGGATAATCCCCCAGCAAATTTTGACGTCAATATGTACAGTGTATACGTACAAAATGAAATACGGGTCAACGACCGGCTGTTAGTCACGCCTGGTTTACGTGCAGACTTGGCGCACCTACCTACGTTGCCCACCTTGAATGAAAAAGTGCAAAGCATGTTGCCCGATCCTGATTTCGGCAAGACTTATTTCTATACGCCAGTCAACAGGATCAACAACGATTTTTTAAACAAGGTTCAATTCTCACCCAGAATAGGCGTCCGATGGGAGGCGTTGGAAAACAGGCAGTTGGTGGTTAGAGGAGGAGCGGGATTGTTTACGGGCAGGATTCCATTTTCCTGGTTGGCTTATGCTTATTACAACACAGGACTGACGTATGGAGCCTTTGATCAGCGTGCCGAGAACAAACCCTTTGCCCCCGGTAGCGATGCCGTCCGGCCAAGTGAAAATGGATTGGCCAATTTCATAGCTGAAAACGGGGTGGTCGTTAATGATCCCAGCAGCGGCAAGACACAGGTGGACTTGATCGACAACGGGTTTACCATGCCGCAGGTGTTCCGCACCAGTTTAGGGTTGGATTATACAGCCGGTGGTGGATGGGATTTCACGTTGGAGGGCATCTTTACAAAAAACATCAACGACCTCCTGTTTCAGCAGGTCAATACCCGGGATTTTACCTTATGGCACGGTTATGACGACAGCCAACAACAACCGGTTTACGATGGTACGGTGGACGAACGTTTTACCAATGTGTATCTGCTGAGCAACACCAGTGAAGGCTACCGTTACAGTGTGACGGGGACCGTGACGAAGGCCATCGGAGAACGGTTCAACGCCACGGCGAGCTATACGTTCGGGGAGTCGAAGGACATCTCCAACGGTGTCCGCAACTCGATGGAAAGCAACTGGCAGCTGAACCAGTCGCTGGTGCCCAACAACCCCACACTGGCCTACAGCAACTTTGATATCCGGCACCGCATCGTGGCGGGCATCAGTTATGGGCATGACTGGAACAGGGTCGGCCGCACCAACGTCAACCTGTTCTTCTCGGCGCAGTCGGGCAGCCCGTTCACGTACGGCATCGTGAACAACAGCATTCAAGGGCTTCCGCAGCAGGTGAGCCTGGTATATATCCCACAGCGCAATGAGGCCATACGCTACTTCAAGGACGTACCGGGTGGACAGACAGCGGCGCAGCAGGCCGAGGCCTTTAACCGATTCATCGATGGGAATGATTACCTGTCATCCAGGCGCGGGGACTTCACCGAGCGGAACACCGGGCGTACGCCCTGGAATGTGCAGGCCGACCTGCGGCTGGCGCATGAGGTGCCGGTGAACCGGTTAGGTCATTCCATCACGATAAGTGCTGACATCATCAACGTGACCAACCTGCTGCACCGGAAATGGGGGGTACAATATTTCTCGCCGAACACGTTCAACTCGACCAGCTCGGTAGGATTGACACCAACACTGTTCCCCCCGCAGCAGAACGACGGCAACTGGCCGGTGTTCACCTTCAGCGACCCCGGAAGGCCGTACAGTATCGATTACTTCAATTCCAGGGCACAGGCACAACTGGGCTTGAGGTATACGTTTTAAGACTCAATAACAAACAAAGTCCGCCGGTTTCAGCAGCACTTGGCGGCGTTTATACTCCGGGCCGGAGCAGCAGCCGGTCCGGGTATTTAAATCGTAAAAGAAAGGAGCAATGATGCGCGCAATAAGCAGCCGGAAACACCGGGCATTAACAGCCGCCTTGCAGCAGCTTGCTGAACTGGCCGCTGAACATGACCGGAACGGCGTTGCCGCAGGGGATATCCACGAGGGGTTATCGGCCTTGTCGGATACCTATGGGCGATACGAAGCGTTACTTGCTGAGCTCGCAGAAACCATAGCAGTCTACGAAAAGCTGCACCACGACCTGCGCGTGAATGTATTGGGCCCCGGACTTCGCAAACTGCGTCGGCGCGCAAAAGCCGGAAACGGAGAATTGCCATTGCCGGAAGGACTGCAACTGCGCTGGTGACCTGATGATAAGTAGATAGCCCTTCTGCGTAAAAACGCTGTTCGCTGTTTTTTTATGCTCGTCGATAGAAAAGATTGACTATGGATAACATTGTACTTTTGGTCTTGCTGGCACTGGTGGATGTGTTGTTAATAATCATATCCCTATTGCTGGATAGAATTTTTGCCCAGGATCGGGAATACTGGAAAGTCATGGAAGAGCTGAACGATGGGTAATGCAACGGAGAACGGTGAAGCATTGCACCGCTCCTTGAGCAAAACCGTTCCCTTCTTTACCGACCGGAATATGTCGAAAGCGGTTATTGCTTTCTTTTCATCTTCCGTAAGGGAAACAAACTTTGAGATAAAGTTGAATAACAAGTCTTACATAACTCTGTGCTAAAGTACAGTGCCTGGATCAACCGGTATATGCCCAAGGTATCCATTGCCGGCATCGCCTTTATCATTATCGTCATCACTGGACCGGGTTTGGCGCCTGTTGTTACTTCGCATATTAAGAAATATTCAATTCAGTTTGGGCCGAAATAGTAGTCAAGCCATCGAATGCATTCAGCAAACCACTCTTCATATAACGGAGTTTTCGGGAAACCGTGCCCACCGACTTCATATTCGATAAAATCAGTTGCGATACCCTTTTTCGATAATGCCCCATGATACAGCTCACTATGACTAATGGGCACGGTTTCGTCGTCTTTGGCATGGAGGATGAGTGCGGGAGGCGTGGCTTCATCAACATGATTTTCATTTGAAAAATATTCAGTCAGTTCCCTGGAGGGCGATTTCCCCAAAAGGTTTTCTTTTGATTTTAAATGGGCAATCCCCGGTTGGAAACTGATGACGGGATATACCAGTATCTGGAAATCCGGGCGTTGTTTGTTTATGTTGTTGTTATCGAAATGATCAACTCCCATTCCCGTAGCCAACGAGGATGCTACATGGCCTCCGGCAGAAAAACCCATGACACCGATTTTCTTCAACCCTATTCCCAATCTGTTGCCATTTTCTTTAAGATAATGAAAAGCTGACCATGCGTCATTCACGGGGTCAAACGGACTGCCGTCCGACGGGCCATGTGCAGGTAATGTATATTTCAGCACAAAAGCGGTATATCCGCAATCTGCGAGGGATTTTGCAATCCGGAATCCTTCTTTATCCATCATGAGTTTGGCGTAACCGCCTCCGGGGCAAATAATCACGCCGATGTTTTTTTTATTGGCGGCACTTGGTTCGAACAAGGTCAGGGTTGGTCTGATAATGCCGGAACATACCCGACCGCCATTGACGATATATTGGATTTCTTTACCCTGTGATTCCCGCCGTGCATACCATTCATCGTCATAGAACTCCATAGTAATTTGGGCCGACGCTGATATTGTAAGCAGTATGAACAAGGCCGTTATTCTCATAACTGGTAAATGTCTTTTATTGATACACGGCATCAAGCTGGCTTTTCAATGTTTGGTAGGCGGCTGGCGCTTGATTCGGAAAATCACTCCAGCGTGCTTCTACAGCTAATCCCCCTTTGTAATTTATCTCTTTTAACATTCTTAAATATATGCTGAAATCGGTTCCCTCAACCCCCGGTGGCGTACGGTTTTGAGGTTCGGCAATCTCGCAGTTAAAAATATGTTTTGAGGCTGCTGATAAATGATGGGCGGGTTCATGTTCCTTTAGCATGTGATAGATGTCTGCATTGATGCCAAAATTGGGCATATTCACTTTCTCGCAGATTACCCGCGCCTCATCGACGGTGTTGACAAGGTTAGTTTCTTCTTTGTTGAGGTTTTCCAGGGCAATTTTTACGTCATACACAGCCGCCAGTTCGGCAAGTTTAATGCAGAGTCCCACGAATTCGCCGGTCGCCAGTGCTTTATCGTATCCCTCGGGGATTTTCCTTGCCGCGCCGCTGCCGAATACGATGAGGGATACTTTTCTCCGTTCGGCACGGCTGAAAACGGTACGCGCATACGCCAAAAGTGAATCAACGTTTGCTTCGGGGCCTACGCATTTCATCTGTGCAGGGAAGAAACTGTTGCAGGCAAGAATGGGCATGCTGCCTTTGCCTTCGTCGAACGAAAATTCCGAGTCGCTAAGTGTGGGTTTGAGATAGGCGGCGACACTTGGGATAATAAATTCAAAGCCAGCATTCCCGGCATCCGCCATGCGGTCAGCGGATGCGCAGACCCCAATGGAAGGGGGCATTGGGGTGTACGGTCTCGGTGCTGTACCCTGCATAGTTACGATGATGCCCAACCAGCAGGTGACCATCAAAAAGTAGTTGTGAATCATGATTCTTGTCGGATTAATATTTAAATACATTTCCACCAGCCACTACCTGGTTTTTGTTTTCGTCAAAATGCACCCTTAAACGTGTTCTCAAAGCGGCGTTTGCCATGGTACATGCAATGGCATGGTGATAACCTGCTTCTACGGGAGCATTGGTTTGCCGTCTTGATAAGATGCATTCCATCCAGTTTTTCATATGGGCGGAGGTGAGTGGGTCGCCACCGGTATTGGCATCCACCGACACCCGGGCGGTGGGAAGGCTGGATGATGGCAACAGGTTGGGGGAGAGGCCCATTGATGAGGCATCCCCGGCATTCAGGCCTCCCAATGACGATATTTCATTCGTGTCCAAGTTCAGCGTTCCACCATTGGAATAATACAGTTCCTTTATCCCTCCTGCCGAATTGGTGAACCTGGATGAGTAAACCACCTGGAAGCCCTTGCTCAGATCATCATCCGGCCCATAATCGAATACGGCTGTTAACGTGTCAGCATTATTCCGGCCATCCTTCCATTGATAGATCCCACCGTTGCATACGACACTGCGCGGATAGTTTAGGCCCGTAAACCAATGGACGGTGTCGATTTGGTGGCACATCCACTGACCGGGAATCCCTGAGGAAAAGGGCCAGAACAACCGGTATTCAAGATAAATCCGTGGATCCCACTCCACACGGGGTCTATTGAGGAGGAAACGTTGCCAGTCCACATCCTCGGGTCTAATGCTTTCGCAGAGTGCTTTTCGTCGCCATCTACCCGGTTGGTTGACATTCCAGGACATCTCAGCCATCACGATATCCCCGAATTTGCCGGAATTGATGTATTCATAAGCTGCTTGGTAATTTGCTCCGCTGCGCCGTTGCGAGCCGATTTGCACCACGATGTCCCGGCTTCGGCACGCTTCAAGCGCCTCATTTGCGTCGTCCATCGTCTCCGCAAACGGCTTTTCCACGTAGGCATCCTTACCGGCTTCGGCGGCCTCCTTGAGGTGCAGTGCATGCTGAAAGTCTGCGGTGCTGATTATCACGGCGTCAATATCTTTGATGGCATACAGCTCGTCGTTGTTCCGGCAGCCTGCGATATCCCATCCGGTTTTCGATTTGATAAAAGATGCACCCTCTTCCCGCCGTTTTGACCATATATCCGAGAGCGCTGTCATCCGGAAGTTCAATCCGTTGCAATGGTTAATGAAACCAGGGAATAATGAATTTTTGAATCGGTCTGAAAAGCCGACAACCCCGACATTCACTGTTGAATTTGCCCCTATGATGCGACGGTAGCTTTTTGCGGTGAATCCCGCGCCAACACCACCAACGGTTGCCGCTGTTATCCCAACGGTCAGTTTTTTAATAAATCTCCTTCTGTTTTCCATGTTTTCAATTTTTTGTTTGACTCAATATGGCAGTACGATTTCAGCTATTGTATTCCCGTTCCTTTACCTCAGAATCTGACCTGCGTCTATTAATACTCTTTCCAATAATGAATAGCCGATGTCCTGTACATTTGTAGCGTTGTCGATCGCCAACACTGCCGCGGCCGCGGCGCTTTGACCTAATATCATGAATACAGGTTCCATCCTGATGGAACCAAAGGCGATATGTGAGCTCGACACACACACCGGAACAAGCAGGTTAGTGCATTCCGATGCCTTGGGTATCAGCGCTCCATATGCAATCTGGTAGGGTTGTTTAGGGTGAACACCGATATCACCTTCGTTCTGCACATAACCATTTGGTTTTATGTATCGCTGCACGTTGTGCGAATCGAGCATGTAGGATCCCATGCCCACCGGATCGGTGATTTCCCGTTCGCTGAACGTATCATGCTCGGTCATTACGTATTGGCCTACCATGCGCCGCGCCTCCCGGATGTACAGCTGATGCGGCCAATTATCGTTGTCTGTAAATTCATCTTTAGCCAATCCCCATTGCGCCATTTCCTCCCGTACTTCCGTTGGTACATCTGGGTCGTTGGCAAGAAAATACATCAAGCCTTTTTGATAATCTTCGTGTTCTTTGATGATTTCGCGGCGCCGTTCGTAGCTGGCCTCGGGATAGTCATAGTTCATACCGATGAAATCCGTGCTAAACGGCCCGTGGTTGTTCGTATCTGTCTTGCGGTTAGGGATGGGATCGAATTTCTCGAACGTCTCCCGCCAACCTGAAGCAAACACACGGGCCAGCAGTTCGTAGTTTTCTGGATTGTAACCATCCGGTTTTGGGAAAGCCACCCGGTTGTCGGGGTGGTTACTCAGGCACATACGGAAGCAATAGGCTTGTAAGCGATGATCGCCCTGTCCGTATATCCCTGGGGGTTCGTTAGATACACCATACAGCAAACCACTGGTGCTATCTCCAGGAATTTTATAGGGACTGATATCCGATGCGAACCAGTGATAGTGATGGAGCACGCCCGTTTGGATGCCATTCCACTTTTCGCCGTATACACTGTTCGCTTCCCGTCCCACGTGGTAGCTTACTCCCGCCGCGGCCATCAGGTCGCCTTCATACGTGGCGTCGATAAACATTTTGCCACGATAGGTTGTCCCACTCAGCGTGGTGATCGACCTGATCCGACCGTCCTCCACCACCACGCCCGCGTCGCGGTCCAGCCATTCGTCCCTGCGCACCTCTATGTCGAATTCCTTCACGTAATCCTCGAATACCTGCTCGGCGACATGCGGCTCAAATATCCACATCGTGCGCGCATCTCCGTCCATCGCCGGTGTACCCTGTCC
Organism: Parapedobacter deserti; assembly: GCF_042646065.1. Taxonomy (NCBI): domain Bacteria; kingdom Pseudomonadati; phylum Bacteroidota; class Sphingobacteriia; order Sphingobacteriales; family Sphingobacteriaceae; genus Parapedobacter; species Parapedobacter deserti. The sequence goes on from NZ_JBHRTA010000008.1 coordinate 171,816, forward strand.
TTTATTTCCATATTCTGCATGCCGCTGCCAACGCCATGCAGCGCTATCTTCGTAATGAAGATATACCCGGTGATAGAAGTCGCGGGCCAGCCCGCCGATGGTCGACTTGTCTCCCGTATCAGTAAAGCCCAAGCCGCCTGACGATAAACCGCCCAAGTGTTTGTCAGGCGAGACCACGATCACCGACTTTCCTGATTGCTTGGCTTGAACTGCCGCGATAATCGCCGAAGCCGTACCCCCGTAAATGATGATGTCGGCTTCGAAGGCTTGTTGATCCGCTGTTTTACACGACTGGCAGATCCAAAGCAATACTACTGCGAATATTAATCTATTTATCATTCCATTTTTGTTTTGATTCTCCATGAATTTCTATATGCTATTGAAATACCGGTCCTTGTTAGTTATATCCTGGATTTTGTTCTAATACCGCCCCGATATTTGCATCGATTTCACTTTGCGGAATCGGAAAAACCTGGTGATGTTCCTGTATGTCGTCCGCGTTATAACGATTGTATTGCCGGATATTCGCATACATCCGTCCCGTCCGGCTCAGTGTCAGCCGTCTCTTTTCTTCGATACCGAGCTCCCTGAGCCGTTCATCCAGGATGAAATCCAAGTCAACGGCCGAGGCATCCACCGATGCCGCACCCGCACGGCTTCTTACCGTATTGATATCAACCGCGGCCAACGTTGTATTCCCAACCGCTAGGTAAGCTTCCGCGCGCAGCAAATAGGTTTCTGCCAGCCGCATATCGTACCAATCGGTATAAGTAACGCCACCGATATCACGCAGTTGCATCGTTTCGGGGTTAAGAATCAGGTTAGACGGATGATCACCGGGGGTCGTAGCCTTCGTTTGGTAGGGGTATGCCCCGCGCGACCAGGTGCCGCTTGTATTCAATAGGTATTGATTTTCGTCGGTGTTGATGTCAAAATACACCCCCTGGTACTTCGCCGGCCCGCTGGGGTTGTTGTACAAAACTCCCCGCGGAAAGTTATACTCCGAAACGCGCATATCCCGGTAGTCGATATCACCTAACTCATCGTACCAGATTTCATTCGAAAAATGGAACGTCGGCATCAGCCACCCTGCACCGCGACCGACGATAGAGGTCGGAAGAAAACCAGTGGCGATGAGATTCCGATCGTCCGGATCCGTTGCCAGTGGTACATTCGGAGTGTGCCACCGTTCCATTTGATATCCCGTCCGCGCAATGGTAGATTGGCCACCTCCGGGAACATCCGGTTCAAATTGGATGACAAAGATCCCTTCCGTATTGCCACTGCTCCGGTTCTGATTATTCCGCTGGAAAAGATCCCAGTATACATCGCCCGGTTGATTCCGGCGTGAACCAAAACGGTCGGTCATCAACGCCAGGGCCGGATTGCCAATGACCTGACTGCTGGCTTCAATCGCTAGCTCATTCTCTCCGATTGCCAACGCCGATTCGGCCAATAAATGGTTTGCCGCTTCTTTAGACACCTGTCCATCCGGCAAATCGGGGATGCTCGGCAAGTTGGATGCAGCAAATTGCAGGTCATCAATCATCTGCCGGATCACTTCTTCCTTGGAACTCCGTGTAAAGTCGTTTTTTGCGGAGGTCGTTTCCTCCAAGATCAGCGGAACCCCGCCATACAGATACACCAGGTAACGATAGGCCAAGGCCCTGAAAAAACGGGCTTCCCCCTCTAGCTGCGGCTGTGCTTCAATAGGCACTTCCGATGCGGGCAGCCGCCCAATGATGGTATTGGCATTGGCGATAATTTTATAATTGCCTCGCCAATGATACAATACTTTGGCAGCAGTTGGATCCAGCGTCGCCGGATAGTCGCTGAAAAATCGGACAATCCCGTCCTGGCCCGCATGCGACAAATCCGTAGCCAACTGCAAATCAAAAGAATTATCATCTCCTCCATAATATAGGTTGCGATAGTTTTGATACAACATATTCAACGCAGACCGGAAGTGGGATTCGGTAACATACATATTATCCGCCGTGTAGATACCCGATGGATTCTCCCGAAGTATATCAGCTTCCTGACACGCTACAAAAGGAATTATAAAGAAAACTATGAGCAGTCTTTTCATGATCGATAAGTTTAAAATGTTAATGCTAAACCGATGGAATAGTGACGCATAACCGGACGGCTTCCATAGCCTAAGCCACTGCCCGTTTCGGGATCCCAGCCCTTCCAGTCGGTCAACGTGAACAGGTTTTTACCCGCAAGGGTAACGGTCAGGCCCGACACCTTAAGTCTCGAAAGCAAGGCCGTATCAAAATTGTACGACAGAATGACGTCCTGCAGGCGCAGAAAACTACGCCTTCCATACAACATGGGGTTGATGGAACTCGTGCTTGCCGGGCTCCGGAATTGCCCGCCCGGATTACTGGGGGTCCAAAAATCCACCTCCTCCCAGATTCCCATGTCCGAAATTGCATCCGCACTTCTGGCTTCAAACGGCTCGTTTTCACCTAAGTATCCTTTTCTTCCGCCTTGGATGGAATTCAGGAAAAACTTCAATGAGAACCCCTTGTATTGTAAGTGATTATGGATACCAAACCGATATAACGGATCCGTCATGCCCAGAATGACCCGGTCGGCCGCGGATAACACCCCGTCTCCGGTCTGATCTACAATACGGTAACTCCCTACATAATAACCCGTGGGAATTTCCTCGCCGAACTGGTAAATGCCGTCTACATCATACCCGAAAACTGCGCCGATGGGCTCGCCAATAAACAGGTTACTGGTCATCAGGTCGTCTTCCCTTCCATCGCCGTCAATATCGCCAAGCAACTTCTCAATCCGGTTCCGGTTCAGCGAAAAATTTCCGGTAATTTTCCATTGAAAGTCGGTAGTCCGGATGGCCGCGGCCGTAATGCTTGCTTCAAAGCCACGGTTTCCGATCTGGCCGATGTTGCTGATGATGGAGTTGAAGCCGGTGAGAATCGGTAAGTCACGGCTCCAGATCAAATCGCGGGTGGTCGTCTGGTAGTACTCCAAGTTACCCACAACCCGGTCGCCGAAAATCCCAAAATCAAGTCCGAAATTCGACCCATAGGTTTTCTCCCACCTGAGATCCGGATTAGGCAGGCTCGAGGGTGCGTGACCGTAGGCCGTCGACGCCCCATCGCCGAACACGTAAGTGGGCGAGGAGCCCACGCTCGCCAAGGAACTGTACCGTTGTACCAGATTCCCGTTTACACCATAACTGAAGCGGAGTTTCAAATGGTTCAGCCAAGTAATCGAACGCAAAAAAGCCTCCTCCGAAACCGTCCAGCCGATTCCAACGGATGGAAAATAAGCGGTTTTTTCATTTTCGGCAAATCCCGAAAATCCGTCCCGGCGCAGCGTAGCGGTGAGGTAATACTTGGAAAATGCGGCGTAGTTGATCCGGAACATCTGATACAGGGAAGTTTCTTCCCACGAGCTCGAATTGGTGAATTGATTGATGCCCTGTGACAGGTCGTTATAACCCAGCGTCTGGTTAGCCAAACTGGTGGCCCGTGCCATGGTCGAATCAGCTTCCCGGTGGCTCTTTCCAATGACAAGCGTTGCATCAATGTGATGGTTTTCACCCAGCTCTTTCGTATAGTTCAGGATGTTATCAAATGTATAACTGTAGAGTTCAGAGTTGTTTTTCCACGCTTCGCCGGTCTCCGCATTTACATACGGATTGGAATTGAACTGCCGTCGCCATTGCAGTGTGTTCCCATAATTGATATCCCAAGTGAACCCAGGAAGAAAAGGCACTTTGATTTTTGCGTATAGGTTACCGAATAGTTCATTCCGCTGGTCCAGATCATCGGTATTGACGGCGATAAGTGGGTTGTTCAGCCCCCCGAACTCGGTTATCAGCTTACCCGTTTCATCGTAAGGCGTCCGCAGCGGACCCGCCTGGGTAAGTTGGGTAAGATTCGGCGACGCGCCCGAGAAGTCTGCAAACGTACCAAACGTCTGTACCCCTACGTTCAACCATTCGGTTAGCTGTGTTTCGATATTAATCCGGCCAGCCTTTCGATTCATTTTATCATTGATGATGTAGTTTTGTTGCTTGTCATAAGCCAACGACAGGTAGTAGTTGGTTCTGGCCGAAGCTCCCTGGATCCCTACGTTGTGCTGCTGGATCGAAGCGTTGGTCGTTCCGAGTTCCCACCAGTCGACATCCGCCCCTGTTTCATATCCCTTAACCGCAAGTTCCCGGGAAAACGGATTGGTTTCCAGTATATTGAAGTTTTCATCCAGCTGCAAATAACCGGATTCTTCGGTATAAGCTTCTCTCCAAAAGATATCTTGTATCATCTTAAGATACGAGTCGCGATTGCGCGTGTGCAGCCTGCTTGAGGGTCCACCAATCGCGTACGAACCCGTATAGCTGATCTGCGGCTTCTGCTCCCCACGCCCGCTTTTCGTGGTAATCAGGATCACGCCATTGGCGGCCTGCGCCCCATAGATTGCTTTACTACTGGCATCTTTTAAAATATCCAATGTTTTGATATCGTTGGGATTGATGCTGCTAAGATTCCCATAGAAGATAATTCCGTCTAAGATAATCAGTGGGTTTTGGCTGCCGGATAAGCTCGTTCTGCCCCGGATCGAAATGGAAGGGGTCTCTCCCGCCTCATCCACCATCCCTACATTGAGCCCGGGAACCGTGCCCTGTACGCTCTGGAAGATGTTGAGATTCGGTGTACCACTCAAGGCGTCCAAATCTGCAGAAGCAATCGATCCGGTAAGATCACTGCGCTTTTGCGTGCCATACCCCACTACCACGACTTCATCCAGGTCGCTGATAGCTTCTGACAGTGTCACATTAATATCCGATTGTGAGTCCAATCGAATTTCCCTGCTTTCGAAACCGATCATTGTGAACACCAATACCTGTCCCCGTTCCTTCAATACCAGTTTGAAATCGCCCTCGGGATTGGTTGTGGTAGCAACGGAGGTTCCCTTTACGGTTACCGTCACTCCCTCAATAGCATTGCCTTGGCCGTCAACCACTTTTCCATTTATCGTATAATCCTGGGATTGGGGTGGCTGTACATCCTTAATTGTCCTGCTGCGCGCTGGGCGTCTTATAATAATGATGGTTTTGCCTTCCAGCTCCCAGTCAAGGCCAGTCCCTTCCAGCAACAGGTCCATTGTTTCTTCCAGTGAGGCATTCCGGATGTGCACCGTCAAGGTGGTATTGGCCAACTCCCTGCCCTGGAGAAAGAAATTATAGCCGCTCTGCTTCTGTATGCTTTCCATCGCGTCAGTCAGTGGAATATTCCGGACATTTAACGTGATTTGTCCAAAGCTGACTGCCGAGGCTTTCAGAACAACTACCATGGTAAGGAAAACCGCCAATTTCATAATCAGAAGCGTCCTGTAGGTTAAAGGCAAAGAAAAGCCTTTAACACATGTGTTAAAATTCATATGTTTGTACTGTTTGGATAATAAAAATGATAATTAACGCTTGCTCCAAGAGCAATATATCGCTACGGTCCAAACATTTCCGGATAGTGTTGTCAGCGCTATCCGGTATTTTTTTTATTCGCCGCGCGATAGTTCTGGGATTGTCCGGTTGTTATGGTGATATCATAATTTGTCTGTTTTTGATTGGTTAAAAAATTGGTTTTTTAATCGCTATAATTGGTTATCATGATCAATCGTTCCCGGTTGCACAATCAATTTATTCATGGTTACGCTCCTTTCGATTTTGAACTGCAATCCACTCCGCTTTAGTATGTTCAGCACGGTAGAAAGGGTTTCGTCCCTGCCGATGGTTCCGTAAAAATGTGTCTTGGGTGGGACTCCATCATATTCCACGTCAACGTCGTACCATCTGCTCAGTTGCTTCAGGGCTGTTTGGATGTCCGTATTGTTGAATACAAAAAGCCCATCCTTCCAGCCTGTGTATTGGCTTACCCCGACGGTTCTAACGGAAATATCGTCTTTGTACAGAACGGACTGTTGATTGGGCTTGAGTAAGGCTGTCTCTTGGGATCCCTTCTTACCCCCCAGGGATGATACCTGCACTCTTCCTTCCACCAGGGTGGTCTTTGTCTCCGGATCGTCACTGTAGGCCGATATGTTGAATTCAGTACCCAGCACCTCGACCGCCTGTCCGTTGGATAAAACTTTGAATGGCCATTCTTGCTTTGTTACCGAGAAATAGGCCTCACCATCTAAAAGGACAACGCGTTCGCCACCGGTGAACTTGTTTGGGTATTCCAATGTGGATGAGGAATTGAGCCAAACCCTTGTACCATCCGGCAGTGTAACCTGATATTGGCCGCCGCGGGGCGTGGATAGTTTCAGTTGTACGGTTGGTGTCTCGGTATCACCTGGCATAATACCAATGAGAGAACCATCCTCATAGGCCAGCGAATCGCCGATGATAATGCCCGATTTATCTTCACGCAATGGAATGGTGCGGCCGTCGGCCAGCATGAGGGTAGCCCTGTTACTGCCCGGCCCGATGTCATTTACGATTTCGGCGGACCGGTCAGTTACCCAGCCTGAAAGCATGTATGCGCCCGCTACCGCAAAGACAAGTGCGGCTGCTGCATAGGGAAGCCAGCGGGACAATCCGCCTGTTTTCTTGGGGACTACCTTGTTCCATACAGCAGCTTTGACTTGCTCTTTTTCGAATGGCGGCAACCCCTGCGTTTCAGCAAGGCGAACGTATGCCTGTTCAAGCAATGCCCGCTCTTCAGGGGTAGCTGTTCCCGCTTTATACTTACGATATATTTCCGCTGCGTCGTTGTAGTCCATCATAAATGGAGGGTCTTCCTTGGTTACTTATTGGTATAAAGGTTGAGAAGGAGATTTGTATTACGCAGGCGCAGACAATTCGCTACATTGATCTGTAACGATCTGAAATCCAGCAAGAAAAATATTAACCAATGGTCAGTATGCAAACTAGCGCACTGATCAGCAGGTTGAAAACCTTACGGAGCAGTCGTAAAGCTCTACTAACCTGCACTTTGACGGTATTTTCGCTGATATGGAGCTCTGAGGCGATTTCCCGATAGCTCAGACCGTCTCGGCGGTTTAGTTCAAATACCCTGCGCATACCTTCAGGCATATTAGCAACTTCCCGTTCAATCGCCTTTGCCAGTTCTTTCTCTCTGATATGTGCATCGACACTCCAAACTCCTTCGTCGGCTACCTTGGTTACCATGGATAGATATGCATTTTTCACCTTGCTATGGTCAAGCAAATCGAAAACCCTGTTCCGCACTGAGCGGTACAGGAATGCCGACAGCCTACCCCGGTCGTCTATTGTGGCATGTTTGTCCCAAAGCGTGGCAAACACATCCTGAAGAGCATCCTTCGCAAGGTCGTCATCCTGCAATATCCTCAACGCATGACGGAACAGCACCTCCCAATAGCGCTGGTAGATTTCGGCAAATGCCCGCTCATCTCCTGATTTTAACAGGGATAGGAGTCTATGGTCCGTGTACCTACCGTAATCCGCCATGTCCACTAAAAAAAGATGTAACAAATGTAGCGAAAATTCCGTGGGCGGTTTATATTCGCTTGACAATCGGGCTTTAAAAGGCCCCACATGACCTTCGGGCTGTTCAAAAGAGCCAACGTGCGCATCGGGGTGATCCTGCTTGTCGGCCTCGGGATGTTCATGGGCGCCGGCTCCATCCAGTCCATCTATACCAATGCCATCCTCGGCTACAACTGGAAAATCAATGCCTCGCTCAGCCTGATGACGATGCCCGGCATGGTCATCGCGGGATTTGTCAGTTTCCACTGGACCAAGCATAACCTGCCGATCAAGATGTACATCTTTTCGGGATTTGCCGCCTATGTATTGAACTACGTGATCCTCTATTTCATGATGGTGCCGGGGCTAAGCATCGATTGGTTCCTGTTGCCCCAGCTGCTGAACGGCTATGGGGTGCTCACTGTTTATCGCGCTCTGGCTTTACGGACTGAACGGAATCCTCATGAACACGTACAGCCAGGTGGGCGATTACGGGCAGGTGCGGCTGGACGCCATACTTGCCGCCAACAAAACCCTGCTGGGCTATGTCATCATTGCGGGGCTGGCATTTCTCACGTTCATCTTTTTCCACCAGTTCGGCGATTTCAAGTACCGCATTGCACCGGTACCGCATGCGTAAATCGGAATGGGAAAGCCGCAGAAACGGGAAAGCCAGGGATACGGCATCAGCCGGGGCCGAAGACATCGCGGGCGTCGTTTAATAGCATCATATCTATCGCATTTATTTTTTAATTTTATCATTCATAATCATCTGTTAACCATGGAAAGAAGTATCGTTAAAAAAGCATTGAAGTACTGGTATTTACCGCTGATAATCGGAATCTTATATATTATGATGGGAATCTGGGTGTTTATAACCCCCCTGAACTCGTTTCTCGCCCTGACGGTGTTCCTGAGCGCCGGGATTTTGATGATCGGTATTGCCGAACTGGTTTATGCTATCGCCAACCGGAAGCGCCTCTATAATTGGGGCTGGAGTTTGATAGGCGGCATATTGAACCTGGTGATCGGTGTCTGTCTGCTCTTCAATCCCGGCTTATCCGCGTTGATGCTGTCGGTTTTTATCGGGCTATGGTTGCTGTTCCGATCGGTAATAGCGATCATCAATGCGTTTGAATTCAAGCGTTCGGGGACAAGGAAATGGGGCCGGGTACTGGCAACGGGTATTCTGGGGGTTCTCTTCTCCGCCCTGTTGGTCTGGAATCCCGTCATCACCGGCGTGACCGTCGGCATCTGGATAGCAATCGGATTGGTCACGGTTGGCATGCTCCATATCCTGCTGAGTCTAATCCTCCGGAAAGTAAAGAAATACCGGGACGATCTGGAGGACCGGTTGAACGACTACGTGGAAGTGGATTAACGGGAAAACTACGATTTGGATCATTACCTCACATATTAGAATAAAAAAACATGGAAAAAGTAATTGCAATTACCGGATTAGGGGGCATAGGCATGGCATGTGCCCCAGGATAGGTGCAGGCTTCAGGCTGGTACTGGGCGATTTCAATACAGCGCACCTGGAAAAGGTTGCGGAAGACCTAAGCAATGCGGGATATGACGTCACGACGGCCGCCCTGGATGTGTCCGACAAGAATTCAGTCGATGGATTCGCCAAGACAGCTGCAGCATTGGGCGAAATCGCTGCCATTTTGCATACGGCCGGAATCTCCCACAATATGGGAAGTGCCGAACGCATCATGGACATTAACCTCGTGGGCACGGCGCGGATGATCGAGGCTTTTGAGCCGTATGTGACCCGGGGGGCGGTAGGTGTTTTCATTTCCAGCAATTCGGGATACCTGGGCCGGGCGCTGACGGAAGAAGAAACATCGGCCGTGGCCACCTTATCCGCCGATGCGCTCAGGGAACAGGTCGGAAACTGGCATATCCGGGAATCCGGCGAGGCCTATGTATTGTCCAAACGTGCCAACCGGTTACAGGTCGCTTCGTCCGCTGCCCGCTGGGGCAGGAAAGGAGCCCGTATCGTGTCCATCAGCCCCGGAGTCATCAGTACGCCAATGAGCAAAAAGGAACAGGAAACGTCCAAGCAAATGGCGTTCATGATCCAAATACACCTGTTGGTCGGATAGGCACTCCCGAAGACATCGCAGCCACCGTGGAGTTCCTGATCAGCCCGGCGGCCGGCTTTATTTCGGGAACGGATATTTTGGTGGATGGCGGGATAACGGCTTTGCTGAAAGGAATGGGGAAGTAATTTCTTCAGGTACTCACCATCCCCACCAGTGGGTCAAACCGTAGCGACCCCGCTACGGTTTGACCGGTTGCTTTCTCAAGGAAGAAGAGCGGACAATGAGTCTTGAACCGACCAGTATGGTATTGCTGATTGTCAATGGGATGTTTTTATTGATCTGCTGCAATAAGTGCTGAGCAGCTACGGTCCCCATTTCCATAGCCGGATTATCTATGGTTGTCAGGTCGGGATCGATCATCCGGCTCATGAAATCATTGTTGAATCCAACGATTGCGATATTCTGCGGCACGCGGATCCCGGCTTTGATGAGTGTCCTCATGCAGGCGATGGCGGGAGGTCGTTTGTGATGAACAGTCCGCCCGGGTAAAGGGTCCATCCGAAGGATTTCGATGACTTTCATCGCCTTTATGAACTAAAGGACGTTTCCGCCCGGCAAATAAAAAGCGATGGATCGCCAGTTGCCAAATGTTTTTTTATTCGGATACAAACTTCATAACTTTGATGGTTATGAAAACCCCGCTCTGTTAAGATCATAAAATGTCGAAATTATTAGAAAACATAAGCCTAATCATACGATTGGACGCTGAAGAGCAGAAAAAGATCGAACGTGCGTTTATTCCTGCATCCCTGCGGAAAGGAGAACACTGGATCACAGCGGGTAAAGTATGTAAACAGGTCGCGTTTTTACATAGCGGCAAACTCAGGGTATATTACGGCGATATTTCCGGTGATGAGACCACCTGCCATTTTTTTATGCCCGAAAGCTTTGTCTCCTCGCTCACCAGTTTTTTGACCAATACGCCGTCAACAGAGCATATCACAGCCATGGAAGACAGCGAGCTGCTGAACATTTCCAAAGAAAGGCTGGAGGCGCTATCGGATGAGATCCCCAAGCTGCACATCTGGCGGAGGGTCATTGCAGAGAACCTGTTTATATCGATGGAAAAGCGGGTTGCGATGCTTCAATCGAAGACCGCTTATGAGCGGTACAGCAAAATGATCGAAGAGGATCCCCGCATCCTGCTGAGTGTCCCCCTGCAATATACGGCCTCGTTTCTGGGCATAACACCCCAACATCTCAGCCGGTTACGAAGGGAGTCAGTAAAATAATTTCTTAACATTTGTTCAGCCGGGCTGCCTGTTTCATTTAGACCTTTGTAAGGTAATCTTAACAAATTCAGAAAATGAAACAGCTTATGCTTATTACCACACTGATGCTATCAGCCATCGTGTCAGGTGCACAAACCTCGGGAAAGAAATCCAAAGAGATTGTTCTCTTAGCCGGCGCGATCCAGCCCATACTTCTCCAGGGCGGGAATTTTGAAGTGGACTTTTATCTGCCCAGGATTGTATTCAACTATTCGCATGGGTTTTCATTGGATATGGAGCGCAAAACAGGTACCACCGTTGGCGATGCAAAGAAACAATCTGTGGCTTATCACCTGCCTTATTCAACGGGATTCGGGGTGGGGTACCGGTTAAACAGATACCTTGATATCCGGCTGGAACCGAAGATGCACAAATTCGAGGCTTATTACGACGGAACACGGCGGCAGGAGTCCGTTAATCAGATTGTGGACTACCGCACGGTAACCCTGGGGGTGGGCGCTTACTTCCGGTGGAAACCATTCGAAAAGCAGACGAACGCACTGAAGGGCATTTTTACCTCGACCAGCATAAGGTACTGGCAAAATGTCTGGACATCGCTGGATAACAATAAACATCAATACGTTAATAGGGTGACAAACAAAACCGAAACGTTAAAAGCGGCCAATATCGGGATTGCCAATACGCCTTTTCTGTTCAATATCGGAATTGGCTATAGTATTATCTTTTAACACTCTACCATGCCTGCACAATTACATACGGTGCTCGGAGCATCCGGTGCAACCGGGAGGGCAGTTATCCTTGAGCTCGCAAAAAGGAACCTCAGCATAAGGGCTGTCCACCGGTCCGCGAAACCGTCGGAGTCCGGGACCGTACAGGCCAACCTGTTGGATAAAGAACAGACTATCCGTGCCATTGATGGATCATCCTACGTTTATCTTTGCGTTGGTTTACAATACCGGTCCAAAGTATGGGAAAGGGACTGGCCGCTGTTAATGGCGAATGTGATCGAAGCCTGCATCGTTACAAAGGCGGTTCTGATCTTTTTTGATAACGTATATATGTACTCAAAGCCATTGCATAATCCATTTAATGAGCAGCATCCCCAGCAGCCCTCAACTAAGAAGGGGATTGCCAGGAAATCCGTCGCAGACCTGCTGTTAAGTTCGGTCAGGAAACACAAACTACAGGCGGTAATCGGCAGGTCCGCAGATTTTTACGGGCCTCACGCAGTTAACAGCCCGTTCCATATATCATTTTTGGAACGGATGCTCTGCGGAAAAAGTCCTATGGCACTGGGTAAAGCAAACGCACGGCATACTTATGCCTACACGATCGATAATGGTAAAGCATTGGTGGAGCTCGCCCTGGACGAAAGCACCTACGGACAGGTGTGGCATCTGCCGGCCGGTGACCCGCTCACAATTGAACAGCTAACTGAACTTTTCAATTGCGCATTATCTACAAGGTATGAGACTGCCTATCTTTCCCACTTCTTAAGAACGACATTATCGCTGTTTATTCCCCCTTTAAGGGAGGTGACTGAGATGCTTTACCAGTTTGAAGATGATTACATCATGTCTTCTGATAAGTTCAAAGATCACTTTCCCCGCTTTAAGGTAACGCCCTACGAAGTTGGAATAAGTGAAATGATCAAATCGTTTGAAAATTGACCGTTTGCAGTGGCAGATTCATTTATAGCAACCGAAGAGAAAAAGCTGATCAATGGTTGCTTCGTGCGGAAGAAAATACGAAAAGCCGCTATCCTAAAACTTAAAGGCGTCAAAATGATTTACCAAACGGAATGTACACATAGATGTAAGCTGGTCACTGCCAAAGCGCAGTCGAAAGGGAACCGATAAAAAGGTTGGCATCCTTTCCTTTTTTTATCACTTGTTAAATTTCGCATCTTTTTCGCTAGTAGATAACTCTAAAGCTTTTATTCCACCGATGAAAATAGGCCTTATTCCCCCGTCCAGTAACCATCCACTGTACAATTAGCCGAAACTTAATACCTTGCTCGCAGTGTGAAGATCTCCTGCCGTGGAAGTACCGTAAAATGTGGGAGATGCAGCGGGCTTGGTCTGTATTAACACATCACAGGAATCTATGTTTTTGGCGGTAAAGGCTTTTGTATTCTAATCCTTCGTATGACTGGTTATCCATTCCGTGATGAATGTTATGATATTTTCAAACGTCAAACTCGTGATATCTGACGGGTCATACCCCCCTTCTTCAACTTCGACAAACCGTTGCCATCCGCTGATAAGTTAAAGGCCCGGCTTATAAAATTCCATAAGGCGCACGGCTCGGACGCGTATATAAATCTGTTCAAGGACCCAAAGCTGATTGTATTGGAAGAGGAATTGATCCCATCGGGGTATTTCAAAACTCCGCGCGATGTGGCAGAGGTGCAGCAGCATTGCCGTGAAACCTATGGATACAATTATCCAAGCGCCACGAGCACGCTGAATACAGCGGTTGAAAAAGGGTGGCTGGTGAAAGACCAGAAAACCTCGCCCATGAAGTATAAACAGGGGCCGAAAGCTCCGAAAGGGGATTAAAACAACAAAATAAAAGCCATCCGACGCCGGATGGCTCAATATCATTATAACGACAACCAAGCGGCCGCTATTTCTTTTTCTCCAAGGCCGAACGGACGTTCTTAACGAAATCAATGGAAGTTTGGGACGCACGGGCAGCTTGCTCATCATCGAAACCGAAGTCCAAAATAAGATTCGCTACCACTGAAGCCTTCCCTTTTTCTATGCCTTTTTCTATGCCTTTTTCTTCACCCTCCCTGCGGGCATATTCAAGCGCACCGGCCGTATCCAACTTACGTTTCAGACTCGTATCATACATCTCTTTCTCCTCCTTTGTCAGTTTGCTGTATTCAGCAATGTTAAATAGCTTTTCAAAAATCGGCTTCCGAAGGTAAAGGGGAATCTTTTTCAGTTTGCTCATGTTCTTCAGCACATACAACCAACCGTCAAGATCCGTCTCCAATTCGGACTCCTCTTTAGCAAAGTTACGCAACTCTAAGTAAATAAACCCAAGGTCGTCATAAAAAACTTCGCCCGTATCCCTGTTACACAAGCAAATATCGTGCAGGTACCGGTCGTCATGGCCGCCGCTGGGCATAGCGAACCCGTCCATCAATACGATGACGTATACTTCGGGGATCGCGTAATCCCATTCTTTCCGCTTGCCTTTGGGAGCCTGATCGGATATCAGCTTGCTGCCATAATACAGCATACGTTTTTTGAGATTGGCCAGTGCACTCCGCTGAACCTCAATAATAAATTTCTCGCCGTTGCATGCAGTACAGGTGAGGTCAAAAATGACGCCGCCGATTTCCTCGGTATCACCCGCATATTCGTTTTTATTGAACACTAAATCGACTATTTCCTTCCGTCCCTGAAAAATGCCGTTCAACAAAGCGATCAGTAGGTCTTTGTTCGGCTCGGTACCGAATATCCGCTTAAAGCTGAAGTCCAAGAGCGGATCAATGAATCTGCCTGCAATAGGTTGCTCGGATTTGGTCATAGGCAAAGATAAAATAATCTGACAAAAGATCACCCTCCCCAGCTTTTTCAACTTCGACAAACCGTTGCCATCCGCTGATAAGTTAAAGGCCCGGCTTATAAAATTCCATAAGGCGCACGGCTCGGACGCGTATATAAATCTGTTCAAGGACCCAAAGCTGATTGACCTATTGGAAGAGGAATTGATCCCATCGGGGTATTTCAAAACTCCGCGTGATGTGCCGGAGGTGCAGCAGTATTGCCGCGAAACCTATGGATACAATTATCCAAGTGCTACGGGCACGCTGAACACAGCGGTTGAAAAAGGGTGGCTGGTGAAGAATGAAAAACTTCGCCTATGAGGTGCAAACAGGGGGCGAAGGCTCCGAAGGGGAAAAAATAGGATAAAAACAAAATCCACCTACCTCTTGGCAAATGGCTGTCAGTCATCGGCGATATCCGGCCTACCCTACAATTTTTCCACTTCTTCGATAGGAAGTTCCAGCACGTCTGCAATCATCGCGTTGTCAAAACCGCTGTTCTTCATCTTGGCCGCTGAACGCAGCTTTTCTGCATAGGCCTTTGCGCGTTCCTGTTTTACCTTTGCGCGTTCGTGCTCAATCAGGCGCTTGGCCCGGGCACGTTCTTTCTCAATGCCTTCCCTTTTGGCCTTATCTACCAAAATATTCCGTTGTTCCCATAGTTTCGGTACTCCTTCCTTCCAGTTGTGCTGTTTCACTTTTAAAGATATAGAATTGGTTCGCATCTTCAAAGGAAACGTAATATTTCAAAAAGTCATATATGCCTGCCCGCGTGTACTTTGGCATCCTGCGGGCCTTCATCTCGAAATACAGGTCGCGTTTGATGCCATGCAGTGCATCGTCGTCCGCACCCGGCTGCTTGATGGACATCAATGCCGTGAGCACCACCACGGCGAACGGATTCGCGTCTGACCGCAGCGCGGCTTCGTCCTGGTCCAGCACCTTGTACGTGGTGAACTCGTAAGACAGCCTGGTGCCCAGCAGCCCTTCCTCATACACCGATGGCCGGTAGCTTTTATGGCCGTCCGCCAGTATGGCGATGGCCGTGATGGGAACTTTGTATTTCTCGCGCAACCGGATGTAGTAATCGGCCATGCGCCGGGCAAGGTCGCCACGGCCCTTGTGCGACTGCACCTCGATGTGGCAGAGGATGAACCGTTCGCTGCCATCTTTAAGGAATACTTTTACCAGTTTATCCACGTACCGCATGCTTCTGTTGCGGCCCCGCCGGTGCTCCGGGAAAAGCTCATCGAGCTCCTTATCCCAGTATTCGAACTCCCTGCTGAATCGAACAGGTCGGCATCGTCCGGGTAGAAGAAATTCAGGAAATCACGGAAAACATGCTCCAGCACCGCTTTCCAGAGCCGGTCGTCCTGCCTGCCGCTATTCGTCTTTTTAGGTCCTGCCATATTTCATCGTTGATGATGAAGCGAATATACTCAGAATCATCGATACTTACTAAATTTTTTATCATTTATCGGTGTGGCTGTTCAGGCTTAGAAGAGACGCCCCGAAAGCCGACCGAGCGGCCCCGGAAGTATGAGCGAGACACTGAGCATCTCGTGGAGCAAATGATAGCTGATTTTGCAAAGGATCATAACCTGATTTTGGAGTCGGGGAGGCTGTATGAGCTGTTGGCGAAATACGTAGACAAGGAATTGGAGAAAAGGGAAACCACCAAAAAAACCAAGGGGGGCAAGGTCTCGAAAAAGAAGGTCTTTGCCTACGTGAGGAAGAAGTGAAAGGAATGGCGGAGCCGGGATGGCGGCGGAAGGGGAGGGGTGATACCGGTATGCTGAATACGGGGTAGTGAAAAAGGATGGCTGGTGCGGGAGGGCAAGTCGAAGCCGAAGTGGTATAAGAAGAAGCGGTAGGCTGTTCGGTATTGAATCTTTAAGAACGGAAATGAGAAAAAGCCACCGGTCGGTGCTGAACCTGTAGAAAGCAAAAAGCCATCCGACCAATGTGGGATGGCTCAATATTCTGTAATGGTGGACTAGCTGTCGCTACTTCTTTTTCTTCTTGTCCAAATCAGCACGGACTTTCTCGACGAAATCTTCGGTTACCGTAGCAAAATTAGCAATTTCAGCAACGGTGAATTTTCCCGCAGCCAATAGATTGCTCACAACCTCATAGCTTTTCTGCTCGGCACCTAATTCAAATCCTTCTGCCTTTCCTTCTGCTTTCAGCAATTCATACGTACTCATAACTTGCCTCCTGATCGTTTTTGGTAGTTTTTTAGTCAATCTCTTCGCTTCCTCGGGCGACAATTCCGCCTGATGCAAACAATACACCACCAACTCCTGCCCCAGATACCCCTCCACGTTGGCTAGCCCGATGGTCATCACCAAGGAAAAATTACTGCCCAACCACGCCTTGTCATGCGCATGCTTGAGCGACAACAATGATGCCACCAGGAAATGGTTGTCCAATGCCCTGATTTCCTCGTCGCTAGCATCGCGCAGGTTGCTGTAAAGGTAGTCGAATTTCGGAAGAAATCCAAGCAACTCGGATTCCAAATCAGCAAACAGCCGATCCAACGTCCAATATTCCCATTTTTCCTCGCCGTGGTAGAATAAAATGGGGATGATGGGCGAAAGTTGCTTTCTGCCTTCTTCTATTTGCTGCTGGTAGCCCGAGAAGATGTAGCCCCCAACCTGTACGGGCGTATACTTGTCGGGCCGACTCTTATGCTCCACCAGCAGCGAGATGTCCACGCTGCCCTTACCGTCTTTACGCATGCTCATACGAACGCTGCGCCTTTGATTTGCGAAACAATGCATAAATAAAGCGATTGGCCTGCGTTATCCGCTCAAAATATTTAACAACAAACCGCTCGCCTTTTATTTGGATCATCCTTACCTCATTTCTACCCTTATTCAATACCATCCCCATATCCCCAAAAGCGGCTGGGAATGGCGTGTATAAAGGGACCGTATGATTGGAATTCCGGATGAATCACGATCTTCTTTTTGCGCATAACAAGGAAATCTCTGAGGCCGTGTGTATCGCAGCTGCTTTTTCATATTTCGATATAATCATTAAACCCGCTTCTGGAACGTTCCTGGTATGTTTTCAGCTTCCGGAGAATCATGGCCAGCGCGATATGGATGATACCGAGGATGACGAGACCTACCCCCATCCATAGGCCAATAGCAACCCCCATAAACACGGGATTCCACAAGATCATGGCCGAGAACAGTACCCCTGATATACCGGCCGCCAATAGCCACCCCCATTTGCGTTCGCCCTGGCGTTTTACCTCAAACGCGTTTATAGTGGCCATAATCGACCTGAACAGCAGCCACACTCCAATAAACACCGAAAGCATCAGCGCGGAGATGCCGGGGTTTGAAACCAGGCAGATGCCGACAATGAGATTGAGCAGCCCGCCGATCAGGTGCCAGCCCCAGTTGGTGAGGGACTTACGGTTAGAAAAGGCATAGATCAATTCGAGCAGTCCGGCAGCGGCAATGCCTATGCTTAGGAAGACAGTCAGTGCCAAAAAAGAACCTATGGGCGTCAGAAACGCCCATATTCCCAGACTGATGTGCAGTATGCCGGCTATAAGCGGCAAATACCAAAACTTCAGTGCGTTGTTTATGCTATACTTTTTCATGATAACAGGAAGTTAAAAGTGATTGATTCGATGGTTAATATTCTTTGACAGCGACATGCTCATATGGCTCGGCCGCGAGTTCGTCAACGTTGATCTTTTCTTTGTTCATGCCCAGCTTGTTCATGACGTTTTCAAACAGCTGATATACCACGGGCACCACGATGAGTGTGAGGAACAGGGAGCTCAACAAGCCACCGATAATCACCCAGGCCAGGCCGTTTTTCAGTTCCGCGCCGGCGCCCCCTGCCAAAGCAATCGGCAACATACCGATGACCATCGCGATCGTCGTCATCAGGATGGGGCGAAGCCGTGCCCGGTTGGCGGCGATCAGCGCTTCGCGTGTAGACAACCCCTCGCGTTTGATCTGGTTGGTAAAGTCAACCAGGATGATCGCATTCTTAGCCACCAAGCCGATGAGCATGATCATCCCGAGGATCGTGAAGATATTCAGTGAGTTGTTCGTGAGTGCCAGCGCCATGAGCGCGCCGATGACTGATAGGGGTATGGAGAACATCACCACCAGGGGATGCACAAAGCTGTCATAGAGTGCCACCATGATGAAGTAAATCAAGAAGATGGAAATGAGCAGTGCGATGAATAGGGAGCCGAAGCCTTCCGATTGGTTCTCCATGTCGCCGCCCCATAAGTAGGTGACACCGGCGGGCCTATGGATGGTTTCCAGCTGCGCTTCCAGGTCGGTAACGACGGCACTGGACGGACGGCCTACCACCTGCGACATCACCTTGACGGATATGCTCTTGTCGTACCGCTCCAACTGGCTCGGACCCGAGCCTTCCGTGATTTCGGCAAACTGCGTGAGCGATACGAGTTCGCCCCGGTCGTTTACGACCTTGATGTTGCGCACGTCATCGATATTACGGCGGTTGTATCCGTCAAAAAGCACATTGATATCATATTCATATTCGCCATCCTGAAACTTGTTGTCGGTATTGCCGTTGAAAGCCATCTGCATCGTGGCGCCGACGGATTGGATGGATAGACCCAAAGCGGACATCTTCTTGCGGTCTACCTTGACGGAGACTTCGGGGTTGCCCGATTCCGCAGAAAGTTTGGCCTCCGTCGTTCCCGGTATCCGCGACAGCAGGCTCAGCACATCTTCCGCATACGCGTTTACACTATCCAGGTCTGTCCCCTTTACGATCATCTGTACGGGAGCAGCCTGTGCCAGTCCCACGATATTGACAGGTATGGTTTTTACCTTGGCTCCCACCAATACCTTTTCCAGTTCCTGTTTGATTTTGGCTGCGTATATATCGGCCGGATCATCCCGTTCAGATTGATCGACCAGTTGCACCGTGATTTCGGATTGGTAGGCCGGGGCCAGGCTGGCACCGCTGCTGGCGCTCGACTGGCCAACCGTAGTGATCATGGATACGATTTCCGGCTTGGCCGCCAGGTATTCTTCCGCCTTCTGGGTCACCCTGTTGGTTTGCTCAATTGCTACGTCTTTCGGCAGCTCAATCTGCACGAGGAACTCGCCCCGGTCGCCCTGCGGCATGAATTCGGCTTGGATGAACTTGCCCGAAATCAATCCGAAAGAGCCGATGAACAGGACCGAAATGATGCCAAGCGTGATGAATTTGTGATCCAGGGCCCATACCAGTATACCTGATACCCAGCCGGTGAATTGCTGCAGTTTGGCTTCAAAAGCATTGACCAACCGCCCGAAGAACGATTTATTGGATATGGTTTCCAGCTTGCCGTACCGTGAGGTGAGCCACGGAACAACCGTAAATGACACCACCAGACTGAGCAGCACGGCGATAACCACCACCAGGCAGAATTCCCGCAGGATACTGACCACCATGCCACTGCCCAGCGATATCGGCAGGAAGACCACCACGATGACCAGGGTGATGGAAATAACCGTAAAGCCGATTTCTTTCGCTCCATCGAGGGACGCCCTTACCCGGTTCTTGCCCATTTCCATGTGCCGGTAGATGTTTTCAATCACCACGATGGCGTCATCCACCAGGATGCCCACTACCAGCGAAAGCGATATCAGCGACATCAGATTCAACGAGAAGTCCATCAGGTACATGCCTACAAACGTGGAAATCAGCGATATCGGGATCGCAATCATCACAATCAGGGCGTTGCGCAGGCTGTGCAGGAAAAACAGCATGATCAGTCCCACCAGAATGATGGCGAATATGAGGTCAATCAAGACCGCATTGGCTGATTTAAGGGTATAGACCGAGCTGTCGTTGGCGATGTCGATCTGCAGCCCTTCAGCATGGTATTCATCGTGTAGCTGCTCGATGAGCGCCTGGGTCTGCTTGCTTACTTCCACCGCATTCGCGTCAGACTGTTTGATAATCTGCACCGCGATGGCGTTTTGCCGGTCTACACGCGCAATCTTTTCCACTTCCTTCTGGGTATCCTGAACATGCGCCACATCCTTCAGCAGCACCTGTCCTCCGCCGGGTGTATCCAGTACCACCAGCTCGCGGAGTTCTTCCACCGATTCGAACTTGCCGGCCAACCGCACGAGGATATCCTGCCGGTCTGACTTGATGCTCCCCGTCGGGAAGTCCATGTTTGCGGTGGCAATGGCTTGCTGGACCTGCATCATGGAGAGCCCGTAGGCTTCCAGTTGGCGTGCATCCACGCTCACCCGGATCTCACGTTCCAGCCCGCCGATGAGGTTGACCTGTGCCACACCGGTTATCTGCGACAGGCTCGGCTGGATTTTTTTGTCCATCAGGTCAAAAAAAGCAACATCGTCCATTCCGGAGGTCGCCGACAGGGTCATGATCGGCAGATCGTCCACAGACGATTTCACCAGTGAGGGGGTTTTCGCATCGTCCGGTAGGTCCGACAGGATTTCGTTGACCTTTCGCTGGGCATCGTTCAGGGCCAGGTCGACGTCTGCATTGCTGGTAAGTGTAATCACCAGCAACGACAGGCTTTCAAACGACGTGGCTTCGATCTTTTTGACGTTCTCCATGGTGCCCACCGCGTCTTCCAGTTTTTTGGTGACGGTGGTTTCCACTTCGCCCGGGGATGCTCCGGGGTATACCGTGGATACGGTGATGACACCGGGTGAGAATTTGGGCAGCAGCTCATAGTTGAGCGAAAGGTAGCTGACGATGCCGAACAAGGTCAGCACGGTGAAGACCACGATCACGATGGACGGTCTTCGTATCGATATATCTGATATCTTCATTTTATTGCGTTGTTAAGACTATTGCGTAAGCGCTTCTACGCGCGTACCGTTATTCAGGTTAATCTGTCCGCTCGTGATGACCATTTCGCCTTCTTCCAGACCGCTCAGAATCTCCACCTGTTCGCCGATAATACGGCCAGACACCACCTCCCGGAGCTTGGCTGTTTGGTCTGTTTCCGAATAGACATATATCCGGTTGCTGTTGACGCTTCCGATAAAAGCGTTCCGGTCGATGACCACCCGTGGGGCTTCCTCCGGAAATTCAAATTTGGCGGTGGCATACATGCCCGACTTAAGTGGGAGGTTCCGGGTATTCTCTACCGTTATTTCAACGGGATACTTCATGGTGTTATCCGCCTTTTCGGCGATGAAACTCACGATACCTTCGAATACCGCATCGGGGAATACGTTGCTGGATATCGATACCCGGTCGCCTAAGCTGATGTGGACAACCTGGTATTCATTGGCCGTGACATTCAACTTCAGGCGCGAGCCGTCGACAATTTCGAAAAGCTTGGTGCCCGGCGACACGAAGGAGCCCACTTCCACCGACCGGCTGTTGATGACCCCGGCAATCGGGGCTTTGATGACGGCATCGTTCAGACGCCTTTTTGACTGTTGCAGCTTGCTTTCGGCATTCCGCAGCGATAGCTCGATGTCGTCCAGCTGCGCCTTGGTGACACCGCCGGTTTCGAACGAGGACTGATAACGCCGGTAATCCGTTGTCAGCTTCTGGTACGCGTCTTCGGCCTGTTTCACATCGAGAGACGCTACCTCCGAGTCGATCACTGCCAGTACCTGTCCCTTCGATACCCGGCTTCCCGCTTTCACCCTGATCTCGGTGATCCGGCCGCTCGTCTCCGACAGCAGTTCCAGGTCCTGGTTTGCGGAAAAGCTTCCATTGGCCGAGAAGTCAAGCTTGATGGGCTGCTTGGAAGCCGGAGACACCATGGCGGCAACGGCACTTCCCGTCCGGGCCACCACAGCGGTTTTCGCCTCGTTTTTGTTCCGGTTGTTGATCAGTATCCAACCGGCCAATGCGCCGGCTGCCAGTATGGTAAGGGTGGTAATGATTATCCGTTTCATTTCTTGATGTATGAATGATGTATGACTAATTATAAATCGATTTAATCTCCCCGCGTGATCTGGCCAGGTCAATTTCCGCGATCTTGAAATTGAGCAGGGCCTCGTTGTAGCTGTTTTGGGCCACGACCAGCTCGGATTCGGCGTTGAGCAGATCCGTCAACGTTGCCAGCCCGTTTCTGTAGTTGTTCTGCGTGCTGAGGAACACGTCCATCGCCAGGTGCATGTTTGCTTTTTGGTTGGCCACGGTTTTGGAAGAGCTCCTCACCTGGTTCGCAGCGTTTTCGCTGGCCATCATCAGGGAATTGCCCGTGTTCCGGATGTCTTCACCGATTTTACGGAGGGCAATGTCGCTCTGCCGGATCCGCGACCGCTTTGCGAAACCATCGAATATCGGGATGGACAGCCGCAGCGATATTGCCGACATATCGAAATTCAGCGCGTTGGAGCTATAGAGGTTAAGCTTATTGCTCTGGGTATTGAAAACGTAATTCGCATCGAGCGAAAGCGTTGGGAAGTATTCACCCCGGCGGGCTTTGCGTTCGTACTGCAGGAGTTCTTCCTGCTTTTTCAGCACCTGATAGTCAAGCAGGTCCTGCACCTGGTGTTTGCTTGCTGTGGCCGCCAACTGCGTACTGCGTTCCAGTTCTTCCAATGCAAGTTCGGGCAATGCGATTTCTTCGTCGATGGGCATATCCATGTAATACTTCAACAGGTTCTCCTGATGGGTCAGTGCCCGCCTAAGCTCCTCGTGCTGTGCTTCCTGGTTGCTTTTGTTGACCAGGATGCGGTCGAGATCGATCTTCTTGGCCAGTCCCGATTCGTACTGCCCGCGGACAATCTTCTCCAATTCGCTGATGCGCGCGATGTTGGACGCTACCACGTCCAGCTTCTCGCGGTTGATGATCACCATGTAATAATTGACCGCCACCTGCTGGATGACATTCTGCTCACTCAGGTCCTTCATCATCTGGTAATACTCGGCGCTGCCCTTTGCGGCCTTTATGCCCGCAAACAATTGCTTGTTGAAAAGCTGTTGGGTCAACTGCACCTGAGTCATTGCGTTCCAGCTTTGCCCGGCCCTTATGGCCATAAACTCACCGGGGGCGCCGCCAAAAGCCTCCGCGGGCAAGACGAATTGCTGGACAATCGGGTTTCCAGTTACCGAGCTGGTGACGTTTACCTGCGGCAGTGCTCCCGCACGGGTTTCGGCGACCACTTCCTGTCCCTGTTCGATATCCAACCTTGCCTTTTCCAGCACGGTGCTGTTGGCCAGCGCATACGAGATGGCATCTTCCAAGCTCAATACGGTCTGGGCGGATACGCTACCTGCTAAAAGTAAAGCCGCACCTATTGCATAAACTATTTTCATCGTCATATTAATTTTCTGTGACAGGTGCAAAAGTAGGGGGTGTGCTGCCGGAAGCCCAGCAAGAGTTCGGTGAAGCGGACAAATCAACGCTTCACCCATTTAATTATGGGGTTGAAAATGAAGGGATGGTTATTGCGCCAGCCAGGCCAGGAATTCGCTCAGCTTCTCTTTGCTGATGGTG
This sequence comes from Parapedobacter deserti, assembly GCF_042646065.1. NCBI lineage: Bacteria > Pseudomonadati > Bacteroidota > Sphingobacteriia > Sphingobacteriales > Sphingobacteriaceae > Parapedobacter > Parapedobacter deserti. The sequence goes on from NZ_JBHRTA010000008.1 coordinate 195,655, forward strand.
ATGGAGTGTTCGAAGGGGATGGTCAGCCGTACAGAAAATTTGCGCGACAGGTGATGGGACGCATCGCCTACGGCATCGCGGTTAATGAGAAACTGGCGGTTCGCACGGAAGAATTTTTTGCCGCACATTTGTTCGATCTGGTCGAGCGTCTTATTCAAGAAGTAGGTCTTCCCGGCAAAATTAGTGAGGTAGGTCACTTGGTTCTCGATATAGAAAACCGCAATATCATCAACCTTGACGGGTATGATTTTCTCTTTGTGATTAACCAGTATACTGGAAGATTTGGCGGGTTTCATCTCATCCAGCAGCCGCTGTATCTCAAGTATGGCATTGCCGCTGCCCGAAAATGCATTTGAAAGGCCGTTATACTTATCGAGCGCGGCTTTTACCGCTTCCGGCGTGAATGGTTTGAGCACATAGTCGACCCCGTTGAGCCGGAAAGCCTGAAGTGCATATTCGTCATACGCGGTACAGAAAACGATTGGCGTGCTGATTTCCACTGCATGAAAAATGTCGAAACTCAGCCCGTCTCCCAACTGGATGTCGCTGAAAATCAGGTCCGGAAACGGGTGTTGACGAAAGTAATCGATTCCTTGCTTTACCGAGTGGAGTGCAGCCACGATGTTGGATGAAGGAGCTACCTCTAAGATCACATCCTCCAAATCCTTAGCGGTCAGTTTTTCGTCTTCAATGATTACGATGTTCATACGGGAATGATATTAAAAGCGACCGAAAAGCTTACCCCATCATCAACGATGTGGATGTTATTGCCAGACAAGAGTTTATAGCGCTCAGATAAATTCGACAGCCCATTGCCTGTTGACCCTTCTACACTCGCTTTGCGCTGTAGGTTGTTCTCCACTTTGATGACTCCGTCATGTACCGTGATGCGGATATGCAGGGGGCGTTCATCCGTCAACTCGTTATGTTTGACGGCATTTTCCGCCAGCGGCTGCAAGGAGAAAAAGGGGAGGATGCCATCCTGGTAGCTGTCCGGTACGTCAAACGTATACTCCAGAGCGTCCCCGAACCGCATTTTCTGCATTTCGAGGTAATCGCGGCATAGTTTGACCTCTTCCCGCACAGTTGCTATACCCTTTTTATTCTGGGAGAATGAGATACGGAGGAAATCGGATAACCGGAGCAGGTATGCTTCTGCCGTCTTTCCGTCTTTCCTGATCAACGACTTCAGCACGGTCAGCGCGTTAAACAGGAAATGCGGCTGCACCTGTTGCCTGAGCAGCTGGTTCGTTGTTTCCGCGTTGACAGATCGCAGGTGCGACACCTCCAGCTCGGTTTGCGTTTTCAGGTGGTTCAATAGGATGAAGTTGTGCAGTAGATGCACCAGTCCGTATACCATCAGGGCTGGGATGATAATAAGCAGGTACAGCTGCCAGCCCTCCAGTACCTGCATCTCTTCCGAAACGTAGAGCGCGCTGGGAATCAACCCGTATTTTTCGGCCCAAAGCCGGAAGAAATGGTAGCCAAACATGAACAGTACATTGATCAGGCTTCCCAGAAACAATCGCAAGTGCGTATGGCGGGCAGAATCGGTAAAATTCCGCTTTTCAAACAGGACGATCAATAAGATGCTGACCGCGCATGTAACCAGCAGTACCGCCCCGCTTAGGGTTGCCCTGGAAATCCCGGACAACAAGTCCAGCTCCTGCGAGTAAGTCATGATGGCAACAAATACCATGATCGACAGCGACAACACGAGGCTGTACCTGATCAATTCCTTTAGGGGAAACCTTATCCGCATACAACAAATATGTACAAATTGAATAGCTTTACCAAAAATCACCATGCACAAAAAACAAGCCCCGATCTACGCATGCGTAAACCGGGGACACGAAACGGGTTGGATAGCCCGGTTTAGAAGTAAAAGTTTATCCCGATGGACGGCGCTAAGGAGTTTGCGTTCAGTCCAAATTCATTCACCCCTACCTTAGACCCGCCTTCGGGTTTCTGGGAGGAATATTCGTAATACAAGCCTCTCACCGACAGCTCAATGCCTAATCTGCTGCTAGGGAAATAAGCGATACCCGGTGACAATGCTGCGCCATAACGTTCGGTGGTTCCTGTTTTGTCGCCATCTACATGTTGCGTACCCCATGCCATGGGAGCTGCCAGCTGCCCGAAAAGCTTCACATTGCCATCACCTTTGTAATAGCGGGCATAGGGAGCCACGGCAAATTCACCCAGCGACGTCTTCACATCGGCGGCGCTTTTCGTGGTTTCCCCCGAATAGCCGAGGCCAAGCCCCAATGCGAAGTTATTCTGCACAAAATATCCGACATGCGGCAGAATCGCATAATGCTGCGTATTGCCATCCACATCGACTACTTTTTTATAATCATAGGACACATTTCCGCCTACGATCACCGTTCCTTTGTCCGTACTTTGGGCATTTACCGCCATGGTAACTCCCAATCCTGCCATCATTGTTAAGAATAATTTTTTCATCTTGTTACGTTTTTACATTTGTTGATACAAAGGTACCGCGGGGCGATTATGTCCTTTAGTAAGAAGTTCGCGAAGCGGCCTAAATACAGGGTAAAGCGTACAAAGACGACGGTAAATGGGGATAAATCGCAACCGAAGCTGTTCACCGCGGCATCGGGACCTATCGCCACGACGGTATTGGCTGCCAGATTTGAAGTGGCTCCCACCCGCGGGAGCAGGTGTTGCTTATTGTTAGCAAAGCAAATTATAACAAAAAGAAAAGAGGCGGCTAACTTTTGCTAATCATCTTCCATAAGGGAAACGAACTTTGAGATAAAGTTAACTACTAGTCTTGCATAACTTTATGTCAATTTGCTCTTCTTTATTTCTTCTGTTATCTCGTCTGAAACCAAGACCAACTTGGCCTCAATCTGTTGAGAGAGTTTGTTCAAGTTGTCAAAGTCCGGTTCTTAATTAACACAGTCTCAAGAATGGAATATGGTGGCTTGGTTGTTCTGTCTTTATTCCACTTAGTTGCTTTAAAATACTGCCAATATTTTTCTTAAATTGGAATAGTCTGTCCTAATAGCCAGATTTCAAACTGCATTTCCGTATGGTTCAACACAAGGCCCATTTTTAGTTTTTTCTTTTTTAAGAAGTCATTGGCGTAATAGAAGTATGTATAATCCATATATCCTTGGAAAAGATTTCCAAACGAATACCTTTCGGAAAGGTTTTTGGATAAGGTTGTCCTAAGTGTCGTTACATACTTAACAAGTCCGATGTATGCTTTTTGAACGTCGCCTTTTTTAAGTTGTTCTTTGTACAAGTCAACGTAATGATTTAAGCCTTTCATTTTGATAACTTCGTTTACCGCTTGTCTGAATATGATTGGTTCTAAATTACGCTTAACTTCCAAATATATGCAATATTCTTCTGCATATGAAGGGTGTCTTGCTTTAACATTATCGATGTGAACTATTGCGCAATTTATATAATTTACGGTTTTGTTTTCCAGGTTCGTTTTTCAAAAGACAAAACGCCATACCGTGATACGTAGGTGCAAGATTTCTGCTTATGTCATACGAATCCAACTCGGGTGAAAAACCAGATTTTAAACCATCGTTCTGCCGGGACGTTTGAGTGCAGATGAACATGTCGCCTTATCCACAGCCTGAGTTTTGGAAGATTACACGATGGTTCGGGAATCGCTACAGTACTATTCCTTTGCGTTCTAGCACACAAGAGCGCTGTTAATAACAGCTCCAACGCTATCCTTATTTAGCTGGAAATGAAAGTAACTTGCTGTTAACCAGATTGAAGAGTTCCTGTTTATAGGCACTTCCGATCGGAATAGGTCGGTCGTCATTCCGCACCCGAACCATGTTCCCTTCGACAGCGGTTAGATAGGTGAAGGACACGATGAACGATTTATGAATCCGGATAAAACCCCTATCGACCAGGTGTTCGTATAAATACTTGATGCTGAGGTAAGTTGTGACTGGCTGTTGTCCATCGCTATGAATGAGTACATAGTTTCCCAGCCCTTCAATATACGTGATGCGCCGTATATCCACCTTGAGCAGTTTCCCCTTCTGTCCCGTCTTTACAAAAAGAAAAGACCCGTTCCCATCGGTTGCCGCACGTGGGGCGCGATGGGGTGCAGTCAGCCGGCCCACCGCTTTGAGGAATCTTGGGAACCCAATGGGCTTCAACAGATAGTCCACCACCTCATGTTCGAACCCATCCAGTGCATATTCCTTATAAGCGGTGGTCATGATGACGCGGATATCCCGTTTGATCAGTTTGAGTATTTCAACCCCGGTTAGGTTTGGCATCTGTACATCGAGGAATACCACGCCATGCGCCATTTCATTCAGCAGCGCGAGCCCGGCAATGGGATCGGTGGTTGCGGCAATTAAATTGAGGTAGGGAACGTGTGCCACGTGGTGCTCCAGTACATCGACCGCATGCTGCTCGTCATCGATAATGATACAGTCTATCATGAATTTAATGGTATTTTTAGTCGCACAGCAAATGTGGATGGCTCGTCTTCCAATAACAAGGTATAACGGCTGCCATAGATTAAATCCAGTTGCCGGATAATGTTTTGCAGGCCGATGCCGTTGGAAAGTTCCTTGATGCCCTTGCCTTTTTTGTTTTTTATATAAAACGACAATTCCCGGTCGTTGGTATGCAGATTTATCAAAATAGGGTGATCCCGGTCAAGTAAGTTGCCATGTTTAAACGCATTTTCGACCAGGGTGATCAGCACCAAGGGAACGATGGTTGCGGAAGAGTTGGTTAGGTCTTCATCGTAACAAATATTCAGCCGATGATCGTGCCGCCGCTGATTGATTTCGATCACGTTTTTTAGATGCATTACTTCCTCCATGATGTTTACCCGACCATGTGCATCTTCCCTTTTGGTGAGTGCATAGCGCATGATGTCAGCCAGTATCAATACGGACTCCGCTGTTTTTTCATCACTCTTCATGATTTTGCTATAAATGAAGCTCAATGAATTGAACAGGAAATGAGGATTGATCTGATGTTTTAGTGCGCTGAGCTCGGCCTCTGCCTTTTGCTTTTCTAAAATGATCTGCTGCTTGCTTTTGCGTATCCACTCCGCCATCAACGCCACCGAAAAGCACGCGACCAAGTCACACAAACTAAACATGGCATGCCACAGCAAAAACCAGGAAACACTATCATCGGGAATGGCGGTGGTGGACAATCGTTCAAGCGTGTTCTGGGGTTCTTGCGGTGCCGAAAAGAGCCACCAATAACTAATACCTAATTTTACAGCGAACATCACGAAAAAAATAGCCAACGCACGCCACTTGCGCACCTTGTGCATCAGGGGCAAAATCACGTGAAAGATCAGCAGGTAGTAGGTGGCGACCGCCTCCACGATAAACAAGATCGTATTGATGCCGAGCCCGAATCGCTTGCTGAAATCGTATACGGTTTTTTCGGGATTGGCCATGTACGCCATGAAAAACAAGGTGCCATGAAGCACCAAACTCATCAACGTCAAGAGGATAAGCCTTTTACGGTTACGTTTAAGAAACGCCAGGATTGACTTGAACGGCTTCCTGAGCATGGTTAAAACGTTAATCCCACCCCTCCGAAGACACCGACGTTCCCTTTGGTGGTCACAGATAGGTCAATCCGCGATTGCAGTTTGAGTTTGGGGATGACCTGTTGCCGGAACCCCACGCCAAATACGCCGGTAATGCCGGGTTGGTAATCCTCAAAAAAATTGGGCGCTACATCCCCTGCTCCCGCGAACACCACATAGCCGTAACGCGGGTCGACATTGCTGAAATTAGATCGCAGCTCGCCCTGCAACGCAACGGCCTGTTTGTCGATATAGAGGTTACGCCATATACCACGCAATAGTCGGTCGGCCGAAAGATAGGGCAATTGGTAAAAAGGTGCATCTCCAGTCCAGATACCGTGGTACAGTGCTTGCACCGCCAAGGTGGTGCCTTCCGTCAATATCGGCAAAGCGTGGAACCCGCGGTAATCGAGTTTGAGATCACTGTATCCGTAGTCACTTCCAAGCCATCCGCCATAGCGCTTAAAGGACAGGTCAGCGTAATAGCCGCCTGTCGGGAAAAACAGGTCATTTCGCGTGTCGAAGCGCAAGACCGGGCCCGCGCCGGCTAAAAATCCACCACGCTTGTCGGGCACCGGGAGCGCGGCCAATTCATCGAAATCCAATCGACTGTCGTTACGGACCTGGTAGGTAATGCCGGCAAAGAGGCGATGCCCAATGGCTTTGGTCACTTCCCCTTCCCAGGAAAACACGTTGTTGTGGTAAACGGTGCTGTGCTGTTTTTGGGCGCCATTGCCCAACCCGAAGAAGTACGACCGGTTGTTGTGAAGAAAACTGGCTTGGTTGAAGAAGTGCCATCCACTTTTGCTGAAATAATCTACCGTCAGATTTGTCTGCAATTGACCGTTGAAGCCATAGGCTATTGAAGGCGTGATCGAAGACGGACGGAAGAAACGGGAGGGTGCGGACGATCCATTGTCTTTGGGAGGGAATATGAAACTCATTCCAAGTCCCAGTAAAAAGCTTGTTTCGGGACTGTAGGAAATGATGGGTATCGGAACGATGCCCACTTTGCTGGTGGGCCCGTTCAGAAAAGCCGACTCGGGCCGTGCGGGAGGGGCGCCTACGGGCACCCCCGTAAAATCGGTTTTCGCGGATTGCCAACCTGCTTGGCTAAGCACCGTCAGTTTGCCCTCCTCAAGCCCGTCGGCTGCGGTGATGTTTTCCAGGGCCATCACGCGCGAATACTCCTGCAAGTCCCATATATCAAGATGTCCGGCGCCGTCGATACTCATCAGGTGCCTCCCATCGGGCGCGTAGGCCAATTGTGTAACCTGTCCTTGGTCGGCATGGATGGTGTGTACCACCCGATCGACCGAAAGGTCTCTCACCTCAATCCGGTTCTTATGGCTGATGCTGGCGTATTGGTGCAGGTCCGTGGGGCTGTACACTACCCCATGCAACCGGGAAGTCTCCCAGTGCACTTTTTCGGTTTCCAGCGTTTCTGTATCGATTACCCGCACGACCGACCTTGCCGCCGCCAGTAACTGCGAACCGTCGGCATTCACGGCGATGCTGGTGGTTAAGTCGGTTATCGAACGTTCGGCCAGCAACTGCCAGTGTTGCGTATCGTAAGCCGCCAGTTTTGACCCCCAGAATGATTTGGAATGGACAATAAATGCCTTGTTGCCGTCCCCGGTGAAGGCAACAGACTCGATTGCAAACGGATATCGCTGTTTCATTTCGCCGTTACGGGTCAAATCGTGTACGTAGGTAATTTTCTCCTGCTTTGTTTTGACGGAATAGAGCAGCCAATGGCCGTCGTCGCTGATGGAGCAGAAATAAGGTACTACCCGATGGGGAGTGGTTATCGCGATGGCTTTTTCGTTTGCAAAAATGGTGGAGACCGTAAGCTGGCCATCCACATACTGCACCGCCCGGCCGCTATTGACGGCCAAAGGCGCGGTGGCATGACGATTGGGTATGTGTTGGGCTCGGGTGGTTATTGAAAAGGATAGACAAATAAGTAAGAATATGAAATGGGTATAGCTGAAAGCGGCATGCAATATGGGCATCAATTAATTGATTTTACGTTCAACATATCTTTAACTCGCGTAAAGGTATCGTACTGGTATTTCTTTGTCAACAAAAATATGCAAACGGCCGGATTCACCATGTAAACGCGGAATAGGAACACTTATATTTCCACCATTTTTGATCTTTAGCTTCCAAAGCTCGCTTATTGAGTTACACAGAATCATAAAAAAGATACATCATCATAAATAACGAAGCGGAGAATGGCAAGAGGCCGCCGATGGAGGGGTTCGGGTATTGACCCCAGTGTTTCAGCAGGTTTGTAATTTGTCAGCATGCGGCACAGCCGTAAAGGACAGCAATACATCGCCTATTGGAAATGATAAAAATCTGTAATTGGTTCATAAGGAATTGATTGAAAAAATAAATAAAAAAATCATTACCTTTACCTAATTTCAAAGTTCATGCAGGCGCTACGCGATTATCTAAACCAATATGTATCTACGTTAATCTCAGATGAAGACTTTGAGGTTATCCAGAGTTATTTTATCCCTAAAAAACTAAGAAAGAAGCAATACCTACTACAGCATGGAGAAATATGCAAGTATATGGCCTTTATTATAAAAGGTGCCGCCCGCAAATTCTATCTCGACGAAAAAGGTGTCGAGCACGTCGTGGATCTCTGCATCGAAAATTGGTGGGCGGGCGATCGAGAGAGCTTCGCCATGTCAAAGCCAACCATTTATTACATTGAGATCTGGGAAGACACCGAAGTACTCCTGATTTCCAGAGCAAACGCAGCGATATTAGAACATGCATGTAAACCGTTCAATGAATTTGTACTGAAACTGGACGAAAGGAGTCATATCGCCAAGCAAAAAAGAATAACTTCCGCTATTAGTTTTACAGCAAAAGAACGCTATGAGGATTTCGCTGCTTGCTATCCCGAAATTTTGACGCGTTTTCCTCAGCATGTTATCGCCTCCTACCTAGGCGTTACTAAAGACACACTGAGCCGTCTGCGTAGGCAGGGCTAAGTGAAGTGTCGACATTTGTCATCGTTTTTATTCCCGCTTACGATTACTTTGCGAGCCGGTTTATTCGTAAAGAACTTTCTATATGCGCACACTGTTCCGTTATATTAACCAGTATACAACCATTTCCGAAGAAGATTTCCAGGCAATAAAACGTTATTTTATCCAGGAAAAGCTCAAGAAAAAGCAATGTCTGCTACTGGAGGGAGAAATCTGCAAGTACGTGGCATTTATTGTGAAAGGCGCCATGCGCCAATATTACGTGGATGAAAAAGGTGTCGAACATGTCATCAACCTATTCGTCGAAAATTGGTGGGCCGGCGACCGGGAAAGCTTTGTGATGGCTACCCCCAGCATTTATTCGGTAGATGCGTGGGAAGATTGTGACGTATTGCTCATTTCCAGGGAAAACGTTCTAAAATTGCGAAGCCAATTTACGGCGTTTAATGAATTGTTGCTGAAACTTGACGAGCGGAACGCCATTGCTACGCAACGACGGCTCACCTATTCGATTAGTTTTTCAGCCGAATTGCGGTATAAAAGTTTTGTGGACAACTACCCGTATTTCGTGGCGAGGTTCCCCCAGCATATTATTGCCTCCTATCTGGGCATTACCAAAGACACACTGAGCCGGGTGCGGAAAAAAATAGCGGGTGATTAAATCACATTCATCGCGACCGTTATCGTGTAGACATTTGTCGATGTTTTTTTTCGTCATATGTCTACGTCGTTCTTTTCAAGGTGGGCTATGTTTGTTTCATAAGAACAAACGAAAAGATAGTTATGAAAAAATCCCCAAAAATCGGCCTTGAAGGCTTGCTGCGTCCAGAAGACAGTATCGTCGTGTTAATTGACCATCAACCTTTTCAGTTCGCAAACCTGAACAGCCACGAGCCCACAATGATTATTAACAACACTGTCGGGCTTGCTAAAGCCACCAAGGTCTTTAATGTGCCTACCATTCTGACAACGGTTACGGAAGAGCGTGGCGGATATATCCTTAAAGGACTACAGGACGTATTCCCCGAACAAAAACCCATCAACAGAACCTTCATCAATACGTGGGAAGATCCAAAGGTTACCGATATCGTAAAAGAAAGCGGGCGCAAGCAGCTGATTTTAGCGGGCCTTTGGACAGAAATTTGTGTTGCTATGCCGGCCATCCAGGCTTTGGGCGAAGGATATGATGTGTTCGTCGTGACAGATGCCTGTGGTGCAGTTAGCGCTGAAGCCCATGACATGGCTGTCCGCAGGATGGTGCAGGTAGGCATAGTACCCATCACTTGGATAGCCGTGGTTTCAGAATGGCAACGTGACTGGGCTCGTACCGAAACGGCTGCTCAATTGGGACCTCTTTTATTTGAACACGGTGGAGCAAGTGGTGTGGCGTTGGCTTGGGAGCTTCAACTTTTAGCTACGCCGGTTGAAGGCAATCAGTAAATAAGTATTACACCTTATGTATTCCTTGATTGATTCCCGATGAAAAAGAAAACCAGCTTCTCAAGCAAAGGGCAGCGGGCGGATATTGGCGACCTGACCATCTATCGTATGCTGGCGAACCGATACACCGATGCTGTAGGACCGTTTGTATTTCTGGACCATATTGCCCCGAAATTCCAAACCTCCCGCCACCTGCGCGGCACCGGGGCGCACCCCCACCGTGGTATCGCAACGCTGACCTACCTTATTGCCGGGGAGGCAACCCATTTCGACAGTGCCGGGAACCACGCGACCGTTCACTCCGGCGGTATCCAATGGATGAAGGCAGGAAGTGGCGTTCTTCACGACGAAACGTTAACTGCCGATTCACAGACGGACAGCAAACAAACACACGGCTTCCAGTTCTGGATTAACCTGCCGGCAAAATATAAAGCAGAAAAACCAGAATATTTGGCGATACAAAGCCATGAAGTACCCCAGAAAAATCTGCCTAATGACGGCGGGTGGATCAAGGTGATCGCCGGGGGTTATGAGGAATTGATTGCTAAAATACCCAGTTATTCGGAGCAGTTCCTATACCACATCCAGCTAGAAGCAGGTCGGGATTTCACGATTTCCTTTGCAGAGAACAGCGAAGTTGCTGCCTTCCTGCCCACAACGAATGTGACACTAAATGATTTTGAATTCGAGGCGGGCGAATTCATCGAATTTGACAGAGCTGCCGGTGAGATCGTCATCGACAACCCGTTGCAGGAAGCCGCAGACATCCTCCTGTTCGGCGGGGAACCGTATACCGAACCAATTGTTGCCGAGGGCCCGTTTGTGATGAACAGCCGGGCTGAGATCGCGGACGCCTATCGCGACTTCTATGGTGGAAAATACGGTGAGATCAATCGTCAAAATGGGAAGGTATAAATCATATCGTATAACTGACAGTAACTATTTATGAACATCCAAAAACAAGCAACAGCCGTATGGAACGGCACAATTAAAGATGGTAAAGGGCACCTGACTTCGCAAAGTGGAGTTTTAAAACAAGCGCCTTATACGTTTGTATCCCGTTTTCAAAACGGAAGCGGTACTAATCCCGAAGAATTGATGGCAGCAGCACATGCGGGATGTTTTACAGTTGACTGCAAAAATCGATGGAATCACGGACGAAGAATTTCAGGTAATGGCACAATCGGCCGAAAAAACCTGTCCGGTAAGTAACGCTTACAAACTGGAGATCTCGCTAAAAGCAACATTGATATAAATCACAATTAATAACGATAACCGCACAAAAAATGAAAACAAAAAAAAATCTACTGATGGTTTTATCCGTTTCAGTCGCTGCTGGCAACGCGGCAGCACAAACAAATGCAGCCGCTTTAGGGAGGGAAGAATACATTACCGTAGCGGAAAATGTAAAGTTACACATCACCGATTGGGGTGAGGGAAAGCCTGTAGTGCTGATCCATGGCTGGCCCCTGAGCGATGCGATGTATGAATACCAATATCAGTTTTTGATGGAAAAGGGCTACCGCGTCATCGGAATTACGCTGCGGGGTTTCGGTAAATCTGACAAACCGTACGGAGCTTACAATTACGACGTGTATGCAGCCGATATCAAAGCGGTACTGGATAAGTTAGGTGTCGAAGGGGCCACCTTGGGCGGCTTTTCCATGGGCGGCGCCATCTCCATCCATTACGTCGCGAAATACAATAGTGCGCATGTAAGTAAGCTTGCTTTATTCGGTGCCGCTGCTCCGATTTGGACCAAACGTGACGACTATAATTACGGCTTTAGCAAAGAAGATGTTAATGACCTGATCTCCTTGAGCAAAGTGAACAGACCGCAGTTGTTGGAAAACTTCGGCAAGATCTTCGGGGCAAGCGAAACGGCTTTGCCGGCGGGTATCGCTGCGTGGTTGGGCGGTATCAATATCGAAGCGTCTCCCTATGCCACGACACAAAGTTTAATTGCATTGCGGGATACCGATTTACGGGGCGATCTTGCAAAGATAACGATCCCAACAGTCATTCTGCACGGCGCCAACGATAAGATCTGTGAATATGCTCTGGCAGAACAAATGAATAAGGGTATCAACGATTCGTATATCGTAAAATTTGAAAATAGTGGACATGGCCTGTTTTTCGAAGAACTGGAAAAATTCAATGCGGAATTGTTGGCCTTCTTGCAGAAGTAAATATTCGAAACAACAACGATTTACGTAAAAATGAAAAAAATGACAAATAAAGAAATCGTATTAAAGGCGATGAACGAACTGTTTCACGAAAAAGACGGTACAGCCATCGAACGGTATTGGCATGAAGCCTACCAACAGCACAATCCATCAATGATCAATGGTCATGAGGGGCTCAGAAACCTACTACCTGTTTTGGATGCAAATTTCAGCTGGAAGCCCGGTATCATCGTGGAAGAAAATGATATCGTGATTACCCATAGCCTGGTGCATGGCTGGGGGCCGGCACCGGTGATCGTGGTGGATATTTTCAGGCTCGAAGACGGCAAGATAGCCGAACACTGGGATGTTGTACAGGAAGAGGTCCCGGCTTCAAAATCGGCTAATGGAAATGCGATGACTTCTTTTTAAAAATCTGCAAAAATGAAGAATAAATTAACAGGCAACCGATTTATTATGGATGTAGGCGTTCTGAAAACCGAACTTTATTTTGAAACCGACAAATCCATGGTGTTTACCGTCATAGACGGAGGGGCCTTAACCGAAAACGGCTATTCCGAACGGGTGGAAACTACGATCGCTGAGGTTCGCCCACAAGTATACATGATCGCATGGAAAGAAAAATCCGGAGCAACGGTAACGCATGTGGAAGACCATGAAAATGGAATTATTTACAGCAACGCAACGTTGCCGGATGGCGGTTTCTATACCATGAAGGGCACCCTAAAACCCATTGATAATGAATAACCCGATCCGTATTGGTTACAGTCTTTCGCTTTCCGGCCCGGTGGCCGAAAACACGAAAGCTGTCCGGCTCGCCCACCGTATTTGGGAAGAGGACATCAATCGTCACGAAGGACTCCTTGGCCGTAAAGTGGAACTGGTTTGTCACGATGACAAAGGGGATCCTTCACAAGTCGCCCGGATTTATAAACAGCTGTTGGATGAAGATCAGGTGGAGCTGGTCGTCGGAGGTTACGGCACGAATACCCTGGCCGCTTCCATGCCCGTGATTATGGAGCGAAACCGGTTTTTGGTCGGACTCATGGGGTTGGGCGTGAACCTGAAGCTGAACTACACGAAGTATTTTGCGATGATTCCCACCGGGCCGAAGCCCAACACCGCACTGACCGAAGGCTTTTTTGCGCTCGCTGCGGCCCAACAGCCCAAGCCTGGAACGGTTGCCATCCTTTCGGCCGATGCCGAGTTTTCAAAAAATCCGGTAATCGGTGCCCGTGAAAATGCGGTGAACTATGGGTTTGCGGTTGCTTACGAAGAAACCTACCCGCTGTCAACAACAGATTTCACTCCGATTGTCGAACAGGTAAAGGCAGCAAATCCCGACTTATTTTTCATCTGTTCGTACTTAAACGATTCCGTTGGGTTAGTACGTGCCATTCATGCCAGTGACTTCCGGCCAAAACTGGTAGGCGGCGCCATGATCGGTCCGCAGAGCGCTTCGGTAAAAACAGCGCTTGGTCCGCTGCTGAATGGCTTTGTCAACTACGAATATTGGGTGCCTGTACCTCAAATGAATTTTCCGGGCGTAACTGATCTCTTGGCCAACTACCAAGCACGGGCCGTTGACGAACAAGTGGATGCGTTGGGGTATTACATGGTGCCATTGGCCTATGCCCAGCTGCAGGTACTTGAGCAAGCGGTAACGGCGACGAAGAGCCTGGACGATGAGGTGCTTGCTGCGTATTGCCAAAACAATGAATTTGAAACCGTCATTGACAAGGTGCGCTTCGGCGAAGGCGGGGAATGGGCCGAACCCCGGGTGGTACAAGTGCAATTCCAGCAGATTGACAACCCAGCAATCGATACCTTCAGGGATAGTCGCGTGCAGGTCGTTGTCGACCCTCCTGCGTATGCATCTGGATCACTTATTTATCCGTATACACCCTAATCTAATTTGACTAACATGGAAACACACGAGTATGAAAAAGGCGAAACAATCATTGTTTGGAACCCCAAACTATGTATCCATTCCGGCATTTGTGTCCGGACATTGCCCGCGGTGTACAACCCCAAGGCACGCCCCTGGATCAATACCGCCAATGCAACCACGGAGGAGCTGATTGACCAGGTGGGCAAATGCCCTTCCGGCGCACTCCGTATCAAAAATAGTAGTCCTGAAAACCAATGAACGGTCACATGGAAAGTGCAAAAATAGTTTTTAAAGATGGCAGTATGTATGGCGAAGTCCAGCTTTATTCAGCGGACAAAAAAGCAGGAAAGATGGATATTTCGGTTGCCGACGGAAAGCTCAGGGTATACCATACGGAAGTCGATGACGCCTACGAAGGGCTTGGCTTCGCAAAATTACTGCTTAATCAGTTGGTAAGCTATGCGCGGGAAGAAAACCTGCGGATCATACCGCTTTGCCCGTATGTGATGGCCCAGTTCAAACGCCATCCGGAAGAATATGCGGACGTATGGTTAAAAAAAGTATAGTGAATTAGCACGTATATGAAGTATCTGTTAGAAAATCCGGTGCAGGGCACCATAGGACCCGAAAAGTATAAGACGGCTATTCAATGGAGGAACGGGGTGTTGATCGCCGATGAACCCGAAAAACTGGGCGGGAAAGACCTGGGTCCGGATCCTTTCACCTTGTTGTTGTCATCGCTGGTCACTTGCACGTTAGCAACGTTGAGGATGTACGTTGATCACAAAGGACTGACGATACCGGAAATAGATGTGAAGGCCAATCTTTTCCAACGAATAGAAAACCAGGAAGCGGTAACCTACCTCGAGCGAAAGATCACATTTCCGGAACAACCGGATGATGTCGTGCGACAGCGATTATTACGGGTTGCGGAGAATTGCCCGGTATCCAAGATGTTAAAAGGAACGATTAAGATTACAACCACATTAACAACCTAATAGGCTAACAAATCCATGGCTCATTTACCTGAATTGATACAAGATATGGCGCTAATCCTCCTGGTGGGCGCGCTGGTGACGATACTTTTCAAGCGGATCAAGCAACCCCTGGTGTTGGGGTATATCATTGCCGGCTTTTTGGTCGGCCCGCATTTCAACTACCTGCCCAACATCGTGGACCATGAGAACATCGATACGTTTGCAGAGATCGGTGTCATCATGCTGCTGTTCAGTCTGGGACTGGAATTCAGTTTTAAGAAATTGGTTAAGGTGGGCGGCGCGGCGTCCATTACGGCGCTGGTGGAAATTGTTTTCGTCGGTCTTGGGGGGTACCTAACCGGGTATTTGCTGGGTTGGAACCAGCTGGACAGCCTTTTCCTGGCCGGTATGCTGGCCAGCTCGTCGACCACCATTATCCTCAAGGCATTCGATGAGTTGGGCTTGAAGTCCAGGCAATTTGCTAAAGTGGTTTTTGGCGTATTGGTGGTGGAGGATATCATCGTCATCTTGCTGATGGTGCTGCTCTCTACCATTGCGGTAACGCAACAATTCCAGGGGTCGGAAATCCTGTTTACCATACTCAAACTTGGCTTCTTCCTGGTGTTGTGGTTTTTGGTGGGGATTTACCTGCTGCCGGCATTCATCAAAAAAACCAAAAAATGGATGGACGAGGAGACCGTGGTCATCCTGTCGGTCGGTCTTTGCTTCGGCATGGTACTCTTGGCCACGCAAGTTGGGTTTTCTGCCGAACTGGGCGCATTTGTGATGGGTTCGTTGATTGCTGAAACCGTGCTGGCAGAAAAAATCGAGCATGTTACCTTACCAATCAAACAGCTTTTTGGCACCATATTCTTCGTCTCCGTGGGCATGATGATCGATCCGCAAGCGATGTATACCTATGCGTTTCCGATTATCGCCGTTACCGTGCTGACGCTGTTCGGGAAATTTTTCTTCAGTGCACTGGGCGCATTGGTTTCGGGGCAGCCTTTGAAGCAGGCCATACAGATTGGATCCAGCATGGCCCAGATTGGTGAATTTGCATTTATCGTCGCTGCGCTGGGCTTATCACTCGGCGTAATCTCCGAATTCCTGTTTCCGATAGCTGTTGGGGTATCGGCCATCACCACGTTTACCACACCGTACCTGATTAAATTGTCGGAACCCTTGTATAACGCGATTGTAAATATACTTCCAGCGAAATGGGTAGCGCGTTTGGACGCCTATGCGGCTGAAACCCAACAAAACAAGCACAATCCATTATGGAAGAAAATGTTGCGGGCGTACTATGGCATCCTGGCAATCAACAGCATTATGCTGGTGGCGATTGCGCTGCTGTTCAAATATGCCGCTATTCCTTTTTTTGAGTCGCAAATCCATCAAGAGCTTTGGCGCAATGTGATATCGATCAGTGCCGCAACGCTATTGGCCTCACCATTCCTTTGGGCGATCCTAATCAAGAGAATCAACGTAAAAGATGGCGACGACGCCGTCACTTCGTATTACCTCAACTATTCGCTGGCAGGCATTTCGCTACATGCCATCCGGTTCCTGGTAGGAATATTTCTGATCGGCTTCTTCATTGACCAGCTCACCACCACCCGGTATGCGCTGGTGGTTGCTGTTCCGATTATCGTGGCGCTGCTTTGGCTTTTCTCAGAGAAGGTGCAGAAAATCCACCAGCGGATTGCGCAGCAATTCATGTCAAACCTGAACGAACGGGAGCGGCTGGCCTATCTCCAGAATAAGGGGGCCATCGAATTGCAGCAGAAAAATGAGGAAGCAAAGCGCCACTTCCAGGATTGGGATGCGTATGTGACCGAGCTGGAGACCGGCGATACCTTCCAATTTGCTGGTATGACGCTGTCTGAACTTGGCTGGAAGCAGCGATACGGTATTGCCGTGGTATACATACGCCGGAACGAACGGATTATCCATCTACCCAATGGTAAACAACGGATATTGCCGCATGACAAAGTAGGTATATTGGGAACCGAAGGACAGATTTCCGAGTTGAAGCTGCTGTTTGACCAACCTGGCACGCAGACCGACGAGGGCGACGATATCGATGTAAACGATATCCAGCTTACAAAAATGCGAGTTACGGAGACTAATCCCTATGCAGGCAAAACAATAAAAACTTCCGGCATACGGAAAGACCTAGGTGGCTACATTGCGGGTATCGAAAGGGATGCAAAGCGAATACTCAACCCCAGCTCATCGGAGACGATAAGGGCAAATGACATCGTATGGCTCGTGGGCAACACACATAAAATCAATGCATACTTGAAAAACCATCAAGGCGAATTTCTGGAGGTATAATGGCTTTTCGGGCATTAAAAAGGAGATGACATGCATGAAGCAATTTTAAAGCATATCGCTAAATACACGACGCTAAGTGATAACGAACAATTGGCGTTTACACGGATGCTCGATTTTAAGGCTGTGCCTAAAAAAATAACCTTACTTCGTGCCGGTGAAATCTGCCGGTTTGAGGGCTATATTGTCAAAGGTTGTGTGCGGGTTTATGCGATGAACGAAAATGGCTGTGAAGTGACGTTGTGTTTTGCGGTGGAGGACTGGTGGGTATGCGATATCGACTCATTTTACGAAGGGAAACCTTCCAACTTTTTTATCGAAACCCTGGAAGAAACGGAGTTGTTGGTCTTCACACGGGAAGCAAAAGAAAAATTACTCCGGACGATGCCGAAATTTGAACGCCTATTTCGCAACCTGGTTCAACGGAATTTGTGCGCGCTCCAAAACCGGCTGGTTGGCACGATCCTAAAACCTGCTACCGAACGTTATCTTGATTTTATAGAAATGTATCCGTCATTGCCGTTGCGAGTACCGCAATATTACATCGCGTCTTTCCTTGGTGTATCGCCCGAATTCATCAGTACAATAAGAAAAAGGCTTTCAACGAAATAATATTCAGTAACAATGGTAACTTTACGTTTGACTTCAGAATAAGTGGCCCCTTAAAAAATTTGTTATGTTAGATATCGTTATCGAATCCCGGAAAGCTGAAATTTCAGCAGGTTTTTCCGTAAAACGCATTCTCCCGTACCAGCTTCGTAGAATGGTCGGTCCATTTATTTTCATGGACCATGGTGGTCCGGTAACCATCCCGGTGGCCGAAGCGAGTAACCTGGACGTGCTGCCGCATCCGCATATCGGCTTGTCTACGGTTAGCTATTTGTTCAGCGGCAATGTGACCCATCGCGACAGCCTGGGCGTGGAGCAGGTGATCACGCCCGGAGAAGTCAATTGGATGACGGCCGGGAAAGGCATCACCCATAGCGAACGGTTCGAAGATCCGGCGATGCTGGCCGGTGGAAAGCTGGAAATGATCCAGACCTGGGTGGCTCTTCCGGAGAAAAGCGAAGAAAGCGACCCTGCTTTTGATAATTACAAACCGGATCAGTTGCCTGTCTTCACCGATACAGGTGTATGGATGCGGTTGATTGCGGGAGAGGCCTATGGTTTGAAAAGTAGTGTTAAAACACATTCCCCGTTATTCTATGTGCATGTTACCTTGGAACAAGGCGCCCGTTTCGGTCTGCCCCCGGAGCACAGCGAACGGGGGGCTTACGTGGTGCGGGGCCGTGTGGAAGTAAATGGAAACACCTATCGAGCCGGGCAATTGCTGGTGTTTAGCAAGGGGGTCGATCCATTGATCATCGCCAAAGAACCCACCACATTAATGATGCTTGGCGGTGAACATTTAGGAGACCGGTTCATTTGGTGGAATTTTGTTTCAAGCAAGCGGGAACGGATTGAACAAGCCAAGGAGGACTGGAAGCAGGGGCGAATGGACTTGCCGCCCATGGACAACGAAGAATTTGTTCCCTTGCCCGAAAGCAAAAGTAAGCCCGCAGGGAGCCCTCCGCCTAATGCGCTTTCCTGACCGTTTGAGATGCAACACGAACACATGGACATTCTGACAGCCAGCGGACCAACTGTGGAGAAATCATTGGATAAAATCAAGAATTAAATATCTTAACAACATCAGTCATGTCGAACACAATGAATAACCTGTTGAAACTGGAAGAATTAGGGCAATTTCTGCTTTCAATTCTTCTATTTAGTCAATTAGACTATGCTTGGTGGGTTTTCCCCGCCTGCCATCTATTACCGGATTTATCCATGATAGGCTATTTGGTAAATCCTAAAATAGGTGCTTGGCTGTATAATTTTTTTCATCATAAGTTTGTCGCTATCGCCATTTTTGTTTTAGGACTTGGGCTAGGCAGCTCGTTGATCACTTTAGCAGGCGTAATCTTATTTGGACATTCGGCCATGGATAGGATTTTTGGTTACGGACTGAAATTCAATGACAATTTTAAAAATACACATTTAGGTTGGATAGGAAAAAAGAACTAAGAACTTGTTGAAACCCAAGAATGCGAACAGGGCGATGAAGCAAATACGTTTTACTTTGAATGGATAGCATATGAAGGTTTCATATGCAAAATAAGAAAAAAATGGAAATAGGAATCGATAGTTTCGCCTCTGCGATGTACGGCAGCCATACCCTTAGCAGTGTGGATGCCATGGAACAATTGCTCGAACGGATTGTTCGCGCGGATGAGGCAGGACTAGCCATTTATGGCATTGGTGAGCACCATAAGAAGGAATTTTTGGACTCCGCACCGGCGGTTATCCTCGCGGCCGCTGCGGCGCGGACGAAAAACATACGCCTGGCCAGCGCCGTTGCTGTGTTAAGTACCTCCGATCCGGTACGCGTTTACCAACAGTTTGCCACTCTTGACCTGATCGCCAAGGGTCGTGCGGAGCTCGTCGTGGGTAGAGGCTCAGCTGTCGAAGCCTATCCGTTATTTGGTTATAATCTTAACGATTACGATGCCTTGTTTGAAGAAAAATTGGGACTTCTGCTGCAAATCCGCGAACAGGAGTTCGTTACGTGGTCGGGCAAATTCAGGCCGGCGCTGGAAAACCAGCCGGTCTACCCACGGTCGGTGCAAGAGAAACTCCCGGTTTGGCTTGGCGTCGGCGGTACGCCCGCGTCATTTGTCAGGGCCGGCACCCTCGGGCTGCCACTCATGGTCGCGGTAATTGGTGGAGAAACGGCACGTTTTCGTCCACTGGTCGATCTATACCGCGAGGCCGGACATCGGGCCGGCTTCGCACCGGACCAGTTAACGGTAGGCTTGCATTCACCTGGCTACGTAGCCGAGAGCGATGAGAAAGCTATTGCAGACTATTATCCGGGTTATGCCGAACTCTGGACCAAGGCCGGAAGGGAGCGTGGCTGGCCACCGGTAACCAGGGCTGGATTTGATGCCATGGTGGCACCGAAAGGTTCGTTGATAGTAGGTGGGCCGGAGCAGGTAGCCGCCAAATTATTGCGGCATAGCGAGGCATTGGGTGGTGTGAATCGGTTTACTTTTCAGATGGATAATGCGGGGCTCAGCCATGAACAGCTGTTACGTTCTATCGAACTCATTGGCACAGAAATTATACCGCGGGTTAATAAAACGCGCAGCTAATCTCCGCCGAATCATGGTGATGTAAAAATAGGTCTACAACCTGTTTGACATCCGGCAAAAATGTGAAAGAAAGCATTCAGGTACTTAAGAGGATGTAGCAACTTTGGTTGTCTTTATCAGGCTGGAGTGATTTGCCAACATAATATGACAGCATTGTTCAGGATGTATTTCCCCCTTATGGTTATACTACGTTCTCAGTAGTTTTTCTTTCGAAAACGGTCTATCAGATCAGTTACCACACCTGTGATTACCCCTATTAGTTTAGCACTGTCGCCCGAGGTTAACTTCTTGTGTCCAAATAACGACCCAATTATTTCGTATTCATTCATTTCTTAAACCAGTTAAATGAACAGGAAATTTTGTTGTCGCAGCTTTGTCGTATCAGGATGACAGTTAAAAAATAATCAAAAAACAACGAAAAAAATGGCAAAATCAGTCTGGACAATAGATCCATCACACTCCGAAATCGGCTTCAGTGTAAAACACATGATGTTTACCAAGGTATCCGGAAAGTTCAACGACTTTCAAGCAGCCGTCGAAAATGACGGTGACGCATTTGAGACTTCTGAAATTTCTTTTTCAGCAGAAGTGGGGTCTATTAATACCAATAACGTTGACAGGGATAATCATTTGAGAAGTGCCGACTTCTTTGACGCGGTGAAATTTCCGAAGATTACATTCAAATCAACCGGCATCAAGAAAATTAATGAAAGGGAGTTTGAAGTATCTGGAAATCTTACCATTAAAGATGTAACCAAGAAGGTGACATTGGATACAGCCTACAGCGGCTTGATGACAGATCCATGGGGTAATACGAAAGTTGGTGTTGCTGCGTCTGGAAAGATTAACCGCATCGAATTCGGGTTAACATGGAATGCCTCGCTCGAAACAGGTGGTGTTTTGGTCGGAGAGGATGTCAAATTGGTGTTTGAGGTGCAATTAATCAAACAATAACTACATATTTTAATTTTACACAAATGAAAAAGTCGATTTTATCGTTCGTATTGGGGGTGGTGACATTCGTAGCAATTGCTCAGAACCCGGGCCCTGAGTTGTTAGACCCGACCAACCATTCCTTGCTGTTGATCGATCACGAAGGTCAAATGGCGTTTGCTACGCACAGCATTTCAGCAACCGAATTAAGAAGCAACGTCGCATTGGTCGCAGGGGCCTCCAAAATCTTCAACGTCCCCACCGTGGTTACCACGGTGGCTGAAAAGTCCTTCAGTGGACCGGTATTCCCGGAAATCCAGGAATTCTACCCTGAATCGACTTCCGGTTATATCGACCGCACCACCATGAACACCTGGGAAGATGTAAACGCCCACAAAGCAATCACCGGCAAAGGCAAAAAGAAAATCGTCATGGCGGGTTTGTGGACCAGCGTGTGCATCGTTGGCCCGGTGTTGTCGGCAATAGATGAAGGCTATGATATTTATGTAATCACCGATGCTTCGGGAGACGTGACCAAAGAAGCGCACGACCAAGCCGTCACCCGCATGGTGCAGGCGGGCGCCAAACCCATGACGTCCCTGCAATACTTATTGGAATTGCAACGCGACTGGGCACGCCAGGAAACGTACCAGGCCGTAAATGACCTGGTAGTAAAATACGGTGGTGCCTACGGCATCGGCGTGCAGTATGCACGTGAGATGCTGAAAAAGTAAATCATTTTTTTGTAACCCAAAAAGGCAGGGCGGCACACGCCTGCCTTTTTTTTAATTTGATGAGAAGCATGGAAACCACAAAAAATTTATTGCTGGGCACGTTGCTTTTGGGCGCGTCCCTGATACATGCCCAACAAGCTGATATCATCATTACGAACGGAAAGGTCACTACGTTGGGTGATGAAAACCAGGAAGTACAAGCGGTAGCCATATCGGAAAACAGAATCCTGACCACAGGAACGAACAGCGACGTACTAACGCGCAAAGGACCGAACACCACGATCGTGGACGCCCAAGGCAAGCGTGTCATACCCGGACTTTTCGATAGCCACATGCACGTGATCCGCGGCGGTCGGTTCTATAATGCGGAGCTGCGATGGGATGGGGTAACCTCACTCAAGAGGGCGCTCCAGCTGCTGAAGGAACAGGCCAGGCGTACGCCGGAAGGTCAGTGGATACGCGTGGTAGGCGGTTGGAACGAATACCAGTTTGAAGAAAAAAGACTTCCTACCCTCGAGGAAATCAATGAAGCTACGGGCGACGTGCCGACCTTCATCTTGTATTTATACGGCAAGGCATGGCTTAACAAAGCCGGGCTGGAGAAACTGGCGATCACAGGAGACACGCCAAATCCGCCGGAAGGGTTGATCCAGAAGGACAGTAACGGAGACCCGACGGGGTTGTTGGTGGCCGAACCTAATGCCTTCATCCTGTATTCCACCTTGGGCAAGTTGCCCAATATGACCCGGGTAGAAGAGGTTAACTCCACCATACAATTCATGACCGAACTCAACCGTCTTGGTGTTACCGGCGTGATGGATGCCGGTGGCGGTTTTCAAAACTTTCCGGATGATTATGGCATCACCGATGAGCTGTACGAACAAGGAAAGATCACGGTTCGTTTGCCTTATTTTTTGTTTGCGCAGAACAAAGGATCTGAACCCGAAGATTATAACCGATGGATCGGCATGGTGGAGTTGCACGCCGAGAAACCAACGAATAAAATCGATTACTACGTAGGGGGTGGCGGGGAAAACATCGTCGGTGATGCCGCGGATTTCGAGAATTTCCTGTTTCCCCGTCCCGTGCTGACGCCTACGATGGAATTTCAACTGAAAAGGGTGATCAAATTGTTGGTAACCAATCGTTGGCCCTTCCGGCTACACGCCACCTACAACGAAAGCATTGACCGGTTTTTGAAGGTGATTGAAGAAGTTAACCAGGAAACGCCGCTCGATGGCTTGGTTTGGTTCTTTGACCATGCCGAAACTGTGAGCGAGGACAACTTGCAACGGATCAAGACGCTGGGTGGAGGTATCGCCATCCAACACCGGATGGCATACCAGGGTGAAACATTCATTCAGCGTTACGGCAGGAAACCTGCTCTGAATGCACCGCCCATCAAACGCATTATGGAGCTGGGGCTTCCCACGGGATTGGGAACCGACGGCACACGGGTGGCATCCTACAACCCCTGGGTGGCCCTTTACTGGATCACCACCGGAAAAACGGTAGGCGGCACCCAACTCATGGCCGAAGAAAACACCTTGGATCGAACCACGGCCTTACGCCTGGCAACTCACAAGGGTTATGAACTCATCAGGGAAGCACACAAAGGCAAAATAGAAGAAGGCTATTATGCCGATCTGATCATCCTGGATGATGATTACTTCGAGGTGCCTGATGAACGCATCAAAAACATTACGTCCAAGCTGACCATTGTGGACGGCAAAATCGTGTATGGCGACGACGATTACCGGGCAATTGCCCCCGCACCTTTGCCGGTACTTCCAGACTGGAGCCCGGTAAAGTATTTCGGTGGTTACCAGCGGCAATGAACCTGAGGTATATATTAGGATGCGTTTTTTTACTGTCCGTATCCTCGCAGCTCCTGGCGCAGCCGTTCAAGCTGATGCGCCAGGATGAAGACTACACGGGGTTGGCTGACAGTTCCCGTGGTATATACAACCGGTTGAAATACACGCCGCTGTCGCGAGATGGCCGCGCATATCTTTCATTGGGAGGGGAAGTTCGGGGAGAGGTTGACTACGCGTTGCATGAAGACTGGGGCGAGCACGGCTTGGGGCGGGATGTCTTTGTGCTGCAGCGCTACCACCTTCATGCGGATTTGCACCTGGGCAATCGGGTACGTGTTTTCGGCCAACTGCGAAGCGGTTTGGAAGATGGACGTAAGCGGGGACCCCGTGGCATCGATGAAGATCAGCTCAACGTACAGAACCTTTTTGTGGATGTTGTACCGTTTGGTCGAACAGGCCGAACGCTCACGGTACGTTTGGGACGGCAGGAACTACGCTATGGCAGCGGGCGGTTGGTAGACGTACGGGATGGTCCCAACCTCCGGTTGTATTTTGACGGGGCTAAAGTGGCTTATGCCTCGCCCCGTCTTCACGTAGATGCCTTTGTGATGGCAGACGCCCGGGTGAATACCGGTGCTTTCGACAACACGTCTAACCGTAAAGCCAACCTCTGGGGTATTTACAGCACCTACATCACGCCGAAAAACCTTCTGTTCGATTTCTACTACCTCGGTATTCATCGTGCCGATTCCCGGTTTAATGCCGGTATAGCCGACGAATCCCGCCATACGCTCGGTACGCGGTTTTGGCAGGATGGCATTGGGTTTGTCTATAATTTTGAGACCGGTTTTCAATTTGGGGCCTTCGGTACCGAACGGATTCGTGCAATGGCACTTTCCTCTGAAGTCGGTTACGTATTTGCACACAGTAAGCGATTGCCTGCGGTTAAACTGCGGACCGATTACATTTCCGGTGATAAAGCCAGCGGTGACGGCACGATGGGAACCTTTAACGCCATGTATCCGAATGGCGGATATTTCGGGATGAACCCCCAGGCAGGTCCGGCCAATTTGAGGTCTGTTCACCCTAACTTAACCTGGAATCCCACTGATCCCTTCATCTTCACGCTGGATTTGGTGTTTTACTGGCGTAATTCATTGAATGACGGTATATATGGCCCCAGTGGTGCATTAACGTTATCATCATCCGACGCTAAGAAACGGTACATCGGGACGGCATATATGACTACCTTTTCGTGGCATATCAATGATTTTTTGAACTATAACATCGGTGTGCAATATTTCAAAACGGGTCACTTTATCAACGATGTGATACCACAGCACAAGGATGGATTTTTTTTAGGGTCGGTATTAGCGTTTAAATTTTAGTGCAAGCTCGCATTTGTCCAGCAGGCGTGGAATTTTGCGATGTGTCTGATTATTTAAAAACAATGTCTGCAGCGTGTATTTTGATTGCCACAAGAAAGGGATAATGGATAATGGACTTACTATAAAAGAAATGAAAAAGCAATGCCAGATTTAGCAAACATATTAAGGATAAACTATATTTTTTTATTAATCTTTTAGGTTTTTACCTAATAACGTAAATTGATAAGTATGAAAGCAGCAGTATTAAAAGAGTTTGGCTCGATTGAAAATTTCGAAATTGTAGAAATACCTACACCTAAACCTGGGTTCAAGGAAGTTTTGGTAAAGGTATTTGCAACTTCTGTTAATCCGTTGGACTACCAGGTACGTCGTGGGGACTACAAAAATGAATTGGAGTTACCTGTTATTACAGGTCACGACATATCAGGAGAGATAGTAGCGCTTGGACTAGGGGTAGAAAATTTCAAAATCGGTGATCAAGTGTATTATAGTCCCGAGATTTTCAAGGGATACGGAAGCTATGCACAATACCACGTTGCCCACGAGTCTATCATTGGTTTAAAACCGAAAAATCTTAGTCATCTGGAGGCTGCCACACTTCCTTTGGCTGCAGGAACCGCTTGGGAAATGTTAGTTAGCAGAGCGCAGCTCAGAATTAACCAATCTATTTTGGTTCATGGCGGTGCAGGTGGAGTGGGAATTCCAACCATTCAAATAGCCAAGGCTATGGGGGCAATTGTATATACAACGGCAAGAAAAATTCATCATGAATTCCTTCGTGAATTAGGCGCCGACTTTGTAATTGACTATGAAAATGAGAATTACGTCGACGTTATTCAGCAAATGACGGATGGTAGCGGCGTTGACATAGTCATCGATACGATAGGAGGTAATACACTTTCTGATAGCGGAAAGATACTCCGTCAGTTAGGGCAAGTAGTTACCGTGGTGGATATCGAAAAGCCACAGAACCTTATCGAGGCTTGGGGAAAAAACGCTACCTATCACTTTGTCTTTACCCGGCAAAATAGAAATAAGTTGGATGAACTGACCCGATTGGTAGAAAGCAAAAAGCTAAAACCAGTTTTAAGTAAGGTTTTTCCATTGTCAGAGATAGGGAAGGCTCATGCTTTGTTGGAATATAGGGCCGGGGATAAGAATTTTTATGGAAAAATCGGAATAGAGGTTGAAAAAGAGCTATAAAAGCAGGTTCTATTTCAGACCAATTAAAAAAAGTAATATAGAAATGAAAGCAATTGTATTAAAGGCACCGGGTGGTGTAGAAAACCTATTCATTCAGGATATAGACAAACCCGCCATCAAGTCTGGGGAAGTGTTAATACAGACCAAAGCGATAAGCATCAATCCTGTCGATGTAAAGTCGCGTTCTGGAAAAGGTAATTTGATTTCTTCCTCGATACCATTGGAGGCGATAACATAAACCACTCACTCGAAGTGACTAAGGAGGGCGGCACTATTATCAGTATCCCCACCGGATTGAGTGAAGAAGTAAGATTAAAGGCGGCTTCCAAAGGTGTGCAAGGCTACTTCTTCTTAGTGGAATCCAACGGTAGCGATATGGAGCAGATAGCGTTACTTTTGAAAAATGGAATCCTGAAACCGCATATTTTCGAAACTTATGGGTTCGATCAGATGCGAGAAGCTCATTTACAACAAGAGACCGGTAAGACAGTCGGTAAACTAATCGTTACGACATAGTACTGGAATAGTATGACGTTGTATGTCTGACGAGGAGTTGTACTGTTGCCTGGCACCGATTGCGTTCACGTTGAACGCCTGCTCTTTCACTTTCCTTACGGCTGTTGTGAATACGTTGCCCGAAAGCGTATTTATATGAATACCAAAATGGCAACCATACCCGTTATCCAACTAAATGATCGAAACTTCAAGCTCAACGTTTAAGAGATGCTTCGCCAGTACAGCGATCCGGTTTAAGCCTAGTAACAGACCAAGTAACGCACCCAGTTTTACTTCCCTCAGGCATTGGTTAAAATAAGAAAAGGATGAAAGTCGAACGCCGAGATCAAAATTAATATTTCTGTGAATTTCTTGTTTTCAACGATTTATAACAAAAAGAAAAGAGGCGACTAACTTTTGCTAATCGCCTTATCTTCAGTGTAGCGGGAAGTTTACAAGTGTCGAACTTTTTGGAGGATTACGAGGCTATTTTGGATGCAAAGTACGTCCTCGAATAGTTTAGAAATTATCTCTTAAAACAAAGAACTTTAGACTGAATACCATGCAACTAGATTTCCAGTATCTTATCCTTCTACCCGAGCCCAGCGTCCTGCGACTCAATTGGGTGCCCGGCTCCTCGGAAAGCTTGGCATGGAAGTTCCGGGGGGCTTGGCGTAGTCACCATCATCGGCGAGAGTTTCATCGCACAGTATAGGCTCCGCCAGGCGGGCGGTGCTCCCGAATCTGCGATCGCCGCCAGTTTTGACATCCTGCCAGTCCCGGCATATTTGGGATTATGTCTTGAAAAATTTGTACCTTTGCGTTAACTTGCTTGATAAACTTGCAAAACACAATATGATTGCCTTGAAAAATTTGCGCATTCATCGGAAATGCAGGCCGTTAGCTTGAAAAATTTGTAAAACGACAGCGATGAACAAGGACATCTCGGTACTCCTGCAGGAAATTATCTTTTCCTCGGACGAACCTCGTATCAGCAGGGCGATAAGCAAGCTCGTTAGAGAAGGCAGGCTCAGGAAGATTGCACCAAAGATTTTCACTTCAAACCTGGAGGAAGAACCCGCGGATATTATTTATCGGAACCGGTTCAAGATCATCGGCCACTTGTATCCTGGAATATTGCTTAGCCACCGCTCGGCACTGGAATATAAACCCACAGGTACCGGCCACCTGTTCCTCACCTATAGTTATGAACGCAGGGTAAACCTGCCCGGGATTAAGCTCAGCATCATGGCGGGCAATGCTGCCATCCCGGGTGACAACCTGCTAACCGACGGACTATACGTCTCTGGGCAAGAACGTGCCCTGCTGGAAAACCTGCAGGAATCCCGTAAGGTCGGCGGGGAATCCAAGACCCTGCCACTGCCAGAAATCGAGGAAAAACTTGACCAGATCGTCCGGGTAAAAGGCGAGGACGGACTCAACGAACTGCGTGACCGGGCGAGGCAGGTTGCCGCGACACTCGGCATGGATAAGGAATTCGGGAAGCTGGACAGGATGATTGGGGCGATGCTGTCCACCAAGTCCACCGACATCCTGAAATCCCCGATAACCATCGCCCGAGCGTTTGGACACCCGTACGACCCGGCCCGGCTGGAGGTCTTCGAGCAGTTATTCGTAGAACTACAGCAGCGCGAATTTGCCGATCAGCCCGAGGTGAACAACGCCCCACGTGCTTTCCGCAATTTTGCCTTCTACGAGGCCTACTTCTCTAATTTCATCGAGGGAACACGCTTTGACGTGCAGGAAGCACGGCGTATTATCGAAACCGGAAAACCCCTGCCCGCAAGGGACGAGGACTCCCACGACGTACTCGGCACCTATCAAATCGTCAGCAACCGGCAGGAAATGGCCATCACACCCGAAGATACAGGGCAATTGCTGGAAATACTACGATACCGCCATAGGACATTGATGATCGCCCGACCTACCAAAAATCCCGGCGAGTTCAAGGATAGGAACAACCGGGCCGGTGATACCGAATTTGTAGACCATACCCTCGTCAGGGGCACGCTCATGCGGGGTTTTGATTTTTATAGGGCGCTGAAACATCCTTTTGCCAAGGCCGCGTACATGATGTTCATGGTCAGTGAGGTGCACCCTTTTCTTGACGGGAACGGAAGACTTGCAAGGGTCATGATGAACGCCGAGCTGACCGCAGCAGCGCAGACCAAGATTATTATTCCCACTGTTTACCGTGAGGACTACCTCGGTGCGCTCCGGCAGCTGACCCGCAGGCAGCAGCCCGACACCTTTATCCGCATGCTGCAAAGGGCACAGCAATTCAGCGCCACCATCACCGGTGAGGATATGGACACGATGCAGCAGGTATTGGAAGCAAGTAATGCGTTTAAGGAAGGTGATGAACACATCCTACGCATTGCCTCTCCGTCGCGTAACCCGTGGGAACCCGACGAGGACCGGCAGGATAAAGGCCGGAGTGTTCGGCGTTAGCCGCTTCGTGAAAATCCAAGCAATATATCCAGTTTTTACTATCCCCTCAAGGTATTAGTTGTAGCAAGAAAGCAGATGAAAGCCGAGCCCCGAGACGAAATTTATTGCTTTTGTATGT
Organism: Parapedobacter deserti; assembly: GCF_042646065.1. Classification (NCBI taxonomy): domain Bacteria; kingdom Pseudomonadati; phylum Bacteroidota; class Sphingobacteriia; order Sphingobacteriales; family Sphingobacteriaceae; genus Parapedobacter; species Parapedobacter deserti. Next base: position 225,417 of record NZ_JBHRTA010000008.1, read on the forward strand.
CGCTTATTTTCAGCAAAAAATACTGAAAAAAGAAAAGGTTACCAGTTTTACGCCGATAACCTTTCTTTCGTAGTAGCGGGGATTGGACTCGAACCAATGACCTTCGGGTTATGAGCCCGACGAGCTACCAACTGCTCCACCCCGCAATGTATTTTTATATTTTTGTTTCCGGCATTGCGACCGGAGTTAATTTCTTTTCCGAATTGGACTGCAAAGATATAATTTGTTCCTTTGCAAAACAAATCAAATTTAAAAAAATGTCGCACAAAGCCGGATTCGTAAGCATCATCGGAAAGCCGAATGCAGGTAAGTCTACGCTAATGAACGCGTTAGTAGGGGAGAAAATGTCAATTGTGACATCGAAAGCGCAGACAACGCGGCATCGGATTATCGGTATTGTAAATGAGCCGGATTACCAGATCGTGTTTTCAGACACACCCGGAGTGATCAAGCCCGCTTATACTTTGCAGGAATCCATGATGAATTTCGTGCAGGGCTCAATTATCGATGCCGATATTATTTTGCTGGTTACCGATATCAACGAAAGATACGATGAACACGATGTGATCGAAAAGCTTCGCAAAACGGAGTCGCCAGTGGCTGTGCTGATCAATAAGATCGATAAATCAACGGAAGTAGAAGTGAAAAGCAAGATCGTTCACTGGCAAGAGACTATTAATCCGAAGGTAATTTTCGCAATATCGGCTTTGCATGGTCACAACATAGCCGCAGTCATGCAGTTTATCTTAAATAATCTTCCGGAGCATCCGCCGTATTACGAAAAAGATGCCCTCACAGATAAAAGCGAACGGTTTTTTGTGTCGGAGATCATCCGGGAAAAGGTGTTCAAGCTTTATGAGAAGGAAATTCCGTACAGCACTGAGGTAATCGTTACGGCGTTCAAGGAGGAAGAGCACATCACTCGGATCAGTGCCGAGATTATTGTAGAACGTGATTCGCAAAAGAACATTATTATCGGTAAAGCGGGTAGCATGATAAAAAAGGTAGGTACTTATGCGCGTGAAGACATTGAAGGGTTTTTGCAGAAGAAGGTATTTCTAGAGCTTTTCGTGAAGGTGATCCCCGACTGGCGCAAGAAAGATAATTACCTGAAACGATTTGGTTATGAACAATAGCAACAGCAAAACAAATAAGTCGCCTGGGTTTGTTGTTAAATAATTACTATCTTTGCAGCCCCGCAGCACGAGGCTCCGGGAACTATGTTGTATACATAATTTAACAAAAAAAGAATGGCAGTTAAAATCAGATTGCAAAGACACGGTAAAAAAGGCAAGCCTTTTTACCACGTTGTGGTAGCCGACTCGCGTGCTCCCCGTGATGGAAAGTTCATTGAGCGTATCGGCTCTTACAACCCTAACACAAATCCGGCGACTATAGACCTGAATTTCGATAAGGCACTTGATTGGTTGGATAAGGGTGCGCAACCTACGGACACTACCCGGACAATCCTTTCGCATAAGGGAGTTCTTTACAAAAAGCATTTGCTGGGTGGCGTAAAAAAAGGAGCATTTGACGAAGCTACGGCTGATGCCAAATTTGAGGAGTGGTTGAAGGGCAAAGAAGCAAAAATCCAAGGTAAAATGGACAACCTGGCACAATCGAAAGAAGAAGCCCGGAAAGCTGCGCTGGCCGCCGAGGCCAAAAAGAAAGCGGAAATAGCCGCTGCCGTTCAAGCCAAGAATACGCCGCCAGCCGAAGAGGCTCCTGAAGCGGAAGCAACAACAGAAGGAACAGCGGACGTGTCTGCAGAGGAAACCCCTGTAACGGATACATCTGCTGGCGAAGAGACGAAGATTGAAGAATAATAATAAGTTATTGTTTATTCTATAAAAAAAACCGCTCCGGGGTTAATCGCTTGGAGCGGTTTTTTTTGCGTTTGATGCATCTTATTTCAACGAAAGCAATGGATCTGATCGACAGTTTTTACATTGGGTATATCAGCAAGACAAGGGGGCTTAAGGGCGAAATTCAGTTGTTTTTCGAGTTTGAAGACTACCAAGCGCTGGAGCTGGATACGCTTTTTCTGGAAATCGACAGGAAACTGGTGCCCTTTTTCGTGAATTCGGTTAAGGTTTTGTCCAACCGGACCGCTTACTTGTCGTTGGAAGATGTAAACCATATTGATCAGGCTCAGGCATTGGTCCGGAAAAAAGTTTACCTGCCGAATAGTAAGTTGCCGGTGCGTGATCCCGACGATTTCCGTATGACAGATTTAAAGGGATTTCAGGTGTTTGACAAAACGCTGGGTGAATTGGGTACCATCGTCGAGGTGTATGAGTACCCTCAGCAGCACGTCGCATCGGTCATGTATAAAGGAAATGAGTTGATGTTTCCGCTGAATGATGAACTGATTGTATCCATCGATCAGGGCAAGAATAGGCTGGACGTCGATCTGCCAGAAGGATTGGCGGATGTGTATTCCTGAACAAGGTCGTCTCGCCCCGCCAGCTAACGACAAAATTTTCGCTTAAAAGGACTTCAGCCACTAGTAGCGCATGGCAAATTCGCTTTGCATATAAATGCGAATTTGCCTAAGTTTGGCGGCTGCAATGACCGCGGCTCGATAATATGAAGATAACTGAACACATTAAGAACGCGAACGGAAAGACCCTTTTTTCGTTTGAATTGCTGCCCCCGATGAAGGGGCAAAGCATTGCCAACATATACAAGACGATCGATGCACTAATGGAGTTCAAGCCGCCATTCATAGATGTAACCTATCACCGGGAAGACTACATCTATAAACAGCATCCCAATGGGTTGCTCGAACGGATCGCTTACCGGAAGCGGCCCGGTACGGTGGCTATCTGCGCGGCCATTATGAATAAATATAAGGTAGATGCCGTGCCTCATTTGATCTGCGGGGGATTTACCAAAGAGGAAACGGAGAATGCCCTGATTGATTTGCATTTTCTCGGCATCGATAATGTGTTGGTGCTGCGTGGAGATGCACGGAAAGCCGACAAAGATTTTGTGCCGACCCCGGGTGGGCATGCCTATGGCACGGACCTGTTGCAGCATGTGAAAGACATGAACTGCGGCAAGTACCTGCATGAAGATATTGAAAATTCGGAATGCACAGACTTCTGTGTGGGAGTGGCCGGGTATCCTGAAAAGCATTTTGAAGCCCCCAACTTCGAAACGGATTTCAGGTACTTAAAGAAAAAAGTAGACATGGGTGCGGACTTTATCGTGACGCAGATGTTTTTCGACAACAGCAAGTACAAAGCATTCGTGGAACGCTGCCGGGCGAATGACATCCATGTGCCCATTATACCAGGCTTGAAACCCATCACGTCCGTGAAACAGCTCATCACCTTGCCTAAAATTTTCCATATTGATATCCCTGTGGAGCTCAGTGAGGCTGTCGGCACCTGTAAATCTGCACAGCAGGTGAAAGAGATAGGCATTGAATGGATGGTACAGCAATGCAAGGAGCTGGTCGAATTTGGGGCGCCCGTACTGCACTTCTACACGATGGGCAATCCAGCGCCCACGAGGCAGATTGTGGAGCAAGTGTTCTGACGTCCTTGCTCCTTGTTTTTATCCTGCAGCCCTGTTTTCTACGCTTACTCTTTGTTCATTTCCTTCGCCCAGGTGTCTCGAAGCGTCACCGTGCGGTTGAATACCGGCGCATCAGGGGCAGATCTGCTATCGAGTGTGAAATATCCTTTGCGAATGAATTGATAGCCCTTGCCGGGAATCGCGTGGTGTAAATCTGGCTCAATATAGGCGCGTTCGATGATGTGCAGGCTTTCCGGATTAATGGTTGCTTTGAAATCTTCTTCTGCGGCTGGGTTTTCTACATTAAAAAGACGGTCGTATAACCTTACTTCCGCGGTTTTCGCATGCCTTGCGCTCACCCAATGGATGGTGCCTTTTACCTTTATGCCACTGGTGTCTTCGCCGCTTTTGGATTGGGGAATATAGGAGCAATGGATTTCGGTGATATTTCCTGCCTCGTCTTTTGCAAAACTTTCGCACGTGATGATGTAAGCGTGCTTAAGCCTTACTGTCAATCCCGGGCCGAGCCGGAAAAATTTCTTAGGCGGGTTTTCCATAAAGTCTTCCCGCTCGATCCACAGTTCGCGGCTAAATGGGATATCGCGGCTGCCGTCACCTCCTTCTGCTTCTGGATTGTTTTCGCCGGCTAGCATTTCCTCTTTGTCCTCAGGATAATTGTTGATCACCAACTTCACAGGATCCAGTACAGCCATACGCCGCCACGCCGTCTTGTTGAGGTCTTCGCGGATGCAAAACTCCAATAGCCCTACGTCGATGATGTTTTCGCGCTTGGCTACGCCAATGCGCTCGCAGAAATTGCGTATACTGGCCGGCGTGTAACCCCGACGCCGCAGGCCGCTGATTGTGGGCATGCGCGGGTCGTCCCATCCTTCCACGTGTTTTTCATTGACCAGCTGAAGCAGTTTCCGCTTGCTCATCACCGTGTAGTTCAGGTTCAAGCGGGCAAACTCATATTGCTTGGAAGGAAATATCTCCAGTTGCTCGATGAGCCAGTCGTATAACGGGCGGTGGGGTACAAACTCCAAGGTGCAGATGGAGTGCGTGACCCCTTCAATTGAATCACTTTGCCCATGAGCGAAATCATACATCGGATAGATACACCATTGATCACCTGTGCGGTGATGGTGAGCATGTTTGATGCGATACAACAGGGGGTCGCGCAGGTGCATATTGGGACTGGACAGATCGATTTTGGCCCGCAGCACTTTTGTCCCATCGGCATGTTTCCCGGCCCGCATATCTTCAAAAAGGCGCAGGTTTTCCTCCACGCTGCGGTCACGGTAGGGGGTAGCCTTACCTGGCTCGGTAGGGGTTCCCTTGGATGCTGCGATTTCTTCGGAAGAGCTGTCATCGACATAGGCAAGCCCCTTTTTAATAAGTTTTACCGCATATCCATATAGCGTTTCGAAATAGTCTGACGTATACAGCTCCTTAGTCCATTTATATCCCAGCCATTGGATGTCGCGTTTGATGCTCTCTACATATTCGGTTTCCTCGGTTAGCGGGTTGGTGTCATCAAACCTGAGATTGGTCTTGCCGTTGTATTTTTGTGCCAACCCGAAGTTCAGCACAATGGCTTTGGCATGCCCAATATGTAGATACCCGTTAGGTTCTGGCGGAAAGCGTGTCAGTACCCTGCCGCCGTGTTTGCCGGTGCGGATATCCCCTTCGATGATCTCTTCTATGAAATTGAGTGATTTTTCTTCATTTTCCATGGTGCAAATGTAGCTGTTTTCACCCGAAGTGCGAAGCCGGAAAACCTTCGGCGAAAAGCATGGGAATACAGAAACAAAATTCCGAAAAGTAAACTTTCCTGAAGCAATTATGTCTAATTTTACGTCTTTGTTCTAAATTGACGCGTGATGAATAAGCGATATCTGTTTTTTTGTTTGCTGGTTGTGCTTCCAGTGATGGCGTTGCCGCAAAGCAAGCGCCCTCAGGTGCTGGTATACGGTGATGGGGTGGACGCTTATGCGGCGGCGCTGCAGTCATCCATGTCAAACCTGAATACGGTATGGGTGATTAACGGCGATGTGATGATGCCCGAACTGACCTCAGAGGTGATCTCCATCACGGCTAACGCCGACCTGGACGCCGGCGTATGGGCCGACTTGCTGGCAAAAACCTTGCGCCATGACCGGCGCAGCGATTCGTTGTCTGCTATCGCCAAAAGACGGATAAATCCGAGGATTGTACAGAATGTTGTAGACAGCATGACAACGGTATACAAGAACCTGACGATCATCAAAGGAGGCGAGGCGCGGTCGGTAAAAAAGTCGCGCAACGACTGGCGGATTGAATTAGCAGACGGGAGCCGCTTCCGCATACGGGCAGTGGTGGATGCGTCTGCCGAGGCGCACTTATACCGCCTTGCAGGCCGTGAGGTGGACAGTATCCGCGCACGGACCACACAGCCGGAAAATTATTTTCAAATGGGTTTGCACGACGGTCTCTCCCGCACCGGCGTAGCGGTTGGTGATCTGGATGACCGTGTGTTTACCCTGCCATTGGGTGCCTTGGCGCCAGCGGACGACAGTAACTTGTTTTTGACGCGGTGCTTGCCCGCTCTTCAGGGGCTGTTGCGTCATACTGCCGATGATATCCCGTTGCTGATGCATGTGGGGCAGGCTGTAGGTGCCGCGGCTGCCTATACTGCTTTTTACAAAACAACATCAGATAAATTGGATGCACGGAACGTGCAGGGCGAGCTATTGCAATACGGTGCGCGCTTGATGCCGTTTGTCGACATACCAATTGAAAGTCCGCATTTTGCGGCCATTCAGCGCGTCGGTGCTGCAAGCGTCCTGCTTGGGCGGTTGGATGAGGTGGGCCGCCTCTATTTTGATCCTGATTCCGCGGTAACAGCAGATGAAGTGCAGCCGGTGTTGAACCGGCTGTTTTCCAGAAGCCAGATTTGGTTTGTGGACCATGCGGATGTCGACACCTTGACACTGGCCGATCTGTTCAGTTATATCAAATTCGTTGGACAGCGCGGAAACGAGCTGGAGGGACAGGTCGAAAAAAATTGGAAGCGACGCTTCCAATTTGAGGACGATTATGACGAGAAGCAGCCGGTTACCCGTCGGCGTATGGCTGTATTGCTGGATGTTTATTGCAGGCCATTCGATGTCAAGGTGGGACTGGACGGCACCATTCAGCGGTAGCAGTAAGGGTGTGGATACAGTCCCTTTGGGCCGATCAGTTAGGTTAAGCTGATCTGCCTTTTGATGCTTTCCTCCAAGGAGATGATGGTCTCGGTACGTTGAATACCCTTTACCGATTGAATATCTTCATTGAGCACTTTCCGCAGATGCGTGGTATCCCGGCATATGATTTTTGCAAACATGCTGTAGGCGCCCGTGCAGTAATGTAGTTCTACTACTTCTTTTACCTGTTTCAGCTGTTCAACGGCATGATTATACTGAGAACCTTTCTCCAGATAGATTCCGAGAAACGCTGTGATGTCAAAACCGACCTTTTGTGGATTGATAATGAGGTTTGAGCCTCTTATAATTCCCATTTCTTCCATTTTTTTCATTCTTACATGGATAGTTCCGCCAGAAACGATTAGTTTTTTGGCTATTTCCGTGTAAGGTATGGATGCATCGTTCATTAATATGGATAATATCTGAATATCTAGGTTGTCAAGATCGAAATTGTCGTGCTTTTTTTCCATTTATAATGATGTTTTTGTTAATACATATCAAATATAATTATAAAAAGTGCAAAAATTAAGTGTTTTTATAGAAAATACTTTGATAGTCTAATAATTTTTCTACTTTTGTATCAATAGATCGGCAGAAAATGTGAGAATGCTGAATTTTAATGTCGCCCTCCCTCAATTTAATATAGGTTTATAATTGGTTAGCGTAGAAGCTCCTCTCCCAAAGGAGCTTCTTCCTTTAATGTTTGCTTAACTATTTCTTATTAATTCGTAATTACAGGTGTTTATTGACAATTTATCAAAAATAGGCACTAAAATTGGTTTTTTTGTGAAAATTTCTTAATTTTTTCGTGACCAATGAAAGTCGTATCTTTACCTGGATGCAGGTATATTGACAAGTTATGGAAGACATTAAGATTTCTCGGAAAAAGCCCATGTATGCAGTTACCCCTATGCTGCAAAAATACCTGCGCAGCTACCAGCGCGACGCTCGCTTCCCCGTTAGCTACGGCAACCTGATGGAGTTTTATGAGACGTTGCCGGTACTGGATAAAAACGGGAAAGACACCCTTTGGGAGACACCGTTGTATCCCCCGCATATTCAGGAAAATTTATATAACGGACTGAAAATCATTTATGCGGAGTTGAAGGCCTCCGGAAATACACGCATTGTAGAACATAAATACATCGACAGAGTAGAGTATTGTGCTTTCGGCAACACGCATCCTTTCCGGGTACGCATCGTAAACCGGTTGAACGATGTGTACGACTATTTCTATGTAAAACAGGCTGACGCATCGCGGATTTATGGATTGGAACTGGAACAGATTATCTCTCCGAATCCGGTAAATTATCTGGTAGATGGGCAGCAGACGCTTGTGGAGGAACACATTGTGGGTATCCCCGGTGACGTATTTACCAAATCGTTGATGCATAACCCCGATTACAACCCGAAACGCATAGCCAAGGAGTTTGTCAAGTTCAACGAACGCTGTATCATTACGCTGCTGGGCGACATGCGCGCATATAATTTCGTGGTGCAGATCACACCGGATTTCGATGACTTCCAATTCCGGATTCGGGCGATTGATTTTGACCAGCAGTTTTATGAAGGCAATCCCAAAGTTTATATGCCTCAGTTTTTCAAAGACAACCTGCCTTACGTTCAGCTTTGCATGGAGCATCTGACGGAACGTACGGTGTCGCAATACCAGCAGGAAGAGCGGTCGTCGATCGTGCACCGCGTGCGTAGCGAGCGTCACCGTATCGCTGCGCTGCGTGACGTGTCGAGCACTGAGGAGCTATCCACGGCGGCCAATGTAAAGCAGCTCCGCGAAGGATATGCTGAGTACTACCGGAATGACCAATACCTGAATTGCAAGACGATGACCGATATTATCGAACTTAATGTAAAGAATGTAATCAGGCAGGTAAAGTTATAGGTGCGGTTTCGGCGTTCGGTTATTTCAGGCGGCTTGCGTTTTCGCGCGCGAATGCTTCCCACCCTGAGTAGCTGTTTTTTTTAGAAGCGGCTGTGTGGTTTTGAAAGGCGTGGCATACGGCTACGGCCAAACCGTCAGTAGCGTCCAAAAACTGGGGCGTTTCGTCAAACCGGAGCAGGGTCTTAAGCATGGCTGCAACCTGTTCTTTGGCCGCATTGCCATTGCCGGTCACCGCCTGTTTGATTTTCCGTGGTGCATATTCGAAAATCGGAATGTCTTTATTCAAGCCAGCTGCCATGGCGACCCCCTGCGCGCGGCCGAGTTTAAGCATCACCTGAATGTTTTTGCCATAAAAAGGGGCTTCCAGGGCCATGCAGTCCGGGTGGTATTGTTCGATAAGTGCAGTAGTTTTCTGGAAAATGCGCTGCAATTTGAGTCCGTGGTCTGTCAAGTGTTCCAGTTTGATCACCCCGAGATTGATCAATGACAGCTGCTTGCCGGTTTCTTTAATAATGCCGTAACCCAACACTGCCGTACCGGGATCAATACCCAGTATTATCCGTTCCTTGCCTATAGACTTTTGCACCTTGCAATATTAGGTTTTTTGGCGGAATAAACCGCATCGTTTTAGACTGCAATTGATGGCACGTCATGATCGATAAAACCGGGAGGTCAGGTTTGCTTTAAAATTAGTAACATTGCATGCAAAATCACGGACTTGACCAAAAAGACGAAAAAGATACTTGGTATTGCGCTTAAGATTGCCATTCTTGGTTTGGTGGTTTGGGCGCTTTACCACAAGCTTAATAATCACGAAAACCTGAAGGAATTTGAGCGGCTGATGCGTACGCTTGGCACCGATACGGTGATAACCACATTGTCTGTTATTGTCGTACTGATGTTCGCAAACTGGTTTTTGGAGGCGGTGAAATGGCAGTATCTCTGCCGGTATATCGAACCGATAAGCTTATGGAAATCCATACAGTCCGTATTCTGCGGATTGACCTGGGCCGTTTTCACGCCTAACAGAATAGGGGAGTACGGCGGCCGGGTGTTGTTTCTCCAACCCCGGAAGCGCATTTTCGGTGTGGTGGCAATGGGGGTGGGTGCCTTGGCGCAGCTGGTATTGACGAGTGTGGCGGGGTCGCTCAGCATCGCCTGGTTTGTTAATCGCTTTTTCGATGTCGGTGCCGTCGTAGGTATTGCCTTGTGGATGCTGGCAGCAGTTTATGCGGGATTTTTTCTGACGCTTTACTTCCATGTAAGCTGGATAGAGTGCTGGATAAAGCGGGTTGGTTTTCTGCGCAAATTTCATCGATTTTTTGAGATTCTGACCCGATACAGCAGGGGCGAACTCATCGTCGTCTTCTTGAACTCATTGGCGAGGTTTGTGATTTTCACCTCGCAGTATTGCATATTGATGTTGATCATTATCCCTGATATTGATTTTGTGCCGATGCTTTTGCTGATCTTTATCCTGTTTTTTGTACAAGCCGCATTGCCGACGCTCGATTTGTTCGACTTCGGTGTCAGGAGCGTTACGGCGAGCTATCTGTACGCGCACATCACCGATCAGGATATCGCAGTGATGGCGGTAGCTTCTTGCATTTGGTTTATAAACCTTATATTGCCCGCCATTTTAGGTTCAGTGTTTGTCTTAAAAATTAATTTCTTTGGCGACGCAGTTGATTAGTGCCGTGCTGGCGGTACTTACTGGAGTTTATGCGGTGTTGGTGTGTTATATGCGAGTGGGGTGGGCTGCCTTACCCTTTTTTGCGAGAAAGACAATGCCGCAAACCAAGGTGAGCGTGCTCATCGCCGCGCGTAATGAAGAGGCTAACATCGGGCGTACGCTAACAGACCTGCTGGCGCAGGATTTTCCCGCGGAGTTGCTGGAAATCATCGTCATCGATGACCATTCTACCGACAACACGTCGTCGGTGGTACAGTCTTACGCAGGTCAGGGGGTTAAACTTCTGCAACTGAATGAGTCAGCGCCGCTAAACTCATATAAAAAGAAGGCAATCTCCAGGGCGATCGAAGCGGCGGCGGGCGAGTTTATCGTCACTACGGATGCCGATTGCCGGATGGGCCGCGACTGGCTTGCAACCATAGTCACGTTTGCTGAAGAACACGGCTGTTTTCTGGTATCCGCCCCGGTCTTATATTCGCAGCAGCGAAGTTTTTTCGAAGAGCTGCAGACGCTAGAGTTTCTCTACCTGATCGGGCTTGGTGCCGCAGGTATCGGAAATGGGTATCCATCCACCTGCAACGGCGCAAACCTCCTCTACCGCCGCGATGTGTTCCATGAAATGGGCGGGTTCAACGGGATCGATCACCTTGCTTCTGGCGATGACGAGTTATTTCTGCATAAGGTAGCGGCGCGGTATCCCGATAAAATCGGTTTTTGCAAGTCGCGTGATGCAGTTGTCTATACCGATGCAAAAAGGACAATTGACGGTTTCATCAGGCAGCGTAGGCGCTGGGCTTCTAAAAGCACCCACTATAAAAATAAGGGCGTGGTTGCTTTGGGGGTAGCGATATGGTTGTTTAATGCCATGCTGTTGGCATCGGGTGTCTTGTCGGTATTTTACGGAGCGCCTTTGTTGACTGTTTTTTTAATTGCCTTTTTATTGAAATTTGCGGTCGAGCTGCTTTTTCTATATCCGCTATGCAGGTTTGCCAAGCGGACGGACTTAATTACCTACCTGCCGCTGCTTACCGTATTGCATGTGGTCTATATGGTATACATCGGCATTGTGGGCAATCTGGGCAAATACCAATGGAAGGGACGGCGGGTTAATTAACTTTTTCCCGTATCCGTGCCTCAGCTTGCGCTACCACCTCTTCTGTCGTGAGTCCTTGCGGCTCAATCGGTGTAAGCACTTCCCAAGACATCCGAGTGAAGGTGTTGAGCGGAAAAAAGCCGTAACGGACCATTTGCCAGGAGTTGTTGATTGCTACGGGCACCACCAGTACATTCGGAACTTTTTTGAGTATTGTAGCCGCTCCCCCGACATTGAACGGTTTAATTATTCCCGTTTTGGATCGCGTGCCTTCGGGAAAGATAAAGGCTGACCAGTTTTTGACTTTCATGTTGTTGGCCAGTTTCAGGATTTCGCCGATGGACTGTTTTGAGTCCTTCCGGTCGATATTCGCGGCGCCTCCGTGGCGGAGGTTAAATGAGATGCTGGGAATGCCTTTCGTCAGTTCAATTTTGGAAATGAACTTGCCGTGGTGTTTGCGCAGGAAAAAGATGAGCGGAGGAATGTCGTACATGCTTTGATGATTGGCTATGAAAAGGATGGGCCGGTCCATCGGAAGCTGTTGGTTATTCTTGAATTTGACCCTGTTGCACAGCACGTAATAGGACGAGAGCAAACACCAGTTAAGCACATCAACACAGTTTTTATGAGCCCTGTATCCTCCCCATTTTAGGCAAATCCATTGGATGGGATGAAATACGGTGATGATGATGCCGAAAAGCAGATAAAAAAAGGGGGAGAGGAGGTAACCGAAAAATTTTCTCATGTACGATAATGCACCGCTAAAACGTTGAAACCTTGCAAAAAGCCACACTTGCCTGTAACAGACCGGAAGCTTCATTTCGGTGTATAAACAACTTCTTCTGATTAAACTGCAAAGATATGATTAATTAGATGTTTCCCAAGCCACTGCGTCAATGGGAATTTAATGAGCTATCGAACGTTCTTTGAAACGTTCCCGGGTGTATGTGCCGGGTAGGGCATGGTCGCCTTCTTCAAACCTGAAATTGACGGAGCTGATGCCCGGTAATTCGGTGAATGCATAGGTGGCTTCCAGAAGGTACATTTGTGCCCCCGATGATCCCATCTGCTGGGTGAGGTACCGGGCATCCGGGATTTGAAGATGGAGAGTATTGTTGGAAACACTGTCTACTTCTATTGTGATTTCCGGGTAGTTGGTCATCAGCGCTTGGGCAAGGTCATCGGCGGTCAGCAATGCCCGGTCAAAATCGGGGTTTTTTTCGGCGATCAGACGCTCGGAGGTTTCATCAAAAGCCGCGATGTAGGGCAGTGCTGGCAACAGCGCCCCCATGTCTTCGGTGATTTCGCCGGCCACGTTGCCAGGTGTTTGCTCCGAATCATTGTCCCTGTATTCGTTTCTGCAGGAAACAAAGGCGGTCATGATGCACAATGATGCTGCTAATGTGCGGAATAGACTAAATTTTTTCATTTTGTTTTATTTAATTTCATCCTATGGGGTGGTTACCGCTACGGGCAAAACCTTCCCGTTGAAAAACTGGTGACCGGTCATCGCGAAACCGGCAATGTATCCGCCCATTTCCGCTGCCGTTATGGGCGACTTATATGTTGGGAACGCTTTGGCAAGCATTTCTGTTTGTGCTGAACCCAAAGCTAAGCAATTTATTTTGATTGCCTTATCGGCGAGCTCACCAGCTAAACATTCCGTAAGCGCATGTAGGGCGGCTTTGCTTGCTGAATACGCCGTTAAACCGGAAAACTTCACGGATCCTTGGAATCCGCCCATACTGCCAATATTGACAATGTGGCTGCCCGGCGGCATCAGCGGTATCAGGCTCTGTATCATGTTTACATGCCCTATGAAGTTGTGTTGCAGCAATTCTGTAAACTCGGCTGCAGACGTGTCTTCAAACGGTTTATTGACGAGCGCACCGGCATTGTTGATCAAGATATCTACCTGGCCAAGTTTTTCATGGATAGACGGTAGTAGGTTTTCGCGGTAATCGCCATGGACCAAATCAAAGGGCAGGGTGTGCAGAATGCATCCGGGGCTATGCCGGATAGCTGTTTCCCGAAGGGTGTCCAGACCGTCTTTTGAACGCGCAATCGCTGCAATACGGTTGTCTGACGTAGCCAATGCAAGGGCGGTTTCAAATCCTATGCCTCTGCTTGCTCCAGTGATCACAATATTTGCCATGTCATTCGTTTTTGATTGAGTTTGCTTCGTTAGGTTCGTCCTCTTCGTCATCGTTGTCCATTTCAGCTTCCTCTGTTGTGGGCAACCGGTCCTCGCCCAACCCTTGCGGATGGAAGATGAAATAAGATCCGAATGCCGCCAACGAAGCTGACGTAAGGTAAAACAGCAGGCTGATCAGCAGGGCAAGGTGCTTGTCCAGATCAAAATATGTTGCTCCAAACACAAACACCATCTCCCGTGCACCGAGCCCGCCTACAGTGAAGGGGACGACCGCTACCAGCGAAGAAAGCAGAAACATAAACAAATAAGGAGAAAATTTACCTTCGAAACCTAATGCATACAGCAAAAATATGGCGCACAGAACCTGCATGGATTGCGCGCAAAATGCCTTGATATGTGCCGGGAAAAACCGCTTGCTGTAATCGGAGAAGTACCGGCGGATAATGATATAATAAGCTACCGAACCCAATACAACGACGATGATGGGGACTTCATTGGGAATCTGGAGGCGAGGGATAAAAATCACCAGCGCCGAGGTGATCAGGCTCAGTGCCCAAAGCCCGCTTAATCGATCGAAGAATACCGCTGATAGCAATTTCCGGCCCTTAACTTTGAATTTACGGCGCAGAAAGTAAATCTTGTAGCCATCCCCACCGACTCCGCCAGGTAAGAACAGGTTGTAAAAAAGTCCCAATAAGTACAGCTTAAAGTTGTATCGTTCGGTTAAATTCAACCCTACGCCTTTGAAAAAGCCGTTAAGGCGGGAGGAAGCGATGAGTATCGAACAGCAGTAGGCCACAAATGCGAGCACGAGAAAGACCGGGCTTGAAGCCAGGATCGTCTGTTTGATGAACTGCCAGAAACTGGGTGGATATCCATCAGATCCGGCGTTAATGTTTTCGATCGCTGTCTCCCTGTAATCCGCTTCCACCCTGCTGAACACCCAATATAGCGCGGCGGCTGTCACGCCGATCTTGAGCACCGTTTTTGTAGTCCGCCACATTCTTTTCTGAGACATGTCGTTTTCGATAACGTCCCAAAGGTATAAAAAAGGTGATGAGTAGCGTAATTTGGCTTAGCCGAAAATAATGGGATACAGTCTTATGTACAGCAAGACCACGTAGGTAATCAAAAGCGCTGTATTCAATGACAGCATCCAGTTCAGATCGGTTTTCTCATACTTATTGCGGAGGGTAAGGATAAGCAAAGCAAGGAAGCTCAAAAAAAGCAACCCGGGAAATAGGAATGCCCATTTGTTGTCGATGTATACGAAAGTATCACCTAACGGCCTGGCGGTTTTGTCTTCCAATAAGGCAGGCGCGAAAGCAAACAACAGCGACAACATGAAAAGCCGTACCAATAATTTAGCTGTGAATTTGCTGATGGTATGGTTTTTGGGGCGGGAAATCATACAAATCTTATTATCTTTACATCACAAAAATACAAATTCATATATCATACAACTGCTTTTCACAGATGAATAAGTCACTATTTTTATTTGCCGCACTGTTTTCCGTGTCTGTTTTTTTCATATCCTGCGCTTCGCAACGGGGTGCTGTCGAAGGTTCACCATCTGCTTCGGCGTGGCGCAGCGGGGTTCGGGGCCAATGGGTTTTACATGCTATAGATAAGGAGAATTTTCCGCCTGCTTATTCGGTTAAGACTGTTTTTGAAGAGGCTCCGGCCGAATGTTTCATCGGCAGTGTATGGAACCTCCCCAATAACGGCAGGGGCAGCATTACGTTTGATGCCGAGGGGAAGCTTTGTGCCCCCGGTGCCGTGCGCAATATAGTTTGGTCGATTTATAATCCGGGAAAAGGTAATGGCGACCCCCAGTTCCAGTTTAAAAAAATCTACCCCGGCGACAAGCCGAGCAATGTAACGGCCGGATATCGGCTGGAACTGTCGTATGCTGATGCCGAACACCTGACGCTACGGATGCCTTTAGATTTGGAGGGCAAATCTGGTTACCTGGTATTCAATTTCGAACGGCTACGGTAACCCGCGTAAAGCTGATTGATCCAATACTTTAAAATTATATGCATATGAAAGCACGTATGTTATCCTTACTGATCGTCATGGCGACGTCGGTATTGTCCTTTGCCCAGCAAGACAAAAGCCAGCGGGCCAGTCCGCCGGACAGTACTATCGTTACTACGGAAGATGGCGTTACAATCGCTATACATTACAGCAAACCGTCCTTGAAAGGGCGACAGCTGGGTGTAGATATCGCACCAGTAGGACAAAGATGGCGTACCGGCGCCAATGAAACCACCACCTTTGAAGTTGATCAGGATGTCCTTGTGCAAGGACAACCCTTGCCAGCGGGAAAATACGGTCTACATTCCATTCCTGACGAACACGGCATGACGCTTATCTTCAGCAAGGTATGGGACCAGTGGGGTACACGGTATGACGAGTCGGACGACGCATTGCGGGTGACGGCTACCCCGGCGAGCGCCAGGGAATCCATGGAGCAGCTTACCATCAACGCTGACAAAAGCGGCACCGTTACGCTGGCTTGGGGAGAATGGAGGGTGCCATTCACCGTAAAAGCCGCTAAGTGATTCGCTCAAGCAGCAAGGAGACACCCCAACACTTGTACCGTGAGTAATTTGGGTGTCTCCTTGCTATTTATTGCACAATCTTTTCCGTTATTCTTCCTAAAGTGATACTTTTATCCGCTGTGTTTTATTAAATTTGATAAAGTGAAAGGTATTATATTAGCTGGGGGCTCGGGGACACGACTGCACCCGTTAACTTTGGCAGTCAGCAAGCAGCTGATGCCGGTCTATGACAAGCCCATGATTTATTATCCGCTGTCTACATTGATGCTGGCAGGCATCCGCGAGGTGTTGATCATTTCCACCCCTCACGATCTTCCAGCATTCCAAAAGCTGTTGGGAGATGGCTCACAGTTGGGGTGTTCGTTCTCCTACGCAGTGCAGGAGCAACCCAATGGGCTTGCACAGGCATTCGTGATCGGGGAGTCATTTGTGGGTAAGGAGAAAGTCGCGCTGATACTTGGTGACAATATTTTCCACGGCGAGGGCCTGTCCCGTCTGCTTCAGCACAGTGCGGATCCGGACGGAGGAGTGGTGTTTGCCTATCCTGTATCCGACCCTGAGCGTTATGGTGTGGTTGAATTTGACGAAAGCCGCAATGTGGTTTCAATTGAGGAAAAGCCGGCCCGGCCGAAATCAAATTATGCGGTTCCGGGGTTGTATTTCTATGATAACTCCGTGATTGAGATCGCCAAGAGTATCCGGCCTTCGGCACGAGGCGAATATGAGATTACTGACGTAAACAAGGCATATCTTCAAGCGGGACGCCTGAAGGTGGGGGTATTTAGCCGTGGAACCGCATGGCTTGATACAGGTACATTTACGTCGCTCATGCAAGCGGGGCAGTTCGTTCAGGTCATCGAAGAGCGGCAGGGGCTGAAGATCGGATGCATTGAGGAGGTGGCTTACCGGATGGGGTTCATTGATGGACAGCAACTGGAAACTGTTGCTCGCCCATTGATGAAAAGCGGATACGGGCAATACCTGTTAGCATCTGTGTTAAAGAAAGCAGTTGATTGATCATGTCGAAGGTAGCTTTGATAACCGGTATAACCGGACAAGACGGGGCCTATCTGGCCGAGTTTCTGTTGAAGCGGGGGTATCGTGTCCATGGACTGAAGCGGAGGAGTTCCCTGTTCAACACTGAACGCATTGACCATCTTTATCAGGACCCCCACGAGTCCGACCGCCACTTTACACTTCACTACGGTGACCTCACCGACGCAACAAACCTCATCCGAATCATTCAGGAAACGCAGCCGGACGAAATCTACAACCTGGCGGCGCAAAGCCACGTGAAAGTCAGTTTTGATACCCCCGAATATACGGCAAATGCAGACGGCCTCGGGACACTCAGGATACTGGAGGCCATCCGCTTGCTCGGCCTCGGCGAGAAGTGTCGTTTTTATCAGGCTGCGACGTCAGAACTGTATGGATTGGTGCAGGAAGTGCCTCAAAGCGAGAAAACTCCCTTTTATCCTAGAAGTCCTTATGCCGTAGCCAAATTGTATGCCTATTGGATTACCGTCAATTACCGTGAAGCGTATCGCCTTTACGCATGCAACGGCATTCTTTTCAACCACGAAAGTCCGGTGCGCGGCGAAACATTCGTCACACGCAAAGTCACGCGGGCAGCTGCACGCATAGCACTAGGTTTGCAGGATAAGCTGTACCTCGGAAACCTCTCGGCACAGCGTGACTGGGGCCATGCGAAAGATTACGTAGAAGCCATGTGGTTAATGCTCCAGCAGGAAAAGCCGGAAGACTATGTAATAGCCACGGGCGTTACCACGACGGTACGCGATTTCGTGCAACTTAGCTTTGCTGAACTGGGGATAGAAGTCGCATTCAGCGGAAAGGGCGAGCTGGAAAAAGGCGTGGTGGTCGACGCGGATGAGCGACGACTCAATGAGCTGGGCATCAACCCGGGTAACATCAAGTTCGGGCAGACTGTTGTTAACGTAGACCCCGCTTACTACAGGCCTACCGAAGTAGACCTCCTCATCGGCGATGCCTCCAAAGCACGGGCGAGGTTGGGGTGGGCGCCAAAATATGACCTTCATGCGCTCGTGCAGGATATGGTGCACGCTGATTTGCACCTCATGCGAAAAGATGAATACCTAAAAATGGGCGGCTTCGGTACCCTGAACTACCTTGAGTAAACCCCTGTCTGTTGCCAGAAACCACGTTGGAACAGTTTTTGCATATAAGTTAAATGTGTGTAAGGGAGGAGTTTGCTGTATAAGCCATGCAAGAATTAGATACAATGCGGGAAACGGGTACGGTGTCCAAGCCTGAAGAATTACGGAAGGATTCTACCAAGATTTATTTCTTTGTGGTTGCTATATTGGCGCTGCTCGCGACCAACGTGTATTTTTATATCAAATATAAGAACACCGGGGAAAGGGTTTATGAACTGGCAAGTGAAAAGGTGAGCATGCAAGCCGAGGTAGACCGTATTGAAGCCGAGCTGGACCGAGTAGCCGACGAAAAGCTTGAATTGAGTACCTCCCTGCAAGCAGCACGGGATAGTGTGCGGAGCACGATTGCCGAACTTAGGCTCCAACTGGCACAGAACAACCTCACACAGGAGCAGTTGGTCAATGCCCAGCAAGAAATAGGGCAGCTGAAATTGCAAGTATCAAAGTACACGGCTTCGGTGGAAAACCTGCAAAAGCAAAATGCACAGTTGGTGTCGGAAACGAATGAGTTGAAGCAGGAGGTATCATCGTCTTTTGACCGGGTTGCTGAGCTTGAAGAGCAAAACATGAACCTTGCCGACAAGGTGCGGCAGGCATCGGCACTGAAGGTGTCAGGGATGTCCATCACCGGTGTCCGGCAGCGCGGTGACAAGGAAAGTGTCGAAACCCGTGCCCGCCGTGTCGACAAATTTAGAATCAACTTCACGATTGCTGACAATCCGCTGGCAGAAACGGGGATGCACGATATTTACCTGCGGGTGATAGACCCAAACGGCAACCTCCGCACCGCAGATAATGGGCTGTTCGAGGTAGACGGCAATCAAATCCAGTACACGTACAAAACAGCGATCGACTTCGCAAACGACGGTGCCGCTTATACCATCGAATGGCAGGATACCAAGCCTTTCCAAAAAGGCACTTACACTATTCTGCTATATGCGGATAACTCCGTAATGGGCCAGAACAGTGCTGTATTGAAATAATCTTTCTTATTTATTTTTGTAAGTCGTCAAGCAATGTGTTGCGGTTGCTGCGGTTTGACGATCTGTGACGCGGGGATGCGCAGGTAGAAGGTGGTACCCTTGCCAACGTAAGTTTCATACCGGATGTTTCCACCCATTGCTTCTACCGCTTGCTTCACAAAAGCCAGTCCGAGACCTGTTCCCGAGCTCTTGGTGGTAAAGTTGGGCTGGAACAGTTTTTCGCGCAGCTCCGGACTTATGCCGTGGCCATTATCCTGAATGGCGAGGGAAACATAATTGGATGCGTCGTAGGTTATCGTTATGCTGATATAGCATTTGCGTTTTGCAATCGTCGCTTCTATTGAATTTTTTATCAGGTTATTGAAAGACCGGAGCAACTGGTCACGGTCGCCATGAATTTTAATGGCGCTGCCGCCACAATGATTGTTGATTTGTATTTTCACACCACTGTTGTTATTGAATACCTCGACCGCCTTATTCAGGATATCCAGCAGGTCGACTTCCTTGAGTTGGGTATCCGGCATTTTGGCGAATTCCGAAAACTCGGACGCAATGCGTGAGAGGCTGTCTATCTGTTCGATAAACGACTCGCTGAACCGTGCAAACCGCTCATCGAACCGCGGATCCTTTTCCTTCCAAGACCGGTTCAGCTGCTGGATGCCCAACTTAAGCGGAGTCAGCGGGTTTTTGATTTCATGGGCAACCTGCTTGGCCATTTCTCGCCATGCGGATTCTCGCTCCGAACGCATGATCGTGTTTGCACTCTGTTCAAGCGCGGCGATCATCAGGTTGTATTCTTTGATGAGGCTACCGATCTCGTCGTGCCTTTTCCAGAAAATGGGTTCATTCGGTTTGCCTATGCTGGTTTTAGCGAGGCTACGCTGCACCAGGGCAAGAGGCGCGGTGATCTTGTTTGCTACAAACACGGCAAACAACCCCAGCACGAGAATGACCAGCGCGTAGATATTGATTAGCGTATTGAGGAGAAGCCCCACATTTTGATCGAATTCTTTCTGGTAACCGTAGTTGGGCAGACTAAGGAACGCTACCGGCTCGTATTCATCGTTTCTGATAGGGGCGTAGGCAGCAATGAAATTGAGTCCACCGATTTGTTCATGCTGGATGAATTCGGATCGTTGGCGACGCGCCACATGCAGCCACGCTCGCGGCTGCATGTACCGTGAGGTCAATCGTAAATCATAAATCCGCGGCTGGGTAGAATAGATCAATTGTCCGTCGATACCGTAAAGGTTAAGATCAGAAGCAATGGATTCGGCGATGGCGTTGAATTGCTCGTCGGTCGAAATCCCGCGGTTTATACTAGCATCTTTCAGCATGCGCGACTCGAGCCGTCGGGCAATATCCACCACATATTTCAAAACGCCGGTTTCTTGCTGCTTCCTGAACTGGCTGCTTATGCTGAAGAACGTGATGAACCCTGCAACGATCAGCGTAAACACGACCGCCACTACCATGAATGTCTGAATTCGTGTGCTATATAACACTTTGCTGGACAAAATAAGGTAACTCCACCTGAGGTTTCTCAGGCTGAAGTCATTGCTGTTTAAAGTCAACACCAGCCAACGGGTTATGTAAGCTATTATAGCAAATAGAAGAAACACCAGAAAGATGAAGGACACTGCGGCCAATTGCATCCAATGGCTTTGTTGCGGTTTGCTGACCACAATCAATGTCCGGCTGTTGGGGCGGTACATCATGTGCTCGAAGCCACCTTCATTGCCGAGCGTGATGTGTTTGCGCTGCTCTGCCGGATAGCTCTCGGCAGAGAGCGGGTATACATAGTCACCGAATTGGCTGACCAAGGAGCCATCGCGGTAGAATGCATATGCGTATTGCGTAATCAGTTCGGTATGCTGTTGGTCTATCCTGCTGTCTGTAAGGATATCCGGATAGGCAGCGAGTTGGCTGAATGAGCGGTTTTGCAATTCGATAAGTAACGTACCCAGTGGGTTGCCTTCGTCCTCTACCGGGAGTTGAGCGAAATATTCAAAATTTCCGAATTGGCTGTTGCCGCGGTAGAAGTTTTCGGACACCTTGATCGCCCCGGATATTACTTTCTCCCGATAAGCCTCCCGTTTACTTGCAGAGCTGTTGCCTATCGGAGTCCAGTCAGGATCAAACTCGTGGGCGACAAATTCATACCGTGAAAGGTAACCGCTCAGGTAAGTTCTTTTCAGGTGCTCATTGAGCAGTTCGCGGTTTTCGCCCCTTGGGTTCTTGAAATATTCAATAAGTATGGGATCTTTGACAATCTCTTTTTCCAGATCATAAAAAAGAGCAAGCGCATTAGCATCGTCAACAGCTTCCAGTTTTGAGATAGCTATTTTCTGCTTTTCTTCTTTCTTATAACGCTGTAGTTGGCTGTGTTTCACGGCGGTTATCGCTGCAAGCAGCAGTAACGTGGAGATAAAAACAGCGAGATCAAATTGGGTTTTCCGTTTGATGTACCATGCCCGCAGGGCAATTAGCATGGTCAGTAAAACGAAGGTAAGCGGGAAGTTATCAGGCGAGATCCGAATAATATACACATGCATGCCGGCCAAGCAAAGGACAACGACTGCTCCGATGGCGAGTAATCGCTTAACGTTGGGAATGATCGAATGAACAAGCCCTACCAGCAAGTCAATGAATAGCAGCAGCGACATCATGCAAAGGCATAGCGCGATAATGCCCATCCAGCTGTAGATATTCAGGTTAAGAATGTTGGTGACGTCGAAGTTAATGTCCGAATTGGTGACGAGGCCCGCAAACACCTCGGTGATGGCAAGACTCATCAAATAAATCAGTAGCCCAAAGATGAACGCCACCACAATATGCCCCGTTTTCGTATGAGCAAATGCCGGAATTTTTAGGCGCCGCCTAAACGTGAACAGATAGCCAATAAACCAAGAGAATGTGATTATATTGAGCAGAAAACCGCCTAAGTGAGGGAAGAGAAAACTGGACGCAAAGTTGCGGGAATCAAAAATGCCGGTATAGAAATGAGAAGCCAACCAGCCGTAATGGAGGTCCAAGTACCGGATGCCAGCCAAACAGCAGGTAAACAGCAGCACGGAAGACCAGACCCAGCCCCGTCCGGCCATCCATACACATATAATATTGCATAGAACAGCGATCGAAAAGCCAGCGAGCATCCACATTGCCAACTCAAGTTTGGAGAAGAACGTATCATGATGGCTATCGCGGAGCGTGACCGAAAACAGGTATTCCCCCGTTATACTTCTGATATTGTAAATCAAAGGGTCGTTATACTCGGCTATTTCCAAGTTGTTGGTAGCAATGAGATCTTTTGAGAACGTATTCTGCAGATAGGGATTGTTTTTCTGAAATTCCGATTTAATGGGGATCAGAAATAGGACAGAAAAATTTCCGGCACTTTTCTTTATTGACTCATACCAGCCGTTGTCTGTTTTGATGATATCAACTCCGTTGCGGATACCAGCATCCGTTTTAGGTACGAATTTGTCGGAGCCCCAGACCACCAGTTCGCTGTTTACGTAGGTAAACAGGTAGATCTCATGTTGTGCCGAAAAGTAGTTGAGGATGTCTTCGGTGAGTTTGACATCGGTTTCCATGGCCTTAAGCACATCATAATTGGTTGTATCGCTGAGGAAATTATAAACGATTTGTTCCTTTTTATGCAGGGCACCTTGGAGTTTCCGGGCATCAAGGAGCAAGGTCTCCTCTTGGTCAAAGGTCAGGTTGATGGTGACGGCCGTTCCGATAAAGCATAACGTTAGAACGAATAGCAAAAGCCTTATTTTGACAACCGTACTCACATTCACTTTTGTAATTTTAATTTACGTAAATATAGAAAATATCTCTGACACTCGCATGCGACTGGATATCAGGGAAATGAAATCCCCACAATGATAACGATTGTGGGGATGACAAATTATTATTACGGCGGTTTGGCGCCGTCAATGTGGCTCTTCCTGTCTGAATAGCTTAGTGGAGAGGTATTCCCGGTTCATCCGGGCAATGTTGGTCAGTTTAATGCCAACGGGGCATTCCGCTTCGCACGCGCCAGTGTTGGTACAATTGCCGAAGCCTTCGGCATCCATTTGGTCAACCATGGCCTGTGCGCGGCTATATCTTTCCGCCTGTCCTTGCGGCAGCAGGGCATACTGAGAAATTTTGGCAGAAACGAACAGCATTGCCGATGCATTTTTACAAGCAGCGACGCATGCGCCGCAGGAGATGCAGGTTGCTGATTCAAACGCTTCATCGGCCACGGTCTTCGGAACGGGGATCGCGTTCGCGTCAGGCACACCTCCGGTGTTTACGTTGACATAGCCGCCTGCTTGTTGAATGCGGTCAAACGCCGAGCGATCGACTGCGAGATCCTTGATGACAGGAAACGCGGAGGCTCTCCACGGTTCTATGACAATGGTCTGCCCGTCGTGAAAGCTGCGCATGTGTAATTGGCAGGTTGTGGTACCCTGCTTTGGTCCGTGTGGTCTCCCATTGATATGCAGCGAGCACATCCCGCAGATACCTTCACGGCAGTCATGATCAAAATGAATAGGGTCTTCGCCCTTCCGAACCAAGTCCTCATTGACTACGTCCAGCATCTCCAAAAAAGCCATATCCGGCGATATACCTGTGGCTTGGTAGGTTACAAACTTACCCCTCGTCTTGTCGTTTTTTTGGCGCCATACTTTCAGCGTCAGGTTCATGTTTCCGCTCATTGTTATTTAGTTACAATTTACGATTTTAGATTACGGTTTACATAATTCACCGATGGCCAAAGAATCTAAAATCTAAATCACTTATAGCTCCGTTGTGTCAATTTTACATTTTCGAATTCAAGGTGTTCCTTGTGAAGTACTTCAGGTTGGTTTTCACCCCGGTATTCCCAGGCGGCCACGTATTTGAAATTCTCGTCGTCCCGCTTGGCCTCACCTTCTTCTGTCTGGCTTTCCTCGCGGAAATGTCCACCACACGATTCACGGCGGTGTAGGGCATCGTCTACCATGAGTTCACCCAGCTCGAGGAAATCGGCTACCCGTCCGGCTTTTTCCAGCGACTGGTTCATTTCTTCGTTTTCACCGAGCACCGTCACGTCACTCCAAAATTCCTTCCGCAATTCCTGTATCAGTCCCTTGGCCTTTATCAATCCAGCTTCGTTGCGAGCCATGCCGCAATATTCCCACATTGTGTGTCCGAGTTTCTTGTGGATATCATCCACGGTCTTGCTTCCCCTAAGTGAAAGCAGTTTGTGCACCTGGGCTTCCACCTCCTGACGGGTTCTCTCGAAATTTGGGTGGTTTTTGTCTACTGGTTCGAAGCCAAGGCCGGCAAGGTAATCGCCCACGGTATATGGGATAACGAAGTAGCCATCAGCCAGCCCCTGCATCAGTGCGGAGGCTCCGAGGCGGTTGGCGCCGTGGTCAGAAAAATTGCACTCACCCAGCGCATACAATCCAGGGACCGAAGTCATCAGGTTGTAATCTACCCACAAGCCTCCCATGGTATAGTGCACAGCGGGATAAATCCGCATGGGCTGTTTGTAAGGGTTTTCATCTGTGATCTGGTAGTACATATCAAACAGGTTTCCGTACTTGGCCCGGACCGTATCTTCGCCAAGGCGGTTTATAGCATCTTCGAAGTCAAGATACACCGCGATACCGGAGGCACCCACACCGCGACCTTCGTCAACCACCTCCTTGGCATTGCGAGAGGCGACATCGCGGGGTACGAGATTACCGAAAGAGGGGTATTTGCGCTCCAGGTAGTAATCCCGATCTTCTTCTTTGATGTCAGCTATCTTGATTTCACCTTTCCGAAGCCTTTGAGCCAGTTCTACGGTCTTAGGTACCCATACGCGTCCATCATTGCGTAGTGACTCTGACATGAGTGTCAGCTTGGATTGGTGATCGCCTGTTACCGGAATGCAGGTTGGGTGTATTTGTGTGTAGCACGGATTACTGAAAAATGCGCCCCGTTTGTGGGCGCGCCATGCTGCCGTGACATTGCAACCCATGGCGTTGGTTGACAGGAAAAATACGTTGCCGTATCCGCCCGTGCAGAGTAGCACGGCATGGCCTTCGTGCGATTCGATAGCGCCGGTTACCATATTACGGGTGATGATGCCCCGTGCATGTCCATCAATAGTGACCAGATCCAGCATCTCATGCCGGTTGTACATCTTTACTTTGCCTTTGTTGATTTGACGGTTGAGCGCAGAGTAAGCACCCAGCAGCAGTTGCTGTCCGGTTTGCCCGCGTGCATAAAACGTCCGCGATACTTGGGCGCCTCCGAAAGACCGGTTATCGAGCAGGCCGCCGTAATCACGGGCGAAGGGCACACCCTGTGCGACACATTGGTCGATGATATTCACCGAAACCTCAGCCAGCCGGTACACATTGGCTTCACGTGCGCGGTAGTCGCCGCCCTTGATCGTGTCATAGAACAGGCGGAATACGCTGTCTCCGTCGTTCTGGTAGTTTTTGGCAGCGTTAATTCCCCCCTGAGCCGCGATTGAATGCGCCCGTCTGGGGCTATCTTGATAGCAAAAAGCCTTAACGTTATAACCCAATTCTGCAAGGGACGCAGCGGCCGATGATCCCGCCAGCCCCGTTCCCACAACGATGATGGTGTATTTCCGTTTATTGGCCGGATTGACCAATTTCAGGTTAAACTTATGGTTTGACCACTTATCGGCCAATGGCCCTGCTGGTGTTTTTGAATCTAACATACGTTCGAGTCTATATATCATTGTGCCCGTGAATCGCATGCGCGGGCTTCATAACAGTTTAGTTGAAAAAATAAAAATAGATCGGCATGGATGCAAACCCAATGGGGATAGCCACCCCGAACAGCCATATGCCGAGGAACCGCACGATCGGAGCGTACTTCCTATGATCCCACCCCAATGTCTGGAATGCACTTTTGAACCCATGAATGAGGTGGAACGATAGGGCAGCCATGGAAATGACATAAAAAGCCACCAGCAACCAGTTGGTGAAGGTAAACTGAACCTGTTTATAGAGATCTTTTGCTTTAAGTACCTCTACATCATTGTCTACATATTTAATATAGTCAGTGTACTCGTCGCCAATCAGTTCGGTCACTGTAGTTTCCTGTGTAGCCAGATCGGTACGGTATTCAACATAGGGAACGCCATCGTTGTGGTATTTCCACCAAAAGTTGCTCATGTGGGTGACGATAAACACCAGCAATACCGTTCCAAGAATGCCCATGTTGCGGGAACTCCAGGCACTATTTGCCGAACCTTGAAACACGGCATATCCCACTGGACGTGCTTTGCGGTTATTGATGGTGACAACCAATGCATAGATGGCATGAACGACAATGGAAATATAAAGCAGGTAAGAGACGATTCGGATAGGGATGAAATGCGTCATAAAATGAGCATAGTCATTGAAAGCCTTTCCTTGATCGTTGTAAAATAATTGTAAATTGCCAATTAGGTGTATGATTAAAAAAATACACAGAAACAAACCTGTGAAACTCATAATCAGCTTTTTCCCCAGTGATGAAGAAAGCAGGTGTTTGGACTTACTCATTCTCCTCGATGATTTTAATTTTGGTAAGCAAATCTACCAATAGATTTAATACGGTTGAAAACAAACAAGGAAAATCGGTAATTTAGAAATATTCTAAGAGAAGGTCAAGGACGTTGCAGAACGGTGTTTCAAAAAGGACTGTCATTGAACTTTGTATTGCAAGTATATTAATGACAAGCCAATAAATTGCAAAACCCTCAAAATCGCGGCCGAAAACAGACTTGACTTTGAGGGTTTTGCAATTTAAGGGGAAACCGAAACATTGCGGCAGTTAGAACAGGCGGTAGCCCACTCCCAGCGACCAAAGATTAATCTTTTGTGACCGATTGCTGTTCTCACTCAAATTGCTTAAGCCGTGTTCATATCGTAGGTCCGCCCTGAACTTGCTGATGTCTACCCCGAGGCCACCTGTTACCGCCCACGCCTGGCTCTTATAACTGTTGAAGTCGGTGACATCCTGAAGGGCTTGGCCAATTCCCTCGTCTACCACAAAAGAAACCACAGGTCCGGCCTGTACCCGTACACCCAACGGTCCGAGTCCGATCCGGGTACCTAAAAGTAAAGGCAAGTCCAAACTGGTAAACGTTACGTTAGCTGTTACATTTCCGCCTTCGGGATTGTCGAATTCGGCTTTTGAGCTTTTTCCGGTAAAGTAAAGTTCAGGTTGAAAATGTACTCCCGCACCGCCTATCCGTGCCCAGATACCAGCCTGATACCCTGTGCGGGTGCTTCCGTCAAGCCAATTACCATCATCCGTCCTCAAGGTGGAGAAGTTTAGCGCCCCTTTCAAACCTAACTGGAAAGTAGGCATTAGTTGGGCATTTGCCGCCAGAATAGTCGACGACACCAGAAAAGCAATAATAAGGTACTTTTTCATAATGTATTCCTTTAATTTAAAATACGGTTGTAAAACTGTTTCCAGCATTTCCTGCAAAATTCAAGCCGAAATTGAAAACCGGCGGAGGGCGGATGTGCAATGCCCGTAAAGCTTGGATATAACTAGCAAGTTAGCTAAGTTTGTGGTCAAAATTGATGGAACATGGCGGCAATCAAAATCAGCCCAGACGAATGGGAAATATTGAAAAAGAAGTTCAGGCGAAAGTACAATCACCTTTCGGATGACGACCTTGCCTACGAACAGGGGAAAGAAGAGGAGTTGATCGGCCGACTGGCCAACAGGGTAAAGCGCAACAGGGAGTACATCTTGTTTACGCTGAAAAAAGGGTTGGCAGATCTGGAAAGTAACCGGCTTTAGCACATCGCTTCATGGAAGAAATCACTTGGCACGACTTTGAAAAGGTAGCCTTACATGTAGGCACGATCATAGCGGTTGAAGATTTTCCGACGGCGCGTAAAACAGCCTATAAGCTCCGGATAGACTTCGGCAAAAAGATCGGCATACGACGGAGCAGCGCACAGATTACCAAGCACTATAGCAAAGACGAATTGATCGGCAAGCAGGTGATCGGTGTGGTCAACTTCCCCAAGAAACAGATAGCCGATTTCATCTCGGAATGTTTGGTTACGGGGTTTGCAGACGAAAATGGCGACATCGTGCTCAGCACTGTGGAACGCAATGTGCCCAATGGGGCCAAACTTGTTTGACACCGGCTACCCAGCAATTTGTTTACGCAGCACGTTATATTACGCAATACCGACCCATGAGATACATCAACTTCGAAGATACCGGCGATGCAATCTCCGACGAGGTTTTCATGAAAGAAGCGCTCAAGGAGGCCCATATCGCGTTGGAGCAGGATGAAGTGCCCATCGGTGCTGTCATCGTGTCAAAAAACAGAATTATCGGGCGGGGCCACAACCTAACGGAGCGGCTGAATGACGTGACCGCACATGCCGAAATGCAGGCATTTACCGCCGCGGCTAACTACGTTGGGGGCAAATACTTACACGATTGTACGTTGTATGTGACCATAGAGCCCTGCGTGATGTGCGCAGGCGCCGCTTATTGGACACAGATATCACGGATCGTGTTTGGCGCACGGGATGAGAAACGCGGATTTTCCGTCTTCGGTAGTCAGCTGCTACATCCTAAAACAACTGTCATCAGTGGTATTTTAGCCGAAGAAAGTGCAACGCTTATCACGTCATTTTTCCGTAATAAACGAGCGCAATAGATGTTTTGCTAGTGGTGTTGAAAACAAAATAGCGCATTTAACCGTTTACATAACCAGCACGGTTGCCTAAACACGGGTTAGCAAAGGATCGGAGAGTTGCTTTTAAAGGCAACTTTAGCTAAGTTTGTCAAACACTTAATAACTAATTTTTAATTTAAAATAATACATACTATGGCTTTTGAACTACCGGCGTTACCGTACGCCACTGACGCATTGGAACCCCATATTGACAAAGAAACCATGGAAATACACCATGGAAAGCACCATCAAGCTTATGTAGATAACCTGAATAAGGCCATCGCGGGCACGGATGCAGAAAGCCTGACCATCGAAGAGATCTGCGCGAACATTTCGAAATATCCTGCAGCCGTGCGCAACAATGGGGGCGGGCATTACAACCACTCATTGTTCTGGACCGTTCTGTCTCAGAATGGCGGAGGCACACCTTCAGGCGATCTGGCAGCGGCCATTGATGAGGCGTTCGGGTCATTCGACGAACTAAAGAAAAAGCTGCAGGAAGCCGGAGCAACACGGTTTGGTTCAGGCTGGGCCTGGTTGGTGGTAGATGATGCGGGTAAGCTTCAGGTAACCTCAACACCGAACCAGGACAATCCATTGTTTGACATTGCTGAAGTAAGAGGCACACCGATATTGGGTATCGACGTATGGGAACATGCCTATTATCTAAAATATCAAAACAAGCGTCCGGGATATTTGGAAGCAATTTTTAACGTCATCGATTGGGATGCTGTAGCCAAGCGTTACGCAGACGCTATCAAGTAAAGTAAACAAGCTGAAATCGAATAGCAAAAATGGCGGTCATACTTTGCGGTATGCATCGCCATTTTTTTTGTGTGCGGTATTTATGCAAATCTGTTTATAGTATTATAGCCTTATGACTAAAACAATGCAAGCGATCGTCCTTGATGGAATTAAGGAATCGCTGATATTGAAAAAAATACCTGTACCCGATTTGGAACGCGGTGAAGCATTAGTGCGCGTTAGGGCAGCTTCATTCAACCGTCGTGATTGGTGGATACAGCAAGGGCAGTATGCGGGGCTGAAGTTTCCCATCGTGCTCGGTTCTGACGGCGCAGGCATTGTCGAGTCGGTTGGCGGGGAAGCTCACGAAGGCTGGGTGGGTAAGGAGGTGATCATTAACCCGTCCCTGGCATGGGGTGACAGCCAAGGCGCTCAGCAAAAGACCTTTTCTATTTTAGGGTTGCCCCATGACGGCACCTTTGCGGAGTATGTGCGGGTATCGGTGGCAAACCTGCATGAAAAACCACGGCACCTTTCGTTTGAAGAAGCGGCTGCGCTGCCCCTGGGTGGGCTCACGGCCTACCGGGCCCTCTTTAGCCGCGCAGGGCTGGAAGCGGGACAAAACGTTTTGGTGATGGGCGCCGGAGGAGGTGTAGCTACTTTCACCCTTCAGTGGGCTGTACAGGCAGGCGCCACCGTGTATGTCACTTCCAGTACCATGGCGAAAATCGAACGAGCTGTGGCGTTAGGCGCCGAAGGGGGCGTGCTGTATAATCATGATAATTGGGCACAGCAGCTGCAGGAGTTGGCGGGTGGTTTTGATGTGATTGTAGACAGCGCCTTAGGGGACGCTTTTGCGCATCACCTCGATTTAGCAAAACCAGGTGGCAAGATTGTGTTTTTCGGCGGCACTGCAGGAGACCTGCCACCACTCAATGGGCGCAAAATATTCTGGAAACAGCTTTCGTTATTGGGAACAACCATGGGATCGCCAGCAGACTTTGCCAATATGCTCGACTTTGTAAACCGCCACAGCATAAAACCGGTCATCGATAGCGTTCATCCACTGAAGCACGCAGAAATTGCACTACGAAAGATGGACACATCGGCTCAGTTTGGTAAGATCGTGCTACGAGTGGAGTGACTTAGGCGAATTATAGATTGCCTCAAGTTCAGCGCTGCGCAGACGTATGTCGATACGCTATCGGCCAGATATTGGATGACTTCGAAGCGTTGTTCAAGGAGCGGCTGAAAACTAAGCTGATTTATCGCCGATATAGAATATAGTCTGTTGCCAAAGGCTCCATACCATTTTGCCTGAATAACAGTGCGAGCTGCCCACGGTGATAGGTCGTGTGGTTGATCACATGTAAGAAAATATCACCTGCGGTATTGGCAAATCGTTGGCCTTTGCTATTAACGTATGTGATTTCGGTAGTTAGATCGACGGTGTCCAAGACCGTGATCGTTTGGTCGTGATTGTGTCGGTCTATGGCCTCGAACGCGTCAGTTGGGTGAAGTTCCCACACGTTGTAGGCAGGTGACTGCCCGGCAATCCGGTGATTCCATATATGATGGGCACTCAGTATATGGCTGAATATTGATATTGATTTCGCACCGGCTACCGCCGATTGTTTATGCAGTATTGCCGCCAGTTGCTGGTTGCACTGGTGATTATATGCAAACAGTCGTTCCAACGTTTCGTTCATTTTCCTCCGCTTACTTCAATGAATGTACCTGTAGTATAAGAAGATTTTTCAGAAGCCAGCCAAAGGATAGCTTCTGCGACCTCCGCGTATTCCCTCGGCAGCTACCTCTTTCGAGAGCCCGAGGGTGAAGGTATCCAGGGCGCCTTTTGCTTGACCCGGTGATGAGAATATTTCGCATGCTGTTTGTCATTTATTCATTCTGTAGCTTAACGACTGCTATTTTGCATTACTGCTGCCCTTAGCGGCCTGGTTTACAAAAATGCATAAAAAGTTGCTACCGATCCAGATACAAATAATATATGGTTGAGTAAATAACAAACGGAGCACGGCTATAGGTGCGCTAAACAGGTGTGCCTGATAGGAACCATCTGCCAAATCGGATATCAGCGCAAAGCGATATGAGCGGTAGAACTATCATTTTTCGCCGGATGCGAAAAAGAAAAAGGGGCAACCTGTTTGGATGCCCCGTTTTCGGCTATTAATCCAGTATTTGTAAGCGTTAACCTTACAAAGAATCTTCTGTTAACGAATCAAGAGAATCGATAGCAGCACCACCGATAGAGTCAATGGAATCGGTAGTAGCGTCAACTTGGGATTCGATTTGGTTTGTCAACGAATCATCAGTTTGTTCACTTTCTGAAGTAGTGTTGTTGCAAGCAGCTACAGCTACTGAAAGCGCTAGGCCCAAAAAACCGAATTTAAATACATTTTTCATTGTTACTTTCTTTTTTGGTTAAAAACAAATTGTTTATTTACCTCTTAATACGCGGTTGCAGGAAAGGTAACCCATAAAAAATAAAATTCTGAACCGCTGTGAACGTTGATCTCCATCATCCGCTTTGGAGGAAATAAAAGAATACCGTATCTTGTAACCCATGATAAACCTTGAATTTAACCAATATGAAGATCTGAATAAGCTGGCTGTATTCGAACTGAAAAACCGACTGAAGAAGGTGTATGCCGGGGGCGGGCCAAAAGCTGCGGAAAAGCAAAAGGCAAAAGGAAAGATGTTGGTGCGCGAGCGGATCGCTTACCTGCTGGATAACGATCGGCCTTGGCTGGAGATCGGTGCGCTGGCTGCCGACGGGATGTATGCAGCGGATGGTGGATGCCCTTCGGCGGGTGTAGTAACCGGCATTGGTTACATTGCTGGGAGACAGTGTGTGATAGTGGCTAACGACGCTACTGTCAAAGCTGGTGCTTGGTTTCCGATGACGGCAAAGAAAAATTTGCGTGCGCAGGAAATCGCCATGGAGAACCGGTTGCCGATCATTTACCTGGTTGATTCGGCAGGGGTGTACCTGCCTATGCAGGAGGATATTTTTCCAGACAAGGAGCATTTCGGACGGATTTTCCGTAACAACGCCCGGATGAGCAGCGAAGGGATCGTGCAGATTGCTGCCATCATGGGGGCGTGCGTAGCCGGTGGTGCTTACCTGCCCATCATGAGCGATGAGGCGATGATCGTGGATGGCACTGGGTCGGTGTTTTTAGCCGGATCTTACCTAGTGAAGTCGGCGATTGGCGAATCGGTGGACAATGAAGCTCTCGGAGGAGCGACCACACACTGCGAAATTTCGGGAGTAACAGACTATAAACACGCCGACGATCAGGCTTGCTTAAGTTCGATCCGCAAAATCATGGGGATGCTAGGAAAGCCGAAAGACGCGGGCTTTGACCGGATAAAGCCGGCACCGCCGAAGCTGAATGAACAGGATATATATGGCATTGTTCCGTCGTCCCGCGAAAAGCCATATGATATAAAGGAGGTTATCTTGCGACTGGCAGACAACTCGGAATTTGAAGAATATAAAGCCCTGTACGGACAAAGCATTGTCTGCGGGTTGGCCAGAGTAGATGGCTGGGCGGTCGGCTTTGTAGCCAATCAGCGCAAGGTGGTAAAGAGCAAGAAAGGGGAGATGCAGTTTGGGGGGGTCATCTATTCGGACGCAGCGGATAAGGCTACGCGCTTCATTATGAACTGCAACCAGAAGAAAATTCCCTTGGTTTTTCTTCAGGATGTAACGGGATTTATGGTAGGCAGCCGTGCTGAGCAGGGCGGAATCATCAAGGATGGCGCTAAAATGGTCAACGCCGTAGCCAATTCCGTGGTACCGAAAATCACCATTGTAGTGGGCAATTCTTATGGCGCTGGCAATTATGCCATGTGTGGCAAAGCGTATGACCCGCGACTGATCGTCGCATGGCCCTCCGCCAAGATCGCCGTGATGGGCGGTGCGCAGGCTGCTAAGACGTTGCTGCAGATTCAAACGGCATCGCTGAAGGCAAAAGGTATGGAAATTGACAGCAAGAAGGAGGAAGCG
The DNA here is from genome assembly GCF_042646065.1 of Parapedobacter deserti. Lineage (NCBI taxonomy): Bacteria > Pseudomonadati > Bacteroidota > Sphingobacteriia > Sphingobacteriales > Sphingobacteriaceae > Parapedobacter > Parapedobacter deserti. Next base: position 259,241 of record NZ_JBHRTA010000008.1, read on the forward strand.
CTGCTCAAGGAAATCACAGAACGGTACAACGAACAGACCACGCCGTATTATGCCGCTGCTCGGATGTGGGTAGACGGGATCATAGACCCGCTGGACACGAGAAAAGTGATTTCCATGGGTATCGAAGCCGCCAACCAAGCGCCTATCGAAAGGGCTTTCAATGTAGGGGTGATACAAACCTGAGGTTGAAGCGATCAATTGAGCGCCGCCAGCGGAAAAATATAGGCGCTTTTTTATCGTTGGTGATGATAAAAAAGCGCAATGTAAAATGTAGAAAAAGAAAGGCAATGTTATCAAAAATCAAAAAAGCTTACCAACTGTTTAAAAGCATTGATTTCGAGCAATTGGATAGATTATCGCGCAAGGTTGACCTGCCAAAAGTAATGGACACATTCTCCAAACTTGATGAAAAGCAGTTGAATGGCTTCATGAAGATGTTGGATGGCAGTAAGCCTAAAAAGGAGCTGCCGCCGATCAATGGCGATTTCTATGAACTGCATCTCCGGCTTAGCGAGGAGGATCGGGCCCTGCAACTGAAAGTGCGCGAGTTTATGGAAAGGGAGATACGTCCGTTGGTCAACCAATATTGGCTCCGTGACGAATTTCCCTTCGAAATAATCCCCAAGTTGGCTGAATTGAATATCTGTGGCCTGACGTATGAAGGGTATGGCTGCGCCGGCAAATCTTCTCTCATGGAAGGTATCGTTGCTATGGAAATTGCCCGTATAGATGCGTCGGTTGCGACATTTTTTGGGGTGCAAAGCGGATTAGCCATGGGTTCGATTTACCTATGCGGTTCCGACGCCCAGAAAGAGGAATGGCTGCCAGCCATGCAGCAGATGAAGCTGATCGGCGCATTTGGCCTCACCGAACCGGAGGTCGGCTCGGGGGCGGCAGGCGGGCTGACGGTGACTGCACGCCGGACAGACGATGGTTGGGTGCTCAATGGCCAGAAAAAGTGGATAGGCAATGCAACGTTTGCCGATGTGACGGTCATCTGGGCGAAGGATGTCGCCGATGGTGAGGTGAAAGGGTTTTTGGTGCGGAAAGGAACGCCCGGATTTTCGGTAGAAAAAATCAAGGGTAAGATGGCCCTACGTATCGTACAGAATGGGTTGATCACGCTGGCGGACTGTGTGGTCGAGGACCGCGATCGCTTGCAAAATGCTCATTCCTTCAAAGATACCGCCAAAGTGCTGCAACTGACCCGGGCCGGCGTAGCGTGGATGGCTGTGGGATGTGCTCGGGGAGCGTATGAAAGTGCGCTTGACTATACACGCAAACGCAAGCAATTCGGCAAGCCAATAGCCTCCTTCCAGCTAATCCAGAACCATTTGGTGGAAATGCTGTCTAATCTCACGGCGATGCAGACCTTGGTATACCGCCTGTCCGAATTGCAGGATGCCGGTATGCTGCGCGACGAACATGCTTCGCTGGCAAAGGTATTCTGCACGCTGCGCACGCGAGACATTGTTAGCCAGGCGCGGGAAGTGATGGGTGGCAACGGCATCTTGCTGGAGTATGACGTAGCCCGTTTTCTGGCCGATGCCGAGGCCATCTACTCCTACGAAGGCACGAAGGAAATCAATTCGCTGATCGTTGGCCGGTCAATTACGGGGTTCAGCGCGTTTGTTTGAAACAGACCTTGGTCGAAACGTCAACAATCAAATTGGTGTGTGAGGTCCAACAAGGTTATTTCTTCTTTTTCTTCGCCTGCGCCTGTTGCTGACGCATGTAATCCTCCATGCGCTGCTGAAATTTCGACTTTTTCTTAGATTCGGGCTTTTTCTTATTCGCTTCGATGATAGCCAGTATCTTATCGTCATTGATCATCTGACGGATGACGACCTGCTGACCAAACGTGAATATGGTAGACAGGAAATAATAATAATTGAGGCCTGCAGGGAAGCTATTCAGTACAAAAAAGAAGATCAACGGCATAAAATAGCCGATGTATTTCATCTGCGCATTGGCTGCAGCACCAGAAACCGTGTTGTTGTACCACGTTGAGAGCAGGGTAGCCACCGTCATCAGGATACACATCAAACTGATGTGGCCCATCCCGATGATTGGCAACGGCGAAAAGTTAATCGGCGAATCATAGGTGGAAAGGTCTTTAACCCAAAGGAAGCTTTCGCCACGAAGCTCAAACAGGTTGGGAAAAAAGAAAAAGAATGCTATGGTAAACGGCATTTGGAGCAGCAACGGGATACATCCGCCCAATGGGTTAACCCCAGCCTGTTTATACAGCTTCAGGTATTCCTGCTGCAGCAGGGTAGGGTTATCCTGCCCTACTTTTTCCTTGATTTGGTCCATCTCTGGTTTGAGCACCCGCATCTTGGCCATCGATACGTATGAGCGGTACGTTAGGGGAGACAGCACCAGTTTCAACATGATGGTCAACGTAAGAATAACCAAGCCGTAGCTCCAGTTGAAGCTATCTAAAAAGTTGAATACCGGTATGGTGATAAAGCGGTTGATCCATTTCATTGGTCCCCAGCCCATGTCGATTTGTTTCTCCAAGCCGTATCCATGCGCCTTCAGCACGTTGTATTGGTTTGGCCCGAAGAAAAAATGCATGGGATAGGTATTGATGTCCTGTCGATTGAAATCAAGGCGGAGGTTGGCCGAAAACAACTTGACGATGCCATCATCCGCGCTGGTGTATACATTGACTTTCCCCCCGTTGAAGCCGCGGTCAGCGACCAGCACATTGGAGAAGAAGTGCTGTTTGAATGATACCCATTCCACCGTTTCCCTTAGTTCTTCCTCGTCATCTTTAGCGGTATTCAGGTGATCTATTTCTTCATCGGCCAATGCATAATATAAGGTGGAGCGTTGGCGCTCGCTGTCCATATCCTTTTCCTTCTGGTAAAGGGCAGCCTCCCAATTCAGTACCAATTGGCTTTCCGTCGGAGCCACCACATCCTGCATTCCCCTGGTGACAATGGTGAAGCCAAGGTTGTAATCGCTGCCTTTGATGGAATAGATATAGTCGACGTATTTATCGTCGCCGTAGGCCAATCTGAAGGTAACCGAAGCCGAGTCCTGACCGGTCACACGAATATCATGTCCAGTAGTGGAGAAAAATAGGTCGTTCGTGACGATGTTTTTCCCGCCGGAGGAGAAAAAGAGACCGAATTTATTTTGCTCACCCTCGAAGAGCATCAGTGGTCGTCCGTCGTATGTCTGCTCGTTTTTAAGTTCGACGGATTTAACCCGCCCGCCTTTGGTGCTGATGCTTGCTTTTATGTATTCGTTTTCAAGGGTAAGGAGCTTTTCTTCACCCGTGACCGCGCCTCCGAACGGCCCGCTCAACGCCGCCGAGTCGACTACGCGGGTTACTGCTTGAGCACTGGTGTCTTTATTCACATTTTCAACACCCGCCCGCGTACGGGCTAGTGAATCTTGCAATTGGCGTTCGCGTTTAATCTCTTCCTCTGATGGCTGCATCAGGTAAAAAGACCCGGCGATGATGGCAAAGATTAAAACGAGGCCTGTGATTGAATTTCTATCCATTTCTTAATTTGCGCTATTTCTGCTTCGCCGCTTTGCTATGGGCCAAAGAAGCGGCTACAAAGCTAACAAAAAGTGGGTGAGGATTTGCAACTGTTGATTTTAATTCGGGGTGGAACTGTCCGGCGACGAAAAACGGGTGACTTTTTAGTTCTACGATTTCGACGAGATTATTATCCGGATTGATTCCGGAGGCGATCAGTCCAGCAGCCTCGTATTGTGAAAGGTATTCGTTGTTGAATTCATACCGATGGCGATGCCGTTCGGAGATCTTACCTTTGCCGTAGATGGCAGCCGTTTTGGTGCCTTTTTTGATTTCGCAGTCATAAGCACCGAGACGCATCGTGCCACCCATGTTTTTCACCTTTTTCTGTGCTTCCATTAAGTGGATAACCGGATACTTGGTTTTAGGATCCATTTCGTAGCTGTTCGCATTTTTTAACTTCAAGACATTCCTGCCGAATTCTATTACTGCGCATTGCATCCCCAGGCAGATGCCAAAAAAAGGAATGTTATTTTCCCGTACATAGCGGATAGCCTCCAACTTGCCCTCCAGTCCCCGCTCTCCGAAACCGGGGGCGACCAGCACACCGCATACACGCTTCAGCTTCTCATCCACATTGCTTTCGTTGATGCTTTCAGCTGCAATGAGCTTTACCCTAACCTTGCACTCGTTTACAGCGCCGGCGTGGATGAACGCTTCATTGATGGATTTATAAGCATCGGGGAGTTCCACATATTTTCCAACCAGGGCGATGGTCACCTCAGCGGTTGGATTTTTCAGCTTGCCAAGGAAAATTTTCCAGTTGTCCAGGTTCGGCTCGCTTTTGGTAGATAGTTTGAGCTTAGCCAGTACGGTTTTATCCAACTGTTCCTTGAGCATCAGCAGTGGCACATCGTAGATGGAAGGTGCGTCGATCGACTCGATCACCGCATTAACGTTCACGTTGCAAAACAAAGCGAGCTTTTTGCGGATGTCGGCATTGAGGTGGTGCTCCGTTCGGCAAACCAACACATCAGGCTGTATTCCATATTCAAGCAACGTTTTCACGGAATGCTGTGTAGGTTTTGTTTTTAGCTCGCCGGCCGCGGCGAGAAAAGGCACAAGCGTAAGGTGGATCACCAAGGAGTTATGTGCGCCCAATTCCCAGCGCAGCTGCCGCACAGCTTCGATAAAAGGCAGTGATTCGATGTCGCCCACGGTACCGCCTAATTCGGTAATGATGATGTCGTATTGTCCCTCGGATTCAAGTAGGCACATTCTCCGCTTAATCTCATCAGTGATGTGAGGCACTACCTGTACCGTTTTGCCGAGGTATGCACCCTCCCGTTCCCTGTCGATGACATATTGGTAAATACGGCCCGTAGTCACGTTGTTAGATTGGGACGTCGGCGTGTTCAGAAAGCGCTCGTAGTGGCCAAGGTCAAGGTCAGTCTCCGCGCCGTCTTCGGTCACGTAACACTCGCCATGTTCATAAGGGTTGAGCGTACCAGGATCAATGTTAATGTAAGGGTCGAATTTCTGGATGGTCACTTTGTAGCCCCGCGCTTGTAGGAGCTTGGCCAAGGACGCCGAAATAATACCTTTTCCCAACGACGAGGTGACGCCGCCCGTAACAAAAATGTATTTAGTCATGACAAATTTTGGGTGTGTTTTAAACGTTGTTTCAGCTTGAATTTCAGCTTGAAAAAGCTTTCCACATCACGTTCATGTACGGGATACAAAGGTACATGTTTTTCCGGTATTTTGATCAAAAAGAATTTCAAAAGCTGCGGAAGTGATAAGAGCGATGCGCTGGGCGTAATGATTGTTGCGTCTTTCGATGCCGCTTATTTCGAATTCGCCGTAAGCAAGGGGGTAGCAGTCAATCGCGTTTTCCATTAGCGCATTTCATCGCAGAGCCAAACAAAAAAGAAGCTGTCTTGTGAGCAGACAGCTTCTTCCATCCCGAAAAGGGTAGATATTGTTAGAATCTCTTTGATTTAATGCGTGCGGCTTTCCCGGTAAGTCCACGCAGGTAATACAATTTTGAGCGGCGTACCTTTCCGTGCGAGTTGACTTCAATTTTTTCGATATTAGGAGAGTTTATCGGAAAAATCCGTTCAACACCGATACCGTTAGAAATTTTGCGTACGGTAAACGTCTCGTTTGCACCAATGCTATTGCGTTGGATGACAACACCTTGATAAACCTGGATACGCTCTTTGTTCCCCTCGCGAATTTTATAATGAACGCTAACAGTGTCCCCAGCTTTAAACGCGGGAACTTCGTTTTTTGTTACCGCCTGCTCTTCTACAAATTTTACTAAATCCATGATTTTGAGTAATTAATGACGATTATTATCCCGTAAAAATCGAGCTGCAATATTAGTGAATATATTTGGAATACGAAAGGTGTTTTGTAAAAAAGAATTTTGTTCTTCTTTTGGAAATCAGGATTTAATTTTTACCTTTGCAAACCCTCAAGGGACGGGGTGTAGCGTAGCCCGGTATCGCGCCTGCTTTGGGAGCAGGAGGTCGTAGGTTCGAATCCTGCCACCCCGACAACATCAATATCAAAAAACACCAAAGCCCTCTAAATGTATCATTTAGGGGGCTTTCTTTTTTGCCTATCTTTATCTTTTTTGGGCATAAATAACTGTTTTTCAGTTGTTAATTCATTTTGATGCCTTTTGGTGCGTTTTGTTTTGCCCATCAATTCCAACGGCCCAGAGACAGGGGAAAAAAATCGGAAGTTATGGTTACTCAAAACACTTTCGGGGTGCCCTTTTTAATGAAAAAGGGCAAGGAGAGCAACGGCGCGGCGCCACCAACTCTTTATCTTGAACATTGTTATCTAAATCCCATACCATCCAATCAGCTCGTGTTGAATCCGAACATCGAGCAGAACGATGGGTGGGAATAATTTTGTAAGTTTGATGTGATTATAAATTGATTTGATGATGAACAAACGACTATTCCTGAATGCAGTGGCATTATTGGCATTTCTGCCTGCCGCCGCGCAAACCGTACCACACAAACCTAACATCATATTCATCCTCGCGGATGATCTTGGCTATGGTGACCTAGGATGCTACGGCCAGGAGAAAATAGAGACGCCCCATATTGACCGGCTGGCCGGACAAGGGATGCGGTTTACCCAGTTTTATGCCGGGGCTACCGTTTGTGCTCCTTCACGATCGTCATTGCTCACGGGACAGCACACCGGCCATACGTTTATCCGTGGCAATAAAGAGATCCAGCCGGAAGGCCAATACCCACTGGCCGATTCGGTACAGACGTTTGCGCAGTTGCTCCAGCAATCTGGATACCGGACGGGTGCGTTCGGAAAGTGGGGCCTGGGCATGGTCGGCACTTCCGGCGCGCCGGACAAGAAGGGATTTGATCACTTTTTTGGTTACAATTGCCAGCGACAGTCGCATCGGTATTATCCCACTCATCTGTGGGACAACGCTCAAAAAGTGGTACTGGAAGGGAATGATCTCGAGAGTAAGACGGTTTATGCTCCGCAATTAATCCAACAGAAAGCACTAGAATTTGTCGAACAAAATAAAGATCATCCCTTCTTTGCGTTTATTCCGGTCGTGTTACCCCATGCGGAATTGCAAGGGCCGGATGATGCTTATTACAAGCGGTATAAAGGGCGGTTCGAGGAATACCCGCACAAAGGACAGGACTATGGGCCCGATGCCACAGTGGGCGGCTATGCGTCGATAGCCGACCCGAGGGCTACATTTGCCGGTATGGTAAGTCGGCTGGATGGCTATGTGGGCGAGGTGTTGGCCACGTTGGATGAGTTGGGTTTGTCTGAAAATACACTGGTCATCTTCAGTAGTGACAACGGTCCTCACCAAGAGGGCGGCGCCGATCCCGACTTTTTCAACAGTGGCGGTGGTTTGCGGGGATACAAGCGGGATCTTTATGAGGGCGGTATCCGCGTGCCGTTTATCGTTCGCTGGCCTGGAAGGGTAGCCCCCGGTTCTCAGTCCGATTTTAACGGTGCTTTTTGGGACATCATGCCTACTTTAGTAGCTGTGGCAGGATTAGAACGCCCGAACTATACGGACGGAGTGTCTTTTCTGCCTACGTTATTGGGAAAGGCCAGCCACCAGGAACAACATCCATATCTATATTGGGAGTTTCACGAACTGGGAGGCAGGCAGGCCATCCGTTCGGGTAAGTGGAAGGCTATCCGGCTCAGCACATTGACCGCCCGTCCGGTCACTGAATTGTATAATCTGGAAATCGATCCGGGAGAAACCACGGATTTGGCAGCCAACCACCCCGATGTGGTCGCTCGATTGGAAGCGTATATGGCTCAGGCACATCAAGAGAGCGATGTATTTCCCTTTAAAAGCCGTATAGCAGATTAGACACGCACTGCGAAACGATGAAGCAAGCCGTTGGCACACGCGCTGCACCTGCGGCCAGACCGCTTTGCATTAGGAAGGTGGCAACTGGCAGTCTGGCTGCTGTCGCCTTGCTGTCAGGCTGCGACAAACACCCGGCAGACCGCTAGCTCACGGCCAGCAGACCGCCATGCCACGCGCGGCAGTTTGGCATCGGTTTTGGCGCAGGTAGATGTTCTGTAAGTTAGCTGTTTTTCCGAAGCTTGGCTGCTTTTTATTTCTCGCTTGCAACGGTTCTATCAATCGTTCTTTTTGCCGAAAGAAAAAGCTATTTTAAATGGAAGCTTTCGTCCATGTCTCCATCGCATCAACTGTACAACGAGAATGATCTGCTGCTTCGGCTACGCGGTGGAGGTGACAGCTAAAGGCACTCATGACCTCGCTTAGCTCGGTTTGAGATAACCGCCCTGGCCGCCTCCAAATCCGATGCAAGCTCCGTGTACATCCGGTCAAGCTTGCGGTTTCTTCCTCCAATTCCTTCACTCGTTTCCGTTCACTGCCGTCAAGCCCACTGTATCGCTGCCGCCATTTGTAAAAGGAGGCGCACTCCTGCCGTGTTCACGTGTGATCCGCTGAACGCTTTTGCCCGCCTCGAACTCTTTTTTAAGGATTCTACTGATCTGTTACGGTTTGAATGGTTTCCCTTTCATAATACAATGCTAAAGTTATCGATCACTTTTCTATTCTCTAGCCGTCCTCTTTCGGGAAACCTTATACGCGAAAACAATATAGCTGCGCATCGAATTGCCAAAAATGCTAACTTTGTGTAACCTGTCTATTATTATTGAATAGAACGTTGTGAAACTTTGTGGGCGATAGAACCGAAATATGAAAACAACACCCGAACACGATGAGCGAATGGCAAAAATGACTTTTGCATCGGTATATCCGCACTACCTGACAAAGATTGAGCGCAACGGCAGGACAAAAGAAGAGCTACATCAAGTAATTGCATGGCTGACAGGTTTTGACGATCAAAAACTTCAAAAATTGATTGACGATAACGTAACATTTGAAACATTCTTTGATCATGCCAAATTGAATCCAAATGCACACCTAATTACCGGGGTAATTTGCGGCTATCGAATCGAAGAAATTGAAAATTCTATAACAAAACAGGTGAGGTATTTGGATAAACTGGTAGACGAATTGGCGAAAGGCAAGAAGATGGAGAAGATTTTGCGAACAGTGTAAAAAGGCTGTGATACAGGGTAAAATCGCTGTGATGCGATGCCCTGGGGCCACAGTGCGCTTCAACAATAAAAATTAACTAAAACAAATCATCGAATTTTCCGTTGTATATTTCAGGTTTAGGTTGATTAAGAGAAGTCCGGCTATCCCAAGACGCCGGGCTTTTCATTTGAACTCAAGCGTGCCCGTCGCCCCGAGAGCAGTGTATATGCAGCCGGAGTTTGGTGTACCGCGGCTGTATTTATCTACGGATTAGTTGACGGCTGGCTGAAGGCTTTCCGGTTCGTCTGGAGTTTCGATATTCGCCGTACGCATTCTGCCTCCATTGTAATAATAGCGCTTCCAATAGGCTTCATTCAGGTCACTAATCATCACGCCCCGGCTTGAAGAGGCATGAGCGAACTTATCGTCGCCAATGTATACACCCACATGGGTGATGTTGCGGCTTCTTATCTTAAAAAACACCAGGTCCCCGGGCTTGAGCTCGTCTTTCCGGATAGGATTTACCTGGGTATATATGTTGCGGCTATTATAACCTAACGTTGTATTGAATACCTGATCGTACAGCTCGTACGCAAACTTTGAGCAATCAACCCCTTTCTTTGTCGTACCACCTAACCGATAGGGTGTGCCTATCCATTCGTAGATAAATTGATAAAGTTTGGTGTTTGTAGTCGCTGAAACCGCTACGCCCATAATCTGTGAGAAGTAGTCTTTGGCCAAATTATCGGGATCGGACGGGTCAGTGGTCGGTTGTTCGGTTGCGATCTGCGCTTGCGATACGGCAAATAGGCAAGCAAATAGCATGGTAGCTACTAATGTCTTTTTTTTCATTAAATTGCCTCTTTATGAAACATACAGACGTTGATTGTTTATAGTGGATGGCATATCGCATCCGTTGGCATGCAAAACTATGGTAAATATCTCAATCGTGCAAGAAAAAAATAGGACAGACGATATTTGTTTGAAAATTTGTAAAAAATGCCGGGATCACAAAAAAATGACTTTTTTCTTGTTAATTTCAAAATAAAGGGTTTCCTTTGTCGCGGAAATTTCAAAAAAATGAATAACAATACGACGATTTCGACACCAACGACCACCGGCCATCGGCACGGAGGAGGCAGGTTTATGTTGTAATCGAAAGCATTAAATAACATAAGGCGCCTTCCTCGAATACAGGGAGGCGTTTTTGGTTTCATAAGGTTTTCAAAAGGTATGACTATGAAGATACTCAAGTTTGGCGGCACATCGGTAGGATCAGCAGACAGCATTAGGTCGGTGCTCGACATCGTCCGCGCATCACATGAATCGGGCGCCTGCCCGGTAGTGGTATTGTCTGCGATGGGCGGGGTAACCAATCTGCTTACCCAGCTGGCGGAGAATGCGGCGGAGGGCAGGGACTTTGCAGAAGGACTGGCAGAAATGGAAAACCGCCATTTTTCTGTGGTAAGGCAGCTGATTGGGGTAAAGCACCAAAATCCAGTTTTTACGAAGTTAAAAATCTACCTGAATGAATTGGAAGATCTGCTACAGGGGGTGTTCAATCTTCGCGAGCTCAGTCCGCAAAGTAAAGATCTGATATTGAGCTATGGCGAAAGATGCTCAGCTTTTCTTGTCAGTAAGGTGGCTGAGCAGTATTTCCCAGGCGCGCTGTACGTCGATGCCACCCAATTAATTCGGACAGATAGCCACTTTGGCAGCGCGCATGTAGATCAGGTGCTCTCTGAGCAACTCATCAACACATTCGTTACCTCCAACTCGGGGAGGTTATTGTTTGTCACTGGATTTATCGCTGCAAATGAGCAGGGGCGGGTTACCACACTGGGGAGGGGCGGCAGCGATTATACTGCGGCGATCATAGGCGCTGCAGTCGGTGCCACAGCCATCGAAATCTGGACTGATGTAAACGGCATGCTCACCGCTGATCCCCGTATTGTCAAAAAGGCTTTTTCGCTGCCGGTGCTTTCTTACACCGAAGCCATGGAACTGTCCTACTTTGGGGCTAAGGTGATCTATCCGCCCACCATGATCCCGGCGTTTCTCAAGAAAATCCCGATCGTGATTCGAAACACATTCAATACCGCATTTGCGGGTACAATTATACAACATGACAGCGGCAAAACAGCTCTTCCCATCAAAGGCATTTCGTCTATTCCTGAGATCAGCGTAATCAATTTGGTCGGAAGCGGTATGGTAGGCCGGGCCGGCTTTAGCGGACGGCTGTTTACGTTACTGGCGAGAGAGCAGATCAACGTAGTGCTGATTACGCAATCGTCGTCCGAACACAGTATTACCTTTGCCGTGCATCCTGGCGATGTGCTGCGAGCCAAAGGTTTGATCGAAAATGAATTTGAACTGGAGCTGGTGGCCAACAAGTTGTCGCCACCCGAGATCGAAGATAACCTTTCGGTACTGGCCATTGTAGGTGAAAACATGAAGCAGACGCCCGGCATGTCCGGCAAACTGTTTCACGCGCTTGGAAGAAACGGCATTAATGTCAGGGCGATTGCCCAGGGATCATCCGAATACAATATCTCGGTCATCATCTCACAATCTGATCTCTCAAAAGCGCTCAATGCGGTACATGACGCGTTCTTCGCTCAGCTGAATAAGACGTTGCATGTGTTCAATGCCGGGACGGGAAACATCGGCACGACGCTCTTCAGGCAGTTGCGTGAACAGCATCGTTTTTTGTTGGACCATAATGATATCGAAATAAAGGTAGTGGGAATCGCCAACTCGCGCCGCATGTTGTTCAACGGCGATGGAATTGGGTTGTCTGACTGGGAAGAGCAGCTGCAGCGGGCGGGAGAACAAGCCGACTTAGCTAAGTTTGTGTCACGGATGAAGTTAATGAACCTACCCAACTGCGTATTCATAGACAACACTGCCAGCGAACAACCAATCCGCTACTATGAAGAAATTTTCAAGTCGAATATTTCGGTTGTTACCTGTAATAAGATAGCTAATTCCGGCCCGTATAACCAGTACAGGAGTTTGAAAGATACGGCCCGTAAGCATGGCGTCGATTTTTTCTATGAAACCAATGTGGGCGCGGGGCTTCCCATTGTCCGGGTACTCCGCGATTTGATGATGAGCGGCGATCGCATTATCCGCATCGAGGCCATTCTTTCTGGAACAATCTCCTACATTTTCAACAATTTTACCGGCGGCGCCTCATTCCATGAGGTGGTAAGCACAGCCCAGCAACTTGGGTATACTGAGCCGGATCCACGTGATGACCTGAAAGGCACCGATTTCATGCGGAAAATGCTGATCTTGGCGAGAGACGCCGGCCATCCCCTCGAACCCGAAGATGTGCACTTAGGCGCCATACTGCCAACGGCTTGCACCCAGGCGGCTTCGGTCGACGAGTTTTACCGAGAGTTAGCTGCGGCGGATGATTACTTCAACGATTTGAAGTTGAAAGCGCAGAAAGAAAACAAGGTGTTGCGATACATTGGCAAACTGGAGGATGGACAAGTGTCTATTGCCTTAGAACTGGTAGGCGATGGTCATCCCTTTTTTGCACTTTCCGGCAGCGACAATATCATTTCATTTACAACGGAAAGGTACAAAGAACGCCCGTTGGTTGTAAAAGGGCCCGGGGCAGGGGCAGAGGTGACGGCCGCTGGCGTCTTCGCTGATCTGGTTAACGTAGGCGCTTAAGTATATTATCATGGAAAAGGATTGTGTACATGTATTTGCGCCAGCCACGGTGGCCAACATAGTTTGCGGATTTGATGTTCTCGGTTTTGCACTGGATGAGCCGGGGGACGAGGTGACGCTTAGGCGGACGGATAAGACGGGAGTGCACTTGGTAAACATCACGGGCGACGGCGGGAGACTGCCGCGCGAGGCCGAAAAGAATACCGTCAGCGCGAGCGTGATGACTTTTCTCAAACATATCGGCCGTACCGGCATCGGTGTAGAGATTGAACTGCACAAGCAGATGCCCGTCGGCAGTGGCCTGGGTTCGAGCGCGGCAAGCACCGTTGCTGGACTGTTTGCCATCAACACGCTGTTGGGGAGCCCGCTTTCGCGGCGTGATTTGCTACCCTTTGCCATACAAGGTGAAGCGCTGGCGTGCGGCCACGGACACGCGGACAATGTTGCTCCTGCCTTGCTGGGGGGCATTACGCTGGTCAGGAGCTACGAACCATTGGATGTTATCGCGCTACCAGCACCCCAGTCGTTGTATGCCGCTGTCGTGTTTCCCCATGTAGACGTGCCGACCCGTGATGCACGGCAGATGATCCGGACGAAGGTATCACTTAAGGAAGCCGTGGTTCAATGGGGAAATATCGCCGGCCTGGTGTCTGGGCTTTTTACCGCTGACTATGACCTAATAGGGCGCAGTATGCATGACGTACTCATCGAGCCTACGCGGGCGATTCTGATCCCCGAGTTTTATGAAATGCGCAAATTAGCCATGGATGCCGGGGCGTTGGGTTTCGGTATTTCGGGTTCGGGCCCTTCCGTGTTTGCCTTTGTACAAAGCAGGGAAACTGCCGCCCGCATCACCTCGGCGATCCAATCCCATTTGATGCAGCAGGGCATCGAAAGCAATGGATATGTCTCCGGTATCAACCTTGAAGGGCCGAGGGAAGTAAATAGTTAAATCAGCAAAGAACAACAATGCAATTTTACAGTACAAACAACAGAGACCTGCGCGTACCCTTCAGGGAAGCCGTCTTCAATAGCTTGCCAGCTGATAAAGGGCTGTATATGCCGGAGATGATCACACGGCTTGATCCCTATTTCATCGGAAATATTCATCGGTACTCGCTGCAGGAGATCGCCGTCCAAGTGGCTTCACCCCTGATCGGTGACGATATTCCCACGGCGGAGCTGCAGCGGATAGTGCGTGAAGCCCTCGATTTCGAAGCACCTGTACGGCCACTCGACGACGGAATGGCGGTGCTGGAGCTGTTTCACGGACCCTCGCTGGCATTTAAGGACTTTGGCGCCCGCTTTATGAGTCGCGTCATGGCGTTCCTAGCCCATACCGATGACACGGTACTGGATGTACTGGTCGCTACGTCGGGCGATACAGGTGGTGCAGTCGCCATGGGCTTTCTTGGCGTGCCGGGTACACGGGTGACCATCCTGTTCCCTAAGGGTAAGGTGAGCCCCGTACAGGAACTGCAGCTGACGACTAACGGGCAAAACATACGTGCCATTGAGATAGACGGCACCTTCGATGATTGTCAGGCCTTGGTTAAAGAGGCTTTTAATGATGAGCAATTGAAAGGTGTCTTCAGGCTTACTTCCGCTAATTCCATTAATATTGCCCGCCTTATTCCGCAGGCATTTTATTATTTCCATGCATATGCGCAGGCCCGTTCACAGGGGATCAGCGATGTGGTTTTTTCCGTGCCAAGTGGTAATTTCGGCAATATCGGTGCGGGCTTGCTTGCCCACAAAATGGGCCTGCCGGTGAGACACTTTATTGCCGCTACCAACGCGAACGATACGGTGCCGCGTTTCCTCGCCAACGGCCGGTATGAGCCCCGTCCATCCGTGCAGACCTTAGCCAATGCCATGGACGTGGGCAACCCGAGTAACTGGGTGCGGATCATGGATCTATTCAACGACGACCGCGAACCCCTGAGGCAGGTCGTTTCTTCCCACGCTTTTACGGATTCGCAGGTGCGTGAAGCAATTTCTGCACTGTTTGAACGGTATAATTACATTGCATGTCCGCATACGGCAATCGCTTGGTTAGCCGCTGCGGCTTATCGTCGCCACCACCCCGGCGAATATGCAACCGTGTTTCTGTCTACGGCACATCCATGTAAATTTCCTGAAGTGTTTCCAGATGAAATAGCGAAAGCAATCACTGCTCCTGAGCAAGTAAGGATGCTGAAAAAGCGGAAAAAGGATATCATGAAACTGGGTAAGGATTTCAGCGGGTTCAAAAAGTATTTGCTGGAAAACGCATAGCCTATTGCCAGTCAAATTTCATCCAGACGTCTTTATCCCGGCCAAACACGAAATATTTCGGATGAAGTATCTCCGCTAATATTTCGGCGTCATCCGCGATTTGGGCGCCGGGCTGGCGCAGATAGTTGCTGTTATGGATCAGGTATATGCCTTTGTTTTCGGCTGCGGTTTGTAACGACTCGTTCGACGCCAACGCCTCCGGCAATCTGTTCAATAATTGGGGAATAGGCTGGTCAGTGATGATGATGACGCTATCCGGGCGCTGTCCGTCACTGGCGGCGGCACTGTGGACGATGCCTCCGGCGATGGTGACGAGGTTCGAAAGGTACTCATTGCCTGCGTCCTCCAGGGGCGACACATCTTGGAGTAGCCAAAGCTTTGGCCTGTCCTCCGCCGGTATGAATTTAAGTTTGTGGCGGATGATATTGGTCCGTTCTTCAAGGTCTTCGACCAACTGATCGGCTTGCTGACGTACATTCAACTGCTGTCCGATGGTCTGTATGGCGGTATAAACGGTTTCCGGGCTACGGTAAGGAAGGAGGCTTTGACGCGTGTTTCCTTGCTCAAGCAACGTTATGCACGCCAAATCGAGATCCAATGCCTGTATAATGCTACGCAATGATATCAGCGGCTTTTGCATACCGGCAAAGGTAAGCAAGTTGTCCGATTATCGCCACAATAGTACCTTAAAAACATTCATGTCAGGCAGGGAAATGAAAGAAGCATTCAAGTGGATGCGTTCCTGAATGATTTCACTACCGGCTTGTCCGGCCACAAGCGCCAAGACCACGAAAAAAGGGACGGTGAGTAACAAAAAAGGTGAAATGTTGCCGATGAACTTTTTCATTTTATGTTGTGTTTACTGGTTCTACAATCGCACCTATCCTATTGCACGGTACAAATAAACCGAATCCTGGGTTCCAATGAAAAAGTTTTAGACCAACCGCCAGATTTTGTAGACCAACAGCGCAATAGGCTTCGTCTATTAGAATCGACCATTGGCCGATGATTGCGGGGCATTGGTATATTGCGCGGGTGATATAAGGCGGCTAGTCTTATATTTGCAATTATGCTCAAAAACAAAGCTGCTTTGGCTCATGTCCTTGTGTGGACAACCCTGATCGTGGTTTTATACCTGGTGAATGCCAGAGAAAGCGCTAAAGACACAGCCATTATCATATTGCTTTACGGTATATTGAATATAGGCATATTTTACATCCATTATTTTTTCATCAACCCCCATCTGATCGGCAACTCCAACTATTGGCGTGCGGCGCTTTACATGGCGGGTGTGTTGGTAGTCTCTATTGCCGTCAAATATGGCGTCGCACTCTATTTTGAAGATGTTATCTTACAGTATCGCGACGACGAGAACAGGGAAAAGGTGCTCACACCAGTCCAATATGCGGTTGCTGCGTTGATCACGGGGTTGTTTTTCATGCTGTTGAGTACTGCGGTTTACGTCATTTCATCCAATGTTCGACACCGCGAGCACCGCAAGAACCTTGAGAATGAAAAGCTCATGGCTGAACTGGCCTTCCTGAAATCACAGATCAACCCCCATTTCCTGTTTAATTCCCTAAACAATATTTATTCGCTGGCATACCAGAAATCGGAGAAAACTCCTGAAGCGGTCTTGAAGTTGTCCGAAATCATGAGGTATATGCTTTACGAAAGCAACGAAGATACGGTGCTGCTGGATGAAGAAATTAACTACCTGAAAAATTACATAGAGTTGCAAAAATTGCGTTTTAAGGAACGGGTCTTTGTAGACCTGTATGTGGATATCGATAAAACCGGTCACCGAGTCATGCCGCTGCTGCTCATTTCATTTTTAGAAAACGCCTTTAAACATGGTGTATCTACCGATGCCGGCAAGCCTATCCGTATTGATATCAGGGTGGAGAACGGCCGTTTGCACTTCAAGGCAGAAAATGCCAAGAACCAACTAAACAAAGACCAAACCAAGGGGGTGGGCCTCGCCAACCTGAGACGCAGACTCCAATTGGGTTATCCCGACAGGCATTCCATTAACATCATTGAATCTGAAACATATTACAGTAGCGAACTTTTCTTATATTTATAAATTATAAACGGAAACAAACGTACCCATGGTTAGATGTATAGCCGTAGATGACGAACCGCTCGCGTTGGACATCATTGCAGATTATATAGCCAAGGTGCCCGGCTTATCGCTGGTGGCAAGTACCACCAACGCAATCGAGGCACTGGAGATGGTGCAAAAGGGCGAGGTAGACTTGGCTTTTTTGGATGTACAGATGCCGGAGCTGACCGGAATCCAATTTCTTAAAATCATCAATGGGAAATGTGATGTGATCCTTACCACAGCGTATCCGCAGTATGCTTTAGACGGGTATGAACTCAATGTGGTGGATTATCTGCTGAAGCCGATTGCCTTTGATCGCTTTTATCGGTCGGTGCAGAAGGTGTTGGGCAGCAGGGTTGCCAAGACGCAGGTTCCGCCGGTACCGGCACAAGGCGACACCGTGGATTTCATTTTTGTTAAGACAGAGCACAAAATACAGCGGGTCGACCTTGAAGACATTTTATATATCGAGGGGTTGAAAGATTACATCTCCATTTACACATCGGCGGAGCGTATCATCACGCTGCAGAATATGAAGAAGATGGAGGAAATTTTGCCCGGAAACCGCTTTGTGCGGGTTCATCGCTCCTATATTGTTGCGCTTGACAAGATAGCCAGTATAGAGCGTGGACGCATTTTAATCGGTGATAAAATTATCCCCGTGGGAGAAACATACCGCGATGCGTTTTTTAAATATATCGGTGACAGAAATGGATGAGAATGCGTTGTTGATCGATCGCAGAACAAGCGCAATTTAAGCGAGCGGACTGTTACGACCAACTTTAATTATTCAGCTTTCAACTTGCAAATAAGTACAATTATGGCTAAGTTTGCACCCCGTTCGGGTTGTAGCGTAGCCAGGTATCGCGCCAGCATGGGGTGCTGGAGGTCGTGGGTTCGAATCCCGCCAACCCGACACAGCTACACAAAGTAACGTCCAAAGCCCGCAAATTGAACGAATTTGCGGGTTCTTTGTTTTAGCTTAATTTTACTCACCTGTCAGCGTTTACTTTTCTGTATAACCCTTCCGAAAGCCCGGCCAAAACCGTGCTCCAGCTCACCTTCCCTTACCCTTCCTTCGGATCCTATCCCCATATGTCCCGCATATACTTCGCTAAAAAGCCCCAAAAGCGGCACTTTAGCGAAGGGTAAGCGGCTATATAGCGGGAGAAAGTATATGGGGAGCGACATGGAATGGGATGGAGCGACGTTGGGGAAAGATTGTATACGGCTTCGGGGCTTGGTACTAGCTCAGAGCGAGCTCCTATTGGACTCGTTCTGCTCCGGCCAAACCAAGGTACGGCTAAGTCCAAACCAAGACCAGACTAAGGCCAAAAGGAGCTCCGAAGCCATGCCGAAAAAAGCCCCAGAAAAGGGGATTGCAAACGGCATGGTAGCGGGTGGGCAACCATCCCAGAATTGGTTCGACCATGGCAAGGCAATCGTCCGGCTATTGTTCGGCCACGCTTCGGCAGCTTCCCGAAGCGTTGTCGAAGGTTTCCCGAAGCCCGGTCGAACAATTGTCGAAGCGCTGTCGAAGGATTGTCGAACAGCAGTCGAACACCAGTCGAACAGCAGTCGAAGAATCGTGTGTTTGTATATCGTCAGTGTACTCGAAGGGAAGGAAACGGATAAGCTATTATGGTCTTAATTCGACCTGCAACAGAAAGATCCTGCCACACCTGTTTTAGATACCGGCAGCAAGGTGATCGAAGAAGTGAAGGTCAATCAACTAATCCAAGAAAGTGTGTTTAAAAAAATAGTCGCGTGTAGCGTTCGCTCCTCCCTGTACGTTCACCAGGTATGATGAAGAAATATTTTCTGCGAATTGCCTCATTGGCCTGTATCGCCCTGCTGGGTAGCTGTTTGCGTGGCGATGATCCTGAGCCGATCCCGTCCGGCGGCATGACTTTTATCAATACGTTTATCGAAGCCCGTGAAGTCTATTACCGGTTGGATAACAATGTTCTGGCTGAAGTTTATCCGTTAGGATACCGCACGTATGGTCCCAGTTATCGGCCGTTGCCATTGTATGTGGGGAGCAGCCGGAGATTTGAAGTTTACTCGTCGGTTGAAGGAGCGCGGCTGGTAGATACCAATATTATGGTGGTAGATAGCGCGCTTTATTCATCCTTTGTATATGGCACGCACGATGCCCCGAGGCATTTTATTACCGAAGACCGGATACCGGAGAATACCGACGATCCGCGATCCATTGCTGCGGTCCGATTTTATAACCTCGCTAACACGGCGCACCGCGTGACCCTGCGCATCGGCGACGCCGAGCCGATCGAAGCGTTTAGCAATCGCGCTACGGAGACACCGGAAACCGGCAAAGCAGGAGAGGATTTCATTCCGGTACCCACAGGCACATATACGCTAACGGTGGTGGATGAAAATGGCGAAACGCTTGCCGAGCGGCAGGCAGTCGTGAATTTGGCTGGTGGCAGCTACACCAGTGTTTTCCTTACCGGCGACGACCGTGATCCCACTACTTATTATGTTGGCATGGTACGTCAATGGGTTAATTAGCCGGTTGCGGTATCTCAATGAAAAGGCAAATATACACCGGTGCAGTACGATCACTTTTGCTTGCAACGGTGCTAATGGCGGGCTGCATAAAAGATCCCGAGAACGAACCGGAGGCTGAGGCCTGGCTAACTGTAGCTAACGCGTTTTTTGACGCAGAAGCGGTGTTTTACCGGCTGGATGTGGGGCGCGGTGGGAAACCTTTGAATTCTTTGCGGTTTCGGGAGACAGGTCGTTACCATGTGCCCAGTTGTGCAGACTGTAAACTGGAAGTCTTTTCGTCAAATCAATCCTCCCGCGTAGTGGATACGACATTTTCGATACAGGCAAACGCTTATTATACATCATTTCTTTTCGGTACCGAGGAAAGCCCAAAACATTTCATTGTCGAAGACCGTTTGCCCGCTGGTGTCGATGATCCGACTGCCATCGCTGGGCTACGCTTTTTCAACCTGGCAAACACGGCTCATCGTGTGACGCTGCATGTCGCCGGTACCGAAACCATAGCGGACTTTCGCAACCGGCCCACTGAAACTGCTGAAACGGCCGGAGCAGCAGAGGTCTTCATCCCGACAACGCATACCGGCACGCATGTGCTGACCATAGTCGACGAAAACGGCGTACAGTTGGCCCGGCGCACGGGTGTCGCATTAGACCCGGGTGACTATCTTACTATATTTCTGACCGGCGACGGTGGAGATACCTTCCCGTACCATATCGGTGTGCTGCGGTAACGGCGTACGCTGTTCGTTATCAGCAGTTCTTTGAATTTTGTCAATGAGGTAGTTTTTTATTTGTTACTTTAGCGCTTCAAGGTAAACTTAAAGACGATGAAAGTACAAACGGACAGTTTCATTTTCGGGCTGCTATGCATAGCAATTCTCAGCGGATGCGGACAGGGAAACGCGGAACATACCACGAAATCCGGCCTGAATATACGAGATTTTCAAACGGTGATTAACGGTGATTCAACCGGCCTCTACGTGCTAACCAATGCTAACGGTATGGAAGTCTGTATCACCAACTATGGCGGTCGTATCGTGTCATGGATGGTGCCGGACGCTGAGGGTGATTTCCGGGATGTCGTACTGGGATTTGATCACATCGACGAATACACATCCAAGCCGTCTTCCTTCGGCGCCACGGTGGGGCGTTACGCCAACCGGATTAATAAGGGGCGTTTTGTTTTGGGCGGAGATACAGTACAGTTGGCTGTGAATAGTGGAGATCATACGATACACGGGGGCAGCGAAGGCTGGCAGTATCAGGTTTTTGAAGCAAACCAACCAACCGATAGTACGCTCGTGTTGTCGTACTTGTCGCCCGCTGGCGAAGGCGGTTTCCCTGGAGAAGTGAGCGTGTCTGTCTCTTTTGCCGTCAACCGAAGCAATGAGCTGGTAATCCATTATAAAGCGCAAACCACCGAGCGGACAGTCATCAACATGACGAACCATAGTTTTTTTAATCTCTCGGGCGACCATAACAACCTTGTGTTGGAAGATGTACTATATGTGAATGCGGACCGATACGCGCCAATTGACAGCACCTTGATCACAACAGGTGAGCTATTGCCCGTAGAAAGAAGCCCTTTTGACTTCAGGGAGCCGATAACCATCGGTGACGGACTCGCCCGCGATAGCCTGCATGCACAATTGAAAATAGCGGAAGGCATTGATCATAATTTTGTATTGGATACTGACCGCAGCGCCAGCGTATTGGCGGCGCGTCTTTATTCTCCGCAAAGCGGCATTGCCTTAGAAATATACACCTCGGAACCGGGCATTCAGGTGTATACAGGGAACATGCTGGACGGAACACGAGTTGGAAAAAAAGGCATTGCATACCAAAAGCAAAGCGCCGTTTGCCTGGAACCGCAGCACTTTCCTGACTCACCCAATAAAGCCCAGTGGCCGTCGACAGTGCTTGAACCCGGTATACCTTTCAGCAGTACAAGCGTTTATCGTTTCACGTTGGGAGATAGGCAGCATGGCCCGGGTCAAATGTAAAAAAATGTTAAAAAAGGATTGGGTTTCGATAAAAATGCGTTATTTGCAGTGTTAAATGTGAGTTGGGTGTGATTTGGTAGCGATAATCGGTTGCCAATTAGCTTAAATAACGTTGGATCAACTTTTGAGAATTCTTACTACCTGCTATAAAAAATGATATTAAAAAAGAATGTACTTGCACTTGTAGTGCTTGCTGCGGTTGCTTTGGGTGCCAGTTTCATTTTCCTGTCTTCTTTTGATTCCACATCTGAACCGGTGTCATCAACAGCTGACGATATTGCCGTAGCGGAAAAACCAGAACTTTTATTCGGATTGGAAATCGATGGCTATGACATCGATACAGAAACCGTAAAGCGCAACGAATTTCTTTCAGATATCCTGCAGCGGTATCACGTGGATCTTCCCAGTATTTCGGTCCTTGCCGACAGATCTAAATCGGTGTTTGATGTCCGCAAGATCGCCGTGGGGCACGACTATACGGTATTTAAGGACGCATCAGGGCGCGCCGCGTATTTTGTATACCAGCCGAACGCGATCGATTACATCGTGTATGACTTGAGAGATAGCATTGCTGTTTATAAGGAGCAAAAAGCGGTTGACACAAGGCTCGAGACGGTAGCTGGGGTTGTACAAAGCTCACTGTATGAGACGTTGGCTGCCAACGGTGCGAGTCCCGATTTGGCAGTGCAGCTGGCTGAAATCTATGGGTGGGCCGTCAATTTCTACCGTATAAACAAGGGTGATTGGTTTAAGCTGGTGTATGAGCGTAAGTATGTAGACGACAGCCCAATCGGTCCGGGCAGGATACAGTCGGCTGTTTTTGGTCATAGCGGCAAGGAATATCAAGCTTTTTATTTTGAACCGGGGGATGGACAGCAAGGTGCATATTACGATGAAAACGGAAAAAGCCTCCGTCGGACTTTCCTTAAAGCCCCCCTGAAATACAGCCGCATCTCGTCCCGTTATACGATGAGGAGGTTTCACCCTGTGCTTGGGCGCTGGAAGGCCCATTTGGGAACGGATTTCGCTGCTCCACACGGCACGCCAATTGTGGCTACGGCTGCCGGCGTTGTTACTGAATCGACCTATGGATCAGGAAACGGCAATTATGTCAAAATCAAGCACGACAATGTATATTCCACGCAATATTTGCACATGAGTAAACGTGCCGTAAAGAAAGGCCAGCGGGTTGCGCAAGGGCAGGTGATCGGATACGTAGGAAGCACCGGGCTTGCCACCGGACCGCATGTGTGTTACCGATTCTGGAAAAATGGACGACAGGTGGATGCGTTGGCGCAGGTGTTTCCACCATCTGAACCCATCAATGAGAAATACCGTGTCGCTTTCAATAGGACCCTTAACTTTCATCAGCAGGCATTGGCTTCCATAGGGTTTGAGAAACAGAGCAATTTGGAGGTCTATGGCGCACTTGCTTTTAATATAGAGCGGCTGTTCGAACCGGACGAAGGCAATAGCCGTGTCTTGGAAGGGTTTTCAGCACAGATGCTATAAATCAATCAATAAATCAATCAATGACCCCCGGTGAAACATTAAGTTTGTGACACGCAAAACTTATCAGTTGGAAGTCTGTGCCAATTCAGTGTCGTCTGCTTTGGAGGCACAGGAAGGGGGCGCAGACCGAATTGAGCTTTGCCAGGCCCTTGAGCTGGGCGGGCTCACACCTTCCTATGGCCAGATACGCTTAGCTAAGCAATTACTCCATATCGGTGTCCATGTACTCATCCGTCCGAGAGCCGGAGATTTTTTATATAGCGACCATGAATATGACGAAATAAAAGCGGATATCGCGTTTTGTAGGGAGGCGGGGTGCGATGGCGTCGTCGTTGGAATGTTGCGTGAAAATGGATCGGTGGACACCAAACGGATCGCCGAATTGATCGAATTGGCAAATCCCATGCATGTTACTTTCCACCGCGCCTTCGACGTATGCCGGGATCCGTTCGAGGCATTGGAAGCAATCATCGGCAGTGGCTGCCGCAAATTGCTGACGTCTGGGATGAAAAGCACGGCATGGGAGGGAATCGAATTGATCAAGGCGCTTGTGGCGCAGGCACATGGCCGAATCGAGATTATGCCGGGGTCTGGCATCAATGCGGATAATATTGGTCAGATAGCCTCGATCACAGGTGCCAGGGAGTTTCATTCTTCAGCTAAAATCGTACAGCCGAGCGGTATGGCTTACATGAATAATGCCGTGAGCGGAATGGGAGGGGAGGTCTGGATGTCCTCTAAAGAAAAAATCCGCCAATTGGCGGATATCTTAAAAAACCTTTAGAAACCTCTTCTTAAGAGTTTTTAGTAACCTTATAATAAAAGGTTCTACTTTTCCAGTTCAACCGATAATTGGTCAAGCACCGCGTTGTTTTTTACAATTTGGCTGTTAGCTGGCATCTTTGAACGACTGCCGGTTTCCAAGTTGCGGCCAATCTTCAAAAATTGCACCTGGTTCTTCGCAACCACCTTATTCCTTCTGTCTTTTCTCTTTAAACGTGTAACTCCCATTTCTTTATTTTTTAAACGTTGGAAAACGAGGTCGGAAGCGGATTCGAACCGCTGTAAAAGGTTTTGCAGACCTCTGCCTAGCCACTCGGCCACCCGACCCTATTTCTTAGGGACTGCAAAGCTATAATAAATTATTGACAATTGAAAGTATCGTGAAAAGATATTTGCTCACTAAATCAATCAAATCTGATTGGAGTGTATAATAAATGGTACACTTGGTTGAATTTGTATGTTTTTAGTAAAAAATTGAAAATAAGCGTGTTATGTTATTTTTGGCGTAATGGCGCATAACTTGCAATATTCAGCGCAGTTCGAACAATATGTTTAATTAATTAAAAGGAGAGAACAATATGAAAAAGTTAGTATTACTAATAACAGTATTAGGCATTTCAGTGGGCGCTTTCGCTCAGGGTCAACCAATGGGTTTCGGGCTTAAAGCCGGGTTTAATTTTCCAAAGTATCACTGGTCGGGGTCGAATAATGCATATGAGACGAATTCAGCGACCAATTTTCATGTGACGGCATTTTTGGATGCGCCGATAGCTACTAATTGGCTCTATATCCAGCCAGGGGTCTCGCTTCAGGGCAAAGGTGCAAAGTTTGTAGACACCGATAATTTGGAGGTAACTCAAAATACCATGTGGATTGAGGTGCCGGTAAATTTTGTTGCTAAGTTCCCGGTACAGAACGCAGGTAGCTTCTTCCTTGGCGCCGGTCCGTATGTCGCTTTTGGAATCTCTGGCAAAAATAAATACGATACGAATTGGGGCTCTGAAGAGAGAGAGTTCGAGTTTGACCAAGATGGTACGATTAAAGGAACCGACTTCGGACTTAATTTCATCGGAGGTTTTCAGCTCAACAACGGGCTAATGATCCACGGCGGTTATGGAATGGGAATTACGGATATCCGTGGCTCTAACAATAACTTCTTTACTGGCGATGAAAAATTGACCAATCGCGTATGGAGCGTTGGACTTGGTTTTGCGTTCTAAGTAAGTCGAATGTTTTTACCAAGAATTTGGCCCGGGCTACTCCCGGGCTTTTTTGTGTTCAAAAAATCGAACGGCAAAAAAGAAAAGGGCTACCTATTGAGGTAGCCCTTTAACTGTTTTGAAATCATAGAAAATTACACTTTGATTTCCACTTCCACGCCACTTGGCAACTCAAGCTTCATCAAGGCATCCACTGTCTTTGAATTGGAACTATAGATGTCTAACAAGCGTTTATAGGCACACAGTTGGAATTGCTCACGCGCCTTTTTATTCACGTGTGGAGAACGCAGAACGGTATAAATTTTCTTTTCCGTAGGCAAGGGAATAGGTCCGCTTACTACAGCGCCCGTCGGCTTCACGGTTTTCACGATTTTCTCAGCAGATTTATCTACCAGGTTGTAATCGTACGATTTCAATTTGATTCTGATTCGTTGGCTCATTTTAGTTATTTAAATTTAAGGGCTGTCCATTAGAGCTATTTGTAACGGACAGCCGCCGGTGTTATATGTTTATACTTTTACTTTGCCTTTGGCTTTCGCAATCACTTCGTCCTGTACGTTTTTTGGAGCCTCGGCATAATGGTCAAACTCCATGGTAGACGTGGCCCGTCCGGAAGTAATGGTCCGCAACTGCGTTACGTATCCAAACATTTCGGAAAGTGGTACCATCGCTTTAATCACCTGAGACCCTGCACGACTATCTATCCCTTGCAGCTGCCCGCGCCTACGGTTGAGGTCGCCCATGACATCACCCATATTTTCCTCTGGGGTGAGCACTTCAATCTTCATGATCGGCTCCATTAATACCGGGCTACATTTAGGAAGGGCTTCGCGGAAGGCCGTTCGGCCAGCAATTTCAAATGATAAGGAGTCGGAGTCGACCGGGTGGAAAGACCCGTCTATCAACCTTACCTTCATACTCGACAACGGATATCCGGCTAATACGCCATTGGCCATCGAAGCTTCGAAGCCTTTTTGGACGGAAGGAATGTATTCTTTTGGAATAGCACCACCTACGATTTCGTTCACAAATTGCAGCGGGGATTTGGTCGCATCCCAGTCTTCGTCCACCGGAGAGATAACCACTTGAATATCGGCAAACTTACCACGCCCGCCGGTTTGTTTCTTGTACACTTCGCGGTGCTGGCTGGTGCCGGTAATGGATTCCTTATAAGCCACCTGTGGCGCACCTTGATTTACTTCTACCTTAAATTCCCGTTTCAGACGGTCGATCAGGATGTCCAGGTGAAGCTCTCCCATTCCGGAAATAACCGTTTGACCGGTGTCTTCATCCGTTTGCACGCGGAACGTGGGGTCTTCTTCCGCTAATTTGCTCAATGCAACACCGAGTTTATCTACATCTGCCTGAGTTTTAGGCTCAATAGCCAATCCGATAACCGGTTCTGGAAATACCATGGATTCCAGCACGATGGGGTGTTTCTCATCGCAAAGCGTGTCGCCGGTCTTGATATCCTTGAAACCAACAACCGCACCAATATCCCCCGCACCTATGTTCGGTATGGGATTTTGCTTATTGGCATGCATTTGAAAGATGCGCGAAATACGTTCTTTGTTATCCGATCGCGCATTGTACACGTATGAACCGGCGTCCAGGTTGCCTGAATACACTCGGATAAAGCACAGGCGGCCCACGAAGGGATCTGTAGCTATCTTAAACGCCAGTGCTGCAAAGGGCTCTTTTACGTCCGGTTTGCGGAAAATTTCTTGTTCGGTACGTGGGTCGGTTCCTTTCACGGCTTCTTGATCCAATGGAGAAGGCAATAGTTCCATCACCAGATCTAACATGGTTTGCACGCCCTTGTTTTTAAATGAGGACCCGCAAACCATCGGCACGATGGAATTGTCAAGAACCGCTTTCCGCAACGCGTCTAGAACTTCCCGTTCGGTGATCGAGTCTGGGTCGTCGAAAAATTTCTCCATCAATGATTCGTCGTAGCTCGCTACTGATTCCAGCAGTTTTTCGCGCCAGTGGGCTACGTCGTCTGCCATATCGTCGGGAATGGGTACTTCCGTAAAGGTCATTCCTTTGTCGTGTTCATTCCAGATAATGCCACGGTTGTTGATCAGGTCAACAACGCCTTTAAAGTTGTCTTCCGAACCGATGGGCAATTGCAGGGGAACAGCTTCTGCACCTAGCATCTCCTTCACCTGTTTCACCACGTTAAGGAAGTCAGCTCCCGAACGGTCCATTTTATTGACGAAACCGATGCGTGAAACTTTATAGTTATCTGCCAAACGCCAGTTGGTTTCGGACTGAGGCTCAACGCCGTCAACGGCCGAAAAAAGGAATACCAGTCCGTCCAGTACCCTGAGTGAACGATTTACTTCTACGGTGAAATCTACGTGTCCAGGTGTGTCGATGATGTTTACCTGGTATTGACTCCCCCGGTAGTTCCAGAATACAGTAGTTGCTGCAGACGTAATCGTGATTCCGCGTTCCGCTTCCTGTACCATCCAGTCCATCGTAGACGCCCCTTCGTGAACCTCGCCGATTTTGTGGTTTACACCGGCATAATAGAGAATGCGCTCGGTGGTCGTGGTTTTACCGGCATCGATGTGTGCTGCAATACCGATATTTCTTGTGTATTTTAAGTCTCGTGACATCTTATTACAATATTATCCGCATTTGCGGAAATAAATTTTCGATTCGCTTGGTAAAAAATACACCGATTTTCGGGATGCTTTCATTCCTTTCAAATCGGTGTAGTTCCATGGATACCGTGCCAATAGTTAAAACCTGAAATGTGAGAAGGCTTTATTAGCCTCCGCCATTCGGTGGGTATCCTCTTTTTTCTTTACAGCTGCACCTTCACCCTTTGAAGCCGAAATGATTTCAGCGGCCAGTTTCTCATACATGGTCTTTTCGCCACGTTTGCGGGCAAAGCTGATCAGCCATTTCATGCCTAAGGATATCTTGCGTTCGGGGCGTACCTCTGTCGGTACTTGGAAGTTTGCTCCGCCCACCCGGCGTGACTTTACCTCTACGGCTGGCATTACATTGTTCAATGCTTTCTTCCAAGTATCCAGACCATTTTCATTGGTTTTCTTTTCCACCAACTCCATAGATTTGTAAAATATGGTGTAAGCAAGTGACTTCTTGCCATCGAACATCATATTATTTACAAAACGGGTTACCTGTACATCATTAAACTTTGGATCCGGTAAAATGATTCTTTTCTTCGGTTTTGACTTTCTCATCTTCTTATCCTCCGTTTAATTATTTCTTGCCTTTTGTTGGAGCAGCTGCTTGCCCGGGTTTCGGACGCTTGGTTCCGTATTTTGAACGGCGCTGGTTCCGGCCAGCGACACCGGAGGTGTCTAACGCACCACGGATGATGTGGTAACGCACGCCGGGGAGGTCTTTTACCCGTCCGCCACGGATCAACACGATGGAGTGTTCCTGAAGGTTATGACCTTCGCCGGGGATGTACGCATTTACCTCTTTGCCATTGGTCAGGCGCACACGGGCCACTTTACGCATTGCTGAGTTGGGTTTCTTAGGGGTAGTGGTGTACACGCGTGTGCACACACCTCTTCGCTGTGGACAGCTGTCCAACGCTGGGGATTTACTCTTATCCACCAGAGCTACTCTACCTTTTCTAACTAATTGTTGAATAGTAGGCATTTACAGTTTTTAATTTTCGCTTTTTATCCTAAACTTCTTTTAAGGAGGGCAAAGGTAGATAGATTATTTTTGATTATCAAGGGGTTCGATAAAAAAATAGGGTGTTTATTAACGTAATATCAATCCGCTATTTCCTAAACAAGTAACTTGTTCGATAGAGCCTACCTTTAGTTTTTCCTGTGGGCAATTGGTGGGGTCGATATTTGAAGGGATTTGAGTACGATCAGGTATTTACCGCGAATAGCCACCTCCTTCAGCTCCGTGTCGTTTTCGATGTGCACGACGGTACGGGGCCTGGCACTTTTAGCATGTATCTCAAACCCTCGCCGTAACTCATAGCTCGGGTACCTTCGTTTGACGATGTTCTTTATTTTGTCAGAAATACGTTCGTACGGGTAATAGATAACCGTATGCTTCCAGCTCCCATCAATGCCGTATAAACTGGTGTGTCTGAGTCCGTCGATTTCAAATTTTCCAATGATCCCGGACTCGTAAATGAACCAATTTGCAGATGAATACCCATGGTAATGCTTCTCTATGTGTTTTTTTACCAGTGGTGGGAGACTAACCGTCCGCCTATCATGGATAGCGTGGGTTTCTGTGTTTTCGTCTCTTGACGTGTTAGAATCAAACGAGAGGTGTTTTGTCTGCGCCGTCAAGATTGAGCTAATGGCCAGTCCGGCAGTTAGCATGAGCGCGTTTTTGATTGTTGTTGTTTTCATCATTTTGTCAGCAAAGTGAATGACGATGCAAAAGAAATGGAATATGAGGCCGCAAACAGGTTATTTTAGACAAACTACAGTATTTTAGTCCAAGTGTCTTGCAAATACGTCAAGGGTCATTTGTCTTGAGTAAATGGTTGTTCATCTAAAAAGTACGAGTATAACTTATTGATTTTTATATTTGTGCATAGCGTACTGCCATGGACAGAAATGCAAAATATGGATGCTTTAGCTCACAGTATTCGCTGGCAGTACTGTTCTGGTCGTTATATTTCCTGTATGAATGGATTGCCCCCGCTTCCATGAGCGACGAATATGCCCGTTACCTGCTTTGGGCCGTTGTTATGGTTCCGATAACCATGGTTGCTGGGCTTCTTATCGTGCACGTTTACTTTAAGCGATTTTACCTAAATGATAGAAAAAAGCTATTCTGGCTGTGCGTGATCGTAACCATGTTTGTTGCGTTGATGCTAAGGCGATCATTTTATTATTACTACACCTATCCGGTATATTATCCTGAACTGCTGGTGCAGCCGTTCTTCTATTTGCCGAAAATAGTAATTGATTTAGTTAATGTAAGCCTGATCATCGCACTGTATTCGCTGATCAATTTTATCCGGGTGTATTTTGAGCAACAGAGGCTCACGGAAACTTTGCAGAAAGAGAATATCAGATCGGAGCTTGAGCTTCTGAAGATGCAGGTTCATCCCCACTTCATTTTTAACACGCTGAATAATATATATTCGTTCGCCCTACAGAAACATCCAGCTACCCCAAATCTCATCCACGGGTTATCTACATTTTTGGACTACAACCTATATACCTCCCGGCAACAACGGGTGGCACTTGAAACCGAATTGGAGTACATTAAGAATTACATGGAGTTGGAAAAAATTCGCACTGCCAACCGGCTGGATATTTCGATAAATATCCTCACTCCCATCAATGGGTTTCATGTAAGCCCGATGCTTATCCTCCCATTCATTGAAAATGCCTTTAAACATGGTGTATCACAAGAAACGAGGGAGTCTTGGATTCGGGTAGACGTTTCAATACAACAGCATGTATTGAAGTTGAAAATAGAGAACAGTTGTCCGGTGGTTGAAGATCTAAATGTGAAGGAGCGGTCAGGCATTGGGCTTCAGAATGTGAAACGGCGCCTTGAGATACTCTACAATGGGTCGCACAAGATTGATTTCCTAAAAAGCGAGGGTGCTTTTTTAGTAATTTTAGAACTCCCCAATTTACTGGAATGAATGCGAATAAACCGATTAGATGTATGGCAATCGATGACGAACCGCCCGCTTTGGAGCTGCTGGTGTCGTATATTTCGAAGGTCCCGGCGTTGGATTTGTGTTACTCTTCAGCTAATCCTTTGGACGCATTCAGCCGCATTCAGCAATGCCAGACCGATTTGTTATTTATAGACATCAAGATGCCGCATTTGAATGGCCTTGAACTGCTGAAGTCCCTAACGGAAAGACCACAGGTTATTGTTACAACCGCTTTTAGGGAATATGCTGCTGAATGCTTCGATTTGGATGCGTTGGATTACCTTGTGAAACCGTATCGGTTCGACCGGTTCCTCCGGGCGATATCGAAATATCAAAAACTTGTCTCAACCATAGGGTTGGATACTATGCTGGATGAAAGGAGGCAGGGCGCTCCGTATATGTATTTCAATGTCAATAAAGAGTTAGTAAAGGTATTTTTGCCGGATATCGTTTACATCGAAAGTATTAAGGACTACATCAAGGTTATCACGGAAAAGAAGACAATCATAACCTATCAGCGAATCAGCTATATGGAGAAAAAACTTCCTGAGGCGGATTTTGTCAGGTCGCACAAATCTTACATCGTTAACCTGAATAAAATCTCATCAAAAAGGGGGAACATGCTTCATCTTGGCAGGGTAAAGCTGCCCATCGGCAGAATATACAAAAATAGGTTGCTCGAACTGCTTAACAGGAAAATAAGCGATCTGCCAGTATAGAAGAAAACGGCGGGGATTTGGACAACAGTAAACCGTTAAAACAACAAAGCCCGACGATAGTCGGGCTGTTGCTTTGTGGAGTCGGAGGGATTCGAACCCTCGTCCAGACATGGTACAGTGTACGCTTTCTACATGCTTAGCTTCCGTTTCATTGTCGGGAAAGGGAAGGCCGGAAGCTCGCCTATACCGTTTTCCGTAGTTGCTGTTTCTCGCCAGCTTGTCGCAACGCCAAGCCAGCCAGTTTCCGTGAGTCGATGCCCCGGATGCTACGCTACGGAACCAAGCGCAAGCGGGACAAAAGCTGAACTAATTCTAAATTAGGCAGCTAAGGCGTAGTTATTTTCGCCATTTACAAATTTGAAAGTTGAGATTAAAGCGCCAGACTTCCAACGCGCTGCATGCTTACATAACCGTCTCCATCCTGTCAATTCCGGTCGACCCCGTTATGAAATAGCCTACAAAAGTACGAATTTTTATCGAAACTACCTAATAAACTCAGCCCATCCGCACAGAAACTGCGTTCTTATGCGCCTGCAAACCTTCCAGTTCGGCCAACACTTCCACCGTTGGTCCAATGTTCCGCAAGCCTTCCGCAGTGATATGCTGGAACGTGATTTTTTTGACAAATGCATCAACCGACACACCAGAATAAGATCGTGCATAGCCGCTGGTTGGCAGGGTGTGGTTGGTTCCTGATGCATAGTCTCCTGCGCTTTCTGGAGTCAGGTGGCCGATAAATACGGACCCGGCATTGCTCACCTTGCGTACGAGGGGTTCCCAAGTATCCGTTTCGATGATCAGGTGTTCAGGTGCGTATCGATTGCTGAAGGCCATGGCCTCCTCAAGGTTCTCACACAGCAATGCATACGAATTGGCGATGGATTTTGAGGCTACATCTGCTCTGGGCAACTGTGTTAGCTGTGCAGCCAAGGCTGTCTGCACCTCATCGACGAGGTGCTGGTCTGTACTGACCAGTATGGCTTGGCTGTCGGCTCCATGCTCCGCCTGAGCCAATAAATCGGCAGCCACATACGCCGGATTGGCCGTGCCATCTGCAATTACTAATACCTCCGAAGGGCCAGCAGGCATATCGATGCTCACATTAGTAAGACTCTGTGCCAAGCTCTTTGCTTTGGTTACGTATTGATTTCCAGGGCCGAATATCTTGTCAACCTTGGGGATGGTGTCTGTGCCATACGCCATTGCCGCTATCGCTTGTGCGCCACCGGTCAGGTATATCGTTTCAATTTTCAGCAATTGCAGGCAATAAGCGATATAGCCGTTGATCCTGCCGTCGGCTTGCGGTGGCGAGCATATCACAATTTCACGGCAGCCGGCGATGCGCGCCGGGACGCCAAGCATCAGTAACGTGCTGGGCAGTACTGCCGATCCGCCGGGAATATAAAGACCGACGCGTTCGATGGGTCGCGGCTCCCGCCAGCACGTGACGCCGGGCATTGTTTCCACGGTCCGTTCCTTGCGCAACTGGGTTTCATGGAAGCGGTGAATGTTGGCAAAAGCGATTTCAAGTGCCCGTTGCTGCTCCCTGCCTATGGTTGAAGCTAAGGCGGCGATGTCGCTGCTACCCAGCGCAAGGTCTGTTAATTGCACACCGTCAAATTTTTCAGCATACATGCGGAGCGCATTATCGCCATTGGTTCGTACCTCGTCCATGATCGCCATGACTGATTGCTGTATGGATCTGGACGGGTCGGTATTCCGGGTAATGAGCCGTTGAATGTCGGACTCCTGCAGTGAACGATAGGTGTATGTCTTCAACATGGCTTCCTTACATGATAATCTTTTCCACAGGCATCACCACGATACCTTGCGCACCAGCCACTTTCAGTTTGTTAATTTTATCCCAAAAATCCTGTTCTGAAATAACAGTGTGTACCGCCACCCAGTTGTCCTCGGCCAACGGCACAATAGTAGGACTTTTGACCCCGGGAAGCAGAGAAATGATTTCATCCAGATTACTGCGCTGGACGTTCAATACCACATATTTCGTTTCCGCTGCCCGAAGCACGGATTGGATGCGTTGGATCAGCTCACGGACAATGGGGTTGCTGTCGATACCGTTTTTGCCGATCAGGATTGCTTCAGATGTCATTACATCTGCAAACGGCTTGAGTCCATTGCTTCGCAGGGTGCCACCTGTTGACACAATATCAAAGATGGCGTCGCTGAGTTCAAGGGCAGGGGATATCTCTACCGAGCCGGAAATCGTGCGGATGTCCGCTGTTATCCCGTTGCTGTCAAGAAATTTTTTCAAAATGGTAGGATAAGAGGTAGCCACGGCTTTTCCGTTGAGGTCAGCCAATGTCTTTGCCTCGCTGTGACTGGGAACGGCTATTTTCAAGCTGCATCTGCCGAATCCAAGCCGCTGTAGGTACCGAACGTCAGCTTCGGTTTCGGCAATCACATTTTCACCCACGATGCCTAAATCGGCAATACCGTCCTGCACGTACTCGGGGATGTCATCGTCACGCAAGAACAGTATTTCCAAGGGAAAATTGGAAACCGTGGTTATTAAAGAGCTTTTATAGTTTTCAAAGTTTAAGCCACAGTTTTTCAGCAGTTGCACCGATTTCTCGTTTAGTCTGCCGGATTTTTGAATGGCTATTTTGAGATTCTTCATCTATACACTGAAATTTAAAGTGAACAAAACCTGCACGGGTTGTTGATATTCTCTTTCGTGAACGGCAGCAATATACAGGCGTCAAAAGATTTTTAGTAACGTTATAAAAGTAGGAAAAACATCGGGTTACAAATTGCTTCACGTAGAAACATACAGGTTACTTATCGCCACAGGGGCGATGGTAAAAATGTGCGCCGGAATGGATGATGGCAATCTGCATGTTCAATAGTTCATGATTTGGTTGGCAAACTTAGCTATAATCACTTTCATTTGCAAATCACCTTTGTTACAATTGTACACGCTGTATGTGGCTCACTCAAATTCTTTGCTGAAAAAGGTGCTTGCAGCTGAAAAAATCAAGGTGTTGATTGCGAACCCTTTGGCAGTTGTTGGATATTTTATGGAGTGATAAATTGTTTTAAACTCCTAAATGATGTACTTTGGCTAAAAAATATGAGGTGATAATTTATGGCGAAGGATTTAACTAAACAGCAAGAAACAGAGAAGACAGGTGCGGCACAGCTATTGGAGGAAGGGATACACCATGTAAATAATCCGGTGTTAGACTTGCCGGAAATCGTCAAGAATTATCTAGGTCCGGTTTCCGGCTTTCACCAGGAAAATAACAACTTTTACTTTACAGACGGAGGTGCAAGTGTCGAGATCAAAGTGGTAAGCGATGAAATCATACGCGTGCGGCTCGCCCCAAAAGGTCAGTTTCTTGACGACTTTTCCTATGCTGTGCCCCAGTCAGACCAGCATGTAGCGGTATATAATTTCGAAGAAGATCTGCAGGCTTATCGTGTGAAAACAAACACAGTTACCTGCGTGGTCAACAAAGCGGATTTCTTGGTGTCTTTCGAAGACAGGGAAGGCACTGCGTACAATAAGGACTATTCACCGATGCATTGGGAGGAAAACCCCGACTTCGGAGGATATTATGTCTATTGCACGAAGGAAGCAAAGGCTACTGAAGCTTTTTACGGTTTGGGCGATAAGCCTACCCACCTCAACCTAAGGGGCAAGCGGTTCGTCAACTGGAACTCTGATACGTACTCGTTCCAATTCAATCAGGATCCACTGTATCGGAGCATACCGTTTTATATCGGGTTGCACGGAGGGGATGCATACGGTATTTTTTTTGACAACACATTCAAAACCTATTTCGACTTCGCTGCCGAAGCGTTTGACCAGACCAGTTTTTGGTCTGAAGGCGGCGAGCTCCAATATTACTACATCCACGGCCCGCATATGATGGATGTTATAAAGCGTTACCACAGCCTCACAGGAACGCACTACCTGCCACCGTTATGGGCATTGGGCTTTCACCAGTGCCGGTGGAGCTACTATCCTGAAAGTAAGGTGAGGGACCTTGCGCGGAACTTCCGTGAGCGCCGCATCCCATGCGATGCCATTTACCTCGACATCGACTACATGGACGGTTATCGTTGTTTCACTTGGAATAAGCGGTATTTTCCCGACCCGAAAAAGATGATTAAGGAGCTGGCGGACGACGGATTCCGAACCGTGGTCATTATCGATCCGGGTATAAAAGTGGACGAAAATTATTGGGTATTCAAGGAAGGGAAGAAAAACCGCTATTTCTGCCGGAGGGGCGATGACTATTTTATGGAAGGGTATGTGTGGCCGGGCCGATGCCAGTTCCCTGACTTTACCAATCAGGAAGTCCGGGAATGGTGGGGTGGCCTTTTCAAAGGGCTGGTCGAAGCCGGTGTAGCGGGCGTATGGAACGACATGAATGAACCAGCAGTATTCGGCCGGGGCACGTTTCCTAACGATGTACGCCATAATTTCGATGGCTATCGGGGCTCGCACCGGAAGGCGCACAACGTGTATGGTATGCAGATGGTACGCGCTACCTATGAAGGGTTGAAAAAACTCTATCAGAAAAAACGCCCGTTTACCATCACCCGCGCAGCCTACGCTGGCACGCAACGCTATGCATCGGTATGGACGGGCGATAATGTTGCCACATGGGAGCATCTCCGCCTCGGTGTTTTGCAGCTCCAGCGCCTCTCCATGTCGGGCATGCCGTTTTGTGGTACGGACATCGGAGGCTTCAGCGGCGAGCCTGATGCTGAGCTTTTCACGCGGTGGATTCAGTTTGGGGTCTTCTCCCCATTTATGCGTGCGCATTCCGCCGGCGACACTGCCGAGCGCGAACCATGGAGCTTCGGGCCGGAATACGAAACGCTCAACCGTAAGTTCATCGAATTGCGCTATAAATTGCTGCCCTATATCTACTCCGTTTTTTGGGAACATACTAAATATGGGTTTCCGATCCTTCGCCCAGTCACGATCATTGAGCAGCACCTGGAAAGCAACGTCCAGCGGGAAGAGGAGTTTTGTTTTGGCGATAAGATTCTGGTATCACCAGTTTTGAACCCCGGACAACAACGTAAAACCGTTTACCTTCCACACGGCGCATGGTACTACTATTGGAGTGATGCTATATTTCAGGGTGGTGAGGAGCATGAGATAGAAACGCCGATGGATGAAATGCCCATCTTCATTAAAGCAGGTGCTGTGCTGCCGGAATATCCCGTAATGCAATATGTCCAAGAAAAGAAAATAGAATCGTTTAAATTATTGGTCTATTATAGTGACCAGGAAGTTAATTCCTACCTCTATGAGGACCACGGAGATACGTTTGCATACGAACAGCACATTTACCTCGAAAAGAAATTCGTGGTGAAGGGCACGTTAAAGAGCTTGACCATCGAGCAATATGAGGATGGGTTGTATTCAACCAAATATGACTCCTACGATTTGCACTTGGTTGCATTGCCGTTTGAGGTTGGGCAGGTGATGGTCGACGATAAACCCATGGCTGCTGTGCTTGATGACGCGGGTAGATACCTGGTGAAGGTACCTAAGAACTTCCGGACTGTGTCCGTCACGGAATAAGGGATACACCGGACATGGCTAACCAATTATAACAAACAGTTATGCAAAACGCGGTAGAAGGCTACTCATTGTTCACTGATTTTGATGTCAGACTTTTCCGTGCTGGCAAGCACTATAAACTGTATGAAAAGTTCGGTTCGCACGCACTGTTGCGTAACGGCGTGGCGGGCACCTATTTTGCTGTGTGGGCCCCTAACGCAGAGTCGGTCTCAGTCGTGGGCAACTTTAACGGCTGGAACCCCTATCTGCACAAATTGCATGTCCGTTGGGACGGATCAGGAATTTGGGAAGGGTTTATACCTGCAATCGGTGTAGGCGAACTGTACAAATACCACATCCGGTCTTACCAAGGAGAGACGCTCGAAAAGAGCGATCCGTTCGCTTTGCAAAGCGAACTGCCTCCCAAAACGGCGTCGGTGATATCCACCACATGGTATGAGTGGGACGACGGAGATTGGATGAAAATACGCTACGAACGGAATGGGCTCAACCGGCCCATCTCGGTTTATGAGATGCACTTGGGCTCATGGGTGCGTGACCCCAATGATCCCCAACGCCTGTTGGGATACCGGGAGATCGCCGATAAGCTGGTGCCCTATATCAAGGAAGCAGGGTTTACCCATGTCGAGCTGCTGCCTGTGATGGAACATCCTTATTATCCCTCATGGGGCTATCAGATAACGGGTTATTTCGCTGCGTCATCCCGTTACGGGTCTCCACAGGACTTGATGTACCTTGTCGAGCAACTGCACGTCAACGGTATCGGCGTTTTGCTGGACTGGGTGCCATCTCATTTCCCCGGCGATGGCCATGGCCTCTACAGGTTTGACGGTACCCACCTTTATGAGCATCAGGATCCGCGACAGGGTTATCACCCTGATTGGAGTTCTTATATATTCAACTATGGACGTAATGAGGTGCGGTCGTTCTTGATCAGTAACGCCATATTTTGGATAGAAAGATACCACATAGATGGCCTGCGCGTAGATGCTGTGGCTTCAATGCTTTATTTGGATTATTCGCGCAAGGAGGGTGAGTGGATACCAAATGAATATGGTGGTAGGGAAAACTTACAGGCCATCGGTTTCTTGAGGGAATTGAATGAAGCTGTTTACAGCCTCTTCCCGGAGGTACAGACCATCGCTGAGGAATCGACCTCCTGGCCAGGGGTGAGCCGTCCGACATACAGCGGTGGGCTCGGCTTCGGGATGAAATGGATGATGGGCTGGATGCATGACACGCTAGCATATTTTGCGCGCAACCCGTTGTACCGACAGCATCATCACGGTCAGGTTACGTTCAGTTTGCTCTATGCCTTCCACGAAAACTTCATGTTGCCGATTTCGCATGATGAGGTAGTGCATGGTAAGGGGGCTATGGTTCAAAAGATGCCAGGCGACGAATGGCAGCGATTTGCCAACCTAAGGACGTTGTACCTGTATATGTTTACGCATCCGGGCACCAAGCTACTGTTTATGGGCTGTGAGTTTGGACAGACTGCTGAATGGAATCATAATCAGTCATTGGATTGGCACTTAATGCGGTATCAACCGCATAAGGGGATCTTTGAGCTCATCAAATCCCTGAATCACCTTTACCAAAATGAGCCGGCGCTTTACGAGCATAGCTTCAACCCTGAAGGCTTTGAATGGATAGAAGAGGGAGACGCTCAGCATTCGGTAATAGCTTATACACGGAGGGGAATCAAACGGGAGAACGACTTGCTCATTATCCTGAATCTCACCCCAGTTGTACGCTATTCTTACCGATGCGGCCTGCCTGCGCAGGGCGAATGGCAGGTGTTGGTCAATTCAGATGACCCCGACTACTATGGTAGCGGTATCGAACAGCCGGTGGTGCAAGCTGAACCCGTCCGCTGGATGAACAGGGACTGGTCAGCGAACCTTACATTACCGCCCTTGGCCGGCCTTGTCCTCAAGCGTATTCCGGAAAAAAAGAAGAAGCGGGGAGGTGGTGCGAAAAAGCACGCGATGTAAAAATAGTGAATCGAGATAACGATCATTTTATGGCTGACGAAAGGAAAACAGGTACGACTAAGCATATCATTCACCTCAGTGCGGAGTGTTATCCCGTGGCTAAAGTGGGTGGTCTTGGTGACGTCGTTGGGGCGCTACCAAAATACTTGCAGCAGGCGGGACTGCAGACCTGGGTGGTTATGCCCTGGTACAACAAGCCTTTTGTGCGCATGCATGAGTTCGAGGTTGTCTACACGGGGAGCTTTCATCAGGGCTCAAGACCGCTGGAGATACAGGTATTTAGGGAAAAGCATGATGTGCTTGGTTTCGAATTATATCTTGTTAAAATACCAGGGCTCCTGGACCGGGACGAACCCTATGGGTATATGGATGAGAGCGAGCAGTTTATGGCTTTTCAGCATGGTTTCCTGCATTGGGTTACCCAGATGGGTATCACACCGGACGTTGTGCATTGTCACGATCATCACACTGGTCTTGTCCCGTTTTTGATGTACCATACCGATCGCTTCGTCCAGTTGCGACAGGTGCCTACCGTAGGCACCGTGCACAACGGGCAGTATCAGGGGTGGATGGATTGGAACAACGCTATTCTGTTACCACCTTTCGATACATGGAAGTGGGGATTACTCGACTGGGACAAAGTGATCAATCCCCTGGCTGCTTTGATTAAGTGCTGTACAGTATTTACTACCGTGTCCAAGGGGTACCTCGGCGAATTGATGGAGCAAGCCAACGGGTTGGAGCGGTTGTTTGCAATGGAGCGCGCCAAAGGTATCGGGATTGTCAATGGCATCGATACGGCGGTATGGGACCCTAGCAGCGATCCGATGCTTAATCAGCATTATCGCATATCCAATGTGCAATCCGGCAAGCGTAAAAATAAGGCACTTTTGTGTGAAGCGTATGGATTGGATCCGAGTAAACCGCTGCTTGCATATATTGGTCGGTTTGCAGGTGAGAAAGGTGCAGATCTTTTACCTGAAATCATCGAAAACATATCGACTAGTAATGGTGTTGACCTTAATATTATGATTTTGGGATCCGGAGACCCACAGGTACAGTCGGCGGTGGCTTATTTAGCAGAAAAATACCGGGGGCGGATCTTTGCTTATATCGGTTATCAAGAAGAACTGTCGCACAGGATATACGCCGCGGCGGATTTCCTAATTATGCCCTCACGGGTCGAACCGTGTGGCCTTAATCAACTGTATTCCATGCGGTATGGCACAGTTCCCATCGTTCGGAGTACCGGTGGGCTTAAAGATACGGTACGTGATATCGATGAGGACGATGGATACGGAATTACCTTTCAGCAAGCTGATGCGGCGGATGCCGTGCTGGCTATACACAGGGCATTGGAACTATATAACGACGGACAGCGCATGCAACGGATAAGAAACCAACTGATGAAACTTGATTTTTCGTGGACTAAATCAGCAACAGAATATGTAACAATGTACCATAATATAGCCAAAAAATAGATTATGATCAAGCACAACGTGATTTCCGTAGTATTGGGAGGAGGAAAGGGTACACGTCTTTATCCGTTGACTCACCAGCGCTCCAAACCTGCCGTTCCCATTGCAGGCAAGTACAGGTTGGTGGATATCCCTATTTCAAACTGCCTCAATTCCGGCTATAACCGGATTTTTGTGTTGACGCAGTATAACTCGGCGTCCCTGAACTCCCACATCAAAAATACCTACAATTTCAGCGTATTCAGTAAGGGGTTTGTTGAAATACTGGCGGCGGAGCAAACCAACGAAGGAGAGAAATGGTATCAAGGTACGGCTGATGCCGTCAGGCACTTGCAGCGCTACCTGCAACATCACCATTATGAACACCTGCTCATTTTGTCTGGTGACCAACTGTACCAGATCGATTTTCAAGAAATGATTGAGAATCATATCGAGTCCGGAGCCGAAATATCTATAGCCACCATCCCGGTAAACGCCAAAGACGCTACATCGTTCGGCATATTAAAGGCAGACGAAGTGAGTAACATCACGTCGTTTATCGAAAAGCCGAACAACACCCTATTGCAGGGGTGGGAATCTGAAGTGAGCGAAGAAATGAAGGCGGCAGGTAGAGTTTACCTGGCGTCCATGGGAATTTACGTATTCAATAAAGATGCGCTGGTTAAGCTGCTTCACGAACATGACGGCATGGACTTTGGCAAGGAACTGATACCCGACTCCATTGGCGATTATAAGATAAGAAGCTATGAGTACCGGGGTTACTGGACCGATATCGGAACCATCGATTCGTTCTTCGAAGCAAACATCGGGCTCACGGATGACATTCCCAAATTCAACCTGTTCGACAGAAATACGATTTTCTCCCGAGCGCGTATGTTGCCGCCTTCCAAGGTGTCCGGGACTACGCTTGACAAAGTGGTAGTGGCCGATGGTTGTATCATTGCTGGAGACACAATCGAGCGTTCGGTCATCGGTATCCGCTCGCGCATTGGCACTGGATCGGTGATCCGCAGTACATACGTAATGGGAAGTGATTTCTATCAAACGCTTGACGAGATCGAATATGCCCAACAGCTAGGCATTCCGCTCATCGGCGTCGGTGAACGGTGTTATATCGAAAATGCCATTCTGGATAAAAATTGCTGTATAGGAAACGGTGTGCGTATCAACGGTGGAAAGCACTTGGAAGATGGTGACTATGACACGTATTCGGTCCGTGATGGTGTGGTGGTGGTCAAAAAAAGGGCCGTACTGCCATCCGGCACCGTGATTGGCTGAGGATTCCGTTTTCCGCTATACTTGTCAAGTCTTAACGGTATCGGAGCGACCGGTAACTTTATTTTCACCATCAATAGCACTTGCAAAAAACAAATTTATCTAAGTTTGCTGCATGGCAAATAACGACACCATCGTAGCGTTAGCTACCGCTACCGGGAGCGGGGCGATTGCAGTAATCCGCCTATCGGGCAGTGAAGCGATACCTATTGTCAACCGGGTTTTTAAGGGAAAAGACTTGGCGATGCAAGCTTCGCATACCGTGCATTTCGGCACAATTAGAGACGGAGATGACATGTTGGATGAGGTGCTGGTTTCCCTTTTTATCGCTCCCCACTCCTATACCAAAGAAGATGTGGTGGAAATATCCACTCACAATTCTAAATACATCATTGAGCGGATCATTCAGTTACTGATTAAGCAGGGCGGACGCGCCGCCCGTCCCGGTGAATTTACGTTGCGGGCTTTTCTCAATGGTCGGATGGACCTCTCGCAGGCGGAGGCCGTGGCAGACCTTATCGCGTCTACATC
This sequence comes from Parapedobacter deserti, assembly GCF_042646065.1. Classification (NCBI taxonomy): domain Bacteria; kingdom Pseudomonadati; phylum Bacteroidota; class Sphingobacteriia; order Sphingobacteriales; family Sphingobacteriaceae; genus Parapedobacter; species Parapedobacter deserti. Next base: position 301,670 of record NZ_JBHRTA010000008.1, read on the forward strand.
CGCTGCCTCACATCAAGTGGCCATGCAGCAAATGCGGGGCGGGTTCTCGAATGAGTTGAAAAGCCTTCGCGAGCAGCTGATCCAGTTTGCTTCCCTCGTCGAACTCGAACTAGATTTTTCGGAAGAAGATGTGGAATTTGCCAACCGAGATCAGCTTGAGGCACTCATCGTAGACATACATGCTGTGATCCGTAAACTGATCGGTTCGTTTGAACAGGGCAACGTGCTGAAAAATGGTGTGCCTGTCGTCATTGCTGGCAAGCCCAACGTAGGAAAGTCCACGCTGCTGAATACACTGCTCAATGAGGAGCGGGCCATCGTGTCGGATATAGCCGGTACGACGAGAGATACGATAGAAGATGAAATCAATGTGGGCGGGGTGACCTTCCGCTTCATCGATACCGCGGGTATCCGTGACACGCAGGATCTCGTTGAGGCCAAGGGCGTTGAGCGTACACGTGAGAAGATGAGGCAAGCCCGACTGATCATTTACCTTGCCGACCCTCAACAGGATAACTTGGATGAAATAACGGACCAGATTTCGGAAATTGCCCAACTGGGCGTTCCGTTTGTGGTCGTTGTCAATAAAACGGATTTGCTACATGCGGAACACCGCGAGCTACTCAGCAAGCTGGATCCGTTGTTTATATCTGCAAAGAACAACACGGGAGTTGAGGAACTAAAGGAGGCGTTGTTGCGCAAGGTCAACCTACACCATCTCGATGCGGGGGATGTGGTAGTGACGAATATACGACACGTAGAAGCCTTGCGGAAAACCGAAAATTCGCTGGAACGTGTGCTTGAGGGGATTGATGGGGCTGTCACTTCCGATTTTCTGGCCATGGATATCCGGCAGGCACTCCATCACTTAGGCGAGATTACGGGATCGGTATCAACAGACGATCTGTTGGAGAACATCTTCAGCAAGTTTTGTATCGGGAAGTAGCAAAAGACCGGAACAATACTGATACTTATAATTGGTATTTTGACTTTCATTCTTGATATCGGTTGCATACGAACGTTACTTTACCTAAGTTTGGAACCATAACCAGTTCCGACTAAAAATGAGTAAAGCAGTTTCCTTTTTGATGGTATGCACGATGGTGGTCCCCAACGTGGCAAGCGCGCAATCACAAGAACCGGAATACGAGGTGGCGCAAGCCGTGAAGGCATTGACGCAGGCTATGATTGAAGCGGATGGCCCTGCACTACATCGACTCACTGCCGATGCACTATCTTACGGTCATTCAAGCGGGAATGTAGAGAGCAAAGCCGAGTTTGTAAAGACCTTGGTCTCCGGCGAATCTGTGTTTGAAGATATCCAATTGACAGATCAAACCGTAGAAGTAGTGGGTAACACCGCCATTGTACGCCATGTCCTGTCGGCCCGGACGAATGACCGGGGCAAGGAACCCGGTACGGTAAAACTGAGCATCCTGTTGGTGTGGGTCAAAGACCGCGGACAATGGCAATTGCTGGCACGTCAGGCGGTAAAGATCCCCTGACAATGCGTCATTGGTCCTGCTTTTCTTCCGCTTCAGTTTCCCGTCTGATCGTAAACAATCGTCTGAAATATTCCTGAAACGTGTAAAACTCCTGACGGTATACCAGACCGAGCGCGCTTACATAGTTTTCATTGATGGTGAGCGGGAGAAAATTGCGGCTGTTCAACCGATTGGAACCGCGTAAGACCAGACGGCCGTCTTTCCGGATGAGGTACAGCAGTTCAGCATCGGTTACAACGCGGTCGCTGAATACATTCAAATCATTTAGATTGCGCCTGTCCGTGATCCCCCCGGTGAAGATCAAGCGGTCGTTGAACAACCGAACAGAGGCACTGGCCTCATTGAGTGAGCGGATGTTCAAATCCATGAAATTGAGCCGAAGCGACTGTGCAATCAGGTTATTAAGTTGGTTAAAAGCAAGCTCCGTGCCCGCACTCAACAGCGTATTGTTAAGCTCCCTGCTGAAGTCTGTGGCTGATCCAGGAGCAAAACTGCGTCGCACGATCAGGCTGAGTGCCTGTTGGTTCACGTTGTTGGCATCGCTCAGGTAGCTCTGCAGCTCGTCTTTCACATAAGAATCGTTGGGAAAATTCAACCCGAAGGTAATATCGGGCCGCGTCAGGCTGCCGTTGAGATGCATTTCGGCGTGAGCAAGCACCCGCTGCTCGACGGCTTCCCTGCCGGCTGCGTTGTACAGTGGTCCGAGGCTCGTACGCTGCGCATAAACCGCAGTGAGGTTGATGGTGGCATCGGCGGGCTGCCCGGTCCAGCGGATGGACCCCCCTTGGTTGATGTCAAATATTTTATTGATAAAGTCCTGGGCGGTAAATGTAAACTTGCCGCTATTGATGGCGTAGTCGCCAAACATTTCAAAATCCCCAAGACTTGAAATACGCATCGATATCAGGCCTTCTCCACGTCCGGACAATTCGCCGAGATCGGTGAATAGACTGATCTCAGCCTCAGGTGTAATCTGCAGGTCCATACTCATACCCAATCCGCGAAATAACCGAGTGCGCGGCTGTGGGGCCTTTACCGTATCATGCCTGACAAAACGGATAAAGTCGTCGTCACTTATCGTACCCCCAGCATTGAGCGGAATAAAGAAGCTTGTATTCCCACCGGTACGTGCCTGGATGTGGATATTCATTGCAGTAGTAGGGCCATCGAACACAAACCTCCCCGTGCCATAGGCGGTGCCATAATACAAAGGGTTGTCCCTGAAGGTGGTGTTGAGCACAAGAAAATCGGCAGCATCTACGGTAATGTCAATGACCGGAACCAACGGATTTCGCAGGTCCACTTCACCGTTGGCAATAGCTTTGTTATCTCTGGGGTCAGTGATTATTAGGTTATTGAGAACGAGCGTGCTATTGGCTAGTGATACCTCGTCGTTTATCTTATAGGCGGTTTTGAGGTAATTGACAGTAAATTTCGCATCATGGAAACGGCATTTTCCGCTGATCCGTGGGTCCGTTACCGATCCAGTGACATGCAAGTCGGCCGATACCGTTCCACTGATGTCGGAAACGAGCTTGCTGAAAAAGGGTTGGAAGATCTGCAGTTCACTTTGGTTGAGGCTCGCGTTCACATCGAGTTTGTCATTTTCCGCTGCTGCATTGTAGGTTCCGGTAGCTACCATAGTTTTCATGCTGCCCCGGGTGGCTTCCAGCTTTACATTGACGAGCTCACTGATGCGGTCAAAATTGGCTCGTAACAATAAATCACCTAATTCAGTATGATTGAAATGTACATTTTTTGCTTCCATATCAGCGACGGCGTAGGGGTTTTTCAGCACCGACGATATATTCATTTGTCCATTGAGCTCGCCGCTGAGCTCGATACCGGATGACAACGTAAGCGGGGTGAAGGTGCTTAAGTTGAAATTGCTAAAAGTGATAGACGCCTTATCGTTGGCATCCGCCGAAATCGTTCCGTCCAGCTGGGCTACCTGCCGGTCGCTCGCGATTTCGAGGTTTTTTATGATAAGCTTGCCATCAGCCAAATGAAACTGGCTGTCTTCGTTGAGCTGCCAGGACTCACTATTCAGCTTGATGGCGGAGGGGAGCACCTGCATTAAGATTGGCATACCTTTTTTAAAGGTGGCCAATGCATTAAAATCTAGTTGATTGCTAGCAGTGTTGTCAGAAAGTTTCAAATTGATATGCAGGCTGTCGCGGGCCACTACATTTGAAAGGTTTACGTTATCGATATACAGGCTATCCGCAGCGCTGATCCGGTCGGCCGTTACCAGCAGCCTTAATGCGTCTCCATTTGCGGATTCGTCGACAATAAGCCGCGACACACTGATATTACCATAAGTAAGCCGGGGCGCCAGAAAATTCAGGTCGGCCGTATGGCTGGCGGTGGAAAAACGCGCGCTGATCAAAGCACCGTCGGGCAAAGCCATTCTTGGCGCCAAAAGCGGCGCAAGGGGTTCGAAATCCTTGATAGTGAGGTTGAGGTCGAATGCCTGCTTTCCGGGCGGCGTTATTTCGAGCTCCAGGGAAGGCGCATACTGCATGGCCACCGATTTAAAGTATCCACTAAGCGTGTTCAGATCAATCTCCCCATTCATCGTGCCATCAGCGATGTCAGAACCTAAATGGATAACACGGTGTCCTTCATTTCCGGATGCAGTCAACAATAGGGAATCCACAGCGTATCGGTTGGAATCCGCTTGGAACCGAAGGTCGCGTATGGCAAGGCTTCCTTGGACACTGTTAAGTGTGTTACCATTGAAGTTGCTGGCGATGGTAGTTCCTTCGATCACAATAGCGGATTTATCGTAGAGCTGGATATTACGCAGGTGTGCATATGCTACGGTTGCATCGAACGCGTATTCTGGTTGATCGGGATTGAAATTAATGCCGCCATCAAAATCCAGCCGGAGGTTGGGATCATCTACCTTCATGTGTCCAGCGAATAGCATTTCGGCAAACTCACCCTGCAAGTCGATGTGGCGGTACCGGTATCCGCGGAAATCCAAGTGCGTAATATGCCCTTCCACTTTGCTGTTGATGTGATTGACGGCGAACCCTGTTCCTTCAACAAGTAAATCGAATTCACTTTTTCCAATTTGGGAATGCTGAAGCAACGTGCCCAGAGCGAAATCGTCTGCAGTAAGCCGACCAGCATAGCGGCCGCCGTCGCGGATGTGGAGATTGATGTCAGTATTGACGGTGCCCAGTGCCGTTTCAAGCGTACCCTCTGCAATAAAGTCGTAATAATAACCGCTAAGGCGGCCCTGGTACGATAGTGCTCCCAGACGTTCAAAAAGCGCAGGCAATTTCAGCGGGGTCGAATTACCTAATTGCGGTATCAGGTATTCAATATCCTGGCTGTTGGTTAGGAGTCGGCTGAGCTGCATGTCAAATACGGCCCGCTCTATATCGGGAAGGCCGCTGATGGTGAAATCACCCGCTAACCGCGTGCTGTTGCCCAATTGCAACGTCGTCCGCCTTGCCGTAATAGAAGAAACTTTCCCGCTAAACGAGCCGGTTACGGCGAGGTCGAAGTGGATGCGGCCGATGTCAGGAGCAAAAAATGCGATGTCCTGAGAATGTATCCGGGCATCGCGGAGATCGAGTGTTGCAGAAACAGAATCCACGAAATGGCTAAACGCGGAAAAGCCGTCGTATTCAAGCAGAAGGTAATCGCGGAGGCGGCTGCGGTTGGTTTCCATATACAGCTCACTCAGTGCTAAGCGTCCACTGTCGACTACCGCGGATGCGTTCAGTTCCCGGAGGATAAATCCGCTCTTATCGCGCAACTTAAGATTTCTAATGGTCGATTTGAATAGGTGGTCGGTGAAGTTAATATCCGTAAAACTGCCGTTAAGGCCTGTCAGCAGGATATCCCTGAAGTTTATTCCGGTTGTTGCAGGCCGGCTCTCAGCATGTTTATACCCAAATGAGACATTAGAAAGGATTACCGAACGGATGTCGAGCGCAATGCGCCCGCCGGAAGAAGAGGCAGACGGTTCGGCGCGAAAGTAATCCGCGATAAACGACAGGTTCGTGCCTTCCGCATCCTGTTTGACATAGAAATGGCCGTCGGCGATTTTTACCTGCTTGATAATCACTTCGCGGTTGCGCAGTTTCCATAAGTCTACCGATGCAATTGCCTCATCGGCGTAAAGCAGGGTATCACCAGACCGGTCTGCAATATAAAGCCCATTCAACACCAATTTGGAAAAGGGCATGAAGTATAGGCGTTCAAGAGATACTGTGGTGCGTAGTTCGCCGGCGAGGTAGGTCACGGCCTTTTTGGCCAAATAGGTTTGCACTTGCTGGTATTGGAGCAAGCAGATCACTCCAGATAGCAGTAACACAAGCCCCGTCAGCGTCCATAGTGCTATTTTTAATATTTTTTTGATAATTTTGTTCAATTAAGCGTTCAACATACTGCTATGGCCATCATTCTCGGCATTGAGTCTTCCTGCGATGAAACATCGGCTGCCATTTGTATAGACGGCAAAATCCGTTCAAATGTTATTGCCAATCAAACCATTCACGAAAAATTCGGTGGCGTTGTACCCGAGTTGGCGTCCCGTGCCCACCAGCAAAACATCATTCCGGCTGTTGCCCAAGCTATCCGGGAGGCAAAAGTACACAAAAATGACATAGCGGCGGTGGCCTTCACCCGTGGTCCAGGGCTCTTGGGATCGTTGTTGGTCGGTACCTCGTTTGCAAAGGCTTTTGCACTCGCCCGGAGCATTCCACTGATCGAGATAAATCACATGCAGGCGCATATCCTTGCCCATTTTATCGATGATCCTACGCCTGCCTTTCCGTTCTTGTGTCTTACGGTGTCGGGCGGCCACACACAGTTGGTGTTAGTGAAGGATTATTTTGAGATGGAGCTGCTGGGGCAGACGCTTGATGACGCGGCAGGTGAAGCCTTTGACAAGACAGCGAAGATCCTTGGACTCCCATATCCGGGTGGCCCACTGATTGATCGTTATGCCCGGGACGGAAATGCGGATGCATTTACATTCCCCGAACCGCAGATTCCGGGATTAAATTTCAGTTTCAGCGGGCTGAAAACCGCTATCCTGTATTTTGTACGGCAGAAGGAGCAGGAGCAACCGGGGTTCCTTCAGAAACATCTTCATGATGTTTGTGCGTCGGTGCAGTCGCGTATCGTGTCCATCTTGCTCAATAAACTAAAACGGGCGGCAAAAGCGGTGGGGGTGAGCGATGTGGCCATTGCAGGCGGGGTGTCAGCCAATTCCGGCCTGCGCGACGGACTCATTGCATTGGGTGAGGAACAGGGTTGGCGGGTATTTATCCCGCGTTTTGAATTTTGTACCGACAACGCAGCCATGATCGCCATCGCAGGGTACCACAAGTACCTTGCCGGTGATTTCGTAGGGCACGATGTGGCTCCGCTGGCAAGATACAGTTTGTAGGAATGTGTAACAAGATAAATAGGTTAAAGAGGCGACTGATGCTAAGCCATCGGGTAACCGAAGCTGGTGGCGTATCGCCGAGAGCAAAAGCAAAAACGAAACACGATGCACTGGAACCCCAATCCCGACCGTTATGAAAACATGATATTCAATCGCTGTGGTAACAGCGGATTGAAACTGCCTGCCATTTCGCTTGGCCTTTGGAACAATTTCGGAGATGATATACCGCACCGCTCAAAGCAGGCTGTATGCCGTCAGGCATTTGACCTTGGAATCACCCACTTTGATCTGGCAAATAACTACGGTCCGCCTCCGGGAAGTGCCGAATTGGCTTTCGGGCGTATACTCAGGGAAGACTTTAGCGGCTACCGCGATGAATTGATTATTTCATCAAAGGCAGGATACGACATGTGGCCGGGGCCGTATGGCGAATGGGGCAGCCGAAAGTATTTGATTGCGAGCTGCGATCAGAGCCTAAAGCGGATGGGCTTGGATTATGTAGATATTTTCTACTCCCACCGGTTTGATCCGGAAACGCCGCTGGATGAAACAATGATGGCGCTCGATCACATCGTGCGCTCGGGCAGGGCGCTGTATGTCGGTATTTCATCCTATAATACCAAGCGTACTCGGGAGGCTGTCGCCATTCTCAAGGAGCTGGGAACGCCCTGTCTCATCCACCAGCCCAGCTACTCCATGTTGAACCGATGGGTCGAGACCGACGGCTTGTTAGACACATTGGATGAGTTGGGTGTCGGATCGATTGTTTTTTCTCCGCTTGCCCAGGGCTTGCTCACTGATAAATATTTGGCGGGCATTCCAGCAGAAAGTCGTGCACAGAAAATAAAGCGTTTCTTCCATTCAGAGTTCCTGAGTGATGAAAACTTAGCCAATGTACGCGCTCTTAATGCTATTGCACAGCGCCGCGGGCAAACATTGGCGCAAATGGCCATTGCCTGGGTTCTGCGGCATGGACGGGTAACATCGGCACTGATAGGTGCCAGCAGGCCGGAGCAGGTGGTGGATTGTGCCGGTGCGCTCAAGCGGCTTGACTTTTCCGACGATGAACTGGCAGAAATTGACAATTACGCAAAGGATGGGAATATCAATATCTGGGCGAAATCAGCAGAACTCGAATAGGCGTTACTTGTGCTGCTCTTTCCATTCTTGACTGAACGACTTTTTGGGAATCCGGGGTAGACTTCGGTGCTTGCCCCAGGCTTTTTTGAAAAGCCGATGCAACAGCGAGTTTTTTAATTTCCCTCCGAAGAAGTCGATAACACGGCGTCTCGTTATGGCAAACGTGAAGCCTTTCCAGGCGACCTTTTCCTTTTTTGAAACCATGTTGTTGGTTACGGCATCACGCCGGTTGAGTAGCAGCATCTTGTGGATGTCTATTTTCACCGGACAAACCTCGCTACATTTACCACAAAGACTAGACGCATAGCTTAGGTGTTTAAACGCTTCCATTCCCTGCAGGTGAGGCGTGATGAGCGATCCGATGGGGCCGCTGTAGGTGGTGTTGTAGGCATGGCCCCCGACATTTTTATAGATAGGGCACCCATTGAGGCAGGCACCGCAACGGATACAATATAATCCTTGGCGCTGCTCTTTTTGAGCAAGGAGTTCCGTTCGGCCATTATCAAGCAATACTACATACATTTCCTCGGGGCCGTCTGTTTCCCCTTCTTGTCTTGGGCCGCTCAGAATACTGTTGTATACCGTAAGTCGTTGGCCGGTACCATGCGTAGCCAGCAATGGCCAGAAAAGGTCGAGGTCGCTGAGCGAGGGGATAATTTTTTCGATACCCACAATGGCAATGTGAATCCGCGGAAAGGTCGTCGTAAGCCGTGCGTTACCTTCATTTTCCGTGATGGCAACGCTGCCGGTATCTGCAATGAGAAAATTGCCGCCGGTAATGCCGACATCGGCTACTGTATACTGTTGGCGGAGGAGTTCCCGCGCTTTCAACGTCAGCTCCTGCGGAGTGGCATCAGTCGGCGTGCCGAAGTGCTGATGAAAAAGGTTGGCGATGTCTTGCAGGCTCAGGTGCATGGCTGGAGTCACGATGTGATAAGGCTTCTGACCGAGCAGTTGTACGATGTACTCACCAAGATCCGTTTCGATGGTGTTAACACCCTTACCTTCCAGGAAGTCATTCAGCTGGATTTCCTCCGTGGTCATCGATTTGGATTTGACGACGGTCTTAGCGCCGGCACGCTCCATGATTTTCCAGATTTCCTGCTGGGCCTCTTCAGCATCATTGGCCCAAATCACTTTACCACCCTTTTGAAGGAAGTTGGATTCGAATTCCGGCAGGAGCTTGTCCAGGTTTTCCATCACCTTCCATTTGATGATGTGCGCTTTGCGCTTGGAATTTTCAATGTGATGAAACTGGGTAAGCCCGCTTTCGACTGCTACATCATACTTGTCGATGTTATAATTGATGATTTGCCGGTGGCGTGGTTCGAACGCTTTGGCAGCGCTGTCTTTCAGAAAAGCAATTTCTTGTACCGACGGCATGAGCAGCAAATTTGTTGTCTTATTACATAACGCACGAAAAGCGAAAGTGTTGTCCTTAAGACTTGGTAGCGATGGCCAGTTCGGTCAATTGCTCGTCCGAAATCGGAGCGGGGGAATCAATCATCACGTCGCGCCCTGAATTGTTTTTAGGGAAGGCAATGACGTCACGGATGCTGTCGAGTCCCGCAAATATGGCCACAAGCCGGTCGAATCCGAAGGCAATGCCACCGTGGGGCGGGGCGCCGTAAGTAAATGCCTCCAACAGGAAACCGAATTGCTTCTGCGCTTCTTCCGGCGTAAAACCAAGACGGTTGAACATCAGCGACTGCAGTTGGCTGTCATGGATACGGATGGACCCACCGCCTATTTCTGTGCCGTTGATGACCAAGTCATAAGCGTTGGCTCGCACCTTGCCCGGTTCGCTCTCCAATAAGGGGATGTCTTCGGGTTTCGGGGAAGTGAACGGGTGGTGCATCGCGTGATACCGTGCGTTTTCTTCATCCCACTCCAACAGGGGGAAGTCTACCACCCACAGCGGTGCATATTTATTCCGGTTGCGCAGTCCCAACTGCGAAGCTATCTCAAGCCGGAGCTCGCTTAACTGCTTGCGCACACTGCGGGCTTCACCCGCCATCACCAAAAGGAGATCTCCCGGCTTGGCGCCGAATGCGTCTGCCCAGTGCCGGAGTTGATCCGAATCATAAAATTTGTCTACCGACGACTTGAGCGATCCGTCTTCGTTATACCGGAGGTACACCAATCCGGATGCGCCGATTTGGGGACGCTTGACAAAGTCCGTTAAGGCATCCAGTTGTTTGCGTGTATAAGCCGCACATCCTTCGGCATTGATACCCACCACGAGTTCCGCGTTGTCGAATACAGGGAAACCGGAACCCTTAAGGACGTCATTCAGCGTTACGAATGGCATACCGAAACGGAGGTCCGGCTTATCCGATCCATAGAGGCGCATCGCTTCTTCATAGGACATGCGCGGGATTTCGCCGATGTCTATCCCTTTTACGGTCATGAACAGGTGGCGTATCAAGCCCTCAAACAGGTTGAGAACGTCTTCCTGTTCAACAAAAGCCATCTCACAATCTATCTGCGTGAACTCCGGTTGGCGATCGGCCCGAAGATCCTCATCGCGGAAGCATTTGACGATCTGGAAATAACGGTCAAACCCCGACACCATCAGCAGCTGTTTGAATGTTTGCGGCGACTGCGGCAGGGCGTAGAATTCGCCCGGATTCATGCGGCTCGGCACAACAAAGTCGCGGGCGCCCTCGGGTGTAGACTTGATCAATACCGGGGTTTCCACCTCAAGGAAGCGCTTGTCGTCGAGGTATCGGCGGACTTCCTGTGCAAGCCGATGCCGCAGCTCAATATTGCTCCGCAAAGGGTTACGCCGCAGGTCAAGGTATCGATATCTCATACGCAGATCTTCGCCCCCGTCACTTTCATCTTCGATGGTAAAAGGCGGAAGCTTTGCTTTGCTGAGCACTTCGAGCGATGAAACCTTTATTTCAATGTCTCCGGTGACCAGTTTCGGATTCTTACTTTCACGCTCGATAACCTTTCCAGTCACTTTGATAACGTATTCTCGACCCAGTTCCCGGGCTTTTGCGCGCAACGCTTCATCATCCGCTACATCAAAAGTCAGTTGAGTGATGCCATAACGGTCTCGCACATCGATAAACGTCATCCCGCCCAGATCGCGGGATTTGTAAACCCACCCGCTTAATACTACCGTTTTGTGTAAATCCGAAATAGTGAGTTCGCCGCATGTATGTGTTCTGTGCATATTTCCGTCGTGTTAAGCGGCAAAAATAGCGGTTTTAAACAACTTACTGATGCGGGCCGTAGAATTTTTTCCAGATTGTGCAGATCAGCACAGGCATCCGGCATAGGCGCGGCCCAGCGGCACGTTGTCACCATTGTTTAGCAGGATATTTGAGGCGTTGCGCGCGCGGATAGCATCTTTATTGATCAGGTACGATTTATGTATCCGAATAAATTTTTTGCTGTTCAGGATTGTTTCCGAAACTTCCTTGAGGCATTTACGAAGAACGATTTTTCGATTGGTCGTAACGAACGTCGTATAGTTGCCCTCCGCATGCGCATAAATCATCTCATCTACCGGTATTTTAGTTTTGTGTTTGCCGTTAGGGAGGAAGATGTCTCGATCTGCTTCTTGTGTTTCAATATGGTTGAAGGCGATTTCAATGGATGCATATACGTCGTTTCGGTTGAACGGCTTTACGATATATCCAAGTGGTTTGGTAGATTTTGCAGCTTCTATGGTGCTGCGGTCGGCATGTGAGGTTAGGAAAATAAAAGGAGTATGGTATGTCCTATTGATTTCGTGGGCGAAGTCAATCCCTGTCTTTTCCCCGGAAAGAACAATGTCTACCAGGATCAGGTCCGGTTTACTGCTTCTGGTTGCGGATATCGCATCTTCGTAAGTCGTGGAAACGCCGCAAACCTGATAACCTAATTCCTCAAGCATGTATTCCAGGTCCATGGTGATGATGAGTTGATCTTCTACGATAAGTATTTTTTTCCTTTTCATTCAGAAAATAATTATGATTCGTTATCTGCTTCAGCGGTATCAATTCAGATCGCTTCGCTAAGTAAAGTTCTTAGTGGTCCAATGAAAACCTGCGTTTTCATCGCCTTTGCAAGCGCTGGTAGAGCAGGTTTAATCCGCAACAATTGTTTTTTAGGGCTTCAGCCCCGTCAACTCGCTCATCCGTGATCACGGAACTAAGGTATAAAGGTTGTGCTAAATTTGCTGTAGGAATATATCTACATGATTGCAAGTTGCTTGCTATCAATGTATTTGTTTGGTGTACCGCAGTTGATTATTGGCAGGTGCCATCTTTCATTATCCAAACCCTCGATAAGCTGCTGCTTAGTACCGTTGCGTCGCTGGTATTGACCTCTTGAACCTGGTACGTCAGTACGATGTTTCCGGTTTTCGGGTTGCCCTCAGCGACGAGTTTAACGGTGTCACCTTTTTCCATCTGGACGGTGACCTCGAAGGGTATGGGTGGCGCGTCGATACTTACCTCGCCCTTTGTAGTTTGATATGTGACGGCCGAGACCGAGGCACCGTCATGTACAAGCACTTGATAAGTGACTAGGCTAGGCTTGGAAAGCTGCATGGTTTCAATGTCGCAATTGCACTGCGATGGAAATAACCCCACTTTATCGCATGATAAAAGCGGAAGTATTATTAACGGCAGTATTTTGATGACGACAGCTAAACGCATACTAGTTTGCAAGTGGTGATTCTGTTACTGCAAAGATGAAAATAAATGGCACTGGACCCGGTTGGAACCCGTTGCCATTTTTCATTTTGTAGTGATTCCTCTACAAGCAGGCTGATGGCATAGCCTGTCCGGAACTACAGATGAGCTGTGGAAAACTTTTTTGTGGGGGAAAGTGGGAGAAAGTGGAGTAAGTTTGTACTTTTACATCAAGTTATTGGGTAAAGTGTAGAAATGGGTCATCTAATCGGCGAATTCGATTGTAAGTTAGACACCAAAGGAAGGATGGTGCTACCGGCCGCGCTCAAAAGGCAGATGCCTGAAGTTGAGCGTGAAGGCCTTGTAGTGAATCGCGGTTTTGAAAAACACCTGGTGCTTTACCCCAGGCATGAATGGGATAAAATAACCGATAAACTTGCTAGGCTGAATACTTACAAAGCGAAAAACCGCAAGTTTATCCGTGATTTTACACGGGGCGCGACTGAATTGACTTTAGACACGGCGGGCCGTGTACTGTTGCCCAAATCGTTGCTTGAATATGGTGGAATTGAAACCGAGATTGTGCTTTCCTGCCAATTCAATAAGATCGAAGTGTGGTCCAAGGCTGCATATAGTCAACTGTGGGAGGATGAGGAAGACGATGATTTCGCAGCACTTGCAGAGGAGGTGATGGGCGATGGTCTCGCAGGTCCGGATGATGACTTAGAAGGCAATGAATAGTGGGTACCACATACCGGTAATGCTGTGTGAATGCATGGAGGCATTGGCTATAAAGCCCGAGGGGACCTATGTCGATGTGACCTTTGGGGGCGGGGGGCATTCAAGGGAGCTGTTGAAGCGGTTAGGGGCGAAAGGCCGATTGTATGCGTTTGACCAAGATCCTGATGCATTGGAAAATGCCATAGTTGACGAGCGATTTGTGCTCATCAACCAAAATTTTAGGTTCCTGAAAAACAACCTGCGGCTCTATGGTGTGAAAGAAGTCGATGGTATATTGGCAGATTTGGGGGTCTCTTCGCACCAAATCGATGATGCTCAACGCGGTTTTTCAACGCGTTTCGATGCCGAGCTGGATATGCGTATGGATAAAACCGGTGCGCTGGATGCTAGGGAAGTGCTGAGCAGCTATCCCGAAGCGGAACTACATCGAATTTTTGGGATGTACGGCGAATTGCATAACGCACGGTCCCTGGCAAAGATCATTGTAACCGCTCGTATCATGCGGCCCATCCATACGGTGGGCGAATTAAAAGAAGCAGTGAAAAAGGCTGTGCCACGCGGCAAGGAACATAAGTATTATGCCCAGTTATTCCAGGCATTGCGCATTGAGGTGAACAAGGAATTGGATGCGCTGCAGGAGTTTCTTCAGCAAACCGTGTCAGTGCTGAAGCCGGGCGGTAGGTTAGTGGTGATGTCTTACCATTCATTGGAAGATAGATTAGTTAAGAACTTCATGGCCAAGGGGAAATTTAAGGGAGAGGTAGATAAGGATTTTTACGGAAACACGATCAAGCCGTTTAGCGTAATAGGCCGGAAGGCCATTACTGCGACCGCAGGTGAGGTGCTTCGCAATAGCAGGGCACGCAGCGCAAAACTACGGGTCGCCGAGAAGATGTAGAGGGGTCGCGGATTTTGTGACTTCTGATTCGAAAATACTAAGAATATGTCGACGAATGCATACAAAAGACAGGCATTGAGTGAGGAACAGCAAGCCGAACTGCAGGATACGGTGGAGGAAAAGGCCGACGCCACGCGCAATTTTTTTCAGTCGTTGTTTTCGTCAGGCCGGTTTTCATCGCTGGCATTTGTAGGGTACATCCCTTTCTTAGCCTTTGTCGGGCTGCTTGCTATTCTCTATATCGCAAACCGGCATTTCGCAGAGCGGACAGTCCGCGAAATCGATAGGCTGGGCAGAGAAGTAAAGGAAATGAATTGGGACTATAAGTCGCTTTCAGCTGATTTAATGAAATTGACAACCCAGACAGAAATTGCCAAACGAGTCGATAGTATGGGATTGAAGGAACGGACAGAACCACCCAAAAAAATCGTGGTGGTAAAAGCGAAGAAGTAAGAAGTTACTAAAGGAATGAACATCAGAACCGACATACTGCTGAGAGTATACCTGTCATTCGGGCTAATTGTGCTTGTTGCGGTAGCTGTTTTGATTAAGCTCTTCCACGTCCAGTATGTGGAGGGTGCCGAATGGCGGGCAATGGCCGATAGCCTTTCCACACGCTACGTGGACGTGGAGGCAGTGCGGGGTAATATTTTTTCAAATGACGGTAGCTTATTGGCGACGTCTATACCTGAGTATGATCTCCGGATGGACTTGTTGGCGCCCGGTATCGAAGCAGATGAGGTATTCTATTCTAAAGTTGATTCGTTGGCAGCTAAATTATCGGCCTTTTTCAAAGACAAATCCTCCGCGCAATACTCGCGGTTACTTAAAGAAGCCCGTAAAAAGAAAAACAGGTATTACCTGATCAAGCGCAATGTTGCGCATCAGGAACTGAAGCAGATCAGGGAGTTCCCTATATTCAATTTAGGACGGTACAAAGGCGGATTGATCGCCGAACGCAAGAACAAGCGGATATTGCCGTTCACCAATTTAGCAGCGCGTACCATCGGATACAAAATTCCGGCTGAAGATGTACGCGTAGGGCTAGAAGGGGCCTATGGCGAGTATATCGATGGACGGAGCGGTAAACGGCTGGTGCGGCGGATCGCGGGAGGGGTTTGGATGCCGGTAAACCGGGAAATTGAAGTTGCACCTGTAGACGGGGCCGATATCATTTCTACCATTGATGTAAACATGCAGGATATGGCCCAACGTGCGCTGGAAAAACAGTTGATCGCCAGCAATGCCGATGAAGGGTGCGTGGTGGTGATGGAAGTGGCGACCGGAGAAGTCAGGGCCGTTGCTAATTTTACCAGAGATACGGATGGTGTGTACCGCGAAAAATTCAATTATGCCATTGCTCAAGGGGCAGATCCGGGTTCGACTTTTAAGGTAGCCTCCTACTTGATAGCGCTTGACGATGGTGTGATCGATACCAATACGATGGTCGACATCGGTAACGGTACATATAAAGTGCCTGCCCACACGATCCGAGATTCACATCCGCCAAAAAAGTCGCTCGTCACGGTGAGGGAAGGATTTATAGAGTCGTCAAATGTAGCCATCACCAAGTTAATAAATACCCATTATGGTCGCAACCCGGCAAAATTTATCAATAAACTGCATAAATGGGGAATGAACGAGCCATTGGGTCTGCAGATTCCGGGTGAAACCGATCCGTGGGTGAAGACTCCAGATAGCCGTTCATGGAGTAAACTATCGCTCGTGCAGATGGCGTATGGGTATGAGCTGAAGTTGACTCCGCTGCAGATGTTGGTTTTGTATAATGCCATAGCCAACGATGGGGTAATGGTGGCGCCGTTATTTGTAAAGGAGATTCGCCATTTGGGAAATACGATTCAAAAGTTTGAGGCCCGTGTCATGAACAAACAGATCGCATCGAAGGATGCAATCAAGAAGATGCAGGCGATGATGGAAAGTGTGATGACCGAAGGTACAGGCAAGCGGCTACGCAACGAAAATTTTGCAACGGCCGGCAAAACCGGGACCGCTCAAATGGCTGATGGTGCTGCAGGATACCGCAATCGGAAATACCAATCGTCGTTTGCTGGGTATTTCCCCGCGGAGAATCCCAAGTATTCCATGATTGTGGTCATCCGGAATCCGCGCAACGGCTACTACGGTGCGACGGTCGCTGGCCCAGTATTCCGGGAGCTCGCCGAAATGATATACGCCAACGACCTCAACCTCCACGATGATTTTGAGCAGATGCGGTTTGTTGGCAACACCGAAATACCTCCATCGTTAAGCGGATCTAAATCTGCTACCTTACAGGTGCTGGATGCGTTGGGCGTGAAGACGACGTATGCTTCAACCGCATCTTTGCAGGAAATTGATACAGTTAAGGGTGTCGTGTTCTCAGATGAAGTTATTTCAGAGGGCGTAGTGCCGGATGTAAAGGGTATGGGACTGGTGGATGCGTTGTACGCACTTGAAAATTCGGGTTATCGAACCCGTGTAAAGGGGAAAGGGAAGGTCGTGACGCAGTCACTGCCCGCCGGACAGAACGTAAAAACAGGTACACCGATAACGATTGAGCTGAAATGAAGAAGCTTAAAGACATACTCCATGGTATTCCGGTCCGCCAGGTCATCGGCAACCTGAACGTGGCGGTGAGCGAGCTGTGTTTTGACTCGCGCAATGCGTCGCCGGGGAGTATGTTTGTGGCGGTACGTGGTACCCACACCGACGGTCATCGGTATATTGAGGTTGCCACCGCGCACGGCGCTGCTGTCGTGCTGTGCGAAGAATTACCCGATACAACGGATGATGCGGTTACCTACATACAGGTAGATGACACCGCTTTTGCGTTGGGTGTTTCCGCCTCAAATTATTTCGGGAACCCCTCTACGAAACTTCGGCTAGTTGGGGTCACGGGCACCAATGGGAAGACGACGATTGCCACCCTGCTTTATAAACTGTTTCGAAACCTGGGTTATGAGGCCGGACTGCTTTCCACCATAAAAAATCAGGTGGGAGATCGCGTAGTAGCCGCTACCCACACAACACCGGACCCCGTGGCATTGAATAGGCTTTTGAACGAAATGGTGGAGGCGGGCTGTGATTATTGTTTTATGGAGGTAAGCTCGCATGCGGTTGTGCAACAGCGGATAGCGGGGCTCAACTTTGCCGGCGGGATCTTCTCCAATATCACACATGACCACCTTGATTTTCATCAGACGTTTGACAGATATATCAAAGCAAAAAAAATGTTCTTTGATGGACTTGACCGGTTCGCATTTGCCCTTTCTAATGCCGATGACAAAAACGGTGAGGTGATGCTGCAAAATACCTTTGCGCATAAAAGAACCTATGCAATCAAGAGCATAGCCGACTTCAAGGCTAAGATCATAGAAAGCCACTTCGACGGTATGCTGCTTTACCTGGATGGCCATGAAGTGTGGGTAAAGCTAGTTGGCGGTTTCAATGCCTATAATATATTGGCGGTATACGGAGCGGCTATCCTTTTAGAACAGGAAACGATGAAAGTGCTTACCGCCCTGAGCACAATCACCGGTGTCGAAGGCCGTTTTGAGACCGCAGTATCCCCGAAAGGGGTTGTCGGCATAGTGGATTATGCGCACACCCCCCACGCCGTTCAGAATGTGCTCGAAACCATCAAGGATTTACGAAAGAACAAGGAACATGTCATTACCGTATTGGGGTGTGGCGGCGACCGTGATAAAGCGAAACGGCCGCTGATGGCAGCGGTAGCGGTAAAAAACAGCGACAAAGTGATAATCACCTCTGACAATCCGCGCACCGAAGACCCCATACAGATTATTAGAGATATGGAAGCAGGTGTTCCGGCAGACAAAATGCGAAATGTCTTTTCCATCGCGGACAGGCGTGAAGCCATACGAGCGGCATGTCACTTGGCCCAGCCAGGGGATATCGTATTGATTGCAGGCAAGGGGCATGAAAGTTATCAGGAAATCAATGGCCAACGGTATGATTTCAATGATAAGGAGATTTTGATCAGCACATTTAACGAACAATAGCGCCCATATGTTATATTATCTATTCACTTGGATTGAACAATATATACACATCCCCGGAGCGGGTCTATTTCAATATATCTCGTTTCGGACAGCCATGGCAGTTATTGTATCGTTGGTCATTACCACCGGTTTTGGTAGTCGGTTGATCCGCATACTGCGAGCGAGGCAGGTAGGGGAGACCATCCGGGATCTCGGACTTGAAGGCGAAAAGCAAAAACAGGGCACTCCAACGATGGGTGGTTTGATAATTATCGCAGGCATCATGGTGCCTACGTTGCTGTTTGCCAAATTGGATAACATTTACGTCGTCCTCATGATCGTTACGACAGTGTGGATGGGCACGATCGGTTTTATAGACGACTATATTAAGGTTTTCCGGAAAAATAAGGAAGGTTTAGCCGGCCGGTTCAAGATCGTTGGGCAAGTGGGGCTGGGAATCATCATCGCCTGTACGATGTACTTTCACCCGGATATCGTTGTGCGGGAGCCTGTGGTATACCCTAAACTTAGTGCAGCCGGTGCAGATATGCACGTGGAGCAAAGCACTGGAGAAAAATATTATACACGCGATGTAAAATCAACCAAGACGAACATCCCTTTCTACAAGAATAATGAATTTGACTACGCTAAGGTGCTTAGTGTTTTTGGGCTGAACGGAACCACACTTACTTTTTTTGTCTTCTTGGTATTCACGGTTTTTATCGTTACAGCCGTATCAAATGGGGCAAACATTACCGATGGGATAGACGGGCTTGCTACCGGTACGTCTGCAACTATTGGCGGTACGCTCGCCATTCTGGCTTATGTATCGGGCAACGTTATTTTTTCCGACTACCTAAATATCATGTACATCCCTAAC
The DNA here is from genome assembly GCF_042646065.1 of Parapedobacter deserti. Taxonomy (NCBI): domain Bacteria; kingdom Pseudomonadati; phylum Bacteroidota; class Sphingobacteriia; order Sphingobacteriales; family Sphingobacteriaceae; genus Parapedobacter; species Parapedobacter deserti. The sequence goes on from NZ_JBHRTA010000008.1 coordinate 320,879, forward strand.
TCCGGCGAACTGGTGATTTTTGCCGGGGCGTTTGTAGGAGCCTGCACCGGATTCCTTTGGTATAACTCCTATCCCGCACAAGTGTTTATGGGCGATACGGGCAGCCTCACCATTGGGGGGATTATCGCCGCATTCGCGGTGCTGATCCGTAAAGAATTGTTGATCCCTATGCTTTGCGGTGTTTTCCTCATTGAGCTCGTGTCAGTGATCATGCAGGTTTCTTATTTTAAGTATACGAAGAAAAAATTTGGCGAAGGGAAGCGTATTTTTAGGATGTCCCCTTTGCATCACCATTATCAAATGAAAGGCTACCACGAGGCAAAGATCGTCACGCGGTTTTGGATATTGGGCATTATACTGGCGATACTCACTATTGTAACATTGAAGGTAAGGTAATGACGGCGATACCAACATACCACTACCCCCAGCAGGGTAAACTTACCGTACTCGGTGCTGGTGAGAGCGGAGTCGGTACGGCGATTTTAGCGCAGCAAAAGGGTTTCGACGTGTGGGTGTCTGATAGCGGAATTATCGCAGAGCCATATAAGAGTCAATTGAGGACAGCAGGCATAGCCTTTGAAGAAGGTGCCCACACGGCGGATAAGATTTTGGCTTCCGATATTGTGGTAAAAAGCCCGGGAATACCCAATACGGTTGCGATCGTGCGGCAATTGCGGGCGCAACGGATCCCGGTTATCGCTGAAATAGAGTTTGCGGCTCAGTACACCGACGCCAAACTGATCTGCATTACCGGTTCAAACGGCAAGTCTACGACTACTATGCTGACATGGCATATACTAAGCAGGGGCGGACTAAATGTTGGGTTAGCCGGGAACATCGGAAAAAGCTTTGCTTTGCAGGTAGCTACAGCCGATTATGATTATTATGTATTAGAATTGAGTAGTTTCATGCTTGACGATATGGAATACTTTAGAGCTGATGTTGCCGTATTGCTCAATATTACGTCTGATCATCTCGACCGCTATGACTACAAGCTGGAAAATTATATTGATTCAAAATTCCGTATCATCAGAAACCAACGGGCGGACGACTTATTCATCTATTGCGCGGATGACCCACTCACGTTAGAAGGGCTGAAGAAACATAAGCCCTCGGCAAAAACGCTCCCGATTAGTCTCATGCAACAGTTTGAAGCAGGAGCATATTTACAAGGAAACAATTTAGTGATTAATATACCACCCCAAGAACGATTTGTAATGGACATTCATGAACTTTCTCTTCAAGGTAAACACAACGTATACAACAACATGGCCTCCGGATTGGTCGCCAAAGCGCAAGAGTTGCGCAACGCTTCCATGAAGGAAAGCATGGGCTCGTTTAAAAACATTCCTCACCGCCTTGAATTCGTGGCGTGCATCGCAGGGGTAAATTACATCAATGACTCCAAGGCAACCAATGTAAACGCGGTATGGTATGCCCTTGAAAGCTTGGCACCGCAGATTGTGCTGATTATGGGTGGCGTGGATAAAGGGAATGACTATGAAATGTTACGGGATCTTGTCCGGACCAAAGTAAGGGCCATTGTGTGCATCGGTAAGGACAATTCACGGATATACGATTCGTTGGAAGAAGATGCCCAAATAATTGTAAATAGTTCGAGTATGCGGGATGCCGTGGAAATTGCATCACACCTTGCAAAAAAGGGGGATACAGTGTTGCTGTCACCGGCGTGTGCCAGCTTCGATTGGTTTAAGAATTTTGAAGATCGAGGAGATCAGTTTAAAGAAGCGGTAATGAATTTGTGATGGTTAGTTAGGAGTAGCGTGCGGATAAAGGGTAGGGAAAAGCGCGTTAAAAAAAGTTAAGTCAAACAACGATGGCTGGGGAAGCAGATGGCTGAAAAAGCTAATCGCCGACAGCCGGTAAGGAGGTAAAATGGAACAGGCGTTTTCAAAGTTGAAAGGTGACCGATGGTTGTGGATTATTATCATCGTGTTGTCCGTTTGGTCACTGCTCGCAGTGTATAGTTCCGTGGGAACGTTGGCCTACAAGGAGGGCAAAGGCACGGAGGTATACCTTATCAAACATACGCTGCTGATCTTCGGCGGCTTTGCGTTGATGTATTTTTCCCATTTGCTGGATTACCGGTGGTATGCGGGTATTTCTAAGGTGCTGATGATTATCACTATTCCGCTCCTTTTGTATACGCTGATCTTTGGAAATACGATCAATGAGGCCAACCGGTGGGTGACCATTCCGGTAATCAACCAGACGTTCCAGACATCCGATTTGGCAAAGCTGGCATTGATTACCTTTTTAGCCAGGACCCTGACGCGCAAGCAAGAAAACATCAAGGACGTCAAAAAGGCCTTTTTGCCCATCATGGGTTCGGTGTGCCTCATTTTTGTGCTGATCGCTCCGGCAAACCTTTCAACAGCGCTGTTGTTGTTTGGAGTAAGTGTGTTGTTGCTGATCATCGGACGCATCAGCATCAAACAGATTGCCTATGTATGCTTGGGCGTATTTGTATTGCTGGTGCTGGTGGTGTCGCTCGGGCCGCGTAGACAAACCTATATGTCACGTGTACAGACCTACATCAGTGGAGAGACAGCTGACGATGACAAATCGTTCCAGTCCGATCATGCAAAAATTGCCATTGCCACCGGTGGGTTGTTTGGAAAAGGTCCCGGTAATAGCACACAACGGAACGTATTACCACACCCCTACTCAGACTTTATTTTTGCCATCATCGTCGAGGAGTACGGCTTTGTTGGAGGCGTTGCCTTAGTATGCCTTTATGTGGCGCTGATGTTCAGGTGTATACGTATCGTCACACTCAGCCCGAAAGCCTTCGGAGCGCTGCTGGCCGCAGGGCTGGGATTCAGTCTCACGCTGCAGGCGCTTGGAAACATGGCCGTGGCCGTGGGGCTTGGTCCCGTAACGGGTATCCCATTGCCGTTGGTAAGCATGGGGGGGACATCCATACTGTTTACCAGCGTGGCGTTCGGGATTATTCTGAGTGTAAGCCGTAACATAGATGAGATGAAGGAAAAGGAAGGGGCCGTGTCAAGTAAAAAAGTAGTGGTTGGCGAAATCCCTGCGATGGGATAGTATTAAGTATAAAAATGGACTAAGTAGGCAAGCGATGGGCAGACGAATCATCATCAGCGGCGGGGGCACCGGAGGGCATATATTCCCAGCGATAGCAATAGCTAATGCGCTGAAGCGTTTGGCGCCGGATACTGAACTTCTCTTTGTAGGGGCTAACGGAAGGATGGAGATGGATAAAGTGCCTGCCGCGGGGTACGCAATCGTTGGCTTGGACATTCAGGGAATCAACCGGAAATCATGGTGGAAGAATCTGACCCTGCCCTTTAAACTATATAAGAGTATCACTAAGGCGAAGCAGATCGTCCGCGATTTCAAACCGGATGTGGCTGTGGGCGTAGGAGGGTATGCCTCCGGACCTTTACTTCATACCGCCGCACAGTTGGGCGTGCCTTGTCTTATTCAGGAGCAAAATTCGTATGCCGGCATTACAAACAAGCGTTTAGCAAATCAGGTTGCTAAAATATGCGTGGCTTTTGACGGCATGGAACGATTTTTCCCGAAAGGGAAAATCCTCTTCACAGGAAATCCCATCAGAAGGGAATCTGTAAATGTCCGCAATAAGCGGTTTGAGGCAATTGAGTTGCTTAGCCTTTCTCCAAATAAAAAAACTATTCTTTTGACGGGCGGGAGCCTAGGGGCACGCACGTTGAACGCTTGTATGCTGATCGGTTTGGACAAGTTGGCGGCAGCGGATATTCAGTTGGTATGGCAATGCGGCGAATACTATTATGACGAGCTGAAGCAAGCGATAGGGAACAGATACGACGATAGGGTAAGGCTGAAGGCTTTTCTTCACCGAATGGATCTCGCCTATGCAGCCGCTGATGTCATTATTGCGCGAGCCGGTGCCGGCACCATTGCGGAGCTATGTGCGGTTGGCAAGCCCGTTATTTTGGTGCCCTCGCCCAATGTGGCGGAAGACCATCAAACCAAAAATGCGCAGGCTCTGGTAGATAAAGAGGCCGCATTAATGGTACGCGATGTCGAAGCACCGGACAAACTGATTGGTACCGCATTGGACTTGTTAAATAACCGGGCGATTTGCGACACGTTGAAAACGAACATTAAGCAGCTGGCGGTTCTGGATGCCGATGAAGTGATCGCACGAGAGGTACTGAAGCTGGCGGAGCAGAAGCGAGTTAGTAAATAAAGAATGATAGCTGGAAACTGATAACAAGACGCAAAGCGAAAGATGAATATCGACAATATCAGGCAAGTATACCTTATCGGGATCGGCGGAATCGGCATGAGCGCCTTGGCGCGCTATTTTCGGCACCTGGGTTGCCTGGTGTGCGGATATGACAAAACGGAAACAACGCTGACCAAGCAGTTGGTGGCCGAAGGCATCCGGGTAAATTATGCAGATGACTTCACACTGATAGACGATTCGTTTAAGACGGTGGACGAACATACGTTACTTATCTATACACCCGCTGTGCCCAGCGATTTGCAGATCATGAATCAGTTTCAGCAACTGGGGCACCCTTTATTCAAGCGTTCGCAGGTGCTCGGACTGATCAGCCAAAGCAGATTCACAATCGCCGTTGCTGGTACACATGGCAAGACAACGACGTCGACGCTTATTGCCCATATACTGAAGGACAGCGGTTATGGCTGCTCTGCTTTCCTGGGAGGGATCAGCACCAACTACAACAGCAACGTGTTATTTTCAGACAACGATATCATGGTGGTGGAAGCTGACGAATACGACAGATCGTTCCTGACGCTTTATCCCGACATTGCGGTGGTGACGTCTGCTGATGCGGACCACCTGGATATTTACGGCGATAAAGACCACCTCCACGAGTCGTTCAACTTGTTTTTGAGCCAGCTGAGTAGCGGCGGAAAGCGGATTGTGAAAGATGGCCTGCCGTTTGAAGCCGATATCCGGTATTCGGCCGATGGTCCGGCCGATATTTATGCAGACCGTATACGCATTGAGAATGGGGCGTTTTATTTCAACTGCGTAACGGATGCCGGCACACTTGCGGATATACACCTCGGTGTACCGGGCAAACATAATGTGGAAAATGCTTTGGCCGCCATCGCTGTTGCTCGCCAGCTGGGAATTTCAGACGATAAAATCGCCAAGGCGTTGGCGTCATTCGCAGGGGTGCGACGCAGATTCGAATACCTCGTGAAGAACGCGGAAACCGTCTATATCGACGACTACGCGCACCATCCAGAGGAACTGAAAGCATTCCTGTCGGCGGTAAAGCAACTTTATCCGACGAAAAGACTGGCCGTTGTTTTTCAGCCACATCTATATAGCCGTACCAGGGACTTTGCCGATGATTTTGCTCAAGTGTTGTCGATCGCCGATACGTTGCTGCTTATGGATATCTACCCGGCAAGGGAGCTGCCAATAAACGGTGTGGATTCACGGATGTTATTAGAAAAAGTAGCGTTGGCAGACAAACATATCATGAATTTCGACGATGTGCTGGACTACGTTAGACGGCACCGGCCGGAACTGCTGGTGACGGTCGGCGCGGGGGATATTGACTTATTGGTAGAACCTTTGCAAACAATACTCGAACATGCTTAGGCGAATGTCATACCGATTCAACTGGCGCAATTTGCTGTATAGCACGATAAGCCTTTTGGTGCTTGCCGGATTGGTTCTGCTGATGAGCTTTATCCGCACAAAAAGCAGCGAGCAGGCGTGTTCGGGCGTAAAGATTGTTGTATTGGGAGAAGAGTCGTTCATTGAGCAGAAGGATATTGTTGCGATGCTGACGGAAAGGCATGGCGAGCTGGAGGGACGTACACTCGAAACACTCCCGATCCACGAAATGGAAAGGGACTTACAGGAGGTGCCGTTTGTGCTTTCAGCGATGGTAACCATTGACATGGACGGGCTGCTCACGGTACGTATTAAACAGCGAGAAGCCGTGGTCCGGGTTATCAACAACAACGGTCTTGATTTCTATATTGACCGGCATGGGCAAAAAATGCCTGTCTCGTTAAAATACGTGCCTAGGGTGCCGGTAGCGAACGGCCATATCTTAGAGCCCTACAATGGCTCCCTTGATAGTATAGAAAGCCAGATTGTGAGGGATATATACAAGACCGCCCAATTTATCGGTGGTGACAGCATTTGGAATAGCCAAGTAGTCCAGCTGTACGTAAATGAACGCCAAGATATCGAACTCGTGCCCCGTGTCGGCAACCAGCAAATTATACTAGGCAATGCCGATTCACTGGAACGTAAGTTTGAAAGACTCATGTTGTTTTACAAAAAGATCGTACCGAAAACAGGTATCGGAGCATATAAATCCGTGAACCTGAAGTTTGCGGGGCAGATCGTGTGCGAGCGGAATGAGCACTTCAAACCCGTGCCAAACCCGACTATACAAGATACAGCTTATAATGGTTCAACAAATAGCATTAATACACAATAGTTTATGAAAACACAAGTGACAACTGAAAGAGACTCCCCCATTGTCGTTGGGCTTGACATCGGTACCACTAAAATATGCGTAACCGTAGGGAGGAGGTCCGGTAGAAACAAGATTGAAATCCTGGGCGTCGGAAAGGCAGAATCGTCCGGCGTGAGCAGGGGTGTGGTAGCCAATATCCATAAGACAGTAAACAGCATTATGCAGGCGGTTGAAGAGGCCGGTGCCCAGTCCAATGTTGATATTAAGGTTGTAAATGTAGGTATAGCTGGTCAGCATATCAAAAGTATCCAACATCGGGGTATTCTCACCCGGCGGGACGATAACGAGATCAGCCGCCATGACATTGAACGGTTGATCGAAGACATGTATAAATTGGTGCTCCCTCCCGGTGAGGAAATTATCCATGTGCTTCCGCAGGAATTCACCATCGACAACGAACCCGGTATCAAGGATCCAATCGGCATGGCGGGCCGGAGGATGGAGGCAAACTTCCACATTATTTCCGGGCACGTAAGTGCCATCAAGAACATCAAAAAATGCATTGACAACGCGTCGTTGGAAGTTCAAGACCTGATTCTTGAGCCCCTCGCTTCGTCTGAAGCTGTACTTGACGAAGCGGATAAAGATGCGGGGGTGGTACTCGTGGATATCGGTGGCGGAACCACCGACGTGGCCATCTTTCACGAAGGAATCATCCGCCACACCGCTGTCATTCCACTGGGCGGTAATATTGTAACGGAAGATATCAAGCAAGGGTGCTCCGTGTTGCGCAATCAGGCAGAACTGCTGAAGATCCGCTTTGGGTCGGCCCTTGCCGACGAGAATAAAGAAAATGAGGTCATTTGCGTGCCGGGGCTTAGAGGACGCGATCCAAAAGAAATTTCGGTAAAAAATCTGGCGTATATCATTCAGGCGCGGATGGAGGAAATCATCGAGCACGTATATTATGAGATTAAGTCTTCTGGTTATGAAAATAAGCTTATCGGCGGTATCGTGATCACCGGCGGAGGCGCGCAGCTAAGGCACCTCGTGCAGCTCGTCGAGTACATCACCGGCATCGACTGCCGAATCGGCTTCCCAAACGAGCACCTCGCCAAAAACGAGGTGCTACCTAAAACCAGCTATGATGAACTGAAGAGTCCATTGTATGCTACAGGCATCGGGTTGCTGATTAAAGGTATACAGGCGGAAGAGGAACAAGGCGAGCTGATGGAACGAAAGAGTCCGCAGGTATCACTAAAAGATATAACTGAAAAGGGATATAAGGAAAAAGGGCTCTTCAAATGGTTCCGGGATATCATTAAAGATGGCAACGAATTCGACGATGATAGCTATCTCGGAAAGAAATAATTTTCAACAATTGCCATTTTTTCCACATTATTAACACTTGTGGAAAACTATTGTGTAAAAAGTGCTATTATTACACTACGATAAAAGTGGAGAAATGAGTTTTGAAACACGCTCAGCAGGAGCAAAATACGATTGAGCTATGTCTTTTAAATTTGAAATGCTAAAGGAACAATCGGCAATTATTAAGGTAATTGGCGTTGGCGGTGGCGGCGGGAATGCAGTCAACCACATGTATAAGCAAGGAATCAGCGGTGTTGACTTCATCGTGTGCAACACAGATGCGCAAGCCCTCGAATTGAGTCCTATACCCAATAAAGTGCAGTTGGGTGCAAGTCTCACAGAAGGTATGGGGGCCGGGGCCGACCCAAGTGTCGGCGAAAACTCGGCCATTGAAAGCATTGAGGACATCAAGCGTATGCTCGGTTCCAATACCAAAATGTTATTCATCACCGCTGGGATGGGAGGCGGTACGGGAACGGGCGCCAGCCCGGTGCTTGCCAAGGCAGCCAAGGAACTGGGTATCCTTACTGTCGCCATTATAACCACGCCTTTTGCTTTTGAGGGCAAAAGAAGACGGGTACAAGCTGAGGACGGGTTGAATGAACTTAAGAAATACGTAGATTCATACCTCGTGATTTCTAATGACAGGCTTCGCGATATTTTCGGCAACCTGACCATGACCGCTGCCTTCGCAAAAGCCGATGATATTCTTACCACGGCGGCCAAAGGCATTGCCGAAATTATCACCATACCGGGGTATGTCAATGTGGATTTTAAGGATGTGCGTACGGTCATGAACGATAGCGGCGTGGCTATCATGGGTAATGCCGTAGCGGAGGGTGAGCATCGTGCACTGCGTGCTGTAGAAGGTGCGCTTGCTTCGCCGTTGCTTAAAGACAACGAGATCGAAGGGGCACGTTACATTTTGCTCAACATTACCTCAGGTAAGCAGGAGGTTACTATGGATGAAGTCACCATCATTACCGACTACATCCAGGACCAAGCCGGCTTGTCCGCAGATCTGATTTGGGGCAACTGTATCAGTGAATCGTTTGAAAACGAGCTGTCTGTAACCATCATCGCCACAGGTTTCCAAACGTCCGAGGAGCGCATAAAGGAAAAGGAAAATGAGCGGGTTGAAATCCCGCTTACTCCGGAGGAGCCGAAAGCGCCTTATGTAAAGCCTATCAACCAGTTTGTAAAAAACGAGACTTCGGACACTTATGTAGAACCTGTAGCTAATAAAGCGGAAGCTGGAAGGACGACGGCATCACCACGCGCCGCTGCACAGCAGGCAGACCTGTTCAACCCGCCGTCATCGAAGCCTCAATTGCGCAATAGTACGCCCGAAAAGGATGGTATCATCCGGCATACGCTGGCTTCCGAAGAGGAACCGGCGAAAGAGGAGCCGGTAGACGATGGCTATGAAGTGAAGGTCGCCCCTTCTGCATTTCATTTTGAAGTGCCGGCTAGTATTGACAGCCGGGCGCAGGAATCCGAACAATCAGCCAATGGTGCTCAGCAGCGGGAGCCTGAACCTTCTACCACAGCCGCGGACCGCGCACACGCTGCGGATACGGAAAAAACACCGGAGTATGTTGAGGAACAACTGCTGAAAACGAAAGAGCGGATTTTGAGGCTCAAAGAATTGAGCATGAAGCTCAAATCGGCAAACGGTCTTCAGGAGCTGGAAACTGAGCCTGCCTTTAGGCGCAAGCAAATGGCATTGGATGACGCGCCACATTCGTCCGAATCGCAGGTATCGCGGTTTACGTTGTCCACAGAGGACGGCATTACCGAAATCAGGCCGAATAATTCATTTCTACACGACAATGTAGATTAGTGTATATCCATCTATCTCTTTAACATTAGACTGTCTGGCAAGGACTCCGATAGCACCCAAGCCAAGCAGTTTTTTTGTTAGATAGTGGCGTTATGACATCCGGCTGTTGGTTGCATTTGATTTAAAGTTTATCTTTGCAACAATTTTCATCGGAATAATTGTTTTACATGGCAATGAAGCTCCCGTGATCCATTATATCCCTCGTCGTTTCTAGCGGCAGATCACGCAGGTTTCGAGCATATTTAATATTGAGAAACGATATTGGACTTATTTGATAAAATCGCGAAAAATCTGGGCCCGATAGGCCAGCATTATGAGTGGTCGCATGGCTATTTTTCATTCCCTAAGTTGGAAGGAGATATTGCGCCCCGCATGCTGTTCAATGGAAAGGAACACTTAGTCTGGAGTCTCAACAACTACTTAGGGCTGGCCAACCACCCCGAGGTAAGGGCAGTAGATGCTAGGGCAGCAGCAGACTTCGGAATGGCTTATCCCATGGGCGCCCGGATGATGTCGGGAAACAGTGTCTATCATGAAGAATTGGAGCAGGATCTGGCTTCCTTTGTTGGAAAAGAAGATGCATTTTTGCTCAACTATGGATATCAGGGAATGGTATCCATAGTTGATGCGCTACTTGATCGTAATGATGTTGTTGTTTACGATGCCGAATCTCATGCTTGTATTGTAGACGGTGTGCGGCTGCATATGGGCAAGCGATTTGTGTATCGGCACAACGATATCGAAAGCTGCGAAAAGCAATTAACCAGGGCCAAAAAGTTGGCAGATATTAATGGTGGTTCAGTATTACTGATTACCGAGGGTGTCTTCGGGATGTCGGGGGTTCAAGGGCAGTTGAAAGAAATAGCTGCATTGAAGAATAAATACGAGTTCAGGATGCTAGTTGACGATGCGCATGGGTTCGGTACTATGGGGCCGACAGGTGCCGGTACACATGAAGCGCAAGGTTGCATAGATGACATCGATATCTATTTTGGAACATTTGCAAAGTCAATGGCTGGCATTGGCGCATTTGTCGCTTCAACGAAAGAAGTTGTAACTTATTTGCGTTATAATATGCGCTCGCAAACATTCGCCAAATCGCTGCCCATGCCTATGGTTTTAGGGCTGAAAAAGCGCTTTGAACTATTGAAAAGCAGTCCAGAATTGCGGGAAAGGTTGTGGATCATCGCAAGGTCACTTCAGAATGGCCTGCGGGATCGCGGGTTCGATATCGGCGTAACCAACACCATGGTCACCCCTGTGTTTCTCAAGGGAGATTTAAACGAAGCCACTGCGCTCACGCGTGATTTGCGTGAGACATATGCCATATTTTGCTCCATTGTCGTGTATCCGGTGATTCCAAAGGGGCTGATCGAGCTAAGACTCATTCCAACTGCGGTTCACACCACCGAAGATGTAGACTTCACCTTGGAAGCTTTCACAGCGGTAAGTGAGAAATTAGCGGCTGGATATTATAAACAAGCCATGACTCTCCAATCGTAGTAGTCAAGGGTTAATAGCATAAACAACATAGAAGCGAGCAAAAGCTTGATAAATTGCGCTCCTTCGGCTTTTTGGTTACACGCTGTTATATGCATAATGTCTTGATATTCATGTCTATTGGTGGAAAAGGCATACCGCATTAGTTTGAATAATTATCCAAATGTGGAAAAAAAACTGCCTTTGCGGCCTGTTTTGGATTTTTTAAAGTTTTTTTTTCCGAAAAAAGATTCTACTTTTAACCCACTGTAGATTATTAACTTAATTTAATCAAAAACTAAAGGAGTATTTATTATGGCAAGTATTCAAAAATTTAATGAGCTTAAGAGCTTGATCGAAGGATTGGACGGGGATGCAGACAAATTCTTCAACAAAGGTAATAACGCTGCGGGCACACGGGTGAGAAAGGGCTTGCAGGACGTTAAGAACTTAGCTCAGGCAATCCGGTTGGAGATACAAGAAGCAAAGAACGCAAAATAGGTACAACGGTCGACGGATAAGTCATAACGTTATACAGCCCTGGCAAATCAGGGCTTTTTTGTGCGCGCCCGGCGCAAAACAAATAAACTATGACCGATAATCGAAATAACCCAATATGGGTGATGAGTTCTGCCTTTGATAAACTCACATTAGCGGAACTGATCAATACAACGAAGCAAATTGGTGCCCAAGGAATTGATTTGTGCGTTTTCCGCAGAGACGGTACAAGACACGATCACGTAGCTACGCATTTGGATTACGAGAAATTTACGGCGGATAGGGGCAAGCGCATTGTGGAGGACTTCAATAAGGCCAACCTGAAACTTTCCTTAGGGGCTTTCGAAAATCTGATCGGTGGCGATCCCGCGGAACGGGTAAAAAACCAAAATCATTTACTAAAACTGATTCGAATAGCTTACCTGCTGGGGGGAGATGCTAACGACGTAAAAGTCGGCACGTTTGTAGGCTATAACCATGAGCTGGGCGTGCAAGAGGGCGGCTTTCAGAAAAACCTCGATGAGTATAAGCGGGTTTTTGAGCCGATCATTAATTACGCGGCAGATTTGGGTGTTACTGTGCTCTATGAAAATTGCCCGATGGAAGGGTGGCGACCCGCCTCATTTACTACAACATATAATAATTTACCCGGTGTATTAGCCGCACGTAAGCTGATGTACGCACTGATCCCAAGCAAAGCTCATGGTGAAATCTACGACCCATCGCATGATGTTTGGCAGCATACGGACCCCGCCGCGGTAATCGCGCAAAGCGATCTGTCGCGCATCCACCGTATTCACGTCAAGGCGACGCGCAACCTCCGAACAAGAGCCCGGATCGATTGGGGCGGGATGTATCCGATGCAAACCGTAAACCGGGAGTTGGCTGCAAGGGCAGGAATATCCATTCCGGCCAACGACTGGGACCGCCACCATTACGAAGCGATGCTGCCCGGATTCGGCGGGTCTGACAGTATGGATTGGCGGGCGTTTATAGACGTGCTTATTGAAAAAGGTTTTGACGGTCCGTTTGAAATTGAGAATGAAGCTAAAAATTCGAAGGATACCGGTAACCTTAATGCGACAATACAGGGATATCGAGCGGCGATCCACTTTTTAGCGCCCATGCTATGGGGCTTAGATGATGCAAAGGGTTACGCTTACCGTATTTCTCGCCCACTGTCCCTACCCGAGGTAAGTGACGTACCCGTTGTGACGATGGACAGGCTACGCCCCTGAATGCAGACGGAACTTTTCGATCAATTCCGCTATGTTGTCTACTTGCAGTTTCTCAAAAATCCTCGTTTTATAGGTGCTCACGGTAGATGTACTGAGGTTGAGGGCTTTTGATACTTCCATGATTCCCAGACCCTGTACAAGGTATTTGGCGACATCCACCTCCCGGTTAGAGAGCTTGTTTAACGGATTGTCCGCTTTCAAGACGGATTTCCCCATAGTCAGTGTATTGTAATAGAGCTCCCTTACCTCCTGACTCATGTATTTTCCTCGTTGTATCACAGCGAGTATGGCTTCTTTGAGCTCTGCCTTCGACGTATTTTTGTTCAGGTAACCTGATGCCCCTGCTTGAAGGTAACGAAGCGCATACAGGGTTTCGTCATAAGAAGAAAATACCAAGATCTTGATATTCGGCTGGACCATCAGTACCTTTTCAACCATTTTTATGTTATTCCCGCCAGGCATATTAATGTCAAGAAGCAAGAGGTCATATTGCTTTTCCGATAACATTTTGATCATTTCATCAAAATCTTCAGCTTGGGTGACCTTTGCCAGTGGCAAAGCTTCCTTTACCACAATTGATGTGCCCAGCCTAACGATACCATGATCATCTGCTATCAATATCTCTGTCATGCGCAGCTAAATGTTGTTATAGATCACACCGTTCCGGTGGTCTTGGTTATTCATAGTAAAGATGTCAACTCGCAAACTAGTGCAAATATAGATTAAAAAATTATTGGCATAAACCTTTTGGGTTAAATTAATTGGATGCCGGTAAAAATAAATGCCGAATTGTTAATTTTCGATCAAGCGGTTAGCAAAGGCTAATGTACAAAAATAAATTTGTATAAATGGCAAAAATGCCCAACTTTGGCGAAAACATCATTAACTATATTACCTGATATTTATGGGATTTTATAAAGAATTCAAGGAATTTGCCATGCGGGGAAGCGTGGTGGACCTCGCCGTAGGTGTGGTTATCGGCGGTGCCTTTGGCAAGATTGTCACATCGTTGGTAAACGACATCATTATGCCGCCTATCGGCTTTATAACCGGGGGGATCGAATTCTCTGAAATAAAGTACGTTATCCGCCCTGGTGACGAAGCGAATGGCGTGGCCGAAACAGCTGTTTCTTATGGTAACTTCATCAATATTGTCATCGAATTTGCCATTATCGCATTTTGCATTTTCCTTGTCATCAAAGGAATTAACTCATTGAAACGGAAAGAGGAGGAGGCGCCGGCGGCTCCGCCTGCCCCTTCCAAGGAGGAGGTGCTGCTGACTGAGATTAGGGATTTGCTTCGGACAAGACAATAACTAAGAGGTGTTAAAAGGTTTTCGGTACGGACGGGTTTGTAAGGATGATGTAATCGCCTAAGTGTTCCCATTCCTGCCAATTGGGCTGCTTAAATGTCCAGTGCGGAAAACAAGCGATATTGGTTGCCGTCAGGCGGGGAGCGTAACCGTGCAGGTGGGCTACCGTGCCCAAACGTTCATCGCTATGGAAACGGCCGTTCAGATGCAGAATTTTTTTTATGCCTCTCTTCTTCGCTAGTTTGCTGATCCGGTAAGCCATTGTAGCGTCCCAGAGGTTTTGGCTTTGGTACATTTTTGAATTTCCCATGCCTTCATGACCGCCCATGAGTCCGGCGAACTTGTCGTAATACGCGCCCGTTAACGTGTCGATAGGCAGCGGGGCGAGCAAAGCCTTGCCAGATTTGTTCAGCGCCTTAAGGCTTTCGAGGCCTTCGCGCGTTACCCGGTTGGTGTAGCGGCTTGGAGCATTAGCAGCCAAGACACTTATCCCGCGCGCTTTGGCATACGCTACCATCGGGCGATAGTCTTCATAGTTGTTCCACAATGCGGCGTCCTTACTTAGATTGCGTTCGGTGATAAGGCCAGCAAGGTATTCATCCAATACCAGTTGGTCATCGCTGACGAACATTTCCATCGAGAGCGCAACGCCGTCATATTGTTCGTCCATTGCTTTAAACAGCTCGTATTGCAATACATGAGCTATCGAGTCGTTATGTTCTTCACCGAAGAAGACCACATCAGCGTGTCGTAACTCATCAACCATCTCGTAAATGGTAATTTCCCGTTGTGAGCGAGTATCGTATATGCGGTATAACGCGCTGTCTGCCTGTGCAGCAGCGCTCAGCATGGGCAATATCCCTGCTATGCAACAACTGATCAATCTTGCCATATTGCGAATATACGGGTTTCACAAAGCTGGTGCATGGAAAAAATATCGTTTATAAATTTGATATTTATGCCATTAAACCGTACATTTGCGCTCTCATTTTCGAGGGTTATATTAAAGATATTAAGCGTCATGAAGAGAACATTTCAGCCATCGCTACGGAAAAGAAGGAACAAGCATGGGTTCAGAGAACGCATGAGCACTGCAAATGGCCGTCGTGTGCTGGCTGCTCGGCGTGCAAAGGGTAGGAAACGCCTGACCGTATCGAGCGAAGGCCGGCACAAAGCCTAAGTTTAGCGTTGCCGGTGACTGCTTGCGTCCGGAGCCTTCAGCCGGTTTCGGATACGTCATCGATGATGAAAAAGCATACATTTCCAAAGGAAGAGCGGTTGTGTAATAAACGGTTGATCGACGACCTTTTTCGCAATGGTTCTTCTTTTTTTGTCTATCCCTATCGAGTCACTTCCCTTCGTGTTGAAGGGGTTAGTCCCAAACTCCAGGTATTGCTGTCTGTACCCAAACGCCGTTTTCGGTATGCGGTACAACGAAATCTGCTGAAACGTCGTATGCGGGAGGCCTATCGTCTTCAGAAAAACGAACGGTTATATCCGGCGCTGGAAAGCCAGCCGTTTGGAATGATACTGGCTATCCGGTATGTGGGGAACGAAGTGCTTGACTATGCGGTTATGTATGCGCGGATGGCAGATGTGCTGAGGAAACTGGGCAACGAAATTGAGATTCCATGAGACCGCTCAGATTCATTTGGCGGAAAGGGATTAAACCGGCGGTAAGCGGCATTTTCTTGATACTCATAAGGGCTTACCAACTGTTGCTGTCGCCCATGCTTGGCGCGGCCTGCCGCTATACGCCCACGTGTTCGCAATATGGTATTGAAGCTATACGTAAGCATGGCCCGTTCAAAGGCGGATGGCTCGTTCTGAAACGGATAAGTCGTTGCCATCCATGGGGCGGGCATGGCCACGACCCGGTACCATAACATCTGCGGCAACACGCGTTCACAATCACCAATTATAAAAAATCACTAACTTCGCGCCCATAATGCCCGAGCAGGTTATCCTTCAAATTGAAACGGCTACGCAGGTGTGTTCCATAGCGCTTGCCGCCAATGGGGTTACGATCGTGTCACATGACGTAGATGAGCCCAATGTGCATGCCGCTAAGCTGACCCTGCTCATCATGGAAGTGATGCGCAGCAATGGACTGTCGTTTTCGGACTTGGCAGCAGTTGCGGTGAGCAAGGGACCTGGTTCATATACCGGTTTGCGCATCGGAGTTTCTACCGCTAAGGGATTGTGTTATGCAGCGGATCTCCCCCTCATCGGCGTTGATACGCTCGCAGGGATGGCAGAAGGTTTTTTGGCCAGCTACGCCGGCCAGATCGATGAAAATACACGATTGTGTCCTATGATTGATGCTCGTCGCATGGAGGTGTACTCAGCCGTCTACAGCGATCAACTTGAGCCCATCCGGCCTACGCGTGCCGTTATAATTGATGACCAATCGTTTGACAGCCTCGCCCCGCATCAGCGGACCATCCTATTTGGGAGCGGTGTCGATAAACTCGTCGAAAGGTTCGCCGGTCATGAACAAGTGACAGTCGTTCCCGGGTTCAAAAATTCTGCAGGTCACCTAAGCCGGTTGGCCTACAGGGCACTCGCGGATGGCTTATTGGAGGATGTCGCCTATTTTGAACCTTATTACCTCAAGGATTTTGTAGCGACCACACAGAAAAAGTCGTGAAATGGATAACCGAAAAAGACAAGGTATGTGATAGGTCCACCCAGTCGAAGCGGTGCATACCCGTAGTGGCCAGCAGTTGCGTCATAGCCGAATTCTAAAAAAAACTTGGGTTTTGTGTTATTTTTCTGATAAAAATCCTTTTTTTTGCTCAAAGCAAAACGTACCGTTTCAATACCGAAATACATGCCAGTAACAGTTCTTAGGAAAGAAAAGATATTTCAGCCGGATTCGAGCAGAGTCATAGCCAGGTTCCTTTTTACGGGAGAAGAACGAGCGAAGCGTCTGATTATGGCCGTCATGGACCTTCCCGAGAAACAGCAGCGTGAAGTACTTAATCAGGTGCTGCGCAAATATGCCAAGCGCCACAGGAGCATCCAACGGATATTTATCAATCATTTTCGGCGGCTTGCCTCGGTTATGGAGCTAATGGAGATTGATCATAAGGGATTACCGGAGCACCTGAAGCTGCTCATCGGCTCTTATTTTACAATGGAATATTCCATTGAAGCCGCAGCTTTTTTCAACCCATCCATTATCGAACATCCGGACCAAACAGCCCTTGCTAAAGGGCAAAAACGCATCATCCTTAGCTTCAGGGCGACCGGCGAGGGACATATCTCATCCGTCGTGTTCAGGCAAGGCGTGTTGGATAAAGACATGGATATCGATGTGGAGCCTCCGGGGAAGATGCTTGAGGTGCCCGAACATGTGAAAAACCACACGTATCACAAAAAATCATTCCTTCATAAACTGAGGGAAATGTGGACGGACAGTGGATACCGGAATGATGAAGCTTACGAAATCATCAGCGAAGAGCTTAAGGAGACATTTACCTATGAAGAACTGAAACAGGCGCTCAAAGAGGTGCAGGTTAAGCTTGAGCCGAGGCAGGAAAATCTGGCTTTTTTACAGGAAGTCAAGTGGCTAGCATCTTCACATTATGAAATGACATTCTCTGCGGATACATCGGTATGCGAGCGTGTTATTTTCCCAATCGCCGAAACCGAAAAGAATGGGATAGAAGATGCACGTTTTGTGCGCTTTGTCGGTGAGAAAGGCGCAGTTACGTATTACGCCACCTATACCGCGTATGACGGCATTTCCATTCTTCCCAAATTGTTGGTGACGAAGGATTTTCGGCACTTCAAGGTCATGCCGATGCATGGATACATCGCTCAAAACAAAGGGATGGCATTGTTTCCGCGAAAGGTCAATGGAAGGTATGCCATGTTGTGCCGGATCGATGGTGTAAACAACTACATCGCCTATTCGGATACCATCAATGTGTGGCGCGAGGCCAAACTGATCCAGACCCCTCAGCAGCCATGGGAATTAATACAGATGGGCAATTGTGGGTCACCGTTGGAAACAAAGGCTGGTTGGTTGGTGCTTACCCACGGTGTTGGGCCCATGCGGGAATACGTGCTGGGCGCGTCGTTGCTTGATCTGGATAATCCTGAAAAGGAAATTGGCCGTCTTAAACAGCCGCTGCTCGTGCCCAGCCGGAAGGAGCGCGAAGGCTATGTCCCCAATGTGGTTTATTCCTGTGGCGCCTATATTCACGAAGGCGAACTGATTATCCCCTATGCGATGTCAGATTACGCATCGACGTATGCCGTGGTCAATGTCGACGAATTATTAGCAGCGCTGCTTAAGGGCCATGCCCTTTCAGCCGGATAATATCTGTTCATATACCCGGACGTAATTCTCAGTCATTTGCTCCTGCGAAAACATAGTTTGGGCCCGTAGTACACAGTCCCGCCTGGAAAGGTCGGGAAGCCTATTCAACGCTGTGATGGCGTCATCTACGTCAGCTACCAATATGCCTGTCTTGCCGTGAGCGATAAGTTCAGGCATGGAGCCCCGGTTGACTGCGATTACCGGTGTACCGCAGAGCATCGCCTCTGCTACGCTTAACCCAAAAGGCTCGTCGAAGCCGATCAGGTGCAGCAACGCAGCGGCATTTCCCAATAAATGGTTTCGTTCTTCGGGTCCTACATTGCCTACATATTGGATATGGTGGCCATCTATGTGGGGGAAGACCTCCTGGGCAAAGTAATGCTCATCTTGTACGAAGCCCGCCATGATGAGCCGCCTTCCCGTGCGCTTGGCCACATCGATGGCGAGGTGCGCGCCTTTCTCCGGGTGCATTCGCCCGAAATACAGCAGGTAGTCGCTCGGATGCTCAACGAAGTCGAACAGCGTAGTATCGATACCATTATATACGGTGGCGATATAGTCCAATTCCGAAGACCGGTCTGAATCGCTAATGGATACATAGTAGCAGGTATCATTGTATTTTTTGTATACTGGGACGATTTTTGGCGACGAAAACCCATGAATCGTCGTCACTATCGGTGTGCGGATCAAGCGTGAGTAGGTAAGCGGCAAGAAGTCAAAATGGTTATGGATAATATCGAACTCATCCGCCGCTTCCATCACCTCGCTGATATGTAGGCACTCCTCAACCTTTGGGTCAAGTGTGTGGTCTTCGGCATAGCCAGCCGGCGCGCTGTGCCGCAGTTTGCCTGCCGTCAGCGAGTCAGCGGTTGCAAACAAGGTCACATCCAGCCCCTTTCTTACCAAGCCTTCTGTGAGCATGGAGGCCACCTGTTCCCAGGGGCCGTATTTACGAGGCGGTGTCCGCCAAGCTATGGGCGCTAATATCGCGATCTTCATCGGTGTCTTCAGAAAATGATCGATTGGCAGGTTTTTCGAAAGTTTGCTGTACTGCGAGATAGGAAATAAGGTATGCAAGGGTGCTTTCGGCACCTTGATTTCGGTTTACGCCGTCCCTTTCAAGACCATCGCAACAGCCTCCGGTTTCAAAATCATATAGGCTCATCCGTAAGTCATTTTCACCCAAAAACCACATAAAAGCGGTGTATACCGCATGTAGGTACTTCTGATCTCCGGTATTGTTATAGGCCTGGAGGAACAACAACACGGTGGCCATGGCGTCCACAGGTTGCTGGTCGAACCGCGAGCATTCACCGTCCTGTTTGAACCACTCGGCGTTGCCGACGAGGCTGAGATGGCCTTTTCGCATGGTGTGCTTTTCGAGGAATGCCATGCTTTCGAAACCGACCTTTCTGAATGCCTCGTTGTTGAGAAGTTCACCGGCACGCATCATGGCAAGCGGCAGCAAGGCGTTGTCGTAAGCCAAGAGCGACTCATACCAGTGCCAGTCGTCACGCCGGTAGACTCGGTACTCATCATAAAGCCGTGCTGCCAGCCGGTGTGTCAGCTCCATCATGCCATCATCAGTAGGGTGGCCTTTGAGGTAGTGGTATAAGCCGAGGATGGTATTTGCAATGCTCCGGATGGACTTCAGCCGCTCAAACTGTGGCACGGCTTTGAAAAAGATCTTACGTGCCACCTGAAAATACGCATCTTTGGGTGCATGGGTCATTGTATAGCCGATGGCCCAGATCGCCCGGCCGAAAGCATCTTCAGATCCTACCTCGTCGAGGAAATGCCGATCAAAGGACATAAAATTCCGGAAAGTGCCATCATCGTTCTGGGCATAGTGGATATAGGCCAGGTAAGTGGGGACGTGCCGCAACGCCGTTTCATCCTTCATCCGTCGGTAGGCCATGAGGGCCATCAGCAACGCCCTGGCGTTATCGTCCAAACAATACCCCTCGTGGTAGTTGGGAATACCATAGGTGGCGTGCTGGAAAATACCCGTGCTGTCCGTGAGCCTGACTATATGGTCGAGCTTCAGTGGTGGCAGTATACTCCGGTCGAAAGCCGGATCTTTCTTTACCGGGTGGACGGAAGCGTGCTGCTGGACCTGTTGGAAAAGGCCGTTATAGACCTCACCGATTTTCGGCCAGGTAATTGTTTCGCCAAATTCCCAGGCCTTAGCGCGCATCATTTTCAGCTTTTCCGGATGGCCCAACAGATCGAGTAAGGTTTGGGATAGCTGTCTGCTGTCGTTGAAATTAAACAAGGCACCACGGCCGTCAGCGAGCAGTTCGGCCGCGTGCCAGTAGGGCGTTGATACCACGGCAGAGCCGACGCCCAAGGCATATGACAACGTACCGCTGGTGATTTGTACCTCATTAAGGTAAGGGGTGAGATAAATGTCTGTGGCAATGAGGTACTTAAATAGATCCTGTTCGGAAGCATACTGGTTAAGAAAAATGACATGCGGTTCCAGATTGAGCTTCTTGACCAATCGATGCAGGAAAAGCCGGTATTCCTCGCCGGCGTGTTTGACGACGTTTGGGTGGGTTTTTCCTAATACAATATATACGATGTCGGGGTGCTGGGCTACCAATGCCGGTAGAGCCGAAATGACGGTTTCTATTCCCTTGTTGCGGCCGATGAATCCAAACGTGAATAGCACCTTTTTGTCGGTAAGCTGCAGCTCCCCTCGTACGGCCGTCCGGTCGTAACTGATTTCAGGTACACCGTGCGGGATTACCGTAATTTTACGTTCCGGTATTTCATAGTTGTCGCCGAGCAGTTCAACGGCCTTTTCAGCCATTACCACCACGCGCTGGGATATTTTCGCGATTTCTTTTGCAATATACAGTTCGTTATGCGAAGGTTTCTTTAAGACCGTATGGAACGTGGTGATCACCGGAACGGCCAAGCTGTGCAGCAGTGACAGGATGTATACTCCGTTCTGGCCCCCAAAAATTCCATACTCATGCTGGACCAGGCAAATGTCGGCTCCGCGTTGGTTGATGAATTCAGCGGCCTTCAGGTACGTCTCGTGATCGTCTTGATCAATGACAAACTGCACCTCCGGCGGATAGTCGCGCGAGCTGCCCGGTTCATTGATGGCCACCACAAAACTGCCAGGAGAATTGTGGATTTCCGAAGGCAGCGAGTCGAATAAGTTCTTTGTGAAGGAGCCAATGCCGCATCGCCGCGGCTTGTAGGTGCCTATTAGTGCAATTTTCATGGTATATCTCTTTCTTGCCTTATGGCGTATTGCTATAACTGAAAACTTAGAAAAAAGAAATTAGTTTCAATAAGAACAAGACTGACAAAAATTCAGCTGATTTTAGCAGCTTTTGCCAGCTACGTCGGCATCTGCTGCCGTTATGGGAATTTACTAACATCATGCCAATCTAGGGAAAAAAAAGGAGGCTGCCTAAAAGGCAGCCTCCCAAGGGTATACATTTCCGTTAGCGACAGTCGTGCATTATTTTTTCTTTTCCTTTGCATATTCAGCATTCAACGCTGTCAGCACTTCGTTGGTAATTTCCAGACTTTCGTCTGCATATAGCACCGCCGGGTTGGAGGCAGAATACGTTAGCACCAACTTATAGCCGTTTTCCTTGGCATGCTTTTTCAAATAATCCGTAATTTTCGAATACAATTTCTCGTTTTCAGACGCTTCCTCTTGGGCGAACGAAGCGCTCGCATTCTGATTATGGCGGGCCAGTTCGTCCTGTTTGCGAGCCAGACGTTCCTCAGTGCTTTGCCTGTCCGCTGCGCTCATTGTTGGAGCCTTCTGTTGATAATCCGCTACTTCGCGTTGAAACGCGTTGCTGCGCGATTGGAGATCGGCCTGCGCCTTCTTGGCTTTGTCTTCCAATTTTGTCCGTATTTCCTTGAAATACTCGTATTTCTCAAGCAGTGTGTCTGCATTGACATAAACAATTGTTTCAACATTTGCCACGGTAGAATCCCTGCCTGCTGAGGCGATGGAAGGGGTAGACTGTTGGTTGTTGCAAGAAAACAGCGCTGTAGCGAATACTGCGCATATACCAACTTTAGCAATAGATGCGAATGCCTTATTCATCTTTTTCTTATCATTTTCTATTCAAAGGGCAAACCTAATATAAAAATCCGAGATATCCTTTACTTAATTGCGAAAGATGGACGGAGCGCAGGCGCTAGCGGCTTTCAACCTGGAATCTCCCGCTTTCATTTGTCGTAGTTTTTCCGTATCTTTGGGCACCGAATTTAACAACGATAATGAGCGAAGAAAAGAAGAATCAATCAACTTATTCAGCAGATAACATACAGGTACTGGAAGGATTGGAGGCCGTTCGCAAACGGCCTTCCATGTATATCGGTGATACCGGCGTTAAAGGCTTGCATCACCTGGTGTACGAAGTGGTAGACAACTCCATTGACGAGGCTGTAGCCGGCTATTGCGATGAAATCCGCGTCACCATCCATAGAGACAATTCTGTATCCGTTGAAGACAACGGCCGGGGCATCCCCACCGGCATCAACAAGAAAGAAAACAAGTCTGCGCTCGAGCTCGTCATGACCGTGCTCCATGCCGGCGGTAAATTCGATAAAGATACCTACAAAGTCTCTGGAGGGTTGCATGGTGTGGGTGTGTCGTGCGTCAATGCATTGTCAACGGTGCTTGTTGCCGAAGTGCACCGGGACGGAAAGATGTTTATGCAGGAGTACCATAAAGGGAAGCCGCAATACGAGGTGAAAACCGTTGGGGAGAGTGACCGCACCGGCACTAAGGTGACCTTTCGTCCCGACCCAGAAATTTTCACGATCACCACCGTATATAACTACGACACGCTGGCTAGCCGCCTTCGCGAGCTGGCCTTCCTAAATAAGGGTGTGCGGCTTACGTTGGTTGACGAGCGTGAGGAACAGGAAGACGGTTCGCTGCAAACGGAAGTGTTTTATTCGGATGGTGGGCTTAAAGAGTTTGTGAAGTTTCTCGACGGTACCCGACAACCCCTTATTCCTGAGCCCATTTACGTTGAGGGTCTCAAACAGGGAATACCGGTAGAACTGGCTCTTCAGTACAACGATACTTATTCTGAAAACGTTCATTCATACGTCAATAACATCAACACGATTGAAGGTGGTACGCACGTGGCAGGTTTCCGCCGGGGGCTAACCCGTACACTGAAGGCATATGCGGATAAATCTGGCCTCCTTAAAAACATGAAGGTGGAAATCACGGGCGACGACTTTCGCGAAGGGCTTACCGCCGTGATCTCAGTGAAAGTTGCCGAACCCCAATTCGAAGGGCAAACGAAGACCAAGCTGGGAAACAATGAAGTAATGGGTGCGGTAGATATGGCCGTTGGTGAAATTTTGAACAATTACCTCGAAGAAAATCCAAAAGAGGCCAAAACGATCGTGCAGAAGGTCATCATTGCGGCACAGGCCAGGGCAGCAGCGCGCAAAGCGCGTGACATGGTACAACGTAAGACCGTGATGGGCGGAAGCGGACTACCTGGGAAGCTGGCCGATTGCTCCAACAGTGATCCAACCAAGTGCGAAATATACCTTGTCGAAGGGGACTCTGCAGGTGGCACAGCCAAACAGGGGCGCGACCGCGAATTCCAAGCCATCTTGCCGCTCAGAGGAAAGATCCTCAATGTGGAAAAAGCCATGGAGCATAAGATTTATGAGAACGAGGAAATCAAGAACATGTTTACTGCACTGGGTGTAAGCATCGGTACGGATGATGATGCAAAAGCACTCAACCTTGATAAACTGCGTTATCACCGGGTCATCATCATGACGGATGCCGACGTGGATGGATCGCACATTACCACACTTATCCTGACGTTCTATTTCCGGTATATGAAGGAACTTATCGAAAATGGCTATGTGTACATTGCCACCCCTCCACTGTATTTGGTCAAGAAAGGGAAAGAGCAGGAGTATGCCTGGAATGATGATCAGCGGGACGGTGCCATTCAGCGCCTTAAAGGAGCCGGCAAGGAAGACAGCGTACATGTGCAACGTTATAAGGGTCTTGGTGAAATGAACGCCGAGCAACTCTGGGAAACCACGATGAACCCACAAACGCGGACACTCCGGCAGGTTACCATTGAAAACGCGGCAGAATGCGACCGTATCTTCTCCATGCTGATGGGTGACGAGGTGGCACCGCGGCGCGAATTCATTGAACGCAACGCGAAATACGCGAAGATTGACACCTAATAGCTATCGGCTATCAGTCCAAACAGGTAGCTGATATTGGACTTAAAAGCCGACCGCTACTTTGCTGTGCAGGTATCGCTTCTTGTATTCCAACGGAGTCATATCAGTGACTTTCTTGAAATGCCTGTAAAAGTTGGAGACGTTGTTGAAACCGCACTCGAAGCAGATGACCTCGGTAGGCAATAAATTTTCGACAAGCAACTTGCACGCGTGGCTGATGCGGATCTCGATGAGAAAATCGTAGTATGTCTTCTTGGCCATCAGCTTGAAGTACCTGCAGAACGAAGTGACACTGAGATTGGCGATCCAAGCGATTTCCTCAAGGCTGATTTTTTTTAATTGCTTCCATTAACAAATATCAAAAACAAGACATTTGCGGTGAGGTTCTTTATATAAGAAGAAAGTTTTATTTGCCATTTACAAACTATTGATGCAACTTTGCTGCGAAATTAATGGGTTGTAAAAAACATATCGCCGACTTGTTCATGTGTGTTGCTGCTTTGATTACGGTCATGGTAGTAATTGCTGTACCTGTGGTATATGCTACGCACACCCATGATGAAACGGCTGACCGGCTGGAAGCGCATGGCGACTGTGGGCAGGGTCATGATCATGACACTGAGGATTGTAGTCTCTGTGAATTTTATATCCGGTATTTCCCAAAAGATGCTGAACCGGCCTCGTCGTTTGGCTTTCGGGCGTCCGTTGCTCCATTAGCCAAATCATTGGTCAACCGGCCGAGATGCCAAGTACTTTTTAACGGATTGCAGAACGTACACATCAATAGAGGACCCCCTTCTTCATTAACAGTGCCGAATCCCTGATCGGTCACCTTGGGGAGCTCGTGGAGTACTCCATGGTAAACAACACTTGATGTCGCTTGTTTTTATTAGTCATTGATATTTCATACCCCATGAAGATAGTTATTGGTATGCTTGCTGGGCTGCTGTGCTTCGGAAGTGTAACCGGGCAGGATTACCGGTTGTCGGGGCGCATCGTCGACACTGCCGATGTTCCCCTCGTTGGAGCGCGGGTTGCATTGCCGGAAGCGGGGATTCACACGATCACTGGACGGACGGGGTCGTTTTTTTTTGAAGGCGTCAAAAGCGGTGTTTATCGGATCGATGTCGGGAAAGAAGGGTATGAAAGCCTGAGCGAAAAAATCACATTGGACGGGGACCGCCAAGTGGTTATGCGACTTGAGCGTACCATGCGCGTACTTGATGAAGTATTAGTAGTAGATAACCACGTGACGCGCAGGAAACAGGAAGAATCGCTGAACGTTGAGATCGTCGGCAAAGACTTCATCCATAAAAATCTCGGCGGCAGCCTAATGAAGACGCTGGAGCGTTTGCCAGGCATTCAGACCATTGGCATTGGATCGGGGCAGTCCAAGCCGCTTATCCGGGGTCTGGGGTTCAATCGGGTGGTAGTACTGGACAAAGGCATTAAGCACGAAGGGCAGCAGTGGGGGGCAGACCATGGCCTTGAGCTCGACCAATTTGCAGCAGGGGAGGTTGAAATTGTCAAGGGGTCAGCTTCCTTCGTTTATGGTTCGGATGCCATTGGTGGCGCTATAGATGTAAAACCGGAAGCTCTGCCCGCACCGAATACCGCTTTTGCTTCGGTCGATCTTGCCGCCCGAACCAATAACGGCAGCTACGGTACCTCCGTACGTGTCGGTGGACGTAGCGACAGATGGTATGCAGATGCGCGCGTCACCTACCTGCAATATGGCGACTACCGGGTGCCCACAAATACGGTCTATGTATATGACTACGCCGTGCCACTTCACAATCAGCGGCTGCGGAATACAGCTGGAAGGGAGACAAACTTGCACTTCGCGGGAGGATATCTCGGTGAATCATTCAATTCCATTCTTTACGTAAGCAATACCTACAGCAAAGCAGGCTTCTTTGCCAACGCGCATGGCCTGGAACCGCGGAGGGTCGACATCGGACTGCACGACCGTTCAGCAAGGGACATCCTGATGCCGAGGCAAAACGTGAACCATTTTAAGGTCATCAGCCGGAACGCCCTTCACCTTGGGCCGCACCACCTGCAGATCGAGCTGGGTTTTCAACACAATTTCAGGCAGGAATACAGTCAATACGCCAATCACGGATATATGCCCCCTGTCTTCCCCGATACGCTCGGCACGCCCCCCGGCCTGGAACGGGAATTTGACAAACACGTCTATTCGCTGAACATGAAGGACTATGTGAAGTTGGGGCGCCATGAGCTGACTTTCGGCGTTAACGGCGAGTATCACGACAATGCCATCGGTGGGTGGACGTTTCTTGTCCCTGCTTTCGAGCAGGTAACGGCAGGTGCATTTGTTTACGATAAGTACCGCTTGGGCGACAAGACATTGCTGCATGCGGCTGTGCGTTATGATCATGGCAATCTGCGGATGTTCGAATACCGCGACTGGTTTCCATCTGAGGTAGACGGGAGCGGCGCACAGGAACACGTTATTCGGGCGGCAGACTTGCGTCGTCACTTCAACAGTTTGGTCTGGTCTGCCGGGGTAAATTACGATCCGACCGATGCCTTCTCGCTGAAGGCCAATGTGGGAAAGAGCTTCCGAATGCCAATTGCCAAGGAACTGTCAGCTAATGGCGTAAATTACCATTATTTCAGCTACGAGCAGGGCAACCCGTCTCTATCGGCGGAGCAATCGTACCAGGCAGATCTTTCTGCCGAATGGACCAATGGGGGATGGCGCGTTCAGTTAAGCCCATTCTACAATTATTTCCCCAACTATATATACCTGAACCCGACCGCGTTTTTTGACCACTACTACGGTGCGGGCAACCAGGTATTTCGCTATGAGGAAAGCCGTGTCGTGAGGTATGGAGGCGAATTGCAGGTGTCTCGTCAGATCGGTGACGCGCTGAAAGCGGAAGTGCTCGGGGAGTACTTGTTTTCCAAGCAGCTATCGGGTACCAAGAAAGGGTTTTCACTGCCGTTTGCCCCGCCTCCATCCCTGCTGATGAACCTCACATGGGCACCGCAATGGACCGGAAATCCCTTCGTATCGTTGGATTACAAGATAGTCGCCAAGCAGGACCGGATCGTACCCCCTGAGAGAAAGACTGACGGCTATGGGGTGGCCGCTATACAGGCCGGCTACACGGTGTCCGTGGCACATAATCCCGTACATTTGAATTTACAGGTTCAAAACCTGTTGAACACAAAATACATGGATCATACAAGTTTCTACAGGTTGATTGAATTGCCCGAAATGGGCAGAAATATCGTCCTTTCCGTGCGAATCCCGGTTATGATGGCGAGTAAGCACAGAAGTAATGATCATCATTAATTTAATGGCAGATGAAAGCGCAAAAAATTAATTATATTATCGGATTTATCGGATTTGCGGCATTGGGCGCATCATCCTGCAAGAAGGATACGGCACCCGACCCCATCGCGCCCGTGATTGAGAATGTCGAAGTTGGGCGGGGCGATAATGGTATCGGCGTCGCGGGTGAGGACTTCCACTTAGAAATTGATGTTGTCGCCGGCGATCGGATCGATATCATCCTGATCAGAATCGAGCAGCGCCCTGATGAAACCTACGCGCGGGAATGGAGCCACGAGGTTACCTGGGAGCAATACCGGGGTGCGAGAAACACCAATGTACACCAGCATTTTGATATTCCCGAAGACGCCCCGGCAGGCAGGTACGACTTCGTCATCATCGTCCACGACCAAAACGGTACCAGGTTAGAGGAGCGAAGAACGTTGAATATTTCTGCTCCTCAGGTCCTCGGGATGGTTTATATCCACTCAAATATAGCGGTCGCCTAAATAAGTTTTAGAAAACAAAAAATGCAGATCATGAAAAGAATACTTAGCGTCTTAGTTCTCGTATCCACGGTGCTGTCGTGCAGCAAGGATACTGCCACCGATACGGAATATCCGGAGATCGATGCAGCTTTTGCAGATGCCTTTCCTGTACAATGTAGCACCCTTCAACGTGGGGAAACTTTCGTGTTCAAGGCACGGTTCAGTGATAATGTAGCCTTAGGCTCCTTCAGCTTGGATGTACATCAAAATTTCGACCACCATTCTCACAGTACCGAAGTGGAGGAGTGCGATATGGATCCGGTAAAGGCGCCGAAAGATCCTTTTGTGTACATCCAGTCATTTGATATCCCGGATGGGTTGACGAGCTACGAAGCCACCGTCGAGATTCCGGTACCCGAAGGCGTTGATTCCGGCGATTACCACTTTATGATCCGGGTAACCGATAGGGCAGGGTGGCAAACCATGAAAGGACTGAGCATAAAAATCCATTAGACTCATCATTAACATCCGTCAATGGACTTGAGGATGCCCGGTGTCTAGTGCGCCATTGCCGCCAGACCGGCCCGGTGAATAGATCAGGCAGGCCGGTGCGGCAGCACTTCGACAGGTTTTACATAATGTATGATCCGCAGCCATTTCAGCAGCATCGCAATGGGATACACTGGATCGATTTCATGCCAGCGCCTGCCAAAGTTGATTGATGAGGGGTGTTTATGATGGTTGTTATGATACGATTCGCCCAGCATCAGGACGTCGACTACCAATAGGTTCCGCGACGTATTCTTCAGCTTGAAATTGATGTACCCGTATTTGTGTGCAAACCAGTTAACCACCGCGCCGTGGAAGGCACCTGATGTGATAACAATGGGCAACAGCAGGAACCACCAGAAACTGGTTGCGAATAGCCAGAAGTAGGCCACGTAAAGGAGTACCCACAAAGCGCGCGAAAGGAACGAATTGCCCCAGCGGTCAAGCGACTTCCACTCCGGTAGTCCTTTTGTAAAGCGTTCCTCCACCGGATATCTGCCCTTAACGATGTCGACGTAAATGTTCCGTGTACGCCACATCATGGCGAAGATATTACGCGAAAAACTTGGTGAATGGGGATCCTTCTCCGTATCAGTATACGCATGATGCATACGGTGCATGATGGCGTAGGCACGGGGGCTCATATAGGAGGAGCCTTGCGTTACATAGGAAAAAAGGAAGAAAAAGCGTTCCCAGAATCGGCTCATTGTAAAAGAGCCATGCGCGGCATACCGATGCTGGAAAAATGTTTGAGAAAACAGTGAGAAATACCATATCCCGATAAAAAACAATAAAATAGCCATAACAATGAGCTTTAATGTGAAGAAATGGAGACAGAAAATTAAATGCTAAAGCTCACTTGGTTACAGGTTGAAAGGAAGCGGTAACTAAAGATCTGTTTCTGAAACTTTCTAATTCCCGTAAAAATAAGCAAATAATTCCGGAAGTGCAAATTGCAATGCTGTTGTTCCCTAGTTTTATGATTGAACTGACGGAATAGCACACGTACAGCAGTTAGCAAACCCTTCACTCCCGGTGCCATCGGTGCATTTATACGTTGCAAACCGTGCAGCGATTTGCTGTACGATACTCAAATTGACCAGGGCTGATTCATATGGTGAACGCATCATTGCGCACTATTTTTGCAGCATAAATTGCCCATAGCAAATAAAACTTGCATATTAGCGCCAACAATTATTCGCTTTACGACCATCATAAAAAAATGAAAAGATTCACTTTCATCCGCTTTGCTTTCGCCGTATGCGGAGCACTGTTTTTGACATTATCTGTGTTCGCCCAGTCTCGCCCACCGCACCCCATCCAAGTGCTGGTGTCGCCCGACAAACCCGATTGGAATTACGCGCTGGGAGAGGAGGCTACGTTTACCATCCGGATCTTGAAGCATCAGGTACCTTTGGAGGAAGCCGATATTTCTTTTTCGGTAGGGTTGGAAAAAATGACTCCGAACAATCAGGGTACCATAAGACTGAAACAGGGCATCGCCAAAGTAAAAGGTAGGCTTACAGAGCCCGGCTTTTTGCAATGTCAAGTGCGGATCAACGTAGATGGTATCAGCTACCGCGGCTTAGCTACTGCGGCGTATGCGCCCGAGGCGATTCAGCCGAAGCAGACGCTGCCGGACGACTTTTGGGATTTCTGGAACAACGCCAAAGCCGAGGCAGCAAAAATCCCCATGGATGCTAAGCTGACCCTGCTGCCGGAACGTTGCACGGAGAAAGCAGATGTTTACCAGGTGAATATTCAGAATCACGAAACAGGAAGCCGTATCTATGGTATTTTAGCCAAGCCCAAGGCCAGCGGCAAGTATCCAGCTGTGCTGCAAGTGCCGGGTGCCGGTATCCGTCCTTATGGCGGGGTTGTCGACCTTGCCGAAAGAGGAATTATCACGCTGCAGATCGGTATTCATGGCATCCCGGTGATTTACGAGACCGCATTATACGACGATCTCCGGGCAGCGGCGTTAAAAAACTACCAGTTTTTTAACCTGGACGACCGGGATAAGTATTATTATAAGCGCGTTTACCTGGGCTGCGTGCGTGCTGTTGACTACATCTTCTCGCTTCCTGAGTTCGATGGCAGCAACCTTGCCGTATGGGGCGGAAGCCAGGGCGGTGCGTTGTCTATCGTCACGGCAGCATTGGACAGCCGGGTAAAATGCCTCGTTTCGTTGTATCCGGCACTGTGTGACCTGACCGGTTATCTTCATGGCCGTGCCGGCGGGTGGCCGCACATGTTCAACGAAGCCAATGCACCGTTCATGGCGAAGGACGAAAAGATTAAGGTGTCTGCCTATTACGATGTGGTCAACTTTGCGCGTTCAGTCAACGTGCCGGGATTTTATACCTGGGGTTATAATGATGAAACCTGTCCGCCGACTTCCTACTATGCGGCTTACAACCAAATTGCCGCGCCTAAAGAGCTTTATTTGATCCAGGAAACCGGACACTGGACCTTTCCTGAACAACAAGCTATGATTCAGGAATGGCTATTGAAACAGTTAGTAAAATAATTTTATAGCGGGTTCCGATATATTATGCTTACCTTTACAGTAATTAATTAAATATTCATTCTTACTTACACAAAAAGCCATGCAAAAAGGCGTAGTAAAATTCTTCAATGAAACCAAGGGTTTCGGATTCATAACCCCCGCCGATGGTGGACGCGAGATTTTTGTCCATTCATCAGGGTTGGTTGAGACAATCCGGGAAAACGACGACGTTTCATTTGAAGTAGCCAACGGCCAGAAAGGCCTAAATGCGGTAAATGTCAAAGTGATTTAATTCATTTTTCCAGATATTGTATAAACCATCCGGTGTATTTGCCGGATGGTTTTTTTTTCGAATGTGTAGAGATAGGCAGGATTTAAGTGGAAGAATGAGCAAAATAGCATGAGACAGCTGAAAATATCCGAGTCGATTACTAACCGGAGTAACCGATCGTTAAATACTTACCTGCTTGAGGTTGGAAAATATGATATGCTTTCCTCTGACGAAGAAGTTTCGTTGGCCGTTCGGATACGGGCGGGAGACCTGGTCGCCCTGAACAGATTGGTCAATGGAAATCTGCGGTTTGTTGTCTCCGTGGCCAAGCAATATCAACACCAGGGGTTAGTGCTTGAAGACCTAATCAACGAAGGCAATCTGGGCCTTGTGACCGCAGCTAAGCGGTTTGACGAAACAAGGGGTTTTAAATTCATTTCTTATGCCGTTTGGTGGATCCGGCAAAGCATAATGTCAGCTATTTCTACGCAGTCACGCACGGTGCGTTTGCCTATTAACCAAATCGGCGACCTTATCAAAGTCAAAAGATCACAATCGGCGTTAGAACAACAATTAGAACGAGATCCCACTGCTGAGGAATTGGCAGAAGCATTGAATGTTACTGTAGACAAAGTTAGCCGGACATTGCGGAATGGCGAGAAGCAGGTCTCTATAGATGCGCCGTCCCTGCACTCGCCGGATATTACATTGTTGGATTCGCTGCCTGACGGCGGGGCTCCGGCAGATCACGGAGCGATGGGCGGTTCGCTGAAAATTGTGATACATAGCGTGCTCCAACACCTCCCTGAGCGGGAGCGAATGGTTCTTAGTCTGTTTTACGGCCTTGAGGAAGCTGAGCCGAAAGGGTTAGCGGAAATCAGCCTACAACTCGGCCTGACTCCGGAGCGAGTCAGGCAAATCAAAGCTAAGGCGTTGATTTGGATACAGCGTTCGAGATATGGACAAAGTTTGTCAGCATATCTCTGATTTGACCCCTGGTGCGTTTAAGACTGCGTCAGTTGCTTTGTCTTTCCCCTGTTGGGTTTCTGTGGCTCTTTAATTTTGATGTATACATGCTTGATCTTAGTTTTTTCCGTGCTCTTTTCTTCGACGTCAAAATATGCACTTAGCGATTTGAACAAGGGTGAAAGTTTGGAAAAACCATAAACTCGGGGATCAAAGTCCGGCCTTCTTTTATTAATTAATGTACCTATCGCAGCCAACGGAGCCCATCCGCCTTCATCCGCCACGTCGTTGACCGTGGCCTTCAGTAAGTCAATCGTTTCCCGGTCTATCGGCTCGTACGCTTGTGCACCTTGTCCAATTTGTTTGGTAGCTTTGCCTGCGGTCGCAGCCGCCTCGGGTACCGGTTTTTCCTTGGCCTGTGATCGAACAGCAGCCTCTTTGTCCAATATTTCAATGTAGATGAACTTGTCGCAGGCCGCTATGAAGGGTTTGGGCGTTTTTTTCTCACCTACGCCGATTACCATTTTTCCCGACTCCCTCAGGCGGACGGCCAGCCGCGTAAAGTCGCTATCGCTTGATACGATGGTAAACCCATCCACTTGCTGACCGTGTAAGATATCCATGGCATCGATGATGAGTGCCGAGTCCGACGAATTTTTACCGCTTGTGTAGCTATATTGTTGTATCGGCGTGATGGCGTGGGTGAGGAGCGGCTCCTTCCAGCCTGCCACGTGAGATTTTGTCCAGTCGGCATAAATCCGTTTGATAGATGGGATGCCGTATCTTTTCACCTCGTCCAGAATGCTTTCAATTTTAACGCTCGACACATTGTCGGCGTCGATCAATACTGCTATCTTTAAATCGGTCTCTTGGGCCATAGTTTTTCCCGCAAGGTAGTCAATTTCCCTGGAATCCTATCTACAACAACGAGCACGTCAATAGCCAGTACCTACAGTGGTTTAATCTTTCCTGCGTTTCTCTGCCTGCTTCAGCTTTTTATCTGCTCTTTTTTCTTTGAGGTTCTTTACGGCTTCTTTTTTGCCGCTTTCCTTTTTCGCACCTTTATCTTTGGCCATAATCCTGAAATATTTTTTGGTAAGATAATGTATTTAACTGAAATATCGTACATGCCGACCAAATAAATTATTACAGTAAACACGCGCTCATCAATAAAAATTCGCATCTTTGGGTATGCGGAAAACATTCATCTACGGTGCTGGCTTTGTTCTGGTCGGCGTTGCATTGCTCAGCATTTGGTGGCCTCCGATCCTCTGGAGCTTTTTGGTCATTGGTCCACTCATCCTGTTAGGTGCATTTGACATGATCCAAACCAGACAGGCTATACGGCGCAACTTTCCGTTGTTCGGACGCCTAAGGTACCTGTTTGAAAGCATCCGGCCGGAAATACAGCAGTATTTTGTCGAAAGCGATACCACCGGGCGGCCATTCAGCCGGATGTTTCGCAGCGTGATCTATCAACGGTCCAAACGGGTGCTGGATACCACACCCTTCGGCACGCAACTCGATGTTTACGATAATAACTACGAGTGGTTGAGCCACAGCATCGCCGCCATCGACTATTTCAAGATAAACGAGCACCCGCGGGTAACAGTTGGCGGCCCTCAATGTACGCAGCCATATTCCAGCAGTGTCTTCAATATATCGGCGATGAGTTACGGCTCATTGAGTAAGAATGCTGTGATGGCGCTGAATGAGGGGGCAAAGATGGGTGGCTTTTACCATAACACCGGCGAGGGAGGGCTTACCGACTATCACCTAGAGGGTGGTGGCGACGTCGTATGGCAGATCGGGACGGGATATTTCGGGTGCCGCCAACCGGACGGAAACTTTGATGCGGAGGCATTCGCTAAAAAAGCCAGCCATCCGCAAGTGCGAATGATCGAGATCAAACTGTCGCAGGGAGCCAAGCCCGGCCACGGAGGTATCCTGCCGGCGGTGAAGGTAACACCGGAAGTAGCGCGCATTCGCTCGGTAGAGGTTGCCAAGGAAGTCGACTCACCACCTTTTCACCGGGCGTTTTCTACTCCTATAGGCTTGTTGGAGTTTGTCATGCAGTTGCGCCAGTTGTCAGGTGGAAAGCCTGTAGGCTTCAAGCTTTGTATCGGGCATCGCAGCGAGTTTATAGCGATCTGCAAGGCCATGGTGGAGACAGAGATCTATCCGGATTTCATTGCGGTTGATGGTGGTGAAGGAGGAACCGGGGCTGCCCCGTTGGAGTTTTCCAACTCTGTGGGAATGCCCTTGCGAGACGCGTTGGCTTTTGTCTACGACTGCCTGACAGGCTTCGATCTGAAACGACACATCAAAATAATTGCTGCGGGGAAAATCGCCACAGGATTTGATTTGGTAAAGTACTTTGCGCTTGGCGCTGATATTTGCACCAGTGCCCGGGGGATGATGATGGCGCTTGGGTGTATCCAAGCGCTGCAATGCCACGCCAATACCTGTCCAACAGGAGTGGCAACCCAAGATCCGGAACTGGTAAAAGGGTTGGTGGTAGCCGACAAACGGGCTCGCGTAGCCAACTTTCACCGTGAAACAGTGAAAAGCGCGGGCGAACTAATGGGCGCAGCGGGCATTAAACATCCGGACGATATTCATCGTGTGTACATTCACCGGCGGATATCACCCAACAAAGTGGAAACGTATTTAGACACCTATCCCTACATTCCCACGGGAAGTCTGCGCCAAGCGCCCTGGCCCAAGTCGTTTGAGTTGCTGATGAAGATCAGCCGGCCCGATTCGTTTAAGCCGGATTTTTCACCGATTGACTTCGTAGAATATTCCTGGGCGAAAAAGCCCATGACAGGGTGATGGATGCACCACCATCCATAATGCTTAGTATCCTACCCCGGTGCGCCTCGGCTGCCGGATGACAGGCCATTGCTGCGGCTGCCCGTCCCTGCCCAAAGGCATGATTCGCTTTTCGCGATTAACCAGTTCCGGTTCTTCGCTTGCTTTATAGGCGAGGGTGGCAATAAGAATGACATTGTCCCTTAGGTCATCGAAGACGAGCTTATCATAAGTATCCAGATTCGTATGCCAGGTGATGGTGCCGTAGCCCCATGATAGTGAACTCATCATAAACGCCGGGATCCCTGCGGCGACGAAAGACGCGTGGTCCGATCCGCCGCTGCCGGGCGAGCCAGGGTAGTCGGTTCGAATGTCGCGTGTAATTTCGCGCGGAGCGGCAGCCATCCAACGACCCATGAAATCATATGCATGGATGAAACCCGAACCGTTGAGGTTGGCCACTCGTCCCGTACCGTTATCCTGATTGAATACCGCCTGCGTCTTTTCGACGATCTCCGGATGGTCTAAGACAAACGCTCGGGAGCCGTTCAGCCCTTGCTCTTCACTCCCCCAAAGGCCAACTAATATGGTGCGCTTGGGATTCGGGTATAATTTTTTAAGAATGCGTGCAACTTCCATCATGGTAATCGTTCCTGTGCCATTATCGGTGGCACCTGATCCGCCTTCCCAAGAATCGAGATGCGCAGAGAGAATTACATACTCATCCGGCTTTTCCGTTCCCCTGATTTCCGCGATCGTATTGAAGGTCGGTACCGTACCCAAATCTTTGGAGTCCGTCTCCACCTTAATGCGTGGCTTCAATCCGTTCTCCGCAAGCCGGTAGAGCATTCCGTAGTCTTCCAGTGAAATGTCAAGCGTGGGGACCTTCGTTGTACGCGCTCCGAAGATCTTGTTAGAGCCGAACTCGCGTGACCAATAGCATTCGAGAATTCCTGCAGCGCCTGCATCTTCCAATATCCGCGGCAAGGAGCGCGCCGAAACGCCTGTGGCTTGGATTTTTTCATTCCACACACTCGTCAATGAGTCGCGTTCTTTTTTCATTTTTTCGAATGATTCGGGACGCGCATATTCTTCCCAGTTGTAATCAGGGCGCCCCGTAGGTTGGGGCATCGAAACCAGTACGTACTTGCCCTTTACATTGGGCAGCCATGCCTGAAAGGCCACTGAATCTTGCACGTCAGGCAAGGTGATGACTTCGCCTTCAACGGCTTTTCCTCCGGTGGTCGGACTCCAAGCCAGTTGGGTTCCTGCCAAGGTTTTCATACGGGGGTGCACCATGTCGATATGGGAGATGCCGCGCTCCCATCCACGCCACTCGCCGAACTCGTCATTCCGCGCTTCAATACCCCACTCCTTGTATTTGGCAACGGCCCAATCGTGGGCATGCTCCATTTGTGGTGTGCCGACGAGCCGGGGGCCTACTACGTCCAGCAATTCATGGGCAAGCTGCTTCAGTTGCGAGTGCTCGCTGGCTTCTTTCACGATTTGTTCAACGATCGGCTCCAGCTTCTGCTCCTGCACCATCCATTGGGGCTGGGCGTTTACAAGCGTCAGGCTTACTGCGAATACAAAAATCAAGGCTAAGCATTTGGCCTTACCGTGTGAGCTAAGTAAAACGTTCATGTGTTTCATTTTTGGTTAAATAAGCAAGTTAAAAGAACCAACCGAAGTAGCCCTATCCAATAGGGTGCTCAAGCTACCTGCAGTAAGCAGGCGAAATTCATTGCTAAAAAGCAGACGATTCTAGTAAAAAATGCTGAGAAAAACGATTGTGTGGCAGAAATTTTACGTATCGGAAGAGGAGATAGATCAAGCCGGACCGGCGAGCGCGCTATTTCGGCCATGTGGCAGGCGGCTATGGCAGTACGGACCGGTATACGACCGGTGGCAAACTCAATTTCTTCGGCGGAGACCGCCGGCTTCACTTACGCTGTCGCAAACAATGTGAACCAGCAGGGCTTCGGCATGGCTGATATCGGTGGCCGCGGCGGAGGAGGCATGGCAACTATTTTTATTGGCGTGTATTCGTTAGTTGTGCAACTTGTCATAATCATCCATCGTTGTTCCCCGCGAAAAATACCGCAAATCATACGTAAAACTCAACATGAAATAGCGCTGCAACACGTTCGACTGCGAATCCTGTATATATGTTTCCGTGATATTGCGCTGAATGTTGTTGTTCTGCCCGAACAGGTCGTAGAC
Organism: Parapedobacter deserti; assembly: GCF_042646065.1. NCBI lineage: Bacteria > Pseudomonadati > Bacteroidota > Sphingobacteriia > Sphingobacteriales > Sphingobacteriaceae > Parapedobacter > Parapedobacter deserti. The sequence continues at coordinate 358,748 of NZ_JBHRTA010000008.1, forward strand.
ATTTACACTGATTTCGGCACGTTCGCTTCTGAGTAATTTTTTGCCGATTGCCATGTTCACCAAAAAAATGCTGTTGTCATATCCTTCAGACAACCCGGTATTGAGCTGATGGTCGATATTCAGCCGGTAGACTAGGTTCTCCCAAAGAATCCAATTGTAATTGATGCGAGTCGTCTGGTTAAAAAAGTTGTTGTTGAGTGCCGGGCGTAGTGAGTTTTGGACTGTGTTGTAGGACGATCGCGTCCAGACGTTGAAATCGATGCGGTCACTGATGTTGCTGCTCAGCGAGACGCCCCCACTATAGCGCGTGGTATTGACTGCATTGACCTGGTCATTAATCATTCCGGGGCTATGGGTGTACCGAATGCCACCGTGAAAATTAAAATTGGAAGGGACTATGCGTACGGGTAAACCGTAGTGGAAAAACGAACGCAGGTGCCAGTACCCGTCCAGGTTAACCGGGCGGGTGAGCTGTGATCCCCGCTCCAGTATGATTCCTTGGGCCAATTCAATTGGCTCCTCGGCGACGGTCGTATTCGTGACAACATTGTTGGAGGTTACCGTAGAATGTATCATTGCAAAGAAGCTGCGCTCCGTTTGCGGGTTGTAGCTGCGGTAGCGCAGGTTGAAGCGGTTGCTATACGATTGGTCGAGGTTAGGGTTCCCTGTTCGGAGGTGCAGTGGGTTCGAGTTGTCGATGACGGCTTGCAGGTCGCCGACGCTCGGCGCATTCGTACGTGCGTCGTAATCAAACTCTAGGTTTTTTGAGGCCGAGAACTGGTAGTCGAGCCGCACTGAGGGCAATATGCTCCGGAAAGTCCGATGCAGCGCAAAGATACTGGGAAACTCTTGATTGTTTTTCAGCTGTGCATGCTGAAATTCTGCTTCTACCTGAACGCGGAGTTTTTCCATCCGATATTGATAACCGATTTCAGCTTCCTGCGTGAGGTACCTGCTGTCGAAGGTGTTGCTAAGCGCTGTGTCGAGCCGTATGCGGTTTCCCGGGCCGTCTATGTCATACGTCAGTTGATCAGAGTCGTTGTGCCGGTTGCCGATTTCATACTCAAGTTCAATGATGCCACGCTTGCCGATCGGCTCAGTATACGAGGCGCTGGCTTCCCAATCAAATCCCTTGCGTGTACGCACAATCTGCTGGTTAATGGTCTCAATACGTTCTGCTGGATCGAAGAATATATTCTCCGCTTGCCGGGTGGCGTCATCGTTGTTTCTATGATCGCCGGTTTCCAAACCAAGTCGCAGGCTTCGGCCGGCTTTGGCAAAGCGTCGGCTATAGTGCAGTCGGCTATTGAAGTCAATATCGGAGTTATCCGCCTGCCTGCTGTTTTCCGTTTGGTTCATGGGGCCGCTATCAGCAAAAGTATTTCCCTTGAAAAAACTGTTTTCTTTATCTCGTTGAGCTGAAAAGTCAGGCCGGAACAGGATATGGTTATTGCTGTCGATTTGATATTCGAGCCGCATGTTAAATCGGTGGTCGGTGTTCCGGCGGGTGTTGGAGTTCGACTCCGTATAGCGCTGCCCGTCATCGGTTGGAAGCACATACTCGCGCAGCAACGAAGCTTCACCAAAATTTTTCCGGTGGTTAAACAGGTAGCTCGTGTTAATTTCAACTTTTTCCCCCCAAGTGTCCGTATAATTTAACCCGATTCGGTTTGTAGTGATAATGCCATTTTGTGGGCGGGTCTCTCCCTGGCTATTAGGAGCAGCTGAATAGTCGACCGCGTTGATGTTGTTTGTCAGCCCCGTTATGGTGAGCCGCTGGTTCTCGTTAAAAGCATTTACGCTGGCCCCCACCATGTAGCGTTCGTCATTGCCGTATCCAGCTGAAGATTTACCGAAAAGACCTCTCCGGCTATCCGGTTTAGTAATGATGTTGATGGTTTTCAGCCGCTCGCCGTCATCAAAGCCGCTTAGCTCGGCCTTATCGCTTAATTTGTCAAATACCTCAATGCGCTGGACGACCTCCGCGGGCAGATTCTGCAGGGCAGCTTTTACGTCCGTACCGAAAAACGGCTTGCCGTCAACCAAAATCTGTGCAATATTTTCGCCTTGAGCTTGCAGGTTGCCGTCTTCGGCGCCCATACCTGGCATCTTTTCAATAAGGTTTTGGGCAGAGGCGTCTTTCATGGTCTGGAACGCTGCCGCATTGAAATGAATGGTGTCACCCCGTTGTCCACCTACAGGAGGACGACCGATAATGGTTATTTCGTCGAGTAGCCGTGCGCCTTCCCGGAGGGGCAGTGTGCCTATGTTCAAATCGCTGTCCACTTCTATGGCTTTATCCAGCTTTTCATAACCTAGATACTGTACGCGTAGCAGATAGTTTCCAGCATCCACCTCTTCGAAGTCAAATGTGCCATCAGCGTTGGTTACAGTCTCTTGGGTGACCGTTGAATCCGGCACGGTCAGTAATGAAACCGTAACGTTTGGAAACGGAATATTGTCGCTGGCGCTGCGCACCATACCCTTGACTTTATATTGTTGAGCAATGGTTGACTGAATACATAGCAATGAGAGCACCGCATAAAGTAAGTATTTCATTTAAGAACGTATGTTGTAGTATCTGCTTTGGCCGCACAAATATCAGACCGCCATTAGCGTCATACGTCGGTGAACCAGCGTTGTCACATGTTCGTTATGTAAAATAAATGTTAAGTTGAACGAAACAAGCGATGGTGCAGTACCGCTAAAAAGCGATTTCCGCGTGGCTGGCTTCAGCTCCTTCCATAAGCCCTTCCTCTTCGGTTGGCTCCCGGTCGTCATCGCGTATCGAGTGCTCGTCAGAAATGTCGGCAACCCATTCCACGATATCGTCTGGAGAAGGATAAAGGTTCGCAATGCGATCTTTGTATATTTGCGGAAGTTCTGGATGGTTCAAGATAAAAGATTTCGTAGCGATAATGTACTCGCCCAATCCGTGATTCATCGCAAACGAGTCGGCGCGGTATTCTGCGCTTTGTATGAATGGACGAGATAGCCAATATGACAGACCGAAGCCAATCAGATTCCACGTACTACGTGTTTCATAGTCCATGATATGTCCGAGTTCGTGGGCTAACCATCCAATCATGACGCTGTCTGGGATATGCTGTCTGGGATCGTTGTGGTGCCCCAGCTTAAAGGCCGGATTAATCAATATTTCATAGCCTCGCTTATTACGACTTTTGAATAATGTGCCAGTAATGGGCCGGGCTGCCATCACCGTACGTTTAAGCTTACTGGTAAAAACAAACCTGATTGAGGTTTCCTCGAGCTCGGGATAATGGGATAATGCCACCAAGGCCGTTTTTTCGATAGCCGCCGGAATGATTTTATTCGTATGATTGTTAGGCGAATTTTCGCGGATGGAATCGGGTTGCAAAAGATGTGAAAACGTTAACGCAATAAGTAACAGCATAATATAAGCATGAAGTGACTGGGAAACCAAATCGTAAGGACGTACCCTGGCTTACAAACTTAACCAAAATTTCCGCTTTTCGCAAATGTGGGCTTTTATCTGGCTCCTCCAAAGTAAGGTGATACGCAACAGCAAGATAAAAAAAATACTCGTACCTTTGTATTCTATGGAACGGATAGCAGTATTGGAGCGGTTTGACGTTGATCGGGTCAGGAAAGACTTTCCGATCCTCACCCGTACGGTCAATGGAAAGCCTTTGGTATACCTTGACAACGGCGCTACGACGCAGAAACCGCAGCAGGTGATCGATGCCATTGTAGACTATTATACCCAATTGAACAGCAATGTACACCGAGGTGTTCACCATCTTAGCCAATTGGCCACAGATGCTTTTGAGGTAACGCGTCGAAAGCTGCGGCCTTTTCTCAACGCAGCCTACGAACACGAAATAATTTTTACCAAAGGCACCACCGAAGCCATCAACTTAGTGGCCAGCTGTTATGGCAAGGCTTTTGTCAACGCCGGGGATGAAATTGTTATTTCTGCTATGGAACACCATTCCAACATCGTGCCTTGGCAGATGCTTTGCGAAGAACAGGGTGCCATACTGAAAGTGATTCCGATCAATGAAGCCGGCGAATTGGATATGGATGTTTATCAAGCTACGGTCGGCAGTCGCACCAAGATGGTAGCCATCACCTACGTATCCAATGCGCTTGGAACAATAAATCCGGTAAAGGAAATCATTGATGTAGCGCATGCAGCCGGGGCACCCGTATTACTTGATGCCGCCCAGGCGGTGCAGCATCTACCGGTGGATGTGCAGGCGCTGGATGTAGATTTCCTAGCATTTTCTGGGCATAAAGTATATGGTCCTACCGGTATCGGCGTTTTATATGGAAAGGAGAAATGGCTCAATGCGATGCCGCCCTATCAAGGCGGTGGAGAGATGATTAAGGAAGTATCATTTGCCCAAACAACGTACAACGAATTGCCATTTAAATACGAGGCCGGTACACCCAATATTGAAGCTGGTGTCTGTCTGGCGCATGCGGTTGACTACCTCACCGCGATAGGACTGGACCAGATAGCGCGTCATGAGCAAGAACTACTGGACTACGCTACCGAGCGTTTGCTCAGTATTCCGGGAATCCGCATCGTCGGCACAGCTAAGCAAAAATCGAGCGTTGTATCTTTCCTGCTTGGTGGAGTACATCCCTATGACGTAGGGGTTATCCTCGACAAGTTAGGCATAGCCGTACGCACGGGTCATCATTGTACACAGCCGCTCATGGACCGGTATGGCATCCCCGGCACTGTGCGCGCATCAATTGCAATGTACAACACCAAAGAAGACATTGATGCGCTGGTAGCTGGCGTGGAGCGGGCCGCAGCCATGTTGCTGTAGCAGCTAAACAAGGTCCGGCATCTCAACTATCATATTTTTCTTATGACCATAAACGAAAAACAGGACGAGCTGATAGATGATTTTGCATTCTTTGACGATTGGATGGCGAAGTACGAATACATCATCCAACTTGGAAAAGATTTGCCGCTGATAGACGACCAATATAAAAAAGATGAATACCTCATTAAGGGCTGTCAATCCAAAGTTTGGCTGCATGCCGATCATTTGGACGGCAAGGTAGTGTTTTCAGCGGATAGCGATGCAATCATTACGAAAGGACTGGTCGCGTTGATGGTGAGGGTGTTGTCGAATCACACTCCTGAAGAGATAGCCAATAGCGAGCTCTATTTTATTGACCAAATAGGTCTAAAAGAACACCTTTCACCTACGAGGGCCAATGGGTTATTATCGATGGTCAAGCAGATGAAACTCTATGCGTTGGCGCTGAGTTCAACTTGATACGGTAGCAAACTAAAAAGGCCGTCACCGATGCATCCTGATTCCGATGATTCTGAATTAATACGGCGATTGCAGGAAGGCAACGAAGAAGCTTTCAGGTACATCTACGATGCCTTTGGCAAAAGGCTATTCTATTTCGCGCGTAGCTTAAACCTAAATACCGAAGACGCACAGGAAATTGTGCAGGAGACGTTTATACGGCTATGGGAATCCCGTCATCGAGCAGATGCAAAGCAGTCTCTCAGTGCTTACGTATTTTCCATTGCACGCAACCTCATCTACAACCAAATGAAGAAATGGGCGGTAAGACAGCGGTATCTTACCAACGTGTTGCAAGGGGATGAGTCGGTTAGCGAAATACGCGACAGCGAGCTTGGGTCGCTCATAAACCAAGCAATGGAAGAAATGCCTGAAAAACGGCGCGAAGTTTTCCGGATGAGCCGATTTGAAGGCTACCTCAACCAACGGATAGCTGATGAACTGGGTATTTCCAAAAGTACCGTGGAAAACCATCTCAATAAAGCTTTGAAACATATGAAAAAGCGATTAGCACAGTTTGGTTATGGGGCTGGCATAGCGTTATGCTTCTATTTTTTTGAAAATTTTTGAAAAAAAACAAAAACAGAGTAGGTGCGATGGGTAAGCTAGTTGTATATCGTATTAAATACTGCTCTGATATAAACTTTATATGAATTGTGGAACGAAGCGTTTTAGAACGGTATTTTGATAATACCTGCTCGCGGGAAGAGCGAGAGGAAGTTCGGGAGTGGCTAGCGGATGAACGGCATAGCGAAGATGTGAAGCACCTACTATCAACGTTGTGGAGCAATTTTGATGAAGCTAAATGGGCAGCTATGGGGGGACAGCCCCCACAATATGAGCAGATTCAATCAGCCATTCCGGCATTGGCCGTTGGTGCTGAAGGGGTACCCGTCAAGCGTTTAAAAAGGTCGTCGATATACGACAAGTGGTTGTACGTGGCCGCTGCTTGCGTGGGGTTTGTAGTGACCATTGGAGCCCTGCTATGGCTGGACCGCGGTAGCATAAGCGGTGACGAATACATCACCGTACATACGGAAAAAGGTGAGCGGAAACAGATCACCCTTAGTGATGGTTCCGAGATTTACCTAAATGCCGATAGCTGGGTGGCCTATCCCCGGGAAATGGAAATGCAACATGCTGCCATTTACATTGAAGGCGAAGCGTTCTTTAACATGACGGAAAGTGACAAACCCAGGATCATCAAAGCTGGCGGAGTAGAGACCCGCGCTGTTGCTGGGTCTTCAAAGTTCAACATCACTGCTTTTCCAGCTGACAGTGTGGTTACGGTGTCTGTAGATGATGGCAGGGCTGAGATCCGTACAGAATACGGGCCACTCCTCAAATTGCGAAGACCCGAACAATCTCGAGATAGCGTATTGCCACTGACGAAGCTGCGTTTCCCCGAGACAACACCTTTAATCAAGCTGCGTCCGGCAGTGAAGATGGAAAAGCGGGAATATGCGGTGGTGCACAAGGAGCGCGGAGAGGTAAACTCATCAGCTATATTGGATGAAAAAAAAGCATTCGGCTGGAAAGACGGTATTCTCTACTTTGAAGATGCCGGTGCGCACGAAATAGCTCATACGCTGGAACGTTGGTATGGCGTAAAGATCAGCTTTTGCAAAGAATACCTACATCTGGACACGTATTCGGCTGAATTTAACAATGCGCAGCTACCCAGCGTGTTATCTGATCTAAGCCGCTCATTACAACTCAACTACACGCAAGAAGGAAACGAAATTTACCTGTGTAGTAAGTAGCACCTTCTTCCTTCCTCGCTGATATCCTTGGTTGTCCGTTTTCAACTTAGCTAAACCAATGCCCCGGTCTTTGCCGTGGCCTTGCTATATTTTCCACTATATAGTTGTTTTATCAGTTAACCATCTAATCAATTAAAAAATGAAAAGAACATTACAACCTGTTTCAGGCGCTAGGCGTTATGTACTCTTATTTGTCGTGGGAGGCCTGACGATGCTGGGTCAGCAAGCGTGTAAGAAGAACAAGGAAGCCCTAAGCAATCTGACTGGCATTTCTTCCTTCGCGATTAAAGATTTCGAGGACCACACCTTCACCATTGACCAAAATACGCTGACCATAAGCAATGTAGACAGCCTGCCGTACCTTACCGATCCATCGGCATTGATCGCCGTTTTTTCGGTCATACAGGGGTCGGTGGTCGAAGTCAATGGCGTGATACAAGAGTCTGGCGTCACGCCGAACGACTTCAGCAATGAGCTAACGTACAAAACAACGGCCGAAGATGGCATGACCATACGCAATTACAAGGTTAAGGTAAACATTGAGCAGATCGACCCCAATACGGTGTCGTGGCAACGGCTTACCGACAATGGCCAATGGGGCCCATACCGCACCGTAATGGCAGGGTACTTTGGTGATCGTTTCTGGGTATTGGGATCCAGCGGCGGAGGCTTCGGTGCTTATAGCTATGGTGTCTTTTCGTCTACGGATGGTATCTCCTGGAACAGCGTCGCAACCAGCATCGACAGCATACCACAAGCCGAAAGGCAAACCGCGGTGTTTGGCTTTCAAGACAAAATGTGGCTGTTGGGCGGACTGGTTCCGGCGAAAGGTTTTGCGTTCTCCTATGTGACCAACCAGGTATGGAGTTCATCGGATGGTGCAACGTGGTCTGTCAGCCCGCGGATTGCAACGCCGGCGGAAGGTGAGCTATGGACGGGTAGAGAGCGCATCAATGCGGTGGTATTCCAAAACAAACTATGGGTTATTGGGGGCAATAATTATCCGGCCTTTGGCAATGTAAATGCTCCGGGTGTACCGCTTAATGATGTGTGGTCCACCACGGATGGGGCAAGTTGGACGCAGGTGACTGCCACCGCACCTTTTGTAGCTCGTACCAATCCGGCTGTTTTTGTACACAACAACAAGATTTATGTAGCCGGTGGGCGGAATGCTAGCGGTACGTTGCTTAACGATATTTGGATGTCGGAAGATGGCGTTTCTTGGTCAGCATTGGCGGTAAATGAGGTGTTTACTCCTGTATGGGGGCATCAAGTGCTTTCTTATAATGGCCACTTGTTCCTGTTGGGCGGTTATGTGAAGGACGACGGTAATGCCGATGTTATTCAAAATGGCCTTTGGATCTCGGAAGACGATGGTACCACGTGGACGAAAGCGGAGGCAGGAGATCCAAGGGCCTTGCCAAACAATTTCCCCGGCAGAGCGTTTTTCAACGCATTTGTGCGGGACAATGCAATTTGGATCACTGGTGGCGAATACCTTGACGGGAACAACGTGCGTGTATATCGCAATGATACTTGGACAGGCGCTTTGGTGAAATAGCTATGGCGTACAGAATAAGTTTGCTGTTGCTGGTGCTAATGCCGCTGTATCCGGTATTGGCCCAGCGGCAGTCCGACACGAAAATCAGCGGGGTGGTACAGACGCAGGACGGGAAGCCATTGCCCGGAGCAACCGTTCGTGTAAAAGGAACGGCCGTCAGCACCGCGGCAGATGGATTCGGCCGGTTTTCGATCTCCGCAAAGCCGGGTGATACGTTGCTGGTGTTTACCATTGGCTTTGCACCGTTGGAAAAGCTGTGTACGCCACAGCCGCTCCTGCGGCTCGTGATGCGGGAGGAGGAGCAAGCGCTCGATCAAGTGGTTGTGGTTGGGTACGGCGATGAACGACGGCGCAACATCACGGGATCCATCGCTTCGATAAGCCATAAGGAGATCACAAAATCATCAGCACTTTCTTTTGACAATGCGATTGTAGGGAAGGTCGCTGGCGTGGATGTACTCTCCAGTTCGGGTCAACCCGGATCGGCCACTGCGATAACTATCAGGGGCATCAGTACGCTGAACCCGGATGGCAGCCAGCCACTCATCGTCATTGACGGCATTCCTGTATATGGTTCAGGGCGCGATATGAATGCTAGTACATTCACCCCATCGACGACGCCCGCCAGTGGCTTTGGTGGTACCACTGTGGCTGATAACCTGCAAACGCGTAATGATTTTGAAAACAACCCCTTGGCCCACCTGAATCCAAATGATATCGAATCTATCGAAGTGCTGAAAGATGCGTATGCGACAGCAATCTATGGATCACGTGGAGCAGCCGGAGTGATTTTAATAACCACCCGCAAAGGCACACGGGCAACACCGTCTTTCCAGGTAAGATACGTTACCGGCGCAGCTAAACCCGTCGGAAACCATGCTTTGTTGAGCGGTGCGGAATACGGTGCTCTTTACACCGAGTACTACCGGCAACTCGGCCGCGGCGAAACATTTGCCGCTGATCATGCCACCGATTGGGTAGAGGAAGTGATGCGTACGGCCTTCACTCAACAGATAGATCTATCCATGGCCGCGGGTAGCGACAAAATGCAATATTACCTGAGTGGATCATATCGCAGTCAGCCAGCGTATATCATCAACAACGATTACGAACGGTATACCGGACGGATGAATCTTACCTATAATGCCAGTGACGCGTTCACCGTCGGTAGCAATGTCTCGGTTTCCCATACGGACAATACCGCGCTGAACGCTGCTTCGATTTATCGGCAGGCTATCTTAAAAGCACCAAACGTGCCCGTAATAGACGAAAATGGGCAATATGTTTATGGCAGGGGTAGCAATCCGATCGGCAATATGGACTCCAACCCTGTGGCCGATGCGGTATTGAATACCAATGCGCTTGAAAACGTACAGACGCTTGGCAGCCTTTACGCTCAATATCGGCCCGTCAAGTGGCTGACATTCCGGTCGGAATTTGGGACAGAACTGACGGGGTCTACGGCCTTCACACGCCGGGTAAAGCGGCCCAGCGGTTTCGGCGATGATGCCGTGGAGAGTACCGCACAAAACCGCAAGGTAGTTATGAATAATACCGTGAATGTGTTATACGGCGGCAACAGCCGGCATTACATTAACGCTGTATTAGGGCAGAGTTTCGAGCGGTCGACGGAAAACAGCCGTACCATCGGCGGATATGGTTTCTTCAGTGATGAAATCAACAATATTGGTGCGGCAGCAAATAGGTACATCTCGCGTACACGAAAACAAAGCTGGGCGTTGGTTTCATATTTTTCGCGGATCAACTACGAACATGACAACAAATACCTCGCAGGTATTACGTACCGGGTAGACGGCTCCTCCAAGTTCAGCCGCAACAGGCGGTATGTCGGGTTTCCTTCCTTTTCCCTTGGGTGGCGGCTCTCTGAAGAGTCGTTCTTAAACGGGTATACGTGGATTGACGACCTGAAACTTCGCGGAAGCATTGGCTTTTCAGGAAATAACAGTCCATTTTCATACTATGGCAGTCAGGGGCAATACCGCATCAATAGCAATGGACTGACCTACGCTGGGACGCCCATCCTCGAAATGCAGCAACCCGATAATCCCAACCTGAAATGGGAACGCACCATGTCTATCGATGTGGGAATAGACGCCACCTTCTGGAACAACCGGTTGTCCGTCACGCTTGATTATTACGAACGTCGCATTCGAAATATGATTATTACATCGGCCATTCCGCTTTATCAAGGGTGGGCGTTCCAGCCGCAAAATATGGGTGATATGCTCAATAGCGGAGTGGAGCTTACGGTTGAGGGGCATCCGGTACGAAAAGCGGACTTCAACTGGGCGGTGCGATTCAATGCTTCTCACAATGCCAACAAGCTGTTGAGGCTGAATTTCGATGGCGAGGAAGTAGGCTTGGCCAATGATGCATACAAATACTTGAAAGTGGGGGAGCCGATTTCACAGTTTTTTCTCTATGACTGGGCAGGTGTCGACCCCTATACGGGCGATCCGCTGTGGCGTGATCATTCGGGCAACGTAAGCCATGTCCCTCCGGCATCGCTGTTTGCCCAGGTTGACGATGTGAATGATTTCCGCAAGGTATACGGTACCAGCCTGCCCTTGTTTTGGGGCGGCATGGGTAATACGTTACGGTACAAAAGCTGGGAGTTGGATGTGTTCTTTTCTTTTTCAGTGGGCGGCAAGATGATCAATGGTTCAAGGGCTACCCTGCTCACATACGCCACTGATGACGCCAATAACCTGAGCCGCGAAATCCTGAACTACTGGAAAATAACGGGCGACGAGACCGATGTGCCCCGCTTAGCCAATCGGTCTATTACTACTTCGCCGGGGTCTGCCAGCAGCGTCCGTGATTTTACCACCGGCCGGACAAACAGCCGTTTTCTTGAAGACGCGTCTTATCTGCGCATGCGTACCGTCAATGTAGGCTATCAACTGCCAGCTGCGGTTCTGCAGCGTGTTCCCGGGCAGGCTGTCCGCTCGCTGCAACTTTTTTTACGTGGCACAAACCTATTCACGCTGACTGGTTATTCGGGCGTTGATCCCGAAGTGAACGCTTTTGGCTCATCGGCATTGCAATCGGGTTATGACGAGCTGAACATGCCGCAGAACAAACTTGTTGAACTGGGTATTAACATAGGGTTATAATATATGAAGAAGATTTCAATGATAGGTCCCCCGCTTCTGTTGTTGTCACTACTTGCGGCTTGTGACAAGCAATTGGACCTTACTCCAGAGGATACATTGGTTGACAGTCAGGTATTTGGCAGTGAGTTGGCTACTGAGCAAGCGCTCGCCGATGCATACATCAACCTGTTTCGGGCCGTCACCGGCAATATCGCATACGTCATTGGAGATTTTACGACCGAAAACCTGCAGCACAGTGTGTTTTATGATGTATACGAAGATGGAAGCGTGGTCACTGCTGATGACGGTGTGCAATCGGTTTGGCAAAACTATTACAGGGCCATTAACCTCGCCAACAACATCATTGTAAAAACCCAGCAGTACGCCCAGTATGCGGCTGCCAAACAGGCACAGTTTATTGCGGAAGCCCGTTTGATACGCGCATACGCCTACTTGGATTTGCTGAAGCTTTTTGGAGACGGGGCACTGATGGATCGTCCCGACGGCCTCGGCGTACCGTTACAGCTTATGCCTTTTGAAGGCTATGATACGGGTGATATCATTCCGAGATCAACCAATGCGCAAGTTTACGCACAGATCATTGCTGACCTTACCGAACCCATGGCTGACCTGCCCGACCGGCATAGTAACGATCTGCATACCCGCTCGCGAGCCACCAAAGGAAGTGCTGCGGCGTTGAGAGCCCGTACATGGCTTTATATGCACCGTTTTGAGGATGCCGCAGCTGCGGCGGCTGAAGTGTTGCAATCGCGACCAGCCATCTATCAGTTGGCTACAAACTTGTTGGACCTATTTCCGCCGAATTCGGATGGACAGGCCAAAACGCTGGTGCCAGAATATTTGTTTGCCTTCCCTGTCAGCCATATCACCAGCCCCTCCACCAGTTTGAATAATAACTTGAGCAACGGCTATTTCTTCAAACGATCATTTTGGATATCTCCCGCATTTATCAGCATGTTTGGCAGCGGAGACCTGCGAGCTCAACAATTGATTTTCAAAGGGGATAGCATATACAATCCCGATCAGTTTGGCGAGCGTACGACGTTTAAGTTCAACAACAGCAATGGCCGTGACAATGTATCGGTCATCCGCTTAGCGGAGGTGATATTGACGCGTGCCGAAGCGCTGGCACGTACCAAGGGTGTTACAGGTGAAGCCGTCTCATTACTAAATCAGGTCAGGAGCCGTTCGATGAAGGATGCCGGCACCTACTCGGTAGATGATTTCGAGAATCCAACAGCGCTACTGGCAGTTATATTGGAGGAACGTCGTAAGGAACTAGCTTTTGAAGGATTTTACCGTTATGACCGCATACGCAATGGACAGTTTCCACGTGACAACGGTTTGCCAGAAGGCAAGTGGGTACTGCCTATCCCCCAACGCGAAATCGATATCAGCAATGGAGTGATTGTCCAAAACCCGGGATACCTAAATTGATCATAGAGACCCAATTAAACTTTATATACAAAACAATAATAAATATGAGAGAGCGAACAAGTAGATCGAGGTGCATTGCCCTGTTTGGCGTGATGCTGGCAACCACAACCCTGGGTATGGCCCAAGTAACGTTTGAGCAGTTATCGTTTGAAGAAGCGCAGGCAAAGGCTCAAAAGGAAGGTAAGATTATTTTCGTCGACGTGATGCGGAGCGGCCCACCATCGGACCATAACAAGCATGTGGAAGAGCAAGTATTTACGCTGGATAGCATTAGTAATTTTTTTCGTGACAATTGTGTAAGCATTCGCATGGATATGGGATCCGAGGCAGGCAAGGCTTTTGTCCCTAACTTGAATATGCTGATGTACCCGGCTTATGTATTTTACGATGCGAAGGGTGCACAATTACAGTATACCAATGCTTATGCTGTAATGGAAGACCCGACCGTATTAATGCAGAAGGCAAGGGCTTCTGCAGCTGTAGCGGCGGAGAAAAAGACGAATACCCGGTCCATAATCTTTGCCGACGGATCATGGGCAGCAGTATTGCAACAGGCTAAAACCAGCGGTAAGCTAATCTTTTTAGACGCGCAGACTGAATGGTGCAGGCCATGCCGCATGATGGAGCGAGATGTGTTTACACTGGATAGGGTGGCCGACTTTTACAACGGCCAATTCATCAACATAAGCATGGACATGGAGAAGGGAGATGGCCCTGAATTGGTGAAACAGTATGGAATTATGGCGTATCCTACCTACTTGTTTATCGATGGGGATGGCAACGTCGTACATCAAGACGGTGGGTTTATGGAGGCAGACCGGTTCATTGCGGTAGGGCAAAAGGCCTTGCAGGCACGAGGACAGGCAAACCAGTATCACGCAGAACCGGGGATCTTGTTTTCTGAGGATGGAACCTGGGAAAGCTTACTGCAACAGGCGGCGGTGGAAAATAAATTGATCTTTCTGGACGGATATGCCGTTTGGTGCGGGCCGTGCAAGACAATGGACAGGGAGGTCTTTACCCGGGAAGAGGTAGGTAGCTTTTTTAACCAGACCTTTATCAACGTAAAGAGGGACATGGAAAGAGGTGAGGGCATTGCATTGAAAGAGCGCTACAACATCAAGGCATACCCGACGTACTTGTTCATCAACGCAAAAGGAGAGGAAGTGCACCGCATTGTCGGTTCATCTTCGGCAGACGAGTTTATTAACAAAGCACAGATTGCCCTACAGCCGGAAAATCAATTAGCAGCGTTGAATCAACGCTATGCCAGCGGTGATCGGTCGGCAACGTTCATTCAGCAGTATCTGAAGGCATTGTCCATGGCTTATAGGCAAGATGAAGCTGCATCCGTGGCTACAGCTTATCTTGACGCGCTGCCCCGCGCGGATCTTATCACGGAAATCAACTGGACATTAGCCACCAGTTATTTAACCGACCCTAATAGCTCGGTTTTAGGCTATTTGGCCGTCCATCGGGATGAGTTGCGTGGCGTCGGCGTAGAAAATGGAGACGAAGCGATTGAAAACTTGTTCAGCAAAGGGTTTCATCGGCTGTTTGCAGGCGATGGGACATTTGATGAGCGCGCATTCAAAAAAACGAGGGCGACCATTAAGAAGTGCCGGTTACCCCACGCTGATGAATTAATCAGATTGGCCAAACTCGTCGAAGCTGGCAAAACAGCAAACTGGAAGAACTACATCAAGCTGCTGGATAACGTCGTCAGCAAGCGCCTAACGGTATATGGGCAGAGCATTCCGGTGTCGCTGAGCGTATTTGCTGGCAAAATGCTCCGGGAAACCAGCGAAACTTATGCCAGTAACGTCCTGGGATGGGCGGATACCCTGCTGGCCACCATGGATCATGCATTGGATCGTGCTAAACTATACGACCTAAAACAGCTGGCCTACCAGCAGACGGGTGATGAAGAAAAGGCCAAGCTGGCAAGCGCCGAATCGAAGGAGCTGGTAGCGCAGTGGAGTAAGGAAAACAGCGGATCAGGCATGATGATGGCGATACCGATGAAACTTCAATAGTGCGCCCTTTTGGAAGAGGATCCATCTTGGCTTTCCCGGATTTTTGTATCTTGCGCCGCTGTAAACTAAATTTCGGTCGCTTATATGGGAAAGACAATCGGGCTTATAGCCGGGCCATTACTCTTTATTATTTTATTATCCTCATTAACATTGGACAACCTGCAACCCGGGGCTTCGCAGGTATTGGCGTTGGCGGTGTGGATGGTGGTCTGGTGGATCACCGACGCTGTTCCCTTGCCCGTGGCAGCACTGCTACCGCTAATCCTATATCCGGTATTTGGAATCTTTACCATGGCCGAGGCTGCAGCGCCCTATGCCAGTCCGATCATTTTCCTTTTCATGGGTGGCTTCCTCATCGCTTTGGCGATGGAAAAGCAAAACTTGCACCGGCGCATCGCATTGAATATTCTGAAGATGACCGGTACAAAAGCCAACGGCATTATCCTCGGGTTTATGCTAGCGACCGCGTTTCTCAGCATGTGGATTTCCAATACCGCTACTGCGGTGATGATGCTGCCCATCGCGCTTTCTATTGTAAACCTACTCGAGGAGGAAAAGCCTGAGGGAAGGGAAACAGCGTTCAGGAAATTTAAGCTCGGTCTTATGCTGAGCATAGCATACGCAGCGAATATCGGGGGAGTGACTACGGTCATCGGGACACCGCCCAATGTCGTTTTCGTCGGATTCATGAAAGAATTCTATGATCAGGATGTAGATTTCGCCCAATGGTTGCTTATTGGCATACCTGTTTGCTTTGTCATGCTAACGGTCACGTATCTGCTTATCACACGGGTGCTTTTCCGCCACGGGCTGGGGAAACTTAGCGGTTCGGGTGAATTGGTACGCACGAAACTGCGGGAACTAGGCAGCATGGGCCGCGCGGAAAGCATGGTGGCCTGGATTTTTCTCGCTACGGCTTGTTGTTGGGTATTTAAAACGCAGATCAATGCGGCGTTTGGAGGCGACTACCTGAATGATACCATCATCGCCATGGGCGGTGGCCTCTTGATGTTTGTTCTTCCAGTAAGCCTTAAAAAGCATGAGTATGTGCTTAATTGGAAGTATACCGAAAAACTACCTTGGGGCATTTTGTTGTTATTCGGTGGGGGTATGTGCCTAGCCAAAGGGTTGGAGCGTTCCGGGGCTGTGGAGTATATGGGTAATGCTATCGCGGGCGACGGAACCATGGCGCTTTGGATACTGATTGCGCTGCTCACTGCATTTACACTCTATGCCACCGAGTTGACCAGTAACGTGGCACTGACAACGATTTTTCTACCGATTGTGCTGAGCCTTTCGGACAACCTGGCCATCAATCCCATGTATCTCGCAATCCCTGTTACGTTGGCCGCCAGTTGCGCGTTTATGATGCCAATATCTACACCACCGAATGCTATTGTATTTTCCAGCGGCTATATTCGGATGACTGATATGGTCAAAGCCGGCTTCTGGCTAAATTTGATTACTGTTGTCATCCTTGTGCTGCTCACATTGGTATTGGTACCTTGGGTGTATGGGTAAGTAATTGGTTCAGCTTAGCTGAACCATTTTAACACCTCATCCTTCGTCGGCATAGGAATTTCCAGTTTCATTTTCTTGCGTAGACCTCCCATATCATTGAACACCTTGTTCGGATTGGCCGCTTTCAAGGCCTCAACCGTGTTTAACCCCATTTTTTGCAGCACAGGTACCCATTCTTCAGGAATGCCTTGTTCAACGTAGTCAGCGACTACAGCCTGTTTTACCGATTTTTCGGGACGCATTTGCGGGAAGAACAGCACATCCTGAATGCTTTGCTGGTTGGTCATCAGCATAGCTAAGCGGTCGATACCGATGCCAATGCCAGCGGTCGGAGGCATGCCGTATTCCAGTGCGCGCAGGAAATCGTAGTCAACAAACATCGCTTCATCGTCGCCACGTTCCATCAGCTTAAGCTGGTCTTCGAACCGTATCCGTTGGTCAATCGGGTCGTTCAACTCGCTATAGGCGTTAGCTAATTCTTTGCCGTTGATCATAAGTTCAAAACGCTCAACCAGCCCTGGCTTGTTGCGGTGTTTCTTCGTGAGCGGACTCATTTCGACCGGGTAGTCAATGATGAAAGTGGGTTGAATATAACGGTGTTCGCACTTTTCGCCGAAAATTTCGTCGATTAGCTTCCCCTTTCCCATGCTTTCGTCCGTGGGGATGCCTAGTTGTTTGCAGACTTCGCGCAGGCCGTTTTCATCCAATCCGTCCACCTCGAACCCTGTATGCTCTTTGATGGCATCATAAATACTTACACGAGGGTAGGGCGCAGCGAAATTGATTTCTTTATCGCCTACCTGCAGTCTGGTGGTACCGTTGGTCGCCATAGCCACATGCTCAAAAAGCTTCTCGGTAATGTCCATCATCCATAAATAGTCCTTATAGGCAACATAGAATTCGAGTACCGTAAACTCGGGATTGTGTGTGCGATCCATGCCTTCGTTACGGAAATTTCGGCTGAATTCATATACCCAGTCATAGCCGCCCACAATAAGCCGTTTAAGGTAAAGCTCATTAGCAATACGGAGATACAGCGGGATGTCCAGCGCATTATGATGCGTAATGAATGGGCGGGCCGCTGCGCCGCCTGGGATGGACTGAAGCACGGGCGTATCCACCTCCAGGGCCCCCCGTTGGTTGAGAAAATCGCGAATTGCCGTTTTCACCTTAGACACCTTCATGAATGTCTCGCGCACCTTGGGGTTTACGACCAAGTCTACATACCGCTGCCGATAACGGAATTCAGGGTCGGTGACAGCATCAAACGTTTTGCCGTCTGCTGATTTGACTACAGGCAGCGGTTTCAACGATTTAGACAGCAGAACGAGTTCTTGTACGTGGATCGAAATCTCACCCGTGTTGGTGGTGAACACAAACCCCTTGATGCCGACAAAATCGCCGATATCAAGCAACTTTTTGAAAACGGTGTTATATAATGTCTTATCTTCAGCTGGGCAAAGGTCGTCGCGTTTGAGGTATGCCTGAACGCGTCCCGTTGCATCTTGCAACTCAATAAATGAGGCATTGCCCATCACCCGGCGGCTCATCATCCGCCCGGCGATACTGATGTTTTTGTAATTTAGCTTATCGCGTTCGTAGTTCGTTAAGATGTCGCTGGCGGTCGCGTTGATTTCAAACTCCTCGGCAGGGTAGGGGTTGATCCCCAATGCCTCCAGTTTCGCCAGCGCATCCCTGCGCTGCAGTTCCTGTTCTGATAGTGCGGTACTCATCCGTTTAATTTATGCGGCAAACTTAGCTAAAAAGCGCTTTATATGCAATTGGCTAGCTCAGCGACTAACTGTCGATTTGACTGATGTTGTGTTCCATAAAGCTACAGCCTTATCTATTGCATTGTTTTCACCAGATCCTCCCACTCTTCTTCCAGCGA
The DNA here is from genome assembly GCF_042646065.1 of Parapedobacter deserti. Taxonomy (NCBI): domain Bacteria; kingdom Pseudomonadati; phylum Bacteroidota; class Sphingobacteriia; order Sphingobacteriales; family Sphingobacteriaceae; genus Parapedobacter; species Parapedobacter deserti. Next base: position 377,415 of record NZ_JBHRTA010000008.1, read on the forward strand.
TTTTTCCGGACGCTGCCGTCCAGCCCGCCGGTACCAGTAGTCGGCATTCCACAAATCGCCTTCTTTGCGGTGTAGGTAAGCGTGCACGTGCGCGGACAGGCGGTCGTCCAAGTCGTTTATCAGATCGTGCGCTTTATTCCACTCGCCCTTGCCATCGTACCATAGCGCTTCTTGTTGTACCGTGAGGCCAACAGGAAGGTTGTCGTGTTTCAAAAATTCTTTGAAGGTTGTGATATCCATGTCGACGTAAATTGTATCCAAAGATACAGAAACTGTTGGATTGGCCCATCTTCAACAGCGGTTCGCTGCGAAAACAATGAATCGTGTGTCGGTCTTTTCTGTTGGTGCGCTACAGGAAACTGTATGGAAGGATAAATAGTTTCTTTTTAAGATTTTTATTATTTTATTAGCAATAGCATGTATTTTTTGCGATTTTTGTGAATGAAATGAACATGTTAACTTTCATTTTCCGCCACCGAAGAAGTACAGTATCTTTTTGAAAGGAACCAATATATGCCGATGCACATTGCTATTGCCGATGATCACAGCGCAGTGAGATTAGGAATGAAATACCTTGTTCGTGGATGGATGCCCGAGTGCACCGTCCATCTTGCAGCGGATTTGCCGGCCTTATTGGAGTTGTTGTCATTGGAAAAGATGGACATGATCGTTTTGGATATCAATATACCGGGGGGAAACAATTTCCAAATGATCTCCATGATCAGGAATCTCCAGCCAAGCGTTCGGATACTGATGCTTTCAGCTTATGAAGAGGACCTTTACGCGATGCGGTATATCGATTCCGGAGCCGATGGTTACTTGCAGAAAGATAGTGATGAAGACGATATCTTGGAGGCGCTTAACGCCGTGCTCGCTGGTAAAAAGTACTTAAGCAGTGAATTGAAGAACCATCTACTGCAAAGCAGGTTGAACCAAAAAGCTTATTCTCATAATAATCCCATAGAGTATCTTACCAACCGAGAATTAGAGATAAGCCGTTTATTGATTGATGGAAAAGGCGTTGGGGAAATTGCTAAAGCTTTGTTTATCCACACCTCCACCGTGGGAACCTATAAGAGTAAAATTTTCGAGAAATTGTGTGTGCGGAACATTCGGGAGTTGATGGACGCGTTTAGCATGCATGGCTGGGCAAAATGAATGAAATGGTAGTGCCTCCTCCCAGCACACTGTGAATAGACATTTTAGCGCCGATTAAGTGAGCCATATCTTTCACCAGTAATAAACCAAAACCAATGGTTTTCCCCTCAACCCGAACGGGCAATTGTTCCTTAATCACATCATTATAGTAATCCAGTTGTTCGGGGTAAAGACCTACGCCGGTGTCTTTGATACTAAATACCACCGCGTTGTCGGTTCCTTGCTCGACATTTAGTTGTATATTTCCGTTCTGGGTAAACTTTGTCGCATTGTCCAAAAGGTTATGGATCATAATGGCCAACACGTCGGGATTGGAATGTACCTTAGTACCAACGGGAATACGGTTGTGTATGGTATTACCCCGAGACTCCGCGGCCGATTTAAAGATGTCAATTTGCCGTTGTGCAATTTCATATAACTGTACATCTGCGAGTTCTAATACATCCCGGGTCAGCATCAGTTTGGCTAATTTCGTCAGGTTATTCGAATAATGGTAAATATTTTTGGTTGATAAGTAGACCTGTTCCATTTCACGGGGTAAAAAGCCCTCATCCTTCGCGATGTCACGGATGTTGCTTAACGCTTTGACCACATAGTTGAGCGGTGCTTTGATATCATGTGTGATCGACGTGGAGAGCCGTTGTTGCCATTCATATTGGCTTTTAAGTATAAGTGTCCGTTCGTTGACTTTGTTGACAAGCAAGCGGTTTTGATTGAGGATGAATCTGGTCCGCAGAAAGATAGTCAACCACACAGTCAAACATAACACAACAAAAATAAGCAAAGGAAACCAAGTGGTTTCGTGAAATAACGGAGGTATGTAGAGGTGAAATGTCGCGTAGTTGAAGTCCCCTGGACCCATCCCTTTCCGCATACGCATCAAGATCGTGTGATTTCCAGAGGAAAGTCTATTGATGGAGAGGGTGTTGTTCGCACTATTGAGCACGAGCCAATTTCCCCTGGGCTTGTCTTCGCTGGTGACGATATATTCGATCTCCATGTTGTGCCGATTGCCATAAAAAGGCGTGGCGATTTTAATATCCAAGCGCGAAAAATCATGCGGGATGCGGATGGTATCCTGCACAGGTAATGCTTTCTCGTCTAAGGTCACCCCGTCCAGTATGATATCGCCCAATGGAAATTCATCATCAATAGCGGTGGGCTCAAATTGTATGAGGCCATCCAATGATGGAAAAGAAAAATTACCGTTAGGCAGATTAATGGCACATGGCTTACAGCCGCCATTGAACTCATTGGTATTAAATCCCCATTGTTTATTGTAGTAGAAATAAAAAGGTGCCGCCGTCTTATTTTGTTTGTAATCCAATAACTGTTGTTTACTCACTTTAAACAACCCTTTGTTGGTGCTTATCCAAAGAAATCCGCGACGATCCTCCAGCATGCAATGTGATGTTGCCAAATAGCCATTTTTGTCCAAAGGAAAAGCAGTGGCCTCCCCATTTTCATACAAAAAGAAACCATGCTGGTAAGTGGTTATCCAATGCCTGCTGGTGGATTCCCTATAAATACTACGTACCATCTTACCTGCAAATTCGGGAATTTCCTTTTTTGTGCAGTGCAACGTGTTGAAGGCAAATAGGCCATTTTTCGTGCCAATGTACAATTCTTGACGATCTCCGTCTTCAATGTACGTGATTGCCGGAAAGGACGCCATGGTTAAAAAGGTATCTCGGTCTACGTCATACTTCAGCAATTTACCTGTATCCCCTCCGATCCAAAAATTTGAGGCGTCGTCCCAATCGGCAAACTTTGCCTGCGACGGATTTGGCTTAATACTCAGAATTCGGCTAACTTGCGGATCAATAAGAAGAATGGTATCGCGTTGAAAGACCCATAAATTCCCGTGGGGGCCGAAGACCTGATGGTATTGATGTTTTTTTTCTTGCAAAAAATCGAGCAGGTGCGGTAGACCATTTTGGTCAAAAGCACGGCCATCATTCGTCAATAGCAGTCCATTGGGTAGCAATGTTTGGCTGTAAAAAGCGTTGTTAGGATAGTCAACACCCGAATGGAGCGTGTTGAAATGTCGCTTTCGCACAGTAAAAAGGCCCTTTGTAGCACTTCCCAAAAATAACTTTCCTCGCGATGGCATGTAATGTGCCGTAGTAATGCCATTCTTTTTAAAATCAAATCCAGAAACGAGCAACGTGCTGTAGAGTCTTCCATGGTCATCTTCCGATAACCAATAGAGACTTTCTGCTGCATAAATAAAAAGCTGATTTGAAGCCGTGTTCCAATAGATGGTAAAGCGAGCGTCTGCCGGTAACTCAAGCAAATCACCACCGATATTTTCACGCGTAAGCCGGTTATCTCGGTGCAATACCTCATACGATCGGAGCTGGTTTAGGTAGAGCAGCTTTCCCTTGAAACTCACAAATGCCCATGGATTTGCATTTGGAAAATGACGCTTGTGCCGAGTACGTAGATTGAGTGGAGGAGACCAAACCGTGTCTTTTGATACCACAAATCCACTTCCAGTACCGTCGGGGATAAAGAGGTATTCTGGAGATGGTTTAGGATGAGGTATCGGTAACCGCGTAGTCGTAGTCAGCTTTTTTTTCTGATTCAGCCATGGCTTATCAAAAATGTCCCAAAAGGTTGCATCCGAAGTGACTGCCCTCCCATCCTTTAACATGACAAGTGCATCATCCTCCGCCTGCGCCCAGAGCTCCCCATTCCGCCCACCTTGATAGAGCGCTACCATTCGGTCTGTACTTAACGATGCCGACAAATGATCAAACGTTCTGAATTGCCCGTTCCCGTCATAACGGACTGGGCCTTTTTCTGAAATCAGCCACAGAAAGCCTAAGTTGTCCTGGCCGATTCCTTTGATACTGTTCTGGGGGAGACCGTGCTCGTCGGTATAGTGATTAATGATGAACGTTTCATCTGCAGCAAGCGTTGGATTCGAAAGGATAAAAAACGTTGCAAGCGCTAATAAAACGATATTTTTGATTGAGGTGATAAATGAAGTCACGTCTTATGATAGATGGTATATCGGCTACAATGCGATGAATGGCGTAAAAGTATTCAAATTACTCGACGGTCACAAGAAGAATTAATTATTAGTTCGTATTTTTTTCGTTTTATTGATTATCGGCGTCTGTTTTTACTATAATATCTTACAAATGGTAGTAAATTTTCGATTTTGATTGGCGTATTTTTACGATGGCGTTGTCGCAGCGGCGGTATCAGGCGTTGCCCTCACCGTTTGTTCAATGATGATGCGTGTTATGCCCATAACTCACTTTTTCCATAGATGCAGCAGAGAAGCGCTCTCGATAAACACTCGGCGACAGGCCGGTGAAACGCTTGAAAAGTCGATTAAAGGAACTCAAGTCTTCATATCCAACACTCCGGCTTATTTCCCAAACAGATTTAAGATCGTTTTCAATCAGGTGCCTTGCAGCGTTAATCCGCACGCGTTGGAGATAATTTATGGGTGTTTCACCGGTTGCTGCTTTAAATCGACGGGAAAATGTACGAGGGCTCATATTACCTTTTGCCGCCAAAACAGACAGGTCAATGAGCTCCCGGAAATTTTTGAATACCCATTCTTGTACGTTTCTGATCTGCTCATCTTCATGATTAGTTTTGGGAGCCTCTGCTGTGTAACCCGCTTGCCAGATGCGGGGAGTACGCAGCAAAAGCGCTTTAGCTGTTTGCATGGCGATTTGATGACCACAATATTTCTCCACAATATAAAGACATAAATCCACACCGCTGTAGACACCACCACTGCAAAAAATATTGCCTGACTCAGTGACATATCGCTCTGGTTGCCAGTCTACCTGCGGATAGCGTTCCCTGCAATCATCAACGATCGCCCAATGTGTGGTAGCAGGACGGCCATCCAAGAGGCCAGATTCGGCAAGCAATGATACACCTGAGCATATTCCGGCCATGGCCGTGCCCTGCTCATAAAATTGCTTTAACAACGGAATGAGTTTTTCATTTTGCTTGCAAATATTCTCCAGCCTGCCGCCTCCGCCTGATACGATCAATAGATCAGCAGCTTCAATCTCATCGATTGAATGATCCGGTATCAGTTGCATTGGGGTAAGTGTCTGGACGTTTTGACCATCCAGCGACGCGGTACGAACATCAAAATATCGCTTGCCGTTACCACCTTTCAGCTCTTCATACAGAAATCCTGCACTACTCAAAATTTCTATCGGGGTCACTGCAGTGGTTGGTGCACCCCCGTTTACGAATACAACAACGGTTCGGATCATGTATTTTTCCTTTTTGGCAAGATCACCTGCTCATTATGTCTGTTATGCCACTTTTTGGCAAGCGAAATCTCCATCATATTTGCTTGGAATAAAAAAATGCCTCATACGCAAAAATAATCCAAATTATCATAGGGAGATTCACTAACGCTATAAATAGTCAACACCATGAAAAGAATTCTATTGTTTGCAGGAAGCACCAGCGCTCAATCCATTAACCGGAAAATCGTAGAACAGGCTGCCGGGATGCTGAACGGACATAAAGCCACGTTGATAGACCTCAGGGACTTTCCGTTACCGCTTTTTTCGGTAGATCTGGAAGAGCAGGAAGGTATTCCGGAGTCTGCTCGCAAGTTAAGGGAACTGCTTCAGGGGCACGACGCCCTCGTAGTGTCTGTTGCTGAGCATAATGCGACGATAACAACAGCTTTCAAAAACACAATGGACTGGTTGTCACGCACCCAGGAAGATTACCGTATTTTGTTGGGAAAACAGGTATGGCTGCTGAGTACCTCACCAGCAGAAAGCGGGGGAGCCGGCGCCTTGGAGGATGCCCGAGCCATCTTTTCTATATTGGGCGCGGAGGTAGCCGGGGCCGTTGCGATAGGCAGTTTCTATCACATCAGCAAGGAGGATATTCGGCAACACGTAGGCCAGGCACTTAAAAATTTTTAAGTAGAAACCGGAAAATCTTCTTATGCGGATAGGTACACTAATTTTAATTTCACTGATACTCTTTTCATCAAAAGCATTCGCCCAATCAGACGGCCATGGCCGATTCGACATTGACATTGATCCAATAGCGCTTGCATTGAACGGATTTTCCGTACACGGAGGATACCTCACCGGTGCCTGGCGTTTTGATTTGGGTGTATTTGGGCTCGATATTCCGGGTTGGGCTCATGGCAACGATGCATTCAACTCCTCGTTTGTCGGAGCGGGCTGGAAAGTAGACCGGTTTTTCAAAGGCTTGCCCGATGGTTTTTTTGTAGGTATAGATGGTGGTATTCAACGGTTGAATGTGGCCCATAAAGCCACCGGGGCTGATCTCAACCGAATCCAGTATTTGCTGGGCGTACGCGGAGGCTATCGCTGGAACACAGGTTGGGGCAACCTCTTTATCACACCGTGGCTAGGAATGGGATACGTATTGAACGCAAAAGATGTCGAAATGGAGGGAGATGCATTTAAATCTTCTTCCTTTACACCATTCCCTACGGTTCATATAGGCTGGGGGTTTTGAAGAGCTAATCGTTATTTCTTGCTGGCCTGCCGGGCCAAAAAGTTTCTTTTTATCGGCAACGGTAAAAAATTGTTTATAAAAGGAATTTAACTAAATTTGTGATGAAATATACGCGATTACCGTTTCAATTTTGAAAAAACCTTTATATGTCGATTCATGTTGTCATTGTCGATGACCATAGTTCGGTCAGGGTAGGGATGAAGTATATCGTTTATGAGTGGATGCCCAAAAGTCACGTATCGCTTGTTGACGATATGCAAGAACTGCTACATGTATTGACGTCCGGAAAGCCAGTCGATATCGTTATATTGGATATCGATATTCCAGGCGGAAATAATCTCCAAATGATTAAGACGATACGGGACGTCCAAAAAGATGTACGCATATTGATGCACTCAGCCTCCGATGAGCTGGTTTATGCCCTTCGCTACATTGATCTGGGGGCAGATGGGTATCTGCAGAAAGATAGTGATGAAAGTGAAATCAAGGCGGCGCTTGATACCGTATTGCATGGCAAAAAATACCTAAGCCCTGGGCTTAAAGACAGCCTGCTGCAAAGTAGACTGAACCTTGGATCTGTAGGGACGGCGAATCCGCTTGACGACTTCTCAAACCGGGAGCTGGAAGTCTGCCGGCTGTTGGCGCAAGGAAAGGGCGTGACGGAGGTGGCCGAAGCATTGTTTATCCACACATCTACCGTGGGCACGTACAAGGCGAAGATCTACGACAAATTGGGCGTGCGCAATGTGAAAGAGCTAATCGACAAGTTTAGGCTGTATGAGGTAACGTGATGGTTACCGTCGTACCGACGCCCCGCGTGCTTTGGATCGACATCTCGGCACGAATCAGATTTGCCATATCCTTGGCCAGCATCAGCCCCAATCCGTTGCTGTCTCCATTGCGCTCCGTTTCCTTTGCGCTCCGTGTTACTTGATAAAAAGCGGCGATTTGATCTGCTGTCAGGCCAACACCGGTATCAGTTATATGAACCGATGTCCGATTATCCGATTGTTTTTCGGCGTAAATGTTGATTGTGCCGCGCTTGGTAAACTTAATGGCGTTGTCAAGAATGTTGTGGATGATAACCGATAAGATGTCTGTCTGCGAGCAAACGGACATACCTGTAGGAATGCAATTGTGTATAATGTTGCCGCGTAAATCGGCCACGGGTCGGAAAATTGTAATCTGTCTTTCAACAATTTCATTCACGCATACGTCGCCGAGCGTGAGCCATTCTTTGGTGAACATTACCTTGGCAAATTCGGTGAGGTTGTTGGAATAGTGATAGATGTGATGGGTGGCGTGGTACAGGTGTTCTACGTCGTCCGGCGCAATGGCCTGTTTTCCAGCGACAGACTTCATGGCATATAACGCTTTTACGACATAGCTGAGCGGAGCCTTGATATCATGGGTGATCGAAGCCGAGAGGCGTTGCTGCCACTCGTATTGTTTCTTTAGGTCGTCGGTACGTTCATTTACCTTCTCGACGAGTAATCGATTTTGTCGGAGCACCAGCTGTGTGCGCAAATGGATAAGTAACCAAATAACTGCGCCAGCTGCGATACATGAAAGACCGATAAACCACCATGTTTCGTAAAAAAGCGGTTGTACGTAGAAATGAAACGTTTTGATGTAGAAATCGTCTGCATGGATGCCCTGGCGCATTCGAACCCGCACTTCGTGATGTCCTGACGATAACTCGTTGATTGATAGCGTATTGGTTTGTAGGTTAAGCGGAACCCAGTCGCCTGATGTTCGCCGCTTACTGTACAGCATGTAGTCGATTTCAACATTGTTCGGGCTGCCATAGAATGGCGTAGCCAATTTGATGTCCAACCGGGAAAAATGATGCGGTATAGGTATGACATCTGTTAGCGCAAGCGATTGGTCATCCACGGTTACATCATCGAGTATAATTTCGCCTGACGGAAATTCTTCTACAACAGCCAACGGGTTGAATTGCACAAGTCCATCCAGCGACGGGAACGAAAAGTAGCCATTTGAAAGTTCAACGGTACAGGGCTGGCATCCCCCGTTGAATTCGTTTGTCTGAAATCCCCACCGTTTGTCGTAATAGAAATAGAACGGTGTTTTTTTGCTGTTGTTTTTGTATTCCAGCAATTGCTGTTTGCTTACTTTAAAAATGCCTTTATTGGTGCTGATCCAGATAAAGCCATTCCGGTCTTCGAGCGTGCAATGGGAGGTAGCCAGGTGAAGGGATTTATCAAGGGGAAAGCCAGTAATTTGCCCGTCTTCAAACAGATAAAAGCCGTGTTGATAAGTGGTGATCCAATGCCTGCTGTCCGACTCCTTTCGGATACTGCGTACCTGCTTGTTTTTGAATTGCGGTATTTCCGTCCAGGTGCCGTTTACCACATCGAAAATAAAAAGTCCGTCTTCGGTGCTGACAAATAGCTCCCCGTCACCTTTGTTCTCCAGATAGGTAATTATACTAGGAAAAGATGCTTGTGTCTGGAACTCGTCCCCATTAACATCATATTTAAGCAGCACGCCCATTCCTCCGCCAATCCAATAGTTATTGGAGTCATCCTTAAATGCCACTCTGGGATACTCCGGAACTGATTTTATGCCGACGATACGGTCGAGGTCAGGTGTAACAACAAGGATACTATCATGCTCCAAAATCCAGACGTTTCCATCGGGTCCGATAATCTGGCCGTGTTGAAATTTGTCTCGTTTCAGCAGCGGAGCGAAATGAAACTGCCCCGTGGAATCAAAGGCCATGCCATTATTCGTCAGCAACAATCCATGGGGCAGCACCGTCTGGTTATAAAACAGGCTTGAGTAAGCCTCGTTAGCCACGAGCGATTTAAAGAAACGTTTTTTGATTACAAACAAGCCTTTCGTGGCGCTACCTAGCAAAAGTTGGTTTTGCGATGGCATATAGTGAGCCGTGATGATGTCGTTTTTATCAAAGTCAAAGTTGCTTATTAGTAGTTGGCTATGTAAACCGCCCTCGCCATCTTGCGATAAACGGTACAGGTTATGCGCGGTGTAAATGAAAAGTTGATTAGACGCGGAATTCCAAAAAATGTTGAAACGTGTGTTGGGTGGCAACTGCTGTATATCACCCAGAATTCTGTTCCTTTTGATACTAAAATTCCTGTCGATTTCAATGTATTCGAGCGTTTCATTAAAGTAGATCAGTTTCCCGTGATTACTGGCAAAATTCCAATGGCCTTTGTTGGGAAAATAGAATGCTGGTGATAAGCTGCCATCGTTGCTGACGTGCGAAATGGAATCCTGCGAAATTAGAAACCCGCCTTCCAAGCCGTCTGGAATGAAGATATGTTTGTTCTGGTACTGCGAATACGGCGATGGTAGGGATAAGTTAAAATAGATAGCTTCCTGGTAACGTAATGATAGGTTGCTGATGATATCATTGCCGGACTGAAGTGAAGTTGCTGTACCGTTTTTTAATAATACCGTTTCACCGTATTCACCTCGGCCAATCAGGTCATCAAATTGGTCAATTTTATATAAGGCCACCATTCGGACGGATTTCATCGCGTTTGACAGGCTGTTAAATGTTTTGAAACGACCTTCGCCGTCATACCGTACAGGCCCTTTTTCAGTAATCAGCCAGACAAAGCCCATATTGTCTTGTCCGATCCCTTTGATGCTGTTCTGAGGCAGGTTATGCTCATCCGTGTAGTGGCTGAGGATATACGGGTTATCCGCGGCAAGGGTATAATGGCAGACGGCGAGCACTACAGTGCATGAGAAGAAAACAGTCCTGATAAGGTTTGTAGGCTTACACACGTTAAGGTAATTATACGAATCGTTGAATACTCAAGCGACCTAAAGGTTTTTCCATGGATAGAAAATTTTCGGTAAAAATAGCGAAAAAATATAATCCAAAAAGACCTGTGTAACGAAATCGCCTATGCCGCCTGGGGTGTGTGCAGCAAACGAATAACCGCTATGGTTCAATAAACACGGGCAAACCTGTTAAGGGAATGGTGCGAGTTACCTTTGTATGCTGCCAATCGAATTGCGTAGCAGCCTAAATCAAAAGCGACCTTAAAAACCGCATTCGGCGACACGGTTTATGTTGCGCCATCCGTTTTGGCCCACAGCAAACAGACCTAATCTTCATGGGCAGCGGAAGCAAAGGTCCTGACGTCGATGTTGACCGGCAGTTGCAGCTAGCCGTTGCTGCGCGTCCCGCTTAAACCGTCCGTGGGTTTGCGTTCAAACTTAATGCGCGGGCCTGGATAAATAGAAAGTTTTCGATATCGGATCGCTTACTTTGTCGAACCGCATTTCCAAAGGGAACGATTGTGCCGTGGGTTGCATTCAGATACTTTTGTTTCGGTCAAAAGATCATTCTACCAGAACAGATACTCGTTTACCATGAAAAAGATTTTACTTGCATGTCTTTCCTTTTTTATTGTTGTTCAACTCCAGGCGGCCGATTATTATTGGGTACGTGGCGCCGGTTCCTGGTCGGACCTCGGCCATTGGTCCACGACCTCGGGAGGAGCTCCCAACCATTCAATCGTTCCCAGCCTGAACGACAACGTATTTTTCGATGCCAACAGCGGGCTGGCAGATGGTGATAACATCGACCTGCCTACCACCAGCCCGGCATATTGCCATAACATGTCTTGGGTGGGGGTGACCGTTTCGGCGGGCTTAATCAACAGAGGCCAACCTTTATACGTTTATGGAAATTTGGAGCTGGCCGCTTCGGTCCGGTACGGTACCCAGGGTATAACGTTCATGGGAAATACCCCCGCAACGTTGAAGATGAACGGTGCCGGCAGGCATCCTGCTACCGGATGGTATAATCCCATCACCGTCAACAAACCGGGGTCTTCCCTCAAATTGTTGGATGGTATCCCGCAAGGCTTGGTTGTCAATTCCATAACGCTGACGGCTGGGACACTGGACATGTCGGATCTTACGCATAGCTTTGGCCACTTTTACGGTGGCAATCATAACGTGCGGAGCCTGGATATCAGCAATGCCACGTTGAACATGGACGGTAACTGGGATTACCGGGGTACCAACAACACCATTTATACCACCAATTCCTACATCAGTGCGGTGGTGTTCCATTCGGACCGCTTCACGTTCCCGAAGGTGGACATCACCGCGCCGAGCAGTTCGAATATGGTGATCAACAATACCACGTTTGGCGAACTGACCTTTACCAGTACCACAGCGGCCGCCAACACATCGCGGATCGGTGCGAATAATACCGTGGACCGCCTGGAATTCAAAGGCGGCGGCGCATTGGCCGGTGGGGGCAATGTGATTAAAGACCTCATTATAGCGCTCAGCAATCCGGGATTTCTGTTTGCGGGCAACAATACGATCACCGGATCGCTGCACGCCAATACACCCGACTGTAATGCGCTGTCGCAGATCAGCGGTGGCAGCGGCGGGACCATCACCTTTGGCTCCGGTGCGGTGGTGGACGTACAAAATGTACTATTAACCAACCTGGCCGCCGCCGGCAGTATAACGCTGCCCATTACGGTAACCGGCGCGGATGGGGGCGGCAATACCGGATGGGACATTCAGCCGCGCACAACGGGCAGGACGCTGTACTGGGTAGGCGGCGCGGGCGACTGGAACGATAAAGACCACTGGTCTGCTACCAGCGGTGGCGCCGGCGGTTATTGCGTGCCATTCACCGGGGATGATGTGGTGTTTGACGAACGAAGCGGTTTCACGGCGGGCAACAATACGGTTACCGCGACAGCAGGTACGGCCTGGTGCCACAACATGACCTGGACCAACCTTACCGGCGCTCCGGTATTCGACAACCGGGGTAAAATTCTCGAACTATACGGCTCCCTGGTGCTGGACCCCACGCTGACCGTATACGGCAACATTTCGTTTAAAGGGACGGAAGCTGGTACATTGACGGCCAACGGCTTTAATTTAGGTAGTCCTGTTTTCCGTGTCGAAAGAACCGGCACGGACGGCGGAATAGCGCTGATGGACGATATCACGCATCTTGGGCTCGGTATTTTTCATAATTCCGGCAAATTGCTGATGCCTAATCGGACACTGCAGCTTCACCGGATTGCCGTTGGAACCGCTGGCGTCCGGACGTTGGACATCAGCAATTCAACAATCACCCTGGAATATGAATGGCATGCAACCGCTACGAACTGTACCTGGGTGAATGATGGAGCGGGTTCGTTTATCATTGCGAAAAACCGTTTTCTGACCAGTGGCCTTATCTATCCGAAAGTGCATTGTGGCGCGAGGGATTCTGATGTGGACATCCGTAATGCCAGTATTGAGGATTTGTTGTTTACCGATACCAGCCTCACCGTTCGGACCATCGCGCTTGGTGGCAATAACACGATCGGTACCGTTGAATTTAAAGGGGCGGCGGAGATACGTGGAAACAATACCATCACCAACCTCTTGCTGGCTCCCTCACGCAATTATTATTTCAGGAATACCCAAACCATAAACGGTCTTTTCCGCTATAACAATCCCGGCTGTTCCGGCTTGGGAGAGTTGAGAGGCCTGGGCGGTGTCGCTACGCTCAATTTCGGGCCGGCGTCAACCAAAGAGATCCAGAATGTGCTGCTTCAGAATATGGCGGCTACAGGAACCGGTGTTCCGGTAGCTGTTACCGGCGCGGATGCCGGCGGCAATTCAGGTTTTAACTTTACGGCTTCCGCTGACGGTGCCCGCTACTGGGTGGGGGGCAGCGGCGACTGGAACGAGGCTGAGCATTGGTCTACCACGCCGGGCGGACCTGGCGGGGCTTGCGTGCCTACCGTAGCCAATGACGTGTTTTTTGACGCCAACAGTTTCACCAGCGGCAGCAGTACGGTAACCATCAACCAGGGACATGCCTATTGCCGCAATATGGACTGGACGGGAGCGGGCTTCGCGCCGACCTTTACAAAAAACGGGACCTTCAACCTGGAGATCTGGGGCAGCCTGGTGATGAACCCGGCGGTCACAATGAATACACCCATTACTTCTGCAGGCGCTGCGGTGCTTTTCGCCGGCCCGGACAACAGCACCATCACCTCCAACGGCGCGGGACTGGGTGATTTCGATTTTGCCATCAGCAAGCCGGAAGGCAGCACGGTAACGCTTGCAGACGACTTCAACAATGCAAACACGAACCTGGAAGTGCGCAGCGGGGGGCTCGACTTCAGTGGCCGTACGGTCACCGTGACCTGGATCACCGATAACTCTACCGCAAATCCGATCCATTTGAACATTACCAATGCCACCATCAACGGCGGATTGCATGCCATGGGCGCCAACAAGACCGTTCAGGCCGCAGGCTCCCAAATACGGGGGGGAGTCTTCAGATCCAATGCCGGCGTATATCATAACGTGGAAGTGACGGCTGTTAACAATAGTGCAATAACGGTCAGCAATACCACGATCAACAACCTGTTATTCAGTAATTCGAGTACGGCATCGCAGGCGCTTATCGGGGCCGGCAACACGATCAGCCGCCTCGAATTTATGGGAAGGGGTCACATCGGGGGAACCGGCAATAGCATCGATACGCTTATCTTTGCACCCGGTAAGATATACACGTTCCTGGCCGGCAGCAATACAACGATCAACGATGCCTGGTATGGCAGCGGTACACCCTGTAACCCCACGCAGATCGAAAGCTCATCGACAACAAATGCTACCGTGACCAAAACGAACGGTACGGTGGATTTTGATTACGTCCGCCTGAACCGGATTACCGCCGAGGGTAGCACACCCTTTACGGCCCGGGAACATTCGGTTGATCTTGGTGGCAATGTAAACTGGGATATTGCACCCTACGACAACTCGGCCGAGATTACCGGTTTTGGCCCCGACCGTACGGTCTGTGCAGATGGCTTCCCCATCGTGCTAAATACGGACGGATTCTTTGCTGGCCCTTCGGCCACGTTTTTATGGAGCGACGGCAGCACCGAAAACACGCTGACCGTCACTGACGAGGGCACCTATAGCGTGACGGTGCGATACCCCGATGGTTGCAACATATCCGATGAGATTGTAATTACCAAAAGCACCGTAACCGTAGAGCCGATCACCGGCGCTGACGCGGTGTGCGTCGGAAGTACGACAACGTTGCAGAGCATCACCGAAGGGGGTGTCTGGAGCAGCAGCGATGCGGCCATAGCTACGGTTGATGCGGCTACCGGGGTGGTAACGGGGATTGCCCCCGGAACCGCCACCATTACCTATACGGTGACCAACGAGGAGGGCTGTACCGAGAGCCAGCAGATGACCATCATGGTAAATCCGCTGCCCGAAGTCGATGCCATCACGGGCACACTTGACATCTTCGAAGGCGAAACCACCACCCTTTCCAGCACCACGCCGGATGGGGTATGGTCCAGCAGCAACACGGCCATAGCGACTGTCGATGCCAGCGGCGTGGTAACCGGCGTATCCGACGGCACGGTCGACATTACTTATACGGTGACCAACGATGACGGCTGTACGGCATCCGTTACCGCCACGGTAACGGTGGATGGCTTTTCGGCTACCAAACGCGAGCTGAGCGTTACGAAAACAGCCGACGCGCAGGAACCCTCCACCAACGGTGGTTTCCTGATCAGCCTGCCAACGGGCGTATTGGCTGAAGAGGACATTACGGTGAGTTACACCGTTGGCGGTACGGCAGGGGCAGCCGATTACACGCCCTTGAGCGGGACTGCGGTAATTCCCGCCGGGCAAAACGGAGTTGCCGTGCCGGTGATTGTTGCCAGCGATATGCTTTTTGAGGGCACGGAAACCGTAATAATTACGCTGAGCAGCGCAACGGGCACCGACTATACATATACCATCAGTGCCACCAATGGCAGCGCCACGGTAGAAATTGCGGATGATAACACGACATTTGCGCGGGAGCTACATGTATCGCTTGTTTCGCAACTTCGCGAAGGACCTTTCCCGGCATACTTCCGCATCAGGCTACCGGGAAACATGCGGGCATCGGAAGACATCACTGTTAGCTATACCCTGGGCGGCACCGCCATTAACGGCGTGGACTACACCAGTCAGAGTTTGGAGCCATTGAGCGGCACCGCTGTCTTGCTTGCAGGTCAGGAGAATGTTGATATCCTGGTGAGACCCGTAGACGACAGGATCATAGAAGGGACGGAGACCGTGATTGTAACGCTGACCGGCGGCACGACGGCCACCATCGGCAATTTTGCGCCCAACGCCACCCAAGGCAGCATGAACGTGCCCTTGATCGACAACGACGACACGGATGCGAACCGGACACTGAGCGTCACCGCCGATGGCGACGCCGCTGAACCGGCTACACACAGCTCGTTTACGATCAGCCTTCCGGAAGGCATCACCGTCTCCGAACCGGTTACCGTGAATTATACCATAAGCGGCACCGCATTGAACGGTACTGATTATTCCACCATCCCTGGCTCCGCCGTGATACCTACCGGGGATAACAGTGTGGTCATCCCCGTTACCGTTATAGACGATGAACTTCTGGAAGCGGATGAAACGGTGATATTGACGCTAAACAACGGAACATCTAGCTCGTTCGCGTTTACGGCCAGTGCCAGCGCCGGAAATGCCACGGTAATTATTACCGACGACGAAAACACCCCGGCCAACCGCGTGCTGAGCATCACCAAAACGGCTGATGCGGCGGAGCCAGCCACGCCGGGTGCCTTCACGATCAGCCTGCCAACCGGTGTACTAGCGTCGGAGGGTATTACCGTTAGCTATACGGTGTCCGGAACTGCCACCGAAGGGATAGACTTTGCCGTGATCCCCGCGACAGCCACGATCCCGGTCGGCCAGAACAGCGTGGAAGTCCCATTGAACGTAATGGATGACCATATCATTGAAAGCACGGAAACGGTGACCCTTACCCTTACCGGAGGCACTTCCGCAAATCTCAGCTACACCGTCAGTCCCACCGATGGCAGTGCCACTGCGGAAATTGCAGACGATGACTTTGATACCAACAGCCAGGTGGTGTTGCTGACCAAAGTTTCCGATGCCATCGAAGGTGGTGCTCATGGGCAATACCGGATCTCTTTCCCGCCGGGCGTCATCAGCTCGGAAGACGTGCTGATCACCTTCAGTGTTGATGGTACGGCGACAAACAGTGTTGACTACGAGTTGCTTGGGTTAAATGGCGGCAATATTATCATACCCGCAGGGGAAAATGAAGTGTTTATCGATGTTGATGCCGAGGATGACAACATTATTGAAGGGCCGGAAAATGTCATACTCAACCTCATCGCTGCTACGTCCAGCTCTCATGTTTATACAATAGATCCGTCCTCTAACGGTGCGGTAGTGAATATCATTGACGCCGTCGACACTGACAGCACGCCGCTACAGGTGATCAACGGGACGAATGGCGCAGAACCCTTGACCAACGCTTCCTTCACCGTACAATTAGCCGGTGGTGCCACTGCGGTATGGCCGATCACCGTTGGCTACAGTCTTTCCGGCACAGCCACATCCGGCATAGACTACCGGGTCGGGACGATCATCATACCGGCGGGCCAGAACAGCGTCACCGTAAACATAGAGGTGCTAAACGACCAGGTGATCGAGCCTACGGAAACCGTGATCTTTACGTTGCTCTCCGGCAGCGCGATCGACGACGAGGGCAACGTCCCTTTCATTTTCCCGCCTGACCCTAACAGTGACCAGATCACGATCAATATCGAAGACGACGATGCTATTGCCGACAATCAGGTATTGAAAGTAACGGCGACGACGGATGGAGCCGAACCGGACAAGAATGGCAGCTATACCGTCAGTTTGCCGGATGGTTACAGTGCTGCCGCCGACATCACGCTCAGTTATGCGATGAGCGGCACCGCTGTCCGCAATACGGATTACACCGTGAACACGATAACGCTGCCCGCCTACCAAAACAGTGTGGTCATACCGCTTACAGTGATTGATGATAAAGTTATTGAAAACACGGAATCAGCCATCCTTACTTTGGGTGCCCCGGTTGCAGGAACCGACGGTAACGGCTTCACTTATACCCGTGACGCAACGGAATACCA
This sequence comes from Parapedobacter deserti, assembly GCF_042646065.1. NCBI lineage: Bacteria > Pseudomonadati > Bacteroidota > Sphingobacteriia > Sphingobacteriales > Sphingobacteriaceae > Parapedobacter > Parapedobacter deserti. Next base: position 395,096 of record NZ_JBHRTA010000008.1, read on the forward strand.
AGCCACGGTTAATATTATTGACGATGATAATACACCGACCAACCGTATGGTAAAAGTAACGAAACTCCGTGACGGTGCCGAAGGTGGCAGTACGTTGAGGTTTGGCTTCGAGCTTCCCCATGGAATAACGTCTTCCGAGGGCATAACGATTAATTATACGATAGCGGGTAGTGCCGTGAACGGGACCGATTATAATGGTATGTCTTCAGGTCATTTCAGTGGCACAGTGGTAATTTCAGCGGGCTATCCCGCCACAACTGTGATCGGCAACGTTGTAGACGACCAGATAATAGAAGGTGCCGAAACGGTGATCCTTACCATCACCGACGCTTCATCTGCCAGCTTTGCTTTTACCGCTGATCCTGCTGCGAGCACGGCCACGGCGAACATTACCGATAACGACGATCTCCCCGAAAACCGCGTACTGAGTGTGGAAACAACCACCGAACCGGCAGAACCGGGTACGGATGGCGTCTTTACCATCAGTCTGCCTGCCGGGATAACTGTAGCGGAGGACCTTACGGTGAATTATACCGTAAGCGGCACAGCCACCCCGAACGTGGATTACACGGATATCGGCACTTCGGTGGTGATCCCTGCGGGACAAAACAGCGTAACGGTAACGGTTCCCGTGATCGATGACCACGTGATCGAAAACACTGAAACCGTCGTGCTGACGATTGTAGACGGCAAGGCAGGCAACATCGCATTCACGGCCAGCACCACTGAGGGCGAGGCAACCGCGCATATTGCAGATAACGATAACGTGGCAAGCAACTTGATCGTAAGCGTACAGACTACGTCTGACGCTGCGGAACCCGCTACCAATGGTGCCTTCAGGATAAGCCTGCCCACAAGCATAACGGCATCTGAAGATGTAACCGTAAATTATACCATCGGTGGTACCGCCACTGCAAGCGATGACTACATGGCGATTGCAGGCGCAATAACGATTTTAGCCGGGCAAAACGGTATCACCGTTCCCGTAACGGTTGTGGACGACCAGGTGATGGAACCGACCGAAACGGTTGTGTTGACCCTGTCAGGCGGCAGCAGCACCAGCTTCGCCTTCACGGGCACGGGCAGCGCGACGGTGGAAATCGCCGACAATGAAAGCACCGTACCTTCGAATCTGGAGCTTACCATCAGCAAAACAGCTGATGCTGCCGAACCGGGCACAGACGGCGGCTTTACGATCATCCTCCCAACCGGCATTACCGTATCCGAGGACGTATCGGTAACTTACACGGTAGGTGGTACCGCCACCGCGGGCGATGACTACGTAGCGCTCACGGGCACAGCGGTGATTCCCGCAGGTCAGAACGCTGTCGCCATCCCTGTGGTGGTCACGGATGACCAGCTCATCGAACCGACCGAAACGGTCATTGCCACGCTCACCGGCGGCAGCAGCGCCAGCTTCACCTTCACGGGCACGGGCAGCGCGACGGTGGAAATCGCCGACGATGACAGTGCGGTGCCGGCAAACTTGGAGCTTACTATCAGCAAAACAGCCGATGCTGCCGAACCGGGCACGGACGGCGGCTTCACGATCAGCCTCCCAACCGGCATCACCGTATCCGAGGACGTAACGGTAACTTATACAGTAGGCGGCACGGCTACCGCGGGCGATGACTACGTGGCCCTCACGGGCACGGCGGTAATCCCCGCAGGTCAGAACGCTGTCACCATCCCCGTGGTGGTTACGGACGATCAGCTCATTGAACCGACCGAAACGGTTATCGCCACACTTGCCGGCGGCAGTAGCGCCAGCTTCACCTTCACGGGCACGGGCAGCGCGACGGTGGAAATCACCGACGATGACAGCACGGTGCCGGCGAACCTGGAGCTTACCATCAGCAAAACAGCTGACGGTGCTGAGCCGGGTACGGACGGTGGCTTCACGATCAGCCTGCCCGTCGGCATCACCGTATCCGAGGACGTAACGGTAACCTATACGGTAGGCGGCACCGCCACCGCGGGCGATGACTACGTCACGCTCACCGGCACGGCGGTGATTCCCGCAGGGCGAAACCGGGTCAATTTGCCGGTGGCCGTCATCGATGACCAACTGATAGAAGGCACGGAAACGGTTGTGATGACCCTGGCGGGCGGCAGCAGCACCAGCTTTACCTTCACCGGTACGGGCAGTACGACGGTCGAAATCATGGACGACGACAATGCGCCGGAAAATCTGGTGCCGAATGTGACGAAAATTGCGGACGCGGCGGAGCCTTCCACCGACGGGGCATTTAATATCGCACTTCCGGCCGGTTTGACGGCAACGGAAGACATTACGGTAAATTATTCCATCACCGGTACGGCGACCGGCAGCCAGGATTATATTCAACTCCCGGGCGAAGCGGTGATCCCTGCCGGAGATAATAGCGTGGATATTCTGTTGACTGTAATCGATGACCAGGTGGTTGAAGGCACCGAAACCGTAATTGTCGGCGTGACCGGTGGTAGCAGCGCCAGCTTTACCTTTACCGGTGGCAGCAGTGCAACCCTGGACATAGTTGACGATGACAATATACCGGATAATCTCGACCTGAGTATTCGGAAAACAGCCGACGCGGCCGAACCGGATACAGACGGCGGCTTCACCGTCAGCCTACCTGCGGGTGTGACTGTAGCGGAAGATATTACCGTGCATTACACCGTCTCGGGTACGGCCACCGGTGGCGAGGATTATGCCGCTCTTTCGGGGACCGTGATTATTCCCGCCGAGCAGAACAGTGTAAGTATCCCGGTTATCGTAACAGACGATCATGTCCTTGAAGTGACGGAAACCGTAATAGTTACACTAACCGGCAGTACCAGCGCAAACTTCAGTTTTACCGCCGTCGGCAACGCGACAGTAAACATTGCTGACGATGACAGTACGGTGCCGGCAAACCTGGAGCTTACCATCAGCAAAGTAGCTGACGGTGCCGAGCCGGGTACGGACGGCGGCTTTACGATCAGCCTCCCAACCGGCATTACCGTATCCGAGGACGTAACGGTCACCTATACGGTAGGCGGCACCGCCACCGCGGGCGACGACTACGTGGCCCTCACGGGCACGGCGGTAATCCCCGCAGGTCAGAACGCTGTCACCATCCCCGTGGTGGTTACGGACGATCAGCTCATTGAACCGACCGAAACGGNACAACCGTAACAGCGGGAAGCGATGCCGGGCTGACGTATACCTACTACACGGATGCTGCGGGTACCAGCGAGCTGGATAGCCCAGATGCGGTAGCCGTATCGGGCACCTACTATATCCGGGCGACCGATCCGGTAACGGGTTGCAGTGCGATTGCACCGGTTATGGTGCAGTTTGTGGATCGCCCTGTAGTGGTTGTCACGCATCCGGATTGTGCCGACGGCGCAACGGGCGCGATTGCCATCACCGGGCCATTGGGTGACGGTTTCGAATATTCCATCAACGGCGTGGATTACCAAGCCGATCCATTGTTTGAGGACGTGGCTTCCGGCACATATCGTGTAACCGCGCAACATGTGTCGGTACCCGGATGCGTGAGCGAGGAGATGGAGGTAACCATCAATGCTACGCCGACGACCTACACACCTGCGGTTGTACACCCGGGTTGCGGGGAGACGGCAGGCACCATCGAATTCGCGGCTGATGCGGATTACGAATACGCGGTGTACCGCGCCGGTGAAACACCGGTATACCAATCATCACCGGTCTTTGCGGACTTGGCTCCGGGCGAATACATGGCGCAGATGCGGTCGGTGGTGATCGACTGCGAAGCGCTGGCTGTGCCGGTGAACATCAACGCTGCACCGGTGGTTCCGGCGGCTCCGTTGGCCGAAGACCAGATGGCATGCGAGGAAAGCCCGCTGCAGACACTGACCGCCGTGGCTGCCGTTCCGGAAGGAACAGCCGTTGTCTGGTACGACGCGCCAACGGGTGGACAGGCAGTGACCGATCCAAGCCTGAATTCAGTCGGAACCGTCACCTACTACGCAGAAGCCAGCAACGGTGACTGTGTGAGCCTGACGCGCACGGCGGTGACGCTGACCATCCATGCTTTGCCGAATGTAGTCATCACCGATCCGGCGGTAGCCTGTGCGGGCGGCACCGTAGACCTTACGGNCATCGCCACGCTCACCGGTGGCAGCAGCGCCAGCTTCACCTTCACGGGCACGGGCAGCGCGACGGTGGAAATCACCGACGATGACAGCGCGGTGCCGGCAAACCTGGAGCTTGCCATCAGCAAGACAGCCGATGCTGCCGAACCGGGCACGGACGGCGGCTTCACGATCAGCTTCCCAACCGGCATCACCGTATCCGAGGACGTAACGGTAACTTATACAGTAGGCGGCACGGCTACCGCGGGCGATGACTACGTAGCGCTCACCGGCACGGCGGTAATTCCCGCAGGTCAGAACGCTGTCGCCATCCCCGTGGTGGTCACGGATGATCAGCTCATTGAACCGACCGAAACGGTCATTGCGACGCTCACCGGCGGCAGCAGCGCCAGCTTCACCTTCACTGGCACGGGCGGCGCGACGGTGGAAATCACCGACGATGACAGCACGGTGCCGGCGAACCTGGAGCTTACCATCAGCAAAGCAGCTGACGGTGCTGAGCCGGGTTCGGACGGCGGCTTCACAATCAGCCTCCCAACCGGCATCACCGTATCCGAGGACGTAACGGTAACTTATACAGTAGGCGGCACGGCTACCGCGGGCGATGACTACGTAGCGCTCACCGGCACGGCGGTAATTCCCGCAGGTCAGAACGCTGTCGCCATCCCCGTGGTGGTCACGGATGACCAGCTCATCGAACCGATCGAAACGGTCATTGCCACGCTCACCGGCGGCAGCAGCGCCAGCTTCACCTTCACGGGCACGGGCAGCGCGACGGTGGAAATCACCGACGATGACAGCGCGGTGCCGGCAAACCTGGAGCTTACCATCAGCAAGACAGCCGATGCTGCCGAACCGGATACGGACGGCGGCTTCACAATCAGCCTCCCAACCGGCATCACCGTATCCGAGGACGTAACGGTAACTTATACAGTAGGCGGCACGGCTACCGCGGGCGATGACTACGTGGCCCTCACGGGCACGGNGCGGCGATAACGGCGGGAAGCGACGCCGGGCTGACGTATACCTACTACACGGATGCTGAGGGAACCATCGAGCTGGATAGCCCAGACGCGGTGGCCGTATCGGGCACCTACTATATCCGGGCCACCGATCCGGTAACGGGTTGCAGTGCGATTGCACCGGTTATGGTACAATTTGTGGATCGCCCTGTAGTGGCTGTTACGCATCCGGATTGCACAACGGGTACCGGATCGATCACCGTCACCGGGCCATTGGGCGCCGGTTTTGAATACGCAATCAATGGCGTGGACTACCAGGCAGCTCCATTGTTTGAAAACTTGGCTCCCGGCACATACCGTGTAACCGCGCAGCATGCGTCGGTACCCGGATGCGTGAGCGAGGAGATGGAGGTAACCATCAATGCTACGCCGACCACCTCCGCACCTGCGGTTGTACACCCGGGTTGCGGGGAGACGGCGGGCACCATCGAATTCGCGGCTGATGCGGATTACGAGTACGCGGTGTACCGCGCTGGTGAGACACCGGTATACCAATCATCGCCGGTCTTTGCGGACTTGGCTCCGGGCGAATACATGGCGCAGATGCGGTCGGTGGTGATCGACTGCGAAGCGCTGGCTGTGCCGGCGACCATCAACGCTGCACCGGTGGTTCCGGCGGCTCCGTTGGCCGAAGACCAGATAGCATGCGAGGAAAGCCCGCTGCAGGCACTGACCGCCATGGCTGCCGTTCCGGAAGGAACAGCCGTTGTCTGGTACGACGCGCCAACGGGTGGACAGGCAGTGACCGATCCAAGCCTGAATACAGTCGGAACCGTCACCTACTACGCAGAAGCCAGCAACGGTGACTGTGTGAGCCTGACGCGCACGGCGGTGACGCTGACCATACTGGAGGCTTTGGCTGCCGACGCCGGCCTTGACCAGACGAAGACCGGGGAATCGGTGTTTAGCCTGGGCGCTGATTTGCCTGCCGGTACGACCGGAATGTGGAGCGTGGTTTCCGGTACGCCCTCGGTTGCAATATCCGATATTAACAATCCGCGGGCTTCTGTATCCCTGACTCCGGGAACGTCGGTCACCCTGCGGTGGACCGTCAGCAATGGCAGCTGTGAGGCGACCGATGAAGTGGTGCTCACTCATCAGCCGGCAGCACCGGAACACCGGGCCGATCTATCGGTTACCATCGCGGTGGACAACGCATCGCCGCTGCCTGGCGATCAAGTGATATTTACGATCGAAGTGAGCAACGCGGGCCCTGACGATGCAACCGGGGNGATCGCCACGCTCACCGGTGGCAGCAGCGCCAGCTTCACCTTCACGGGCACGGGCAGCGCGACGGTGGAAATCGCCGACGATGACAGCACGGTGCCGGCAAACCTGGAGCTTACCATCAGCAAAGCAGCTGATGCTGCCGAACCAGATACGGACGGCGGCTTCACGATCAGCCTGCCCGCCGGCATCACCGTATCCGAGGACGTAACGGTAACCTATACGGTAGGCGGCACCGCCACCGCCGGCGATGATTACGTAGCCCTCACGGGCACGGCGGTAATTCCCGCAGGGCAGAACAGTGTTACCGTACCGGTAATCGTCTTGGATGATGACCACACAGAGCCTGTCGAAACAGTGATCATGACCCTCACAGGTGCGTCTTCTCCCGGCCTTACCCTTACGATAGGCTCAATTAACAGCGCGACGGTGAACATCGCCGATGATGACAAGATCACTACGGATCTATCGGTTACCATCGCGGTGGACAACGCATCGCCGCTGCCTGGCGATCAAGTGATATTTACGATCGAAGTGAGCAACGCGGGCCCTGACGATGCAACCGGGGTAGCGGTAATTGGTAACCTGCCATCGGGATACACGTTTGTAGCTTCAGAAGTGTCACGTGGCACCTATGACGAAGAATCGGGTGTCTGGACGGTTGGCGGCCTGGCAAGCGGTGAAAGCCGGACGCTGCGGATCACGGCCCTGGTGAACGGTGAGGGTGACTACGTAAACCGTGTTGAGGTACGCGGCAATGAGGATGACCCGGATGCCGGCAACGATGAATCAGAGGTTTCGGTATCGCTGGTTCACCCGCCACAGGTGGTAGATGATGCAGCCAGCGGAAATTCAAACAAGGCCCTGGTCGTTCCGGTACTGGCCAATGACGAGGCGGGCACCCATCCGCTGGATGCGGCATCCGTGGAGATCGTGACCCATCCGCAGCACGGCACGGTGGTCGTGGGTACGGACGGCACGATAACCTATGTGTCGGCACATGGCTATGTTGGGGAAGACCGTTTTACGTACCGGGTGCAGGACAGTGAAGGCAACTGGAGCGATGTCGCCAATGTGGTGTTAACGATAACGGCCAATCCGCTGAAGGTAACCAACATTTTCACACCCAACGGTGACGGGCAGAACGACCTGTTTGAAATCGTTGGCCTGGAAGGGTATGACCGGGCTGAGCTGGTGGTGTTCAACCGCTGGGGCACCGAGGTGTACCGGCACAACAATTATGACAATTCATGGGGAGGCGGCGACATCCATGAGGGCACGTATTATTATGTGCTGAGGCTGCATAGGGGCAACAGCAGCCAGGTGGAAAAAGGCTGGGTGGTATTGAAAAGGAAATAGGGAGACAAGCGAATCATTGGAATCAGTCAACTAAAGGTAAATGAAAAACATAGGAATAATCATATGCATACTGGTGGCAGGCGCCCCGTTTGCACTGCGTGCCCAGCAGAACATCCAGTTCACGCAGTACATATTCAATTCGATGAGCATCAACCCGGCCTATGCGGGCTACAAGGAGGAGTGGTTCGGCCAGCTGGGCCTGCG
>NZ_JBHRTA010000009.1:0-466236 GCF_042646065.1 Parapedobacter deserti
GGAAGGGTTTTACGCCTGTTGCTCCACGTCTGGATCCGGGGCGCTGTGCTTCCGTCTCCTAGGCCGTGTCTGCAACAGTCGTAAAACCGGGGGGTGGAAGATTGGGGGGCGGTGATTGATGAAAAGTATTAATGGAAACAGCAATAAAATGAAACGAAATCTGATTCTCTTGTTGGGGAGCATACTGGTAGGCACTGCCCTGTATGGCCAGCAGCCGCTTACCCATACGCAGCATGGACAGCTGCGCACGGTGGTCAACCCGGCGGCGAGCCTGATGCAGATGGGGGGCGAGGTTTCGGTGATCGGCCGGCGGCAGTGGGTGGGCATGGACGGAGCGCCCACGGTGTTCTGGGGCAGCGGCCACACGGGCTTCGAGCGCTTTGGGGCGACGGCGGGGCTGAACCTCCGCCACGAGGGCCTGGCGGTGGAGAAGCTGACGGAAGCCTCGGCGTTTTTTGCCAAGCGCGTGCGGATATCGGAGACGGAGTATGTGGGGGTGTCGCTGAATGCGGGGTTGAGCTACATGGACGGCCGTTTTTCGCAGCTGGACCCGATGGATCCGGCGTTCCGGGAGGATGTGCGGGAGACGGATGCGCTGATCGGCTTTGGTGTGGTGCTGTACCGCCCGGAGCGGTACTACGTGGGGCTGTCGCTTCCGCGCCTGATGCTGGGGAGCCTGGGTGTGGGCAGCGACAGCCGCTACCACTTCCGCAACCTGTACCACCTGACGGCGGGGGCGCTGTTCGGGCTGGGGTCGGATTTCCACCTCCGTCCGAGTGTACTGGTGACGTATTCGGAGAGCCTGCGTCCGCAGGCGGAGGCCTCGGCGCTGGTGTTCATCAAGCAGGTGTTCGGCATCGGTGCGAACATCCGGAGCTACGGTGAGGTGGCGGGGATGGCGCAGTTCAACTTCTCGGGCTTCGGGCTGGGTTACAGCTACCAGTTCAACCCGGGCAATGAGCCGCTGAACCGGCGGATCAGCAACACCACCCACGAAATCGGGCTGCGATACCGGTTTGATGGAGCGAAGGGATTATTATAGCGTGCTGCAGCTTCATCGGCTAACAGCCAGGTCGGCAATCGCAGGTCATCTGAACGAAGGCGGCATGATAATAGCGTTGCATGCCCTGAATTGTGAATCGACAATTAAAAATGATGGAAGAAAGGCAGACAGTGTTAGCACGGCTCAGATCGTTTATTAATAACTACTACCACCTTTCGGATAAAGCTTTTCAGCAGCTTGCGGATCTCGCGAGGATACAGGAATTGGTGAAAAATGAAATCGTCCTGCCTATAGGGCAGGTGTCGAAGCACGTTTACTACATTCACAAAGGAGCGCTGATCGCTTTTTTTACCGATGAATCCGGCAATACATACAACAAGAATATTTTCCTTGAAAACCGTCTCGCTGGTTCCACCGTCTCGGCGCTGCTTAAAGAACCCTCTGGATTTACGTTGCAGGCTATCGAGGACACCACACTGCTGGTTTTCGACTACGAACGGTATAAAGAATTGATTTATGCCAATGACGAACTTAAAAACTTCTACATCGCTTACCTGGAAAAAAACTGGGTAATCGAAAAGGAACAAAGAGAAATCTCCATCGTGATGGAAACTGCGGCCGTTCGTTATCAAAAACTGTTAAACGAATATCCGGGCATCGACACACGGATTCCGCTGCAGCATATTGCATCCAACCTGGGCATTACGCCTACCCAATTGAGCCGTATCCGCAAAGCATTGAAAAAAAAATACCCCAATCAACATATGTAAAGAAACAAGCGGGCCGAAGCGTTTACTTTTGCCATAACGAAAAGAACATGGCACAACCGCAACGACTACAACCAATTTCACATGCCGAGGGGGAGGTGAAACTAAACGGTCTGGTTTCGGCTGATAGGGAAAGCAACCTCCCGGGAGTTTTGATTTTACCCGCTTGGTTCGGAATTGACGAAGAGGCTAAAGAAGCAGCAGACTACCATGAAAAAATGGCCAGTCGCGCCTGGTCGCACACGTTGATGTTCCTGAAGGAGGTGTTGTCAAGATGAACCAGTACCTAATAACTGCAATTGCGCTGTTTGGCGGAATTTGCTTAGCGGTGCAGGCAGCATTTTCATCACAGCTGGGAGTCCTGTTGAAGAGGCCGATTCTTGCTTCCATAGCTACCTATTCCAGCGGTGCACTGGTCGCTATCGTATTTGTAATGTTGTTCGCCAGAGAGGCGGTCAGTTTACACGCAGCAAAACAGGTTCCTTGGTATTTGTGGTTTATAGGAGGCCTCTTTAGTGTCGTTGGAATCACCTTGTACTATTTTGCTATCCCCAGAATAGGTATGGGCAAGATGATGGCTTTTGGGCTATGCGGTCAGCTTCTTTTTTCGGTTATTGCCGGACATTTTGGTTGGTTGGGTTTACCAGTGGAGCCAATGACCATCAAGCGGATGATCGGTGTCGTGGCGATGTCCCTTGGAATATTTTTCGTCGTCTCAAATTAGCGAATCATGATACTGAACGGAAACATACACAACCTCACGTCGCTATGGCGGACGGTGGGCATTTCGGCGGGGCGCTACTCGGAATTTGAGTACTTCTGTTGCAGCCGAGTTCCTGGCGCACAGTGGCCCAATAGGATCTGGTTAAAAACCACAGTCAGCGAGGATGTTTTAAATGAAATAAGAAGCTTTGCCCATCAATCTGAACAGCCGTTTACCATCAGTTACTGGAGTGATTTTAACGATAAGGAGCTCCTGCTGTTTGAACAACATGGTTTTCAAACAACAGTTGTACAAACCGGTATGTCACTTGATGTAAAAAGCAGAATTGAAGAGCATAACCGGGTTCGGCTAAAGAGAATTTCCACGATAGATGAAGCGCAAATTTGGGAGGTTCTGTATCCCCAAAGCTTTGGTTATGTCATCGCTGCCGAAACGGTTATCCAAACTAAAGATCAAGTCCGTTATTATTTGATATATCTCGACCGTGAGCCTATAGGCACTGCCATAACCTTTGAAACGGGGAATACGGTAGGTATTCATGGCATGGGGATCATTCCCGCATACCGGAAACAGGGATTTGCGGAAGAAGTAATGATAAAGCTAATGAACCAGGCATTTGACGAGGGCAAGACACGCATCACGTTGCAGGCGTCTGCGATGGGAAAGGGCGTCTATGAAAAGATTGGTTTCTCGGCCGATTTTTTAATGACGGGTTATACCTCGTTACGCCTGGACGGATTCAGCAACCGCGTGCAATAGCGTTCGGTATTATCCAATCTCCATTTCTTTAATATAAGTTAACGCCTGGATAACATTACCCAGCTACCTTTAGCGCCGGATTAACCAGAGCAGCTCCAAGGCGTATGGACACCAGCGATAAAGCATCAACAATATACGAACCCAAGGAACAGTTGCTATCTCAACAGTTTTTGTTCGAAGCATACTACGTTCGATTGTGCGATTTTGCCCGTCGTTTTCTAGGAGATGTAGATATCGTTGAGGATGTGGTGCAAGATGTTTTCGTAGCCTATCTCGAGCGACATACAACGATTTCGAGTCGGCCGGAATCGATCAAGAGCTTCCTGTATCAATCCGTCAAAAATGCCTGTCTGAACAGACTTAGACATGAAAAGGTCACCGAGCGATATGAAGCAACCTCGCAATCGGAGGTATTTGAAGAATACCACGCCCTTTCGGCGATGATTCATGCCGAAGTGGTCGGCGAAATACATCAAGCATTGCGCCAACTGCCTGAGGGATGCCGGATGGTGATCCGCTTAGGGTTTTTCGAAGGGTTGAACAATCCGCAGATTGCCCATGAACTCAATGTAAGCATCAATACGGTAAAAAGTCAAAAGCAGCGTGCGCTGTCCTTATTACGGACCCACCTCAGACCACAGGCCATAAGCTTGTTGCTTCCTGTCTTACTTTCTTAAAAAAGTTTTCCTGTCGTTCCACCCACTTTTCCTATGTCCGTGTCTTAAGATAAAGCGGAATATACTATGGACGAAAAAGGGGCGCTTGACTTTTCCCAATCTCTGTTAAGATACCTGAAGCTGGAACTTACTCCTGATGAAGAGCGTGCTTTTTTGCAGTCCGTTGCTTCCGATCCGGCCAAACAACGATTACTTGACTATTACCGGAACGCGAGTGCTTTGCAGAAAGACTTTGCTTATCTCGACCGACTGAATGTACCGGAAGCTTGGCAAAAGGTTCGCACACGTACAGCGCTGCGTCACTCGGAGCCTAACCGTACGCAAAGGAGATTACACAAGTGGAAATGGCTTCAATATGCAGCGGTATTGGTTGTCACAGTAGCGGTGTCGTTTTGGTGGTTTAGCAGTCTGCAGGATAGCCGAGTCATAGCAGACAACCAATATGGTTTCAAAAACGATGTACTACCAGGGGATGACCGGGCAACACTTGTGCTATCCGATGGCAAGACCGTATCGCTGGACCAATCCGAACGGTCTATCAAAGAGGGAAAACACGCCGTTTCCCAAACGAAAAACGGAATGCTTAGCTACTGGCAACAAAGCGGTGTTGACCCTTCGCGCTTCAATGAAATTAGGGTTCCTTACGCTGGGCAATATAAAGTGACGTTGGGCGACGGCACCGTCGTGTGGGTCAATTCTGGCTCAGCATTAAAATTTCCAGTTCAGTTTAGTGGCAACGAGCGGCGCGTCTTCTTGGATGGCGAGGCCTTTTTTGACGTAGCAAAAGATCCCAATCGTCCTTTTTATGTCGAGGCTGAAGGAAAAACCATCGAAGTGGTTGGTACCCGGTTCAACGTTTCTGCATACTCCGAAGAGGTGCAGGCTACTTTGGTGGAAGGGGCTGTCAAGATTATGGACACACATTCGTTCCGTTTACTCACCCCTGGTCAGCAGGCTGTATGCAAGCCAACGGGTATCGATGTGCTCCCGGCCGACGTGGAGCGGGTCGCCGCTTGGAAAGACGGATATTTCGTCTTCGACGGCAATCATATAGAAACCATCATGGAACAGATCGCACGTTGGTATCAGGTACAAGTGCATTTCCAAGGCAAAATACAGCAGGACATTTACAGTGGAAGTGTACCGCGCAACTCTACATTAGGCGGTGTATTGCGCATGCTCGCTGATGTAAGCGACCTGCAATTCGAGATTGATGGAAGGAATGTCATCGTATCAAATAACCACTAGAAAATAAATTACGTTTATTTAACTAACTAACAGCATGGGATAGGAAAAGCACAAACAACTCCAAAGGTCAGCCCAAAAAGCGCCGGAAGTGAGCCACCACTTCCGGCATTACAGAAGGGCCATCAACAAAGAATCAGTAAAATTCAATGGTATTGTAATCACCCTTTATTTGCGACGAAAGTATGAAATATTTGACACAAGTCAAAAACTTGGAACAGGCAAGTTTTGGACTTGCCTCTACCAGTAACATCCAATATCCGCTAATTATTAGGATCATGAAACTGGTTATGTTTTTAACCCTGGCGCTAGCATTCGGCGCCCATGCCACGAGCAAGGCACAACTGGTAACACTCGTTGTCGAAAAAGCAGATATTAAAGACGTTTTCGATGAGCTTCAGAAGCAGACCAACTATCGGTTCTTGTATAATGAACGCATTTTCGAGCAGATGAATCCCGTTTCTTTGCACGTAAAAAACGAAAGCCTCAGCAAGGTCTTGGACCGGTTGTTCCAAGGCAAGGATATCGCTTACCGAATGCGGACAGACGTGATCACCATCCGGTCGACTCGCCGCCCCAGGTATTACAACAGCTTGACCAAGCAAGACCTGACTATCATTGGTACCGTCACTGATTCGGTTGGTCCTATGACCGGTGTTTCGGTATTCGTCAAAGGCAAGCAGTCTGTCGGCACAACGACTGACCTGAACGGCAAGTATGTACTGGAAGTGCCCCCAGAAGAGGTCGTGTTGGTGTTTAGCATGGTGGGGTTCGAAACTGTGGAAATACCAGTGGGCGGCAAAAAAGTGATTGACGTGTTGATGAATGTAGACGAAAGCGGCTTGGAGGAAGTCGTGGTAGTCGGATACGGTACTCAAAAAAAGGAGTCAGTGATCGGCTCCATCACCACCATCAAACCTTCGGAGCTCAAGATACCTTCCAGCAACCTGACCACGGCACTTGCCGGAAAAATTGCCGGTATCATCGCCTACCAGCGAAGTGGGGAGCCGGGCGCGGATGATGCCCAATTTTTTATCCGCGGGGCTACCACATTTGGCTACCGGCAGTCGCCTTTGATCCTGATTGATGGGATGGAATATACTACCACCGACCTTGCGAGGCTGCAACCGGACGATATCAAGGAGTTCTCCATACTGAAGGATGCTACGGCCAGTGCGGTCTATGGGGCCCGGGGCGCCAACGGGGTGATCTTAGTGACCACTAAGGGCGGCATGGAAGGCAAACCTCGGATTAGTTTCCGAGTGGAAAATTCAGTGTCCGCACCCACGCGCCAAGTAGAGCTGGCCGATCCGATCACCTATATGCGGCTGAGCAATGAGGCTGTATTGACTCGGGATCCGCTAGGGGAAATCATCTACCCCCAAAGCCAAATTGATAACACGATCGCTGGAACCAATGCCGCAGCATTTCCTCAGGTAGATTGGCAGCAGGAACTTTTCAAGGACTACACGTTGAACCAACGATACAACTTCAATCTAAGTGGCGGCGGGCAGGCGATGACTTACTATGTAGCCGGTACTTTTAATCGGGATAACGGTATCCTTAAGGTGGACGACCGGAATAACTTCAATTCCAATGTCAACCTCAATTCGTATAACCTGCGGGCAAATGTCAACATCAACGTGTCGAAGTCTACGAAAGTGGGCGTACGCCTCAACGGAAATTTCGACGACTATAGCGGTCCGCTCTCCGGTGGGACAGACGTTTTTAAAATGGTAATGCGGGCTCCCCAGACACGCTTTTTACCCTACTATCCGGAACTTCCGGGGGAATTAAGCCTAAACCACATCAAGTTTGGCAATACATTGGCAGGAAATGCGGTAAACCCCTACGCCGAAATGGTAAAGGGCTATAAAAATTACAGCCGCTCCCTGATGGTAGCTCAGGTGGAGCTCAGTCAGGACCTGCACTTCATTACCAATGGGCTGACATTCAGTGGGATGATGAATACCAATCGACGGGCCTATGCGGAAGTGGGCCGGCAGTATACGCCGTTTTTGTATACCATGAATTATTACGACAAGCTGACCGATACCTACCAGCTAATGCCGCTTAACGACGGCCCGGCCTCATCAGGTGGTGGTACGGATTGGTTGGATTTTGTACGCGGTAATGAAACCGTGAATGCGGTATTCCATTTACAGACGGCGTTGAACTACAGCCGTTCGTTTGCTGATAAGCACAACGTATCGGCCATGGGTATTGTCGTGATGCGGTCTGAAACTGAAAGCAATGCTGCGACGCTGCAAGAATCATTGCCATATCGCAATCTGGGTGTTTCCGGCCGGACCACCTACAACTTCGATAGCCGGTATTTCTTTGAGTTCAACTTCGGCTACAACGGATCGGAGCGATTTTCTGCCGACAACCGCTATGGCTTTTTTCCGTCGGCGGGGGTGGCCTGGGCCATCTCCAACGAACACTTCTTCGAACCGCTGTCATCGGTGGTCAATAAATTACGGGTGCGGGGAAACATCGGGCTGGTGGGCAACGATGCCATTGGCAGCGCCAATGACCGCTTTTTTTACCTTTCTGAGGTCAATATGAACGAAGGGGGCTATGGATACCAGTTCGGAACCACCGGAGGCTACGGCGGCGCGGGCTACAGCATCAACCGCTACGCCAATCCAAACATTACTTGGGAGACTTCCCGCAACACTACGCTGGGGCTGGAGCTGGGGCTATGGGGTAAGCTGAACCTGATCGCCGAATACTTCATGGATCACCGGTACAATATCCTGATGAACCGAGCTTCCATACCGGGCACCATGGGCTTGCAGGCTACCCAGAAGGCCAATGTCGGCGAAGCCAGGTCTCGTTCTACCGACATCCAGATGGATTACACCAGCAATTTCGGTCCGGATTTTTACCTTTCCTTCCGCGGCAATTTTACGTTTTCGCAAAATCGCTATGAAGCCTATGAGGAGCCGGCATATGCCGAGCCCTGGCTGTACCGCAAAGGCCACTCGACCTCTCAGCGCTGGGGGTATGTTGCGGAGCGCCTGTTTGTGGATGACTATGAGGTGGCTAGTTCGCCCGTGCAGAATTTCGGTAATTTTGTCACCCGTGGCGGCGACATCAAGTACCGCGACATCAATGGCGATGGCTTGATCAATACCCTGGACCAAGTGCCTATCGGCTTCCCTACCATACCCGAAATTGTATACGGCTTCGGCTTTTCCACGCGGTATAAATCAGTCGACTTCTCTGCATTTTTCCAAGGCTCGGCGCGCTCGTCGTTCTGGATTGATGTCAACGCCACCTCGCCATTCATCAACTACCGTTCGCAGGCAGAGATCGACGCAGGTTTTTTGGCCGGTAAACAGCTGCAGAACCAATTGCTTAAGGTGTACGCAGATAGCTATTGGTCGGAGGCAAACCGAAACCTATATGCCGTGTGGCCGCGTTTATCTTCGGTATATAACGGGAACAGCAATCAGCAAAGCACATGGTTCATGCGGGATGGGGCATTCCTGCGGCTGAAAAGTGTGGAATTGGGATATACGTTTCCCAAGGTGCTTACTGAGCGTATCGGTGTGCAGCACCTGCGGGTCTATGGGTCTGCGACCAATCTGTTTACGATTACCGGATTCAAGTATTGGGATGTCGAAATGGCCGGAAACGGCTTGGGATACCCGATTCAACGCGTTATGAACGTCGGTTTACAGTTAGATTTCTAATCATTATTTATCATGAAAGTAATTCGAATAAGTAAGATCATCCTGCTGACAGCACTGTTAAACGCTTGCCAAGATTATCTCGATATCATACCGGACAATGTACCCACCATAGACTACGCCTTTCACCTGCGCTCATCGGCCGAGCGTTACCTCTTCACCTGCTACTCGTACTTACCCGCAAATGGTCACGCCAGTACCAATCCGGGCTTCAACGCAGCTGATGAAGTATGGTATATGTATCCGGTTAACTGGGTGGACGAAACGGTATTGAATGTAGCCAAGGGTCTGCAGAATGTACAAAACCCCTTGGTTAATTACTGGAACGGGGGAAATCAGGGGAAACCTTATTTCCAAGCCATCCGCGATTGCAATACCTTTCTGGAAAATATAGAGAAAGTGGTGGATTTGGAAGAATACGAGCGAGAACGATGGATCGCTGAGGTGAAATTTTTGAAAGCCTATTATCATTTCTTCCTCGTGCAGATGTATGGCCCGATTCCGCTGATGAAGGCTAACTTGCCGTTGGAGGCCTCCTCGGAGGAGGTGAAGGTCTATCGCGAGCCGCTGGATGTGTGTTTTGATTATATTGTACAACTACTGGATGAGGCCATTGCCAATGAAAATTTGCCCGACAACATCACGGGCCTTGAAAATACGGAGCTGGGCCGGATTACACGCGGCATTGCAATGGCTATTAAGGCCAAGGTGCTCGTCACCGCTGCCAGCCCACTGTTCAATGGTGGTAACCCCGGGTTCTTCACGCTGACCGACAACCAGGGCCGGGAATTGTTCACTACGACGGCCGATCCGCAAAAATGGGTGAGGGCGGTCGAAGCGTGCCGGGAAGCGGTCGAATTCTGCGAGGGGCAAGGCTTTGGCCTGCATCAATTCGGTGGCAGTTTTTCGTATACGATCAACGACACGATCCAAACGCAATTGGACATCCGAACCGCCTTCACCGAACGCGAAAACAATAAGGAACTGATCTGGGCATTCACGAATAGCCGCCTGACCGAAATCCAACGGTACTGCTCACCTCCGATTATCGCGGGGGATCGGGGAGGAGATGGAGTAGCGCCAAAAGGATCGATTGCTCCTACACTGAAAATGGTGAGGCAATATTATACTGATAAAGGGTTGCCCATCGCGTATGACAAGGGTTGGACAGGCGCTTCCGATGAGGAGCTGGTGACCGCCGACGAGGCTGACCGGTATTACGTAAAAAAAGGACAGACGACAGTAAGGCTCCATTACGACCGGGAACCCCGGTTTTATGCCACCGTGGGATTCGACCGCGGAATCTGGTTTGGCAATGCGACCAACAACTACGACGTGACCTTAGAAGATGATGGGAATAGCGGTCTTTTGTATATCCAAGGCAGGTCAGGCGAGCTTGCCGCACGGCAGGGCGTCGGGGGCTTTTCTATTACTAGTTATCAGTTGAAGAAACTGGTCGACATCCGGACAGTGCAGACCCCTCAGATACCGGCCACCAATATTTATGCCTATAGTTGGCCGGAGTTCCGGATGGCCGATCTGTACCTGCTTTACGCCGAGGCACTCAACGAAGCAGGTGGGTACAGTGCGGAGGTGTCGAAGTGGATCAATAAGGTTCGGGCGCGTGCGGGTATACCCGCTTTGGAAGATTCGTGGGACAACTATTCTACCCAGCCGGGATATTATCAGGATCAAAACAATATGCGGGAAATCATACGTAGGGAGCGTACCATTGAGCTGGCATTCGAAGGAAAACGGTATTGGGATCTGAAACGATGGATGACTGCACATATGAACGGTAACCTGAATGCACCGGTATACGGGTGGGATATTGACCAGAAAGATCCCCAGTCATTCTACCGGCCGGTGTTGCTGTTCACCCAGCGCTTTGCGATGCGCGATTATTTTTCGCCCATCAAGTTATCCGAATTACAAATCAATACCAACTTGGTACAAAACCCGGGGTGGTAATATTTGGGAAATGAAAATGAAAAAAGGAAATAGGATTATGGAACGCATATATAATACGTTGGTGCTTATTCTTACTTTCGGGCTGAGTACCTTGTCCTGCTCGGAAGAAAAGTTTGGACCTATATTAGGTGGTGGCGGAACCCCCGGCCCGGTACGGGAGGTCCGCGTAGAGAACTTGGCGGGTGGGGCTAAAATTTCCTACGCCCTACCGAACGACGAAAACCTGCTGTACGTTAAAGCCGTGTATTCGTTGAAAGGTGTGGAAGTCGAATCTAAGGCTTCATACCTGACGAATCACCTGATATTGGAGGGCTTCGGCGACGAAAATGAGCGGGAAGTCGCCCTATACGCGGTAAGCCGCTCCGAAAAGGAGTCGTCACCGACAACCGTCACGATTAAACCGTTGCCAGCCCCGGTGTTTTCAGTACTCCAGTCACTGGATGTGCAGGAAACGTTTGGCGGCATTGTGGTAAACTTCGAGAATCCATCTGCGGCGAGCGGCAGCGTGAATAGCAACGTTGTCATCGGAACACTCCGCTGGGATGAGGAATTGAAGGAATGGGAATCGATTGATACCTACTATAGCGGGTTGACGAAAGACCAGTTTGCTGTACGGGGATTGGAGTCTGTACCGATTAGATTTGGAATTTTCGTCAAAGACCGATGGGATAACCATACCGATACGCTGGAGACCGAACTGACGCCCATCTATGAGGAGGAAATTGCCAAGGACCGTTGGCGTGATGTACGCGGGCTATACCCTGTGCCGCAAGTAGGAGCGCTCCCGGTATCCGGTAATCCGATGGTAGAAGCTGTCGATTATTCCGGAGCGTATCCGATTGTCAGGATGTGGGATGGAAATGTGGGCAATTTTTTCCACACTAAAGCGGGGTTTGAGCTGCCAATATGGGTGCCGTTCGATTTGGGAGAATCGATTAAGCTGAGCCGATACAAAATCTGGCAGCGTTCGGTAGCTGGTGGGTATTTCTCCCACGGTAACCCCCATGAATGGGAAATTTGGGGAACGAATACGCCGGAAGATCCCAATAGCTGGGTGATGATTGCCCACGAGATCATGGTCAAACCATCGGGCTTGCCCGTCGGTCAGAATTCGGCAGACGACCGGGCTGTTGCTGCGGCAGGCCAGGAATATGACTTTGCCTTAGATGCCCCGCCGGTGCGCTACTTGGCCTGGAAACAGATCGACAATTGGGCATCCATCCAAGGCGAATTCGGATTCATGCACGTCAATGAATTATCGCTGTGGGGGCAACGAAATTAATAACCTATCACTCAATAGCAACAAATATGAACAATATAAAAGCTTCATTACTTATGCTGCTGGCGATTATCCTATTGATCGCCAACCAAGCATGCGAAAAGATGGAAGACACTTACGCGCAATACCTTGAGGGGGGTGAAATCATCTATCCAGGTAAAGCCGATTCGCTGCAGGCGTTTCCTGGGAACAAACGCATCGCGCTGAAGTGGCTTATCGTGTCTGACCCGAAGGTAGTCAAGGCGGTGGTCTATTGGAATAACAGGGCCGATTCCGTAGAAGTGCCCATCCAAAAGACTGCCGAAGTAGATACCATTTCGGTCGTGTTGCCCAATATGGAGGAGGGGCTGTATACCTTTGATGTTTATACATATGACAACCAAGGCCACCGTTCCATCGGCTCCCAGGTTATCGGGGAGGTCTATGGAGACACTTTTCAGCAGACGATTAGCAACCGGCTAATCAGGTCGGTTGAGTGGTTTGATCTTCCCCAGGAAGGCGAGATTCCGGCATTTATGGGAGCGCAGATCAACTGGTACGGCGTCAACATGCAGGCAGTATTCATGGATATCCGCTACACGCAGGAAAACGGCAGCGTCACAACCATCCGCGAAGAACCTGTCCGGATCAGCGGCCGCCCCCCACTATTCCGGGAAACGACCCGTCTACCGAATGGCAAGAAAAATTCTGCCATTATGTATCGAACAGCGTTCATGCCGGATACACTGGCTATCGATACTTTCTACACGGAATACAGTACATATACGCCCATTTCAACACAAGAATAACATGACGAATCAATTTTTAATAGCGCTGGTTAGCGTGATGTGCTTCCTTTCCCTCGGCTTATCGCTGCCTTGGTCTTCCGATAATGAAGGCGAAGAGACTTTTTCCATCGCGATACTACCGGATACCCAATTTTATACGTCCGAAGTAAAGGGGGGAAAAAAGGAAATGTTTTTCGCACAAACTGATTGGATTAGGAAAAATCAAGAATTGGAGAACATCCAGTACGTGATACACCTGGGTGATATTGTGAATTACGGCGAAGAAGATTCGCTGGCCTGGACGTATGCTGCGCAGGCGATGTATGCACTGGAGGAGCCGCTACCGAGAATGCCGCATGGTATACCCTACGGCATGACCGTAGGTAACCACGACCAGTCATACCCTGGGCAGCGCGCGATTAGGAGCGAAACGGCTTATTACAACCGCTATTTCGGTATCGATCATTTCTCGGGTAAACCTTGGTATGGTGGGCATTACCGAAACGACAACGACAACCACTACGATTTGTTCTCGGCGGGTGGGATGGATTTCGTGGTGGTGTACATCGAGTATGATATGCTGGACGATGATCAGGAAAATATGAATAATTGGGCTGCGGAAGTACTGGAAAAGCATGCTGACCGGAAAGCCATTGTGGTGACTCACGCCGTCGTCGGCAATAACCGGACGAAGGGAACGAACGAAAAGGGATTTGCTGAATTTTCCAAGCAGGGCGCGCGGCTATACGACCGGTTGAAACGATTGCCAAATCTCTTTTTGATGCTTGGCGGCCATGTAGGCCAAAATGGCGAGGGATACCGACAGGAGTGCTATTTGGGTAAAACCGTCAAGATCATGCTGTCGGATTACCAGGGGCGCGAAGGCGGGGGGAATGGCCTGATGCGGCTGCTCACGTTCTCCCTGAAAAATGACCGGATGGCCGTGCGGACCTTTTCGCCGTACACGGGCGAGGTGGAGGAGGATGATGACAGCCAATTCACCCGGCCCTTGTTTGTGAACACGAACGCCAACCGGCAGTTCGACTTCGATAACGACGGGTATTCAGAGATCATGAGTTTTAAGGACGGAGTGTGGACGGATCAAGATGGACAAACCATGTTGGGACAAACAGGAGATATTCCCGTTCCGGCGGATTATAACGGTGATGGACAAACAGATCGTGCGGTATTCAGACCTGCTACTGGCGTATTCATTAT
The DNA here is from genome assembly GCF_042646065.1 of Parapedobacter deserti. Taxonomy (NCBI): domain Bacteria; kingdom Pseudomonadati; phylum Bacteroidota; class Sphingobacteriia; order Sphingobacteriales; family Sphingobacteriaceae; genus Parapedobacter; species Parapedobacter deserti. The sequence continues at coordinate 14,109 of NZ_JBHRTA010000009.1, forward strand.
TGACGGAAAAGATAGCATAAAGTGGGGACAAAAAGGCGATATTCCGGTGCCGGGCGACTACGACGGTGATGGATATGCCGATGTAGCGGTGTTTCGGCCCGCCAATGGTACATGGTACATTCAAGGACAGGAGCCCATTAAATTTGGGGGGCCGAAATCATTGCCGATACTAGGCGACTTTGACGGCGATGGGAAGACGGATATTGCTCTTTTCAATCCACAGCGGAATATGTTGCAGATACACATGCATGGAAATCAGCCCTTTGAAGGGTATGAGCCAAATGAGCTGATTCCCGTTCCCGCGGATTATGACGGGGATGGCCGGACGGATTTTGCGGCTTTCCGGCCATCAACCGGTGAATGGATTTTTGAGGGTGTGAGCCGGAGGACGCTCCAACTGGGAAAACCCGGCGACATCCCTGTACCGGGGAGCTATCGGGCGAAGGGTAGCGCACAGCCGGCCGTTTACCGGAATGGAAAGATCATACTTGAAAACGAGGAGATGGCCAGCGGGATTGCGCAGCCGAATGACGAGATTGTGAATCTGCCCACGGCTGTACGGCGCCATGCCATGCAGTAATGAATAGATCATACCAAAAATAGTTAATTGTATATATGAAGCGTTATTTTTTATCGATCGGTTTATCCATGCTGCTCTGCTCTTCCTTACAGGCACAGGATAAAGTGACGGGTTATGTGTTCGGGGACGCGAACAATAACGGTATCCGCGACCGGAAAGAGCAAGGGTTGGCCGGTATTGCTGTGAGCAACGGCAGAGAAGTGGTAAAGACTGACCAGAAGGGACGATACGAGCTGTCGATTGGCCATGATGACATCATCTTCGTCATCAAACCTTCCGGGTACCGCGTGCCGCTCAACGTGCATAACCAACCTCAATTTTACTACATCCACAAGCCGATGGGTTCACCCACTAACTTGGAATACCCAGGCGTTAAGCCCACTGGCGAGCTACCGAAGTCCGTGGATTTCGCCTTAGTTCCCCAACGAGAGGACAGCACCTTTAAGATGTTGGTGCTCGGCGATCCGCAAGTCCTGGACCAACGTGAACTTGGTTTTTTTGAAAAAGGGATCGTTTCGGAAATCGCCGGCACAGATGACGCAGCAATGGGTATCACGTTGGGGGATATTGTCCAGAACGACTTGGGAATGCATCAGGATTATATCCGGTTGATGGGTAAGGTGGGGATTCCCTGGTATAATGTGATCGGTAATCATGACCTGAACAAGGATGCTTCTGTTGATTCCCTCCATGACGAAACGTTTAAAGCAAATTTCGGCCCGGCCACTTACTCATTTAACTATGGGCAGGCTCATTTCATCGTGATGGACAACAACCTCTATCCCGATCCGCGCGGGCGCAAGGGGTTGTGGGCCGGCTACAGTGAAAAACAGCTCGCCTTCGTCGAAAACGACCTGAAGCACGTCGGTAAAGACCAGTTGATCGTGTTGGTCAATCATATCCAGATGAATATCGTCAATGAAAACTCCTTCCGCAAGCCGGACCGTCAACGGCTGTTTGAACTGTTCCGCGGTTATTCAAACGTCTTGGCCCTTTCGGCACATACCCATCAGCATCAACAGTTTTTCTATGGGAAGGAAGATGGCTGGCCCAACGAGACGCCTTTGCATGAGTTTAATGTTGGGGCTACTTGCGGCAACTGGTATTCGGGTATCATCAACGAACATGGCGTAGCTGATGCGACGATGAGCGATGGTACGCCGCGGGGCTATGTCTATTTGGCTATTTCGGGTAATCAGTACAAAGCGAACTTTAAGGTAGCGGGGAAACCAGCGGACTACCAGATCGGCTTGTTTCACCGAAAGGTACTCGGCACCATCTGGTGGGAGGGCCGGGGCCGGATATATGCCAATTTCTTCATGGGACACAAAGGGAGTAACGTGGAGTATCGGATAGGTGATGAGGAATGGAGGCCTATGCGGCACATCGTCCAGCCGGATCCAGCTTACGTTGCCGAATTGTATCGCTGGGATACTGCTAACACGCTTTTCCGCGGTCGGCGGCCAACGGAGCCGGCCGATTGCTCTCACCTGTGGTGGGCCCCGCTTCCCAACGACCGTGGCTTGGGTCTTCATCGCATCCAAGTGCGGGCGACGGACGACTATGGACAGGTATTCGTGCAGGAGAGTACTTATGAAATAAGGGCAGCAGAAGGATAATTGCATTAGTTGTCTATCGTATATTGTCGTCCAGCAAAGGTGCTGCGGACGTCGAATACGACCTGTCGTACCACGGGTCAGCTGGTGTGCGCAGCCGGCAAAGCGGGTCAAGCAGCGCATACTTGTGCAGGTCAAGTTATAATATAAGGGGAAAAGCATTAGCGCCTTCGGATGCCGTGATGGGCCACCGCCGTCCTGAACAATTTAGCAGGGATCCGGATTCCATGACCGCAAGCGCCGCAATCCAGTTGCTTCTGATTCCAATTTCTCTAACCGGCTTGTTTTGGCCTACCTAAATGACGCTCGTCTCTCCGGCACCCCAGCGCTGTTTTACGTTTCGATATTCGGGGTCATCCAGTTGCAGGGTATGGCGTTGCTCTAATTTTTCGGCGGCTACAGGTGTGGTGTAAAAAAGAAAAAAAAATGTCAGCCCGATAGTAGTGATGATAGAAATCAGTGTTTAACCTGTTGAAGCGAGAAGTTAACAGAATCTTCATCTTCAGTTAAAAGGAGAATAAACCAGGCGCGATCGGTAAATGAAACAACGGGTAGGCAAAAAATTATTGAGAAGGTTTTTGGCAGGAGCATGCACAGCTGATGAAGCGGCGAAGGTGAATCATTATCTTCAGCAGCCAGCAGGGCGCGAACGGTTGATGGCTTTACTGGACGAACAATGGGATGCTGTGGCCGACCACGAACTACCCGAAAATGTCCGTGAGATTTGGCGTAACGAACTGTGGAGTAGGCTAAAAGCCGATGAAGGACAACAGCCCGAAACTAGCCAAATAAAAAAACTTACCCGTGGCGGATTTTTCCGATATGCTGCTATGTGGGCATTGCTTTTGTTGGTCGGTGCAAGCGCTTACCTATTGGTTTGGGCGCCGAAAAGCCATCAGCCGATAGCTGGGATGCCCGAAATTGAAAAAGAAAATCCCCATGGCCGCCGCTCAGTATTCGACCTCGACGACGGGACCAAAGTATACCTTGGGGCGGGCAGCACAGTGCGGTTTCCCAAGGTATTTGCAGGCGGCCGGAGGGAAATCGAATTGGAAGGGGAAGCTTTTTTTGAGGTGTCCAAAGACGCTGAGAAACCTTTCATTATCCATACCGGTGAAATCCGAACAGAAGTGTTGGGCACTTCTTTTATGGTGAAGGCGTTTGGCGAAGGGGAGGTGGCTGTGGCCGTAGCTACCGGCAAAGTGCGCGTTGATCGGTTTATCAACGGGAAACGAGTGCAGCAATTGGGGGTACTCACCGCTGGCCAGAAAGTGGTGTATAATGACGCTAAGCAGTTCGTAGAAACTCTGGAAATCCCCGTGGCAAACCTGACGCAATGGAAGGCAGGAAAAATGGTGTTCAACGGCACGCCTTTTGGCGACATGCTGGACGAAATGGGCCGCAACTACAACATAAGCTTCATCCTTGAAAAGGAGCAGTTGAAGCAGATCCCTATAACGCTTACCTTAGATACGCATACGCCCTTCGAAGAACTATTGAATAGCCTAAGCGTATATATCGGATTTTCCTATGACATTCATGGAAAACGAATAATAATTAAGTAAACCTGGAGAAACACATGAAAAGAAACGCAGTAAGCATGGCACAGACACCTACATAGATAGCGCGGTAAAATGCAGCGATCCCAAACCATGTTCGGGATCGCTATATAATCCTAGACAATCCGGTTGATTTTCGACGTCTTGCCGGATTGTGAAACCCATAATTGACCCCGGGGACACCCCCGGAACTCATTTACGATTGTTCAAAAATATGCAAAAAGGATTACAAACAAGTCCTCGTGCACGAAATATTCTGAAAGAATATATTGTTTTTCTGATGAGATGCTCGGTAATAGCGCTGATTGTTGAAATAACCTTAATTGGCTTGCTTGCAGCTCATGAAGGGCGCAGTCAGGATCTTGACCAGAAAATACACCTGAGCCTTGAAAACGCAGATATTAAGGAAAGCTTGCTGGCCATTGAGAAAGTCGGGAATGTCCGCTTTATCATCCGCGACGACCTTTTTACGGATAGCCGCAGGCAGGTGAGCCTAAAAGCCAAGGATATTACCATTCGCCAAGCGATTTCGGAAGTGCTAGCCAATACGCCCTTTATTTTTCAGGAACTGGATGGATTCGTTGCCATAATCAACCGTAATCAACAACGGGTGATCCAGGGACGCATTGTTGACGCCGAAAGGCGCACAGCTGTTATAGGCGTATCTGTGCAGGTGAAAGGAATGGCGTCAAATACCGCTATTTCCAACACTTCTGGAAACTTCAGTATTCCGGTTCCTGCCGAAACGGCTACGCTGGTGTTCTCTTCACTGGGATACCAAACCAAAGAAGTGCGTGTTTCGGTTGCCGACGGGTTTGTTAATGTGCAGCTAACGCCTGTGCAGATCGAACTGGACGAAGTGACTGTCGCAGCCAGCAAACGTGTGAACACAGAGATCGCCCTTCTGGAAGAACGCCGCAAGGCAGCCATCATTCAGGATGGCATTTCAGCACAGCAGATCGACCGCACGGCAAGTATCACCACGACGCAAGCGCTGCAGCGGGTTACGGGCGTCACCGTGACCGATGAAAAATACGTGGCGGTCCGCGGCTTGGGTGAGCGCAGCGTCATTGGTCAACTCAACGGCGTCCGGCTCGCCTCATCCGATCCGGACCGAGCTACCATTCCGCTTGATCTGGTGCCGGCATCTCTGTTAGATAATATTGTCGTTTATAAAACAGTTACGCCGGATAAGCCGGCCGATGCCGCAGCAGGAATCATAGAACTCAAAACCAAGTCGATTCCCGATTCGATGACCCTGGAATTCATTGTAGAAACCGGCACCAACACCACCATCGGTTTTGGCGGACGGGTGAACAGTTTTCACAATAACGACATGGGGTTTTGGGGTGACCGCATAAACGGCAAAAACCTTCGTCCGGATTTTCTCGCGCTGGCTGACCAATACCCTAACGGGCTGGGTTCCATTCAACAAATGATAGCCAATGCACAGTACAGTCCGGATGCTTGGGCGGAAACTGAGCGCATCAATGGCATCATGCGACACTTCGACCCGGTGATGACCACCCGTTATAAAGGTGCAAAACCTAATCAGCTCTATTCGCTCACTTTTGGTAACCAGTACAATGTGTTTAAAAAGCATAAAATAGGCGTCATTTTCGGTGGCAATTATTATAAGCGTATGACGGATATTCACCAAGGTGAACTCACACAGTACAGCATCTATCAGGGGGTGGTGACGGGCAATGACCATATCTTCAGCTGGCGGAACATTCCTAATTACATTACCCCCAACCGGTTATATATGGGGCGCTACCAATCTTATCAGGAAAATACGGGCGTGGAGACCCTCAACTACGGTGTGCTCGGCGGCCTGACTTACCGGTTCAGCCCTCGGCATGAGATAGGATTCCAGTATCTGGGAAGCCGGGGTGGCGAAAATATGGCGACTAACATGTTTGGTGGTTATATGTATACAGGGCTGCCCGGGGAAGTGAATAGCGACATCTATTCACTCAAGCAAAGCTATCGAACCTTAAATACCTATAATGTTCAGGGCGAGCACCAGTTTGGCAAGGGAGAATATGCTCCGCGGTTGAGCTACAATGCGGCCACGTCTTCGTCTAGCCAGAACGATCCGGATTACCGGTTTGTGTCGCTGGCGACGTATCTGCCAAATGAACCAGTACTTATTAGTAATTTGTTTGATAATCCGTTGCCGTTATATCCCTCCGGCGCGCCAAACTTCACGACGGACAGGTTGTATGCCCTGACCTCGGGCTATGTCAATGGCTATGGCGTGTATGGTCGGCTTCAAGCGGAACCGAATGGCAGGAGATGGCGTTTCCTGAAGGAAATCAATTATAACTACAAGGCCGACATGAGTTTCCCTTTTCCATTTTTGGGCATTAAGCAGGAGTTCAAGGTAGGGTTTAACTATTTGTATCGCGACCGTAGTTTTTCCGAAAACCTGCTTATGTTGCCCGGCTCCAATTACAGCGAAGGGAGAAACCGGCCCATTTACCGGGTCTTCGGCGACCTTGATCGCCTTGTCGGCCCCGAAGTAGTCGGCGTGCTTGCTCCTACACCCGCGCAGCGTGAAGGCGCGGCGCCGATAGGTGGCTTCTTATACAACAGCCAGAAATCGCCCAATAACTACACCGGCTTCTACGAGACCAATGCCTATTACGGAATGCTGGACCTACGCCTCACTGACAACTTCCGCCTGGCGGGCGGGGTGCGTTTCGAACGTACAGATATTCGTTCAGCGGTAGACACCGCCGGAATTTTTCTCGACCCGGCACTCACCGTCCCCAACGAAGACGGGGCACGGGTACCGCTTATCTTCATTGAGCCCAACTCAGTTTACACGGCCAACTACAAACCTTACTATTCCGTAAATGCAACGTACATGCTTAACGAAAAGATGAATTTGCGGGGGGCGTTTAACACCACACTGGCGCGGCCGGAATTGCGTGAAATTACGAATGTATTTGAGTTTGATGCTTTCCAAATGGGACTGGTAATAGGCAACCCAAATCTGGTGAATCAGCATACCAAAAATCTCGATTTCCGCTGGGAATGGTTTCCCCATCCGGGGGAGGTACTCGCCTTTTCAGCATTCGGCAAAGAGATCCACAACCAACTGGTACGCGTGTTCGACCTCCGTACCGAAGGGTTGAAAGCCACCTCCCAGGAATACCCCACCATCCAATATCAAAACGACGCCAACATTGGTTATGTATGGGGTGTAGAACTTGAAGTGGTGAAAAACCTTGGTACCGTGTGGGCGCCGCTAAGTGATTTTTTCATTGGTACCAACCTCATGCTTGCCCAGAGCCAGATTAAAAAGTCTTGGGATCGCTACCAGGCTAACATGTCGCTGGATCGTAACACGCCGGAGAACAGCCCCCTGTTCGAGCAACCTCCCTACTCGTTCAATGGCTGGTTCAATTACGCCAATATGCGCTGGGGCACTGACCTCACGGCTACGTTTAACATCGTGGGGGAGCGCCTCGTGCAAATCAACCTTACCGGCGAGCCGGATTTATATAGCCGCCCCGTGCCGATGCTCGATTTTGTATTCAGCCAACGGATTACAAAGCGGATTTTGTTAAAAGGTTTTGCTAAAAACGTCTTAAACCCGGCCATTAAAACGGTGTACTCCAGCTATGGTACGGCCGGGACTTGGTACGGCAACGAATACATCAACCGCAGCTATAAACGCGGTAGTGAGATCATGCTGGGATTGTCCTATAATATATTTTGAGACACTGGACATGAAATATCAAACATCAAACATGCGACAACAGGTAGTAGACATCAGCCTTTCGGCCTTCCGCACTTTGGGTGCACTTCCGACTTTTTGGTCCTTGATGCTTATCCCATTATCTGTAATTCTTTTTACACGCTGCGCCAAGGAGAAGCTTGACCACCTCGTGGAGAGCCCCAACCCCTTCGACCAAGGCGAGCTTTCCTCCATACGGATCATCAATGCTGCAGAGTACTTTAACGTCATTGCCAACGGGGATACGCTCACCAGTTATGCGGGTTTTTTCACAGCTACGTCACCTTCCGTTCCGTTCGGCGGGCCTTGGTATAGTACATCTACGGGCACCAAGCACTTTCCCTATCATGGATACCTGGGCCGGGAATGGCGTATTCCTCAGCGGCTTTTTCGCGAGAATGGGCGGTTGGATTTGTTTTTTGAGTCAATTATGGGCTATCCAAATGACCTAAGTAATCCGTTAAACTTTAGGCTCGGCCTCACCATTCAACAAACGGATGCCCGGCCGGTGGATTTCTACATCGGTCCCCACCCGGTGGAAGGCGACTATTTGGTTGTCGATCGAGACGAGACTCCGCCTTCCAGACCAGATTATTTCAAGATCCGGGTGGTCAATATGGCTTCTGATTTTCTTACCCGCCCCACCTTCTATGAGCCTTTGACACTTACTTATGCCGATGGAACCCCAGTACACCCCGGCACCACCGGCATTGACGCCAACCAGCGCGTGACCGACTTTGTGGAATTGCCCTATGGTACCTATCAATTTCGAGTGCTGAGCTATACTGGCTTTCAACTGCCAGGTACAGATGGGCGACCGGAACACATGATCGTCGATCCGGCTACCCTTGCCATTTCTGCAAGAGAATCCTATACTCAGCCCGCAGTAAACCTCCATCACGTATATGCACCCATCCATAGTTATCAGCCTGGAGGGGTTTATACCATTCATGTTTATCCGGCCAAGTTTCAATTTTATACGATTGGTATTCCTGAAGCGAGTAACTTTTTAGAAAATGCCTTCCGTATTGTTCAGGACAATGTCCCGACAGCAAATTTATCATATGGACGGATACAAGGGTTCAGTGCGCTGCCCGAAAACGGGCTGAGCTTGCGCATTGCCTCTGGCAAAGGTATCGTTGATATTTCGTACGGAAAGCCATCAGACTATACTACACTACCGGTGGGTGAAACGGGTATTGAGCTACTCAACGCTGCAGGAAGCGTACTGGCCACCATCAGCCATGTCGTCGAAGCTAACCAACACTATACCGTTTATGCCTATCCTAACGATGCAGGCGAACCGCAGCTGACGATGGTCGCCAATGATTTAAGTGGTAATAATGAAATGATGCCTTTTCGGGCGCGCTTTATCAACCTAAGCCCGGACTTTCCCTATGCCACCTTTACCCGAAATGACGGGGAAGCCCTGGGAGATGAGCGTGTGGTGTCTAACCTGCGCCCGGGAGTTGCGTCATTGAAAGACCCCTATATTACAAGCAATGTGTACGAGGCCCCCTACGAAATATTGGCCTACCGTTCGGCGCCTGGACAGGTGCCCGGCGCCTGGGCAGACGATGTCCCAGTATTGTACAGCCGCGACTTCATCTCCAGGAAAGAATTGTACGCCCGTTTCGACGGCAATTTGCCGACATACGAGCCGGGTTACTATACGGTAGCCCTTATTGGCCGAACCGGTGACCACGTACCCGAAGAACAAAAAGCTAAAATGGTTATCATTAAGCACAATCGGTAAACATGAGACGAAAGACTTTTTACTTATTATTTTTTACAATGTACGCGGCCAGCTGTGCGAAAATCGAGCACAAGGTCATACACGAACCTGCTTACCTGCGCGTGTTCAATAACCTCAACTTCCGCGTGACGATTGACAATCAACACCAGACCCTGTCCACGCTCACCATGCTCATCAATCCGGAATATGGTGCGGACGGTTTGCCCATTTCGGCTGAGACTGTGGGGGATTTTCTGGTAACCCGAGAGCCTTACGCCCCGCCCTATCCGTCGCACATCGGCAACGCATTGGACGTGTACAACCCTGAATACCCCGGCAAGGAACGAGTGATCGCAGGCCCCATCCTAAATGGGTTTGACCTGAGCAGCTGGGCGCAGATCCCTTCTGGTCAGATGCGAATCGCTTTTTACGCCCGGCCGAGAAGCGAAGTACCCTTTTTTGAATTGGAAGCCCGTTACCGCGCTGCGCTGCTTATTGATACGGTGCTGAATTTGCAGGCAAAGGAGGTCTATACGATGCACGTATTACAGAAAGATTTTAATACAAAGGAAAACGGCATCCTGCTGCGGCAGGAAAATTTTCACAAGTTGGCGCTGGCCGATTCGCTGTTGTATATCAATTTCTATAATATGAGCGCCAAAGGTTTTTGGGAGGCATCCGATGGATTAAAACCAGCGAACAGAAATCACTTTTTAGGCATTAGCGGTAGCGCCAACTTTTTTGGTATACGCGATGAAATGAATGTTTATTATTCGCTATACGACCATAGGACAACTCGCCCGGACCCCATTGCCGCTCATACCAATGTGTTCTTAACCCATTTAATGCGAGATACCGAAAGCCCTGCCGTGGCCCGGTATCATCCCTTGCCGTTGTTTGCGGGTAGTCACGCTGACGCTATCCAATCTTTTTTGCTTCAATCTATTAGTTTGCTTGCGCCTCAATATGATGGCACTGATATACCAAATCAGTCTGCGCAGCTGTACTTTACCCCGTATTCATATGCACATATTGTATTTTCTCGGCACACCGGGGCTTCAAATAGAGATATCCCTTGGAATGGATGGGGTAGCAGTTTGATTAATAACGGAATAGCGCTTCCTAATTTGATTGTGCAAACGCATTCCGGGGTAAACAATCCGCGCTCGTTTTCTACGGTCAACAGTCTTGAAGTGGTCAATGAAACGGTATACCTGACTACGGTGCAGCGCGTGTATGATCCGCCTATTTATTAGCTATCTCTGCTTTTTGAGGATAAGGAAGCTATTTAAACAACATTGTGATGATAAACAAGATGACATCAATAATAACAGGGCATTCGGCACTGTGGCGGAAATTTTCCGTTTTACTTCTTGCTTTTTGCTTTTTTTCCTGTGAGAAGCAAGATATCCGGCTGAACAACCCGAATGATACCTTACGACCAGCGGCTGAATTTATACGCAACAATTATGAGTATAGCTTGTTTTCGGCCGCCATTGAATACGCAGGACTCGTAGACACACTCAACGGTCGCGGTCCGTACACTATTATGGCGCCCAATGATGAGGCGTTCCGCCGGATTGGAATCAGCCGTCCGGAACATTTTCAGCGGCTGGGTGCCGACAGCGTCCGCAAGCTGGTACTAACGCACATACTCGCCGAAGAAATGTATATAGAAGATATCCCTTTCAATACGACAAATAACCAGTACACCAACTTAATGGGAAATGAGCTAAGGTTTGCCAGGGTAAACCTAAATGCCGACAATCCGAACTTGAATCCGAGGATCGTTTCGTGGGTGAACGGCGTGCCAATAGCTATGGGCAATCGCCATAATATCAACATCAGCAATGGTATTTTTCATGAGTTGACCGAGTTATTGAAATATCATGAGGGGAATGCGCAGGACTGGCTGGAAACACAAGGCAATTATGAGGTGCTGATTGCCGGCTTGAAACGCTTTGGATATTGGGATAGGCTTACCGATGGCCAGCGGTGGACCATCATGGCTCCTTCTGATGAGGTATTTGAGAATCATGGCATTACGTTGGAAAGAGTGTCGCAATTGAGTACTACATATTATGGAAAACGCCTGTTTGGCGCATATCTTTTCCCAGAACGGTTTTTTCTGAATGAACTACTGTTGTTCAATTCTGGCATTCGGGGCGTAGCATCATACAATATATACACACCAATCGTAGGGGATGAGGCGTATAGCAATGGGCTAGGTTTGGATGGCTACTTCTTCGTTAATAAGACATATGCCCTGGAAAACCGTTGGCAAATCATTCACAGTATACCCTTTAACTATTACTATTTTGGTGGCTCCGCCAACTTGCCGGTTGCCAATCATCACACAAATAGTGGAATAATACATCAGATTAACGGGGTGATATTGCTGCCAGAACAAGCTATTAATTGATAGGATATGAAAAATTCATGCTTAACTTATTTATTTAAGCTAACACGTACCTTGGGAATCATTCTCGTTGCATTGACGTTCTTCTTGTCGTGTAACAAGAAGGAATTTATGCCGCCGCAGGAGGGAGAAGCAGTTGCCTTTGTTGACACTACACTGACGGTCCAAGCGTATATGGCCGAGGATACCGAGCATTCGCTGTTCTGGCGGGCCTGGAGGCGCAGTGGTATTGTATCGCAGTTACACGCCCTTAATCCGGACTACCGCTTCACCGTCTTTCTGCCCAGCAATGCAGCTATGCAAGAAGCCGGACTGGACGTTTCATGGATTAGCAGAGCTTCCCAACAGCAATTGGATAGTGTTGTCCAATACCATGTAATTCCGATACAGATAACTCCAGAATCCTTTGCAGCACAAACGTTGTACACGGGAACCATTGGGCTGGAAACCATGCGATTAGAGCGTGACTATGTGAAGACTGTCCATCGGCAAAGTGCTAATAATGACGTTCCCATGAACTTCCGTTATAAAGTTAGCCTGATAAATGGAAAGGTTCGTATTAATAACCAAAATGTAGGCGAGGCAATTCAATGCAAATTGCTGAAGGGGGGAACGGTTTTCCCCATAAACCGCGTGCTACAAAAGCCCCGGAAGAGCACCCGGCAGGTGCTTGTTGAAGATGGGCGGTTTTCGCTTTTCTTGGGTATTCGACGATATAACGACAGTTTATATAACGTATTGGCAAACGGCGAAGCTTCGAAAACCATTTCCGTCCCTTATGAGAGCAACCAGTATGTCGCAGGTGTTAGACTCTGGTTTAGTTTTTATCGGTGGGAGGCATCGTATGTTGCGCCGATGCTGAACTATCTTTCAGATATTCATTACCAATATGACCATATGAGCGGAGCGTTTTTATCCGTTAAGCAGATTTTTCCATTGACCGTGCTGATTCCTACAGACGAGGCCTTTCATAGGGCGGGTTTCCAAACGTTGGATGACCTGATCGCCTTCAACCACCGCGTGCCACTTGCGGAATCCTATGATGGCATAGCACGCTGCCTACCAACGGACAGCATATTGAACTACCATTTTATGGGGGCGAATACTCGTGCGACTCCGAATTTGATTTTTAGCAAAAACCGGAATCAGTACATCAGCGGTGCTATAGTTCCGCAACCTCCCTTAATTTATTATGCTAACGAACTACGAAACGAATGGATAGGTAATCTCATGGTAGATCAACATATGTTACGTATAGATATTGGTTCATCACACGAATTACATGCTGGTGTACCGCCACTGGACTTTATCCGCGATGGGGAAGAAGCCGTGCAGGTGAGGGTCAAAGGCTCGGAATATGAGCCGGCTACCTTGATTGAAAAGGATATTGAAACCTACACGGGCGTCATTCATGTGCTCGACCGTCTGCTCGTGCCGCCCGGCTTTAAACTAAATTGATAAAACATGCTACAACGCAAAACGCTCTGGATATTGTGCCCGCTGGCATGCGTGGCAATTGGCTTCCTTGCCTGCGATAAGCAGGAGGTATACCGGGAAGTGGATTATAACCGCATCACCGCTATTGTAAACGATAATTTTAACCTTTCCTCCTTTGCTGTGGCATTAGATCGTACCGGCATGGACGAAGTGCTGCAGGAAGAGGAAGGCCCTTTCACCGTACTGATACCTTCGGACGAGGCGTTTCGTCACAGCGGACTAAGCAATGTGAGGACGATGTCCGCAGCTCGGCTTGGCCCGTTGGTGAACTACCACATCCTAAATGGTCGATATGAATTGGAGAAATTCCCCTATCTTCTGAACCAGGAGATTCAGTCAAAGGGCGGTAAGCTTTATGTCAGCCGTTGGATCAAGGGAGCGGATACGGTGCTGTCTATCAACGGTGCACGAGTCGTGCTAAAAGATCTACCGGCCTCTAACGGGCGTATACAGATCATCAACCGGGTGTTGGAACCATACGCCCACGAAACCCTGGCCGAGGCGGCTATGGCCGATACGACGACACTCTTTGTGGAGGCGCTGCGGCGCTGCGGTTTGATGGATACACTTCGCGGTCCGGGACCCTATACGGTCTTTGCACCTTCCAACCACGCCATGCGTCGGTTTGGTTATGCCTCCATCCAGCAAGTGAAGGAGGCCAACCCTGCCGTGCTTCGAGCGCTGTGTGAATTCCACATCGGTCCTGACCGCCGATTTGTGAACGATTACATCCTGTCGACCGGTAGCTCCCATATCGGGAGCCAGCGCATGATCAATACCTTTACAGTCACCGTCAAGCTAATCCCCAATAGCTCGGAGCCGAGTGGCTTCAGTGGAATCCGGCTTGCTGCACCAGGTAACACAACGGATGTGAACATAAGTCGGCAGGATATCTTAGCCGGCAATGGCGTATTGCACATTGTGGACGATGTGCTGCGCTTGACACGATAAAAAAAATGAGATGAAAACAGAAATACTTTTCACCTATAGCAAGCTATGGCTATCCGTTTTGCTGGCCGTAACCCTTGGGGCCTGCAAGAAACCGGAAAGTGCTGGTGGCGAAACGGGGACATTAATCATTCATAATTTTTATCCAAGTAGCGGGAAGGCCGGAACGCTGGTGACCATTGAGGGGACAGGTTTTGCCCCAAAACTGGACAAAAATACGGTTACCTTCGGCAACGTGTCGGGCGAAATTGTAGCCCTTGAGGACGGTAATCTGGTAGTGCGGGCTCCGGAAGGGGGGCAAACCAGCACGATCACGTTAAGCAATGGCTCCCGAAGCCAGGAGGTTGGAACCTTTACCTTCCAAGCCTTGAGCATTTCACGGATCGATCCGGCCAACGGGCCTTCAGGCTCTCACATCCGCATTTATGGGGAGGGTTTCAGCAGCATGGCAGGCCCGGCATTAGTTACCATTAATGGCAAACCGGCCGTGGTCGCCGGTGCCAGCGATACGCTGTTAGTGGCGGAGGTGCCGGATGAAGCGGGCAGCGGCCCGATAGCGGTAAATGTGGACGGAATGAGTGTACGGGGGCAGAATTTCGTGTTCCAAGCCATCCGCAGTGTGAAGCCGCTCACCGGTGGTAAAGGTACCCGAGTACGCATTAGCGGCGAGGGTTTTGAGACTTCAGTTGAAGGCAATTTGGTCGATTTTAACGGCAAACAGGCTGCCATATTGGAGGCTTCTGCAACCAGCTTGCTGGTGGAAGCGCCCGAAGGGGTGGAAACAGGTCCATTGGCACTTACCGTCAACGGGCAGCGGGCTACCGGACCAATATTTACACGAGTGCCGCTCCCAGTAATAACGGAGGTGAGCCCCCTTAGCGGCCCTGCAGGCACCGAGATGATCATCAAGGGGGCTGTTTTCAGCCCTGAGCTGGATGAAAACCGGGTACTTATCAACGGAGTGGAAGTGCCGGTCATCTCGGCCACGGGAGAAGAACTGAAACTTATTCTGCCCGGCGGCACGGGCAGTGGCAAGGTAGTGGTGATGGTGAATGACCAACAGACTGAAGGGCCGCACTTCAGGGACCAAAACCTGGGCATCCATGACTTCAGCCCGGACAACGGGCAGGATAACCTGGAGATCACCATTACCGGTACAGGCTTTGATCCCAACCCCGCGGCAAACCGCGTAACCTTCAACGGCGTCGCCGCGCAGGTACTTGCTGCCACGGACAATGAGTTAATTGTGAAGACACCCATGAACGTCACAACTGGAACGCTACAAGTATTCGTGGGCGGACAAGAGGCTGTGGCGCCAAGGGAATTTCGCCGAACGGGTGTATCGACCATCGCGGCCGGGCTTCCAACCGTTTACAGTATGGTTGTGGGTGCCGACGGTTCCATCTACGCACTAAGTGGACACGCCGTAATCAAATTGACTGCGGAGGGAACTGTGACTACGTTGGCTGGCAATGCCGCCACACCGGGTAGTCAAGATGGAAGTGGTGAAGAGGCGCGCTTTAATTTTAATAACGCCTCCGGAATCGTGATAGACAACCAGCAAAACCTCTACGTTTCCGAACGGAACAACAACGAAATCCGAAAAATTACCCCAAATGGCATGGTCAGTCGATTCGTAACCCTAAACCAACCTGGCAGAATGACGATGACTGCTGGCAATGTGATTCTCGCGGAGGCCGGAGGAAACCTCCACCGGATATCTCCTCAAGGTGAAATAACGCGTCTGGTACCTAACAGGCACTCGCTACTCGCTTACCCGGCGATATCGACTGCCGGTATTGCCATAGATCAAACCGGAATGATTTATTTCTTGCATTACTGGGATGTTGGATACGTTATAGCTTTTACCAACCCGGCTACCTCGCAGGTGGAAATACCATGGGCGGGAGGTGGTCCGTATGGTTCGGTTGACGGCGTTGGAACCCAGGCATCATTTACAAACCCAAATAATATACAGGCCGATGGCAATGACAGGTTATTGGTGTCAGATATGGAGTACGAACAAGTACCTCCGTATGGCCTGAACATTTTAGTCCGGCAAATCCATATCGCCAGCCGGGAGGTTTCCACCACGCTCAGATTTCCCAGAGGGTTTAGGGATGGGCCGCTATATGAGGCAGCGATCAATGATATAGGGACTGGTACGATGGTTTGGGGGCCCAATGGCGACATCTACTTTTACCAAAACAACGGGCAGGCCATCCGCAGGATATTCCTGCGGTAAGTCGTGCCGCGCCGGCCGAGGCCCTCGGAATAGGATAAAAGTGCAATGAATAAAGACAACAATAGAAAATTAGACGATATATGAAGTTCAGTTTGATAACGGTAGCTATTGCATTGGCTACGGTAGTCATCAGCCCGCTGTCGGCAACATCAGCCGGTCTTCCGGCGATCTTGACGCAGCAACGCATCACCGGTAAGGTGACTGATCCTGCCGGTAGGCCACTGGCTGGTGTAAGTGTGATCGTTAAGGGAACCAATACCAGCGTACCTACGGGTGCGGATGGCTCCTTCGCAATTCAAGCTCCATCAGACGCCATACTGGTCGTCCGCCTGATGGGCTACGCCACCCGGGAAGTCTCTGTAGCGGGTCAAACTACACTTTCCATCACCCTTGAATCTGACGTGCAGATGCTTGAAGACGTGGTCGTCACAGGCTATCAAACCGTAAATAAACGCCGTTTTACCGGTGCATCGGCAACGCTGAAGGCGGACGATGTGAAGCGTGAGGGCGTAGCCGACGTGAGCCGGATGCTGGAAGGACAGGTGGCAGGCGTATCGGTGCAAAATGTATCGGGCACATTCGGTGCAGCCCCAAAGATTCGGATCCGAGGAGCTTCCTCCATCAATGGCGACAACAAACCGCTGTGGGTAGTGGACGGCATCATCCTCGAAGATGTGGTCAATGTGTCCAACGAGCAGCTCTCGACTGGCGACCCTTCTACGTTGATCGGATCTTCGGTGGCGGGCTTGAATCCTGACGATATTGAAAGTTTCGAGATACTCAAAGACGCAGCCGCTACTTCGTTATATGGTGCCCGGGCGATGAATGGGGTGATCGTGATCACCACTAAAAAAGGCCGCATCGGCGAACCGGTAGTATCCTATACTGGAAATTTTTCAACCTACCTGAAACCTACTTACCGGCAGTTCAATATCATGAATTCTTACGACCAGGTATCGCTTTATGCCGAACTTGAACGCAAGGGTTGGCTTAACTACGGCGAAACGGCCCGTGCAGTAAACGGTGGTATTTATACCAAAATGGCTGATCTAATTAATCAGTATGACGCGACAAACGGGCAGTTTGGACTGCGCAACGATCCGGAAAGTCGCCGTGCGTTTCTTGAACGGTATGCGTATGCCAACACCGATTGGTTCGACATCCTGTTCGACAATTCGCTCATGCAAGAACACGCGCTCAGTGTGTCCAGCGGAACGGAAAAGTCTCAGCTCTATGTTTCTACGAGCTACCTGAACGATAACGGATGGAGCAAAGGCGATGCGGTGGAGCGGTTTACCGGAAATATGCGGGCGACTTTCACGCCGAACAGCCGACTGAGCTATGGCATTATTACCCAAGGTGCTATCCGCAACCAAAAGGCCCCGGGTACCTTAGGGCGCGTAAGCAACGCTGTAAGTGGAGAGTTGAGCCGCGACTTCGACATCAATCCATACAGTTATGCGCTGAATACCAGCCGGGCACTAACAGCCTACGATGAAAACGGTGAACAGGAATATTTCCGTCGGAACTTTGCGCCGTTCAACATCCTCCATGAGCTGGAAAACAATACGTTAGACCTTAGTTTCATGGATCTTAAGGTGCAGGGTGACCTGCGGTACAACGTTTTGAATAACCTTAAATTTTCCTTTGAAGGGGCTTATCGCTACGCGAAGACCAATCAAGAGCATAGCGTACATGAGAATTCAAACATGCCAGAGGCGTACCGCGCGGATGGTGACGCCACGATCCGTACGGCAAATAAGTTCTTGTATCGGAATCCAGACGACCCGGAGGCGGAGCCGGTCTCGGTGTTGCCTTATGGTGGGTTTTATATCACCAATGACACGTACCTTACCAGCTACAATCTACGAAATTCATTGGATTACAGCAGTCGGATTGGTGCCGACCATCACGTTCGAGGCTATGGATTTATGGAATTGCGGTATGCCGACAGGCAATTCAAGGAGTTTAATGGCTACGGCTATCAGTTTGATAAGGGTGGCACGCCCTACGTGGATCCCAACTTCATGAAGATGGTCATTGAAGCCAATCAGGACTATTATTCAATGACCCGTCGGTTTGACCGCTTCTTGGCATATGGCCTGAATGGTGGCTACACCTATAAAGACAAGTACAACGTCGCAGGCACTGTGCGCTATGATGGCTCCAATTTGATGGGCCGTACGCGCACGGCACGCTGGTTGCCGACATGGAACCTGAGTGGTTCATGGAATGTGGACGGGGAAGATTTCTTTGCCAGGCAGCGTATGCTCAGCCGGGCGACACTGCGTGCCAGCTACGGGTTAACGGCAAGCAGTGGACCAGCGACAAACTCCAGTGTGGTTTTGCGTAATGCATCGGCCAATCGCCCGTACTTGACGGAACGCGAATCGGTAATTTACTTGGCCAACCTCGAAAACTCGGAGCTGACCTGGGAGAAAATGTACAAGCTGAATGTAGGGGCAGATGTGGGCTTCTTGGAAAACCGGCTCTCGCTGACGGTAGACTACTATAACCACCAGAGTTACGACTTGATTGGTTTGGTGCGTACCGGAGGGATGGGAGGTGAGTCTGTTAAAGTGGCGAATTATGCCGACATGAAGGCGAACGGTGTAGAGGCTACCCTGAACGGCACGGTACTGCAATGGAGTGACTGGAAGTGGACTTCCCAACTCAATTTCGGCTTCAATAAGTCAGAAATAACCAGCTTGAAAAATGAACCGAATATTTGGTCGCTTGTAAATCCTGACGGTGGGGCCAAAGAGGGCTATGCCCAGCGTGGGCTGTTTTCCTTAGACTACCGGGGGCTTGATGATGAACGGGGGGTACCACAGTTTCTTAATGAACTGGGAGAAGTATCAGGGGCGGTTTTCTTGCAAGACCGTAATACCGATTACCTCGTATACGAAGGGTCAATCGATCCGTTATTGACGGGTGGCTTTTTCAATGGCATCACTTATAGAGATTTCCGGCTTACGGCGTTGGTGACCTTCAGCACAGGCAACGTAGTGCGCCTTCGACCGGTGTTCGGTACATCCTATAGCGAATTGGACGCTACACCAGAGGAATTCCTCAACCGTTGGCTACTGTATGGCGACCAATCGGAGCCATCAATTTTGGATAGACGGGAAGTGGTTGACTTGGTGGGAGCCTATCCTTACAACAATTACAATTATTCCACGCAACGGACGGCGAAGGGTGATTTCGTGCGCCTTAAACAGGTGATGGTTTCTTACAATTTACCGGCAAAATACTTGGGTGCCGTGGGGGTTAAAAACGTGTCACTCAGCGTGGTGGCCAATAATCTGTGGTTGATTTATGCAGATAAGGCACTGAATGGGCAGGATCCTGAGTTTTTTGGTTCGGGAGGCGTAGCCATGCCGCTCCCCCGGCAATTCACATTGTCACTGAAAGTTGGACTTTAAGCATTTACATTTTATCATGAACAAGCGATTACTTTACCTCGCAGAGGGAACCGTTATCTGCGTGGCTCTTTCCATAAGCGGTTGCGGTAAATACCTCGATATTGCGCCGGACATGCGTACCGATTTGGACTCGCCGGAAAAGGTGGGCGAGCTGCTGGCAACGGCCTATCCACAAGCGAATTATATTCCGTTTACGGAAATATTATCTGATAATGCAGGAGACAAAGGTACTGGTAACGCGCCGGTGGTAAACAGTGCTCCTTACCATTTTCAGGATGTGTCCGATATTCACCAAGATTCCCCTACCTATTATTGGAATGCCTCTTATACGGCTATTGCCGCTGCAAACCACGCGTTGCAGGCGATTGAACGTAATGGCAATACCGAAGCGTACCAGCCATATAAAGGCGAGGCTCTGGTGGCACGCGCTTATGCGCATTTCATGCTAGCCGTTCTTTTTGCACAACCCTATGAGGAACATGCTGCGGCAAACTTGCCAGGCATTCCCTACGTAACCGAGGTGGAAGACGTAGTAATCAAGCGGTACGAGCGGCGCACTGTGGCTTATGTATACGACCAGATTGAAAAGGACCTATTGGAAGGACTGTCATTGCTGGACGATGGTGTTTACATATCGCCGAAATTCCATTTTACCACTGCCGCCGCCCATGCGTTCGCTTCACGATATTACCTCTTTAAGCGCGCTTATGCCAAGGCGTTGGAACATGCTAACGCCGTGTTCGGCGAAGGAAGTTTTGCATCAAACTTGCGCCCGGTGAACAGTGAGGCTTACCGAAGCTTGCAGTACCTTGAACTGGCGGCTCACTATACGCGCGCCGACAATCCGGCGAATATCTTGTTGGTAGAGGTACCCACGCTGTGGGGGCGCAGTTATCCAAATTACCGCTATGGCTTCACAGTCGCGACTTGGAACGAAGTTTTCGGTGCCAACGTGACGGGCGGAGTCTGGGGATATGGTGTTTACGGTTCAGATATGACACTAAATATTCCCAAGTTTCGGGAACACTTTGTCCGGCAGTCACTGCATGCCGAAACGGGCATACCTTACAATATGGTGCCCCTGTTTACCGCTGAGGAAGTGCTCTTCAACCGTGCAGAGGCCAAAGCCATGATGGGTGATTTTGTCGGCGCATTAGCCGACTTAAACGACTATGCGGCTACAAGGATGGGGTATGACTACCAAAATCCGGTGTATATGCCCGACCTCCACAAGATCACCCGCGATAAGCTGCTTGGGTTTTACCGAACGTTCAGTATGGAGGAGGCATTAGTGAAGTGCATATTGGATTTCAAGCGGGTGAACTTTCTGCACGAGGGACAGCGATGGTTTGATATTGTCCGCCATAACCTGGGCGTGGTTCACCGGACGGCTGACAACCGAATACTCACTTTAGGCCCAAACGATCCCATGCGGATAGCGCAGATTCCGCAAGAGGCACAAAGCGCAGGGGTAGAGCTGAACCCCAGATGATGTTAGTTAATAGACTTTAGATACTATACTGGATATGAAAAGAGTAATAGCGTGTATGCATGTTGTGATCGTTGCATGGCTGGGCGGTGCCTGTGACAAAGCCGAGACGTTGCCGGATACGCCCATTGTGGGCCTTGGCGGCGAAACCTGGGTAAAGGGCCCGATTGATAGTTGGCTGGACGCCGAATTTCTTACACCTTATAACATTGAGGTGAAATACAAATGGGATCCTTTTGAGCTTAATTATCAGCGCAACCTGGTGCCTATTGCCGAAGAAAAGGTGGAACCGGTAATGGCCGCAGTGAAGGATATCTGGATAAAGCCTTACGAAAAGGTCGCTGAAAGCACCTTTATCAAAACGTATGTACCCAAACAGTTCGTACTGGCAGGCAGTGCGGAATACAATACCGACGGTACCGTTGTATTGGGCCAGGCAGAAGGCGGGCGCAAGGTGCTGCTGCTAAGGCTGAACAGGTTTGAGCGATCTAATATGGGTGAAGTACGGCAGCTGCTGCACACCATACACCATGAGTTTGCCCATATTCTACACCAAAGCAAGCTGTATCCGGTAGCTTGGAAGGCGCTGAATCCGCAGTGGTACACGGCAACCTGGTATAACAACACGGATGCTGCGGCACACCGGCAGGGCCTGATATCGGCCTACGCCAAGGCCAACCCCGATGAGGACTTCGTGGAGACAATCTCATTCCTGTTGGTTTACGGACAAGCGTACTATGATAGCGTCATCGCCAAGGACGACGTGCCGGAAGCCGCAAAAGTGATATTGCGCCGGAAACAGAACATGGTGGTGGAGTACTTTCTCCGGAATTTTGAAATTGATTTTTCGGAGTTGCAACGGGAAACCCAAGCAGCTATTGCCAGATATATGCATCCGTAAAAGAAAAGAACTA
This sequence comes from Parapedobacter deserti, assembly GCF_042646065.1. Classification (NCBI taxonomy): domain Bacteria; kingdom Pseudomonadati; phylum Bacteroidota; class Sphingobacteriia; order Sphingobacteriales; family Sphingobacteriaceae; genus Parapedobacter; species Parapedobacter deserti. Next base: position 36,284 of record NZ_JBHRTA010000009.1, read on the forward strand.
TGTCATTATCACTACAACATTTTATAAAATGGGCGGGGCCTTTCGTAGCGCTTTCGCTCATGCAGGCGTGCTCAAAGAACGAATTCGAAGGTGAAAGACCCGACGAGCGCCTCAACGCGACTCTTGAAGCGTATGATGGGTTGCTAGCTGGGGCATCACACGGTTGGAAGGCTCACCTGTTCCCGGCAGGCGGTGGCGGCTACGGATTCCTCATCCGCTTCGATGGGCGAAACCGAGTGACGATGTTGGCCGACATCACTGATGAAACGGGAAATCATGCCAAAGAAAGCTCTTACCGGCTACGGGCGGCGATGGTGCCTTCTCTTTATTTTGATACCTATTCATACATTCATGTATTAGCCGACCCGGACCCCGATGTATACAACGGAACGCCGGGCTGGGGATTGTATTCAGACTTTGAGTTTTCTTTCGTTTCGGTATCTGCCGACACCATCCGGATGAAGGGCAATTTATCAGGAAGCCGGCTCGAACTCATCCGGGCAAGCGCTGATGAAGCTGCGGCTTATGCATCAGGTAGCCTCAATAGCATGCGGCAACAGGTAACCGATTTTTTTCAACATAGACGATTTAGCTATTTGGAGGATGCGATGGGAGACGTGTTTAATACGTCCCTGAACCTTGAAACGAAGACATTCTCGTTGGTCTACGACAGTGCGGGCACTATAGCTGCCAAAACGTTTGGTTTTGCTTTTTCCGGCCAAAATGAGTTGGTCCTGTCTGACACGCTGCGACTAGGCAGGTTACTCATCGACCGTCTGCGTATCGATGCAGAAAGTGGGGAACTGGAAGCGACATTTGGAAATCAGGCGTTTCCTTTTTGGGAGTCAGATGCGCCATTGTTCCCGCTGATCCAGCTATGGGGCAACGCATATGAAGCAATCCGCGTGCCTATGGAAGTTCTTTATCCGGGAAACGGGACCGAATTCAATGCACGGCGGGAGGCATTCTTGCACCAGGCGAAAAGCCTGTTGGGTGCCGGAACCACATTCCCCGAAATGCGGCTTACCATCGACCGTAGAGAACAATTGCTGTTCGTTAACCAAATCGTAAGACAAAACGGTAATAACTTTCAATCGAATTTCGTCTTTTCCTATACGCTCGACAATGACGGGTTCACATTCCAGTATGAAGGAGCAGTGGATGGCAACGCATCGTTTTTGGAGCATGCATTTGTGCCCGTGCTGGAAGGGTTCTTGTACGGCAAAGTCCAGTTTGAGTATGATCTGCTAACCGATGAACTTCGGGCATCGGGCGAAAGCACCGGCTTACCGGGATTTAGATTTGTGGGGCTTTTGCAATGACAACGTTAATTAAAGTATTTATGAAGAAAATATCAATCATACTACTATTGGCAATAGTTGTGTTCGCTTCCTGTAGAAAGGAAGGCACAAGTGGCTATAAAGTGGAACAGGTATATCCGAAACCCGGAATCTTGATGACAGAATTTATGGAGGTTCTCTATGGTGGATCGCTGGGTTATCAGGCGACTTTGACGCAGAAGCGGGGCAACGGCAAGTTCTATACCATGTTCTTCAAGATGGATAAAGCGGGAAACGTGTGGACCTTGCTGGACCTCGACTTGAATACCGCCCGGCAGCCCAAACGAGGGACTTATCGGCTCGACACGGTGGCTAACCATGCGGCCATCCATTTTTCAGCAGGCACGTACCTCGATGATGTGATGCACAAAGAGGGATTCCGGTGGGTAGGTGCGGACACTAGCTACGCCTTCAGGTACGTAAAGGGTGATACCATTGTCCTCCGTGGTAACCGCAACGGCGACGAACTGAAATTGGTGCACCTCAACGCTCAGGAAGAATTGAATTTTGAATACGGCGTTTTAGGTAACTCGTACATCTATATGTATAATTTCTTTCTGCAGAAGCCTTTTTTTTCCTTTGCCGTTCCGGGCCATGGCCCGGTACAGGTGGTGCTGAACCCCGACGCACGGGGGTTGATCTTGTTCTTTGGTGAGAATAACAGAGCCATGGTAGCTTCATCTGACTATGCGTATGGCGTTAACCGGATCTTGCTGAGGACGCCTATCCGAATAGGCAACCATGTGATCACCGAACTAAGCATAGATACGGAACAGGAAACTTTCTACATCGCCTCCAACGGTAGCCGATTCGATCTAGAAGGCGCCTCTATGCCTGTGGTGCCTTTGCACCTTTTGCTTGGTACCGGTTATCCTCCGTATGTTTCCCTACCTTCCCCTTATTTCATAGAGGAACTTCCGGGCTGGTCGGAGGCTTTTCACGAACTCTACTTTAGAGCTACGGAAAGCATGCTTTTCAGCGAATTTGGTTTCCAGTTGGGTGTGTTCGCTTTTCACATGGACATCGAGCAAAACCGGATGAATTTGGAGGTCTTTTTCGGCAATCAGGGCGGCGTCTACAAAGCTGTCTATCCGTATTCCTATAGCAAGACGCCGGATGGGAACTATTCTTTTCAGGTTTTGCCGTTTGATGAGGATAACGTGCTTCACCAGAATGCGGAGTTCATTCGGGCGTATATGGAGCCACTACTAACTTTAGTCAATACCGATTCGTTCAAAATGCAATTATATGATTATAATGGAAGTGACTTTCTTGCCCAAATGATCAGTGTAGAGCGACCAGAAATCTACTTTACCGGGTATATGTCAGGCTATCAATTAAACTAAGAACTGGAACCTGGATTGAAGCCGCGAAGTCCTGGGCAGCGCGGCTTTTCTATGGCCATTCAGATACCTTCAATAATACCGCAATCCACAACAGCGTTGCGGTCTCATCGTAGTTACTGAGGTGCTTTCGGAAATGCGCCAAAGATGAGCTCATTTGGTTACGCACGGTGTGGACGGAGAGGTTTAGGCGTTCAGCAATTTCGGTGTAAGACAGGCTTTCGTCTCGATTAAGCAAAAAAATCTTGCGCCGTTGTTCCGGCATTTTACGCAATGTCGCTTCATATAAGGTGGCCAGCTCATGATGACAAAGCAATGCGTCGGCCGGGTGGTCTGCGCCATCTGCTTCGTCGGGAAGAACATCCAATGATTGTGTGAGAATGCGTGTTTTACGCAGGTGATTAAGCACAGCGTTTTTCGTAGATTGAAACAGGTAACCCGTCAAATCTTGGTGCTCTTCCAACCGAATAACACTCATTTTCTGCCATAGCCGCATCATGACGTCCATCGCCAGCTCCTTCGACGTCTCTGCATCGTTGAGCAATGAATGCCCGAATTTATAGATACGCGAAAAGTAACGGTCAAATAACACGTTAAATACTGGTTCGGCGTTTTCTTCGAAGGCTTGTAATAGTTGGTAGTCCGAAAAATTATGTAAAGCTTTAACCATTGGCTATCCGTTAATCGGTGTGATCGCAGACAAATGTAGCTTTTTGTCTTCTCTTCAAAGATACAGATAGTTTTCAAAAATTTAGCGTGTAATTTCTCGTTTTTTTATGGGCCATCGTTCCCCCAGGCAGATGCTATCGTCAGTTTATTAATCCCATATGGGCTATGCGTTGGTGGGTCCATGCCGCTGGACCGCGAAGAGGTGGTGTCCTTATGGTACCAACTGATTACGGCCTTGCCGGATAGCCGGTCACAGTCGAAGTAAATTTGTTCAGCAAGGCCGATAAGAATCCCTTCGGCCCCACGGATGTAACAGAGCCGGTAAGCGTTTTCGTACTGAACCACTTCACCGACCACCTGCACACCTTGCTGAGCCTGGATACCATGTCGTCTATGTTGTCCACGGCGAACATGACACGCAGGTAGCCGAGCGCGTTCACGGGCGCTGTGCGGTGATCGGCAACGGCGGGCGGTGGTTCTTTCTCCTTAATTTTCAGGTTCCCTTATTTTCAGGTTCCCGCTGCTGTAGGTTAAAGACAGTACCTGCGGGATCGGTGATCCAGTGCATATTTTCAGGCAGCTTTTCAAGCTCATCGCACGTTTCCGTGCCGTGTGATCTCAAGTATTCGGTAGCCTCATCCACATCCGGCACGGTAAGTTGCAACCAGGTCTCCGAATGGGTGTAATTGTCTACACAGTCCAGCCAAACGACATTGTTGCCGAATTTTACCTGGTGCGTCCTGGAAACGGTAGGGTTGGTTATGGGTTTTTCTTCAACCTCCAGCTTAAGGACGTCCCTGTAGAAAGCAACCGTTTTTTCATACTTGCTTTTGGGTATCTTGATTGCAATGTTAATTCCTGCCTCAAATTTAATATCCATGGTTTCAATTTTAATTTAAGTTTCCGGTTCATAGCTATGCAATACCGTGCCTTCTCCGGCTGCATCGGGCCCGAATGCGGTAAACATCGTGTAGGTATTGGCGGTCTTCTGGTCAGCGCAAAACCCGTCAACGGAAATGAACTGCTGTAAAATCAGTTTCTTCATCGTGCGCAAAGTTACCCGACGGGCCCAGGACATTTGCTGTGTAAAGAGGACAATTGAAGGGGGAAACGCGACAATAATGGTCGACTGGCGGTCGGATTTATATACGTTTAGTAAAATGCGCACCAATTGTTGGCGTGGAAAACAAAAAAACTTGTGTAGCTAAGTAACTACACTTATATTTGTAGCCAAATGACTTCGTAATGAATTTAAGACGCGACGTATTTCAGGCCATTGCAGACCCGACAAGAAGGGCCATTCTTCTTCTTCTCGCTACACAATCAATGACGGCGGGGGCGATTGCTTCCAACTTCGACACGGCAAGACCTACCGTTTCAAAACATCTTCAGATTCTGACAGCGTGCGAACTGCTAAAACAGGAACAGCAAGGGCGGACGATCTATTATCACCTGAATGCTGCCAAAATGAAAGAGGTAGCTGACTTCTTAGAACCGTTCAGAAAACTCTGGGACGACAGGTTCAACAAGTTGGAACAGGTAATGAATTCATATAAATCATAAAATTAACAACATGGAACAGAAAACGAAAATCACTGCCGAAGATGGTAAACAGGAGATTTTGATAACAAGGACCTTTGACTTGCCCATACACCTGCTTTTCAGGGCTTACACAGCGCCTGAATTGGTGGAGCAATGGATGGGCAACAGGGTGTTAAAAATGGATAACCATGCCCACGGAAGCTACCTGTTTGAAACGACGGATGCACAAGGAAATGTGCTGTTTCGCGCCAACGGCTCTATTCATAAGCTGGTTGAAAACAAAAACATTACACGGACCTTTGAAATGGAGAACACAGGGTTTCCCGTTCAACTCGAATTTTTGGACTTCGAGCCAATTAGTGAAGAGAAAAGCAAGCTAACCATGAAAATCATTTTTAAATCTGTGGCAGACAGGGACAATATGCTTAAACTGCCATTTGCAAAAGGCATTAATATGGCTCATAACCAACTTGAAAACATGTTTAGTAAATTGAAATAATAAAATGAAGAAGAGCGCTAAAATCACTTATTGGGTGGCTACCATTTGGCTGAGTTTGGGAATGGTATCAACCGGTGTTGTTCAACTCATCCAAATGGAAGAAGAGGTTCAAAAAATGAACGAATTGGGTTATCCTTCTTATCTTTTAACCATCCTCGGTGTTTGGAAAATATTAGGTGTCGTGGCTGTCCTTGTTCCTAAACTTCCATTGGTGAAAGAATGGGCATATGCAGGATTTTTCTTTTTAATGACGGGAGCGATTTTTACACATCTTGTTGCTGGAGGCGAAGCGGTAGAATATTTTGGCACGATCCTGTTGCTTGTCTTGACTATGGTATCTTGGTATTTCAGGCCCGCTGACCGCAAACTTTCAAATAGCAAGCGATGAAGATAGCGTTTAATCCGCAGGTTGACAAATACCTGATTGACGGCTGCATGCGTTGCAAATATGGCGGAACGCCACAGTGCAAAGTCAATAATTGGCGAGCAGAACTGGAACTACTGAGACAAATTGTCCTGGAAACGGGTTTGAAAGAAGAGATAAAGTGGGGGGCACCTGTTTACACACACCATGGAAAAAATATCGTTTCAGTCGGAGCACTGAAGGAATCTGCAAATATTGGATTTTTTAAGGGTGTATTGTTGACTGACAAACATAAAATCCTTCAACAACAGGGTAACTTACAATCTGACAGAATTGTAAAATTTACCAATGTAACAGCTATTGAAAAGCTAAAAGATGTGTTGAAGTCATATGTTTTGGAGGCAATAGCCATAGAAGAAAGTGGGAAGAAAGTTGAGTTTAAGAAAAATCCTGAACCAATTCCTGATGAACTTACAGAAGCCTTTGAAGCGGACCCGGCATTTAAGAAAGCGTTTTATTCCCTGACACCCGGACGCCAAAGGGGTTATATTATTCATTTTTCGCAACCTAAGCAAGCGAAGACAAGAATCGGACGAATTGAAAAATATAAAGCACAAATTTTTGATGGTATAGGACTAAATGATAAATATAGTTGTTGACCGATGATACACGGACAGTTTCACGCTTGCCATATGCGTTGGCGTTTACAGCTGTGCGAGTAAATCACATCTGCTTCGCTAAACAAAAGTCGTGCTCCGCTGTTCAGGTTTTACGATGTGACAAAAGGATAAACGACAGAAGCGATGAAAGCAGCACTGAAAACTGAAAATGGCGAATTTGAGATCGGCGAAGCCGGTACGCCGGAACTGCAAGGTCCTGACTGGGTACTTGCAAAGGTGAAAGTGGCAGGTATTTGCGGAACTGACCTGCGACATTGGAAGAAAGAGGAGCCTGAGCTGGTACACAAAATCATGGGCCACGAACTGGCCGGCGAGGTGGTCGAAGTGGGCAGTAAGGTGACTCACGTAAAGGTGGGCGACCGTGTGGTCATCGAGACGGTACTGGGCGACGACCGCTGCGACTGGTGCCGGGTACAGCAATACAACCTCTGCCCGCATCTTTATGACGTGCGCATGGAAACCGTGTCAAGAGCTTTTGCCGAATACGTAGCCGGACCAGCCAAGAAATTTTATAGATTGCCTGATCATGTCAGCTATGAAGAAGCTACGTTGCTGGATACCTTTTCGGTCAGCCTACACGCCATTCAGCTGAGCGGCCTGAAGCTTAACGACAAAGTGGCTGTGATCGGAGCAGGCCCCATAGGGCTGGCGCAACTGCAGCTGGCAAAAGCAAGTGGTGCAGATGTGGTGGTGATGGACGTCATCGACTCCACCTTAACGATGGCCATGGAGCTCGGAGCCGATATGGTGGTCAACTGCAGCAGCGGCGACCCTCATCAGATGGTCCGGGAGTTTACGCAAGGGCGAGGTGCCGATGTCGTGTTCGAGTGCGCCGGCGGACCGGCGATACCGGACACGCTACCGCTCGCCACAGCCATATCGAGGATCGGTGGCAAAGTGGTGGTTGTCGGCGGTTTTGATAAGGGAAAAACCAGTATCGCCCTTGAATGGCAACGCGTACAAATGGGCGAAATCCAGATCATCCCCAGCGCGAGCTATTCGTTTTGGGGAATCTATCCGGAGATGCAGATATGCCTGGACCTGCTTGCCAAAGGAAAGATCAATGCAAAGAAAATGATTACCCATAGTTTCCGGCTGGATGAAATCAACCGGGCTTTTGAAACAGCACGAGACAAGGCGCACACCGATGCGGTGTTCGTAGCGCTGACACTGGAATAGCTGTTTGGCGGCGCGATTAAGCCAGCAACAAAACGAAATAAGGCTATTGCGCGCCGTCAAAGCGGTAGTCGATCACCACATCGTCTGCCAGCAGCTTATGGCCTTCCTGCCGGATCTCTGCCCCGGCGGGTACAGCCACCAATACCGCCGCACCGCCCGCGGGAACGGTAATCCGCGCCTTGCCCCCCGCGCTCTGGGTGACAAATCTTGCCCGAACCGCATCGTAGATGCGCTCCGCTTTGCTTTCTTCAGACAGCGCAATCGTCACTTCCTTGGCCTCGGCATAGGGATTGTAGCAGAGGTAGCTCGGATAGGCTGCGTCGCGGTAGAAATCGGTGGCCAGCAGATCGAGCTGCAGGATGCCTTCCACATCAGTGGACCCAATGATGCTTCCGAATATGCCGGCATGTGCACTGCCGTAAACGCTGAACTGTGATACAGGTGGATTCTCGCCGGGAACCCATTTTGGACCATCACCCTGCGCCACCGGGGCCGGAATGTGCTGAAATTCATCAAATGTAGATGTTTTCGCCAACCCTTCGTATCCGATTACGCCCTTGGTTGCCGAAGCAAGTCCGGGGATGGTCTGATGTTCGGCCGGTATGTGCTGCGGGTAAAACAGGCGTGAGGCGTTGGCTGCATTGAGCATCCATTTTCCGATAGCGGCTGCATAGGACTGGTCGTACCTGACCATCGGCACCAGCGGCAGGGCGGTATCAAAGGTGTTCATCAGGAACCCGTAGCCCCCGTGGTCTACCGTACTGCCCACGATGCCGGAAATGTCGAACCCGTTCCAGCGGCCTACCAGCACGCCCCAGCCTTCGCGGCACACGGAAGTGCCGTCAAAGGTCCATTCCAGGATTTGCTGCACATCGAAATCAGTGCCTTGCTCGGCATTCATCCGTGCCGCGGTGTAGGCGCCGAAAGGCATGAGGATTTCGTAAAATCGGTTTTCAGGTTGCGTGTGCAGTGCCTGCTGGGCCCGTTTAGCGGCGGCTAGGAAGCGCTCATCGCCAAATTTGCGGTATGCAGCATAGAGTATCCAGGCATGACCCGCTGCGGCGTCTTCTTGCGCACAGATCCAATTGGACTCGGGCTGCATGTCGGCATAGTTGAAGAAGGTGTGACTGTAGTTGCCGTCCAGCACGGAGTCTGCCCGGTAAAATTGCTCGGCGATGCGGCGGGCCAGGGTGTCGAAGCCGGCTTCCTCCGGATACCGGTCGTAAATGGCGTAAAACAGCACGTTGGGGTAGATATCATACCACCAGTCTCGGCCATAGCCGCCGCCCAGTTGGGCGACCTCGGGCGCGGTATTGTTCATCATGATGTTCCACCCGTTTTCGCGGTTGAAATAGTTGCGCAGCATGCCTACGTAGTTCAGACCGCCCTGGCTGCTTTTGTCGATACGCACGAGCGTGGCGCCCAGTACGCCGCCCATCGTGGCGAGCGATTCATGGAACATGCCGTTGTTGCGGCGCGCACCTTGCCGGGCGTCTCCCATGGCGGTATAAATACCAATGGTCGGCTGGTCGAAATTCCTGCCGGTGCTGTCCCACCAGATCAACGGCCATGCGTCGCCCCCGGCACTGAAGTCATACACGGTACTGTCGTAGGCTTCGGCGAGCGCGCGCCAGTCGATGATGTGAAGCGGCTGGGGCAATTGCGGCATGGCGTCTATGCGCGCCAGCTGCCGCTGGCCGACGGGTGTGCCGGTGATTTCGGGGGTGTTTGAACAAGCGGCCAGCCAGATGCCGGCAAGGAAAAGATAAACCGTATGCTTAAACATAATCAAGTGTTTTTTTGGTAGACAGCTGTTTGCGGAGGTCAGCGTTGACTTTCAGCAGCTGCCTGGCAACAAAAATAGAACATAATTGCAAGAGGGCAATGAGGATGATGGCATAGCGAAGGGCGGCTTCTTCACTCACATATACCGCCAAAACAATGAACGTGAAGGCGCCCGCTAACCGGCCGGCATACAAGCCGGCTTCGTGGTTGAGGATATAGGCAAACTCCTGCCGGTTTTCAATGCGCTTGACCAGGTCAATGACGCTGAACTGGATGGGAAAGTAGGCGAGGTCCAGCAGCGGCTTGGCAATGAGCAGGAAGAGCATAAATAGCAGGACACCGGTGGCGTTGAACAACATGCCGTTGATGATGGCCGCCAGCGCAAAACAGACCAGGCCGATCGTAAATATGGCCAGCCGGTGCGATGGCGAGGTACGCCGCCCCAAAATGTACATGATCACGGCAGCCACGATGGCACCTACGGATTGTACCGTACCCAGCGCCCCTTCCTGACCGACCAGCCGCATGATGAGCATGGCGGGGGCGGTGACCAGGAATCCCTGGGCCAACCCTTTGAGTGCCGCCAGGATAAGCAGACGGTACCATTGCGGATGGAAGCTGAGGTACAGAAAGCGCTGCCGCACGGGATTGCTGAACGTGCCGCGGAAGCACATGACCGACGCTATGACTGTGATGATGAACACCATACCGGTGACCATACGGTAGGCCGCGTTGGCGCCTCCGGAGTCTTCGCCCATCGACTGGATGAACCACCCGATGCCGACAGGAACCAGCACTGCGATGATGGTGTAGAAAAATGTTTCCAACCCGTAGTAGTAATTGCGGTTGCCATCATGCGTGATCGCCAGGGCAAGGTAGTCGCGGTTTGCCCAGTAAAATCCGAACGACATGCCCATGGTGAGCCCGGCTACGGCAATGCCGGTAAGGTCGAGGGTTTTCAGTGACATCATAATGGCCATCGAAACGGCGCTGAGCATCATGCCGATGGAATACAGGGCTTTGATGTTGAATCGGTTGAGCAGGTATCCGTTGAGCAGGAACGTGAGCGGGATGCCGGTGTAAATGGTCAGCTGGTATACCACTACTTTGACCGGATCATCTGAGTTGCGCATGACGTAGGCGGCTACAAAGATGTCGATGACGGGCAAGACAAAGGCATAGATAAGGTTGGTCAGTACCAGCACCCGGAAATTGAGCGGCTGCTGCCGGAAATATGCGGCTTCGGCATGGAGTTTTCTGAACATGTTTTCCTGGTTTAAATCAAAGTGTGGCGAGGATATCACGGATAGAAAAATGGGCGCCGCACACATGTTCGTCGGCAGCGCCGTAGTAGATGGTCAGCCGATCCCCGTCTACCACATGCCCGTTGGTAAAGACGACGTGCCCGAAGAAGCCCGTAGTTTCGTACGGGGCGGTGGGCTCCATGATGGGGTGGTCGCTGCGGCCGATGACCATTGAGGGGTCTTCGAGATCGAGCAGGAGCGCACCCAGGCAGTAGCGGTGCTTGTGGTCCGCGCCGTGGTAGATGGCCAGCCAGCCCCGGTCGGTAAGGATAGGGGCCGCGCCAGCGCCGATGCGCTGGCTGTCCCAGTATCCGGTCCGGGTGCGGGCAATGAGCTTGTGTTGTCCCCAGTGGATGGCATCGGGCGAGCTGGCGAGCCAGATGTAATTGCCACCAATATCTACACTGCTGGGCCGGTGGAAGGCATAGTATTTTCCGCCGATGGTGGTCTCGAACAGTGCACAGTCTTTGTTGTGCGGGGGAAAGATCAGCCCGTGCGATTGGAAGGATTGCCAATCGTCAGTGGTGCGCAGCCCCACGGCGACACCGTTTGGCGACACCGATGTGTACGTGAGGTAGTAGGCGCTGCCCAACTGGCTAACCCGGCAGTCTTCGATTCCAAAGGTTTCGTAAAGCCCCTGCCCCCAGAGCGGCGGATGATCAAGGGCCTCGCGGAAGTGGACGCCGTCTTCGCTGTTCAGCAGGCGCAAATGCGATAGCGTGGTGAGGTAATCGGCGCCCCGGAAGTTGATCACCCGCGGGTCGGTGGCATCGAGATCCGGATCATCGGCCGGCAGCGTAACGATTTCCATGCCCCCTTGAGGCTTGAGCACGGGAAACGAGATGGTGCCTTCGCGCTGGGGCGGCCGCTCGGCAACGCGTACAATAAGCCAGGTCTTTCCCTTATACCGGAAGACGCCGGGGTTCAGGAGGCAGGCGATTTCCAGCCCCGGCATGGATGGCTGAAGGTCTGCCGGCGATAACAGCGGGTTTGCCTCAAAACGTGTGGATATATCGTTGGTAATCTGCATGTACATATCAGTATCCGGGGTTTTGAGTGATGGTTCCTGCGGACTTATCAATTTCACTTTGCGGAACGGGATAACGATAGTGGATATCCTGAAAGTTTTTTCCCATAGCGGTAAGCACAGCCCTGGCGGTGCCCCAGCGGCGCAGGTCGCTGAATCGATGACTCTCGAAGCCGAGCTCTACCCGCCGTTCGTGGTCGATCCATTGCTGCACCTGCGCCTGGTCTGCCACGGCCTCATCGCGGTCGGGCAGTGTGCCCGCAGGGGCGCTGCCCCCAACGATGAGCGGTGTGTTGCGCGCGCGGCTGCGGATGCCGTTGATGATTGCAATAGCCTCGGCCGGCTTGCCCAGCTCATTGAGGGCTTCGGCTTCCCAAAGGAGCACATCAGCCCACCGGATATAGATGCGGTTGTTCGGGGCGTCGTCATTTCCCTTGTTTGCATCATTGGTTGCACCCAGCAGCTTATATACACTGCGGCTTTCGGTATCCACGGTGTACGCCAGACGGGGATCGTTTGGTTCGAACGCCGCGAGGAAATCGGGCGACGGCGCGATGAAGCCCCAGCCGATGAGCGCGGTAAGGCCGTTGCCGCGGCGGGGTACCTGCCCGGGGCGGTGGTCATAGGCAAAGATAACCTCTTGGTCCGTGAATTCTTTGCTTACGTCAAACGCATCGAAGTAGTGTGTGTTGAGGTCGTAGTAGCCTGCCTGCTGCAGTGCAGACACCCGGTCCACTACCTGTTGCCACTGCCGGTTGTATAGCGCTACCTTGGCCTGCAGCGCCAGTACGGCGCCGTGCGAAGCGCGCCAGGGTGCGCTGGCATCCGGATGTTTGCCGGTTGGCAGGAGCTTCTCCGCCAGTTCGAGGTCTGCCGCAATCTGCTGCCAGACGGCGGCTTCGGGCTCGCGCCGGGCGGCATCGTAGATTTCGTTGAAATCTTTGAAGGCCTTGGTCAACAGCGGAACATCCCCATAGTTGACCACCAGTCCGAAATAGTTGAAGGCGCGGAGGAAATACATCTCACCCAGCTGCCGGTTGCGCAGTGTGGCGTCCATGCCGATCTGCTGCATGAGCGACTGGTTTTCCAACTGGTCGATGGCGCGGTTTGCGCGGGCTATGCCTTCGTAGGCGTATGCCCAGACTCCGTTGAATGCTTGGTTGAGAGCCGTGAAATTGAAGGTGCCGACCTGGTCCATCCAGGCTTGGTCGCCGTCTGGCGCCCACTTCTTGAGCATATCGCCTGATGCGATGTCTTCGATGATGAAGTCGTTGCGGACAACCAGGCCGTTGTCCCAATCCCAATTGCCTAAAATGTTCAAGGTACTGGACAGGGGCAGGTAAGCGGCGTCTGCCATTGCCGAAACCGTGGTGACGGTCGGTTCACCGGCCACCATTTCTTCGTCGATCTGGCCGATCGGCGGGCGTTCGAGGTATTTTTCACAGCTGCTCAGCAGCGCCAGTGCGCATGCTGCTGTGATGCCGGTACGTATGGTTAGCTTGTTCATGTTGCGTCGTTTTTTCAGGTCCATCAAAACGTTATGTTAATGCCGAATAGAAATGCCCGGGACAGCGGGTAGGTGCCCATATCCATGAGGTCGGTCGACTCGGGGTCCAACCCGGTGTAGTCCGTGAGGGTAAACAGGTTTTGTCCGGAAGCGTATATCCGGATGTTTTGCACACCCCAGCGGGTCTGTTGGAGCATGCCGCCGAAGGAATACCCCAGTTCGACATTTTTCAGGCGCAGGTAGGAGGCGTCTTCCACGTAGATGCTGGAGATGCGGCTGCTCCCGTTGTCGGTGAAGCTGACACGGGGTATGCTGTTGGTGCTGCCTTCGCCATTCCAGCTGCCCAGTACGGCGGTGGTATAGTTGAACGGGCGGGTGTCGTAATCGAGTATTTTCTTCGCATCGTTGTACCGGTCTATGCCCGATACGCCCTGAACGAGCAGGGCGAGGTCAAATCCTTTCCATGCACCGGAAAGGTTGATGCCATAGGTAAGATCGGGGATGGGGCTGCCGATGAACGTGCGGTCCAGGTCATTGATGACACCGTCGCCGTTAAGATCCCGGAACCGGATGTCGCCGGGCTGGGCCGAAGGGTTGGCGGTGCCGTGGAGGTGCTGGGCGATTTCGCCGGTGTTTTGATAAATGCCGTCCTGGACGAATCCGTAGTAGGCATTAAGGGCGGTGCCCACCTGCGTGCGGCTGGCCGGACCGGAGATATAGGGCAGGTTGGGGTGCAGGTTGCGGACGTCGTTGGTCAGCGTGGCCAGGTTGGCATTTACCGAATAGCTGAAACCACCGGATGTGGTGGAGCGATAGCCCGCACTAAATTCAAACCCGGCATTGCGGACTTCACCTGCGTTGACAACGGTAGGGTCTACATCCCCGGCGATGCGCGGCAGGCTGATGGGGAGGAGGATGTCTTTGGTGTGCTTGATGAAATAGTCGGCAGTAAACGTGAGCCGGTTGTCCAGCAAACCGATGTCAAGCCCGGCATTGTGCTGGGTGGTGCTTTCCCACCGGAGGTCGGGATTGCCATAGCGGGCCACGACAAAGTTTTCGCCGTCCCTGCGGTACAGGGTAAGGTAGTCGTAGTTGCCCAAAGAGGCCTGGTTGCCCAACGACCCGGTGCTCAGTCGCAATTTCAGGTGGTTCAGCCAGCTAGCGTCCTGCATGAACGCTTCGCGGGAAATGACCCAGCCCGCCGATACCGAAGGAAAATATCCCCATTTGTTGTTCTGGCCGAAACGCGAGGATGCATCGGCACGCAGGTTGGCCGTGAGGAGGTAGCGCCCATCATATACGTACGTAGCGGTGCCGAACAGGGAAAACAGCGCCCACTCCGAACCGAGGCCGCCATTCCAGAGGTCCAGTTCGGTGCCGCCGAGATCGATGTACCGGAAGGGCGCATCGTCAAACTCAAAACGGGCCCGCGACGCGTTGATGGAAGACCCGGTAAACCGGATGAACTCGGTTCCGGCTAGGGCATTGACGCTATGCTTGCCACCGAATGTCTTGTCATAACCCAGGGTGTTGTTCCACGTGAACGTGAAGTCGTTGCCCCGGTCTTCGTTGAGCGCATTCGGCCGGTTTTGGCGTCCTAGCCCTTTGTCCGCTTCGTTGCCGCCGCCGTCATCATCACCGAAATTGCGGTAAAACGCTTTATTGTGATTGAAATTGAGGTCAACGCCGAAGTTGCTCCGGAATTTCAATGACTTGTCGCGCAAGATGTCAAACTCGGCAAACACGTTGCCGAACGTCTTGAACTGCGAGCGGGTGTGGTCGGTGAAATAGGCCAGGGCAACCGGATTCGATGTCAACTCATACCGGCTGCGCTGGTCGTTTCCGACGCCTTGGTAAAACGGTAGGTCAGTAAATGGGTTGCTGGCCGAATAGGTGGGGTCTGAAGGGTCTTTGTAGACGGCCAGCACCGGCGGCCGGAGCAACGCATGCCGGATGATACCGGGCGCATCGCCTCGCGAGGAGAGCGGATTGCGCTGCTCATAAGACAGCTGCAGGTTGGTACCCACACGCAGACGATCGTTGAGGTCGCTGTTGATGTTCGAGCGGAAGTTGAGCCGCTCGTATTTGTCGTTGTCGAAAACGACGATGCCGTTCTGCCGGTAATATCCTCCGGCCAGCAGGAACCTGGTTTTCTCGGTACCGCCGCTGGCGGTGAGCTGTACGCTCTGTGAGTGGCCGGTTTCAAAGAGCTCATCGAGCCAGTCGGTATCGGCGAGGTCCGTGCGCGACGTTTCGCCCGTGTATGGATTCGTGCCGCTGTATCCTGAGTTATTCCACGCTTCTTCAAGTTTGGCAAGGTACTGTGCGGTGTTGAGCATGGTGGGCAGGTTGGCCACGCGCTGCACGCCGTTGAAATAGTTGAGGTCTAGCAAGGTTTTGCCGGATTGTCCCTGTTTTGTGGTGATCACGACCACGCCTGCGGCGGCCCGTGCTCCGTACATGGCGGCGGCGGAAGCGTCTTTCAGTACGTTCATCGACTCGATGTCCTGGGGGTTGATGAACGTAAAGTTGGTCGATGGCACGCCATCGATGATGTAAAGCGGATCGTTGCTGCCAATGGTGCCGACGCCGCGTATACGGATATCGATCGGGTCGCCGGGGGCACCCGTCGACTGGCTGACCTGTACACCCGCCACCTGGCCTTGCAGCACCTGGCCGATATCTGGTACGCGCCGTTTGGTGGCTACCGCCATATCCACGCTGGCCACCGCGCCGGAGATATCCGTGCGCCGCTGGCTGGTATAGCCGACAACGACCACTTCATCGAGGTCAGTAGCCAGCGGCAGGAGCACCACCTCGATAGGAGTTTGCCCCGTAACCGCGATCTCCTGCGCGTGGTAGCCTACATAGCTCACCACCAATACGGCGCCGGAAGAAGCGGAAATGCTGAATGTACCACGGTCATCGGTGCTGGTTTTCTCGGAACCGCCTTTCACCTCGACGGTAGCGCCGGCAAGCGGTACGCCCTGCTCGTCAACGACCCGTCCGCTAACGGACTGCTGCGCCGAAGACGAAAAGCCGGACGTGGCTATCATAATGGAAAACAACAGCAAAAATTTACTAAAAGGTTGGTAAATCGGTTTCATGCGTCATAACAATTTAATTGTGTCTAATTGGTAAGGGCAAAGCTAACAAGGTGTCCCCGATCGAGACTGTACTATGGTTTCAATCTTATGTACAATTTGAGTTTCGTATTGCAAATAAGTTGGTTACGTTGTTATTTTGGTTCGTGATCGGTACTCATTGGGCGAACATCCGTATTGTTTTTTGAACTCACGGAAGAAGTATGATTGGTTGTTGAAGCCGGTTTGGTAAAAAATTTCGTTGACCGTGAGCTGTGTGTTGATCAGTAATTGGGTAGCTTGCCTAAGCCGGATATGGCGGATGAACTCCGAAGGAGTCATACCGCTGATGGTTTTCAGTTTGCGGTAGAGCTGCATTTTGCTCATGGACAACGCTTGTTCGAGCATAC
This sequence comes from Parapedobacter deserti, assembly GCF_042646065.1. Lineage (NCBI taxonomy): Bacteria > Pseudomonadati > Bacteroidota > Sphingobacteriia > Sphingobacteriales > Sphingobacteriaceae > Parapedobacter > Parapedobacter deserti. Next base: position 53,016 of record NZ_JBHRTA010000009.1, read on the forward strand.
CTGCATTGAGCTCGGGATTTTCGAGGTGCTTCATGATTGCCGATACCACGTCGCTGAGAAACTTCTCATGCTCGGAGTTGCCGCTGCGGATCATACTCTCCAACGAGTCGGCCTGCTGCAGTCGTTTATGCAGACGTGCCTGCTGTTCGAACAGGTTTTTTACACGTACCAGCAAATGGCTGGCATGGAAAGGCTTGGCAAGGTAAGCATCTGCGCCGACCTCATATCCCTCATTGCGCTGCGCCAGCGTGCTTTTGGCTGAAAGGATGATAAACGGGATATGGCAGGTGGACGGGGTGTTTTTGACCTTGTCGCACAGCGTAAGGCCATCCATGCCGGGCATCATCACATCGCTGATAACCAGATCCGGCGGATGTTGCTGCAGCACGCTGATGGCTTCGATGCCGTCGCACGCCTCGTAGACGATGTAATGCGCTTGCAATACCTGCCGGATCAAAAAACGGATATCTTGCTCGTCTTCGACGACCAGCACGGACTTTTTTTGTGTATCGGTCAGTTTTTCCAGTAAGGCGACCTGATTATAGGCCGCTGAATCCAAGGGTTGGGTGGCCGGTGCCGCCATTTCGGTATAGATGGGCGGGAGAGGCACCTCGGTTTCGGACAGGTGGTAGTCTTGATGCCGCTCCGAGGGGATGGGTAGGGTCACGTCAAAGGTGATCCATCCATCGCTGATCGCAGCCCGGATGGAGCCGCCCATCACGCCGACCAGCTCACGGGTGAACGCCAAGCCGATGCCCGTGCTGTAGGTACCGGCAGCGCCGGATTTACTGCTCTGGAACTGCTCAAAAATCCGCTCGTTTTCTTGCGGAGCCAAGCGGCAACCGGAATTAGCAACTTCCAGGTGCAGTGTGCCGGGGCTGCTGCCGTCCCGCCGCGCGCTGAACGATACATGTTTGCGGGGCCCTCCATGCTTGAAAGCATTGGAAAGTAGGTTGAAGACGATTTTTTCCAGTTTATCGGCGTCAACAGCGAATTGCAGGCCATCCGGTATCGCCAATTCGTAGGTGTTCTGCTGCTGCGCACTCAGCGGCCGGAAAACTTCGCAGAGCCTGCCCAACAGGGCCGATACATCCTGGTGACGGTAATCGGCGGTAATATGGCCAGCCTGTGCTTTGCGAAATTCCAGCAGCTGGTGCACCAAGTAAGTGAGGCGCGAGGTATGCTGGCGGAGCAGCGAGATCAATGGCTGCGACCGGACCGGACTTGTTGCCGGCGCTGCCTGCGCATGCTCCAACTGTTCGGCCGCGCCCACAAGCAAGGTAAGCGGTGTTTGCAGCTCATGTGCGATATGGGTGAAAAAATTGAGCTGGCTTTCGTGCAGGGCTTCATCTTTTTCGCGCAGCGTGCGTTCCAGTTGCAGACGGTGCCGGATGTTAAGTTTGTTTTTCCGGTCGTGGTACCACCAATACGCGAAGCCGAGCAGTGTCACCAGTACGGCGACGGTGAAGGGCCACGTCTGCCACCAGTAGGGTGCTATACGCAGGTCGATCACAGGTATGGCTTCGGTCCACAGGCTGCTGCCGTTTGACCACTTAACCAGCAGCCGGTAGCTGCCGGGTGGGATGTTGCTATAGCTGATGTACCCGTCGCTGCGGCCGTACTGCCACGTCTGGTCGTGCCCTTCAAGCATCCAGACGTACTCGCAACGGTCTGCATAAAGGTAGCTGAGGGCATGGATATGGGCGGTAAAGAAATTTTCCCTGCGCGGCAGTGTGTGCCGTTCGACATGCCCGTCGCCAGGCTTGCGTACGATATACCGGCTCTCATCCGGGTGCTGGTTGCCGAGCCGCAGGCTGCGGATGACCAGGTTGGGAAGGCTGGTATCTCGCGGTAGCTGTTGGGGGTGGAAATAGCTGAACCCATGGATACCGCCGAAATACAGGTAACCAAGGGCATCTTTCCATACCGCACCATCACTGAATTCAGCACGGTTAAGCCCATCGTTTTCCTGAAACTGCACTACCTGGCCGTTGTCGGGATTGATGCGGGCTAACCCCTTGTTTGTGCTGACCCATATCAAGCCCTCATCATCGGCCGTGATAGCGTGGATGGTGTTGTTGGGCAATCCTTCATGGTGGGTGATGTGGCGGAAAGCAGGCTGCCGCAGGTCCGAATCGGCCAGTGAAAGGTAGTTCAACCCATAGCTCGTGCCCACCCACAAGCGGTCGGCACCATCGCGGCAAAGGGAGAGCACATCGTTATTGCTCAGGCTATTTTCATATGAAAAAGCCTTAAAGTTGGTAATTTGTCCGCTGGCCTTGTCCAGTAAGGACAACCCGCCGTAGCGGCAGGCCACCCATAGCTGATTTGCAGGTCCGAAACATAGCGAGTAGACGATGTCATTGGCCAGCCCGCCGGTACAGGCCTGGTACCGGTACTGCCGGATGAACTGCACGCGGATATCGCCGTTGGGCGACCGGACGGTGCGCAGGTGGATAAGCCCATATCCGCTGGTGCCTACCCATAGGGAGCCGTCGGGGTCTTCCAGAATGGCGTATACCGAGCCAAATAGGGGAAAGTCCTGATGCCCTTCCAATTGGCTCCAGTTTAACAGCCGGTGCCGGTGTTTGTCGTAGATGCTTAGCCCCTTTCCATCGGTGCCGACATAAACAAGATCGTTTTGTGTGCTGTGCACGATCGAAAATACATCACGGTTGTTCAGGGATTCATTGAGGTGATGGTGCCATGTTCCCCGCCGGGTGTCCTGCGGCACGAAATTCGGGAGTATGGAAATACCGCCGCCCTTGGTGCCGACCCAGAGATCGCCCGCCACTTCGGCGATGGCCCGTACGGGCGGAAGCGACTGTGTGCTGTGCGGCGAGAGGGTTCGGAAGGGGTTGTTGTACTGTGAAACCCGCACAAGTCCGTTCCCGTCGGTGGCTACCCATAGCAGTTGTTCATTTCCTGTGGTCCAGCCCCTGATTTTCAGGTCTTGCAGCAGTTGCATGCCAGCAGGCAGCGACTGGGAACCAAATGACGCATCAAACACACGCACGCCCTGAGTGGCCACCGCAACGTAATAGCGTCCATTATACCAACTGATTGCGCTTACAGGGCTCCCGATGTCGGCAACCGGCACGGGTTCAACGGTACCGGGTTCAATGCGGTAAAGTGTCCCCGCGGCGCCGCTCAGGAACACGAAACCATTGGCGAGGTGGAGGCCGGTGGTAGCCGATTGATCGGGCGAAAGCCGGTAAGCTGTGCGGAAATCGCCAGCAGCAGTAAGTGTACAGGCAACGACTTCGCCACCGCTATTGCGTATCCACAACCGGTTCGAGCCGTCGATGCGCATGTCGGAAAGCGGGGTACGCACACCCTGAAGCGGCTGTGCAACAAATGAATCAAGATCGGCATCGTAGCGCATCAGCGTTTCGCCCGGCGTGCGTGCGAAAAGCCGTCCGGCGGTGTCGGCCACCAAGCCGAAGCCATTTTCGCCGATGCCCTGTGGCCCGTTTTCCTGATAAAAAAAGTGGCTAAACGTCCCGGTCGCTTTGTCATACCGGGAAATGCCCTCAACGGTCGTGATCCATATCCGGTTGTCGCGGTCTTCCAGCAGTTCGCGCACGACATTACTGACCAGACCCCGGCGGGTGTCATCTCCTCCGAAGTTGATCACGTGGAAGGTTTGGCCATCGTACCGGTTGAGTCCGTCCCACGTACCGATCCACAGCACGCCATCCCTGTCCTGTAGTATGCAGTTGACAGCGCTGTTGGACAACCCATTGCGGTTGTCTAACTGTAATGCGCTGTAAGCCGGTTGGCTGGTTTGGCCGGCGGCAAACTGCCAACCGATAAATGCGATGACGGCAGCGATACGTAACCAGTGAAAGCACATGCCCAAAGTTACGTAATTGTTCTACCGATCGGGCACGCTTTTGTTCTTTCACAAGTTCAAATTGTCCGCCTTTGCGAAACAGTGACACTTCGCCTTGTAAAATAGGCGCACCTTTTTTGCATATCTTTTTGCGGCATCCCGGTTTTGTAGCTATTGGCAGCCGCAGTTATATGGACTGCCTTTCAGTCCATGATTGCATGAAGTCAGTAGAAAAAACTTCGTTGGCGCTATTCGAACAGTTGCTGTAGCTTTTCGTGCAGCGCGTCCCCGCGGAGGTCTCTGGCTACAATTTTGCCGGAAGGATCGATCAGGAAATTCTGTGGGATGGCTTTGACGCCGTATAGTTGTGCAGCTTTGTTTTTCCATCCCTGCAAGTCGGATACTTGCGTCCATTCCAGTCCGTCATCCGCAATGGCTTTGAGCCATGCTTGCCGCCCTGTCTCACTGTCGAGCGATACGCCCAAAATCGTGAAACCCCGGTCTTTGAATTGCCGGTATGCCGCAACCAGATGCGGGTTTTCTACCCTGCAGGGTTTGCACCAGCTTGCCCAGAAATCAACCAGTACATAGCCTCCCCGGAAATCAGCGAGGTGCACGTCCTTCCCGTCGGGTGTGGGTTGCGTGAAGTCTGGTGCAGGCTGGCCCTCGCTGGTTTGCTTGGCCTGGACCAACTGGGCACCTAATACCTGGCCTGGATAGCTTTGGCGCACGTGGAGCGCCAGGGAACGGTAAAGCGGCTCCAGCATGCTGGCATCAGGCATGGGACCGGCATACTGATGCAACGCTTCAACGCTGGCAATGCTGCCCGGGTGCTCTTGGGCGAAACGGCGATACGTTTCCCGGCGTGCGGCAACCAGTGAATCTCGGCGCGCCGCAAGGGCGCTGTCGCCGGGAATTTGCTTCAGGGCGGCCGATACCTGCCGAAGCGTCATACTTAGCGGCTGGAGACGACCCTGGAGTTGTTGGAAATCGCCGTTGGTGGTACCCGGTTCAAAGCGGATATGGATGACCGAATCGACCTCGGGCAACTCCTGCCGGCCCGGTGACACAAAGAATTCCAGCATATCTCGTGTGCCTTTTCCATGGCCACCATGGTTGACTAACAGGTACGCCTTTTCCTCGCCCGGCAAATGGCCGGTGAAACGAAAGGTTCCATCGACCAGGTGGACCGAGTCGGTCACCGGCTCTGTGCGTATGCCGTAAATAAGATAAGCCGTGGCGGATGTGTCGGTTGTAGACACCTTTCCTTTTAACTCAAAGGGCTGCTGCGATGTTTGAGCGGTGGCTGGAACCTGAGTAAGGCCCATAACGGCGGTGGTGATGAAAGCGATCGATTGCCAATTCATGACGTATTGTGTTAGGGATTGTTTACTAACTGGGGTGATTGGGTAAGTAGTTTTTCGGAGAACCTAAGGACGAAACGCTCCGGTTTCAGGTGAAAGGTCGCCTTGACTTCACCCGTTGCGTCGTATAGGGTATGTGTGTAGCTGGCACCAGCGAAAAGCGGATCTACCGATAACCGGCGCATGTCGAACCAGCGGAAGCCGAGCGTGGCGAATTCGCGTCTGCGTTCGTCAATGATGAAGCGGATAAGCGCTTCTCGGGTCTCGGGTACATCGGCCGCGGTGGCCGCAGGCATCCGTTTGCTGCGCAGCGTTATAAGCGCCTCCCGTGCGCCGGACAAATCGTTTGTGCGGGCGCGTGCCTCGGCTAGCAACAGGTACAGGTCGGGAAGCTGAGCGCCTACTGAGCCGCCGATAAACCCTGCCCGCGAACGGTAGAGGCCGGTGGGCAACAATGGCCCCGGCCCGGGAGCAACGGGACTGTAGGCGTTGCTGTATAGGAGCAGCCGCCGGTCGTCTGCCGTGAAAAGGGCATGGGTTTCTGGGCTAATGATCAGTGGTGCCCCGTATCCGAGCCAAGTGATGCCTGCAGCAAGCTCGCCCTTGAGTGTTTCGGGGTAGCCGTGCCCCTGTGATGCCGTAGAACCGACATCCGGGGTGAGGAAAACATAGCCGATGGGCGCGGGGGATACCGTGGCGGTGTTGTAGTCGATAAGCCCCACCTTGCCACTCACGGTAAATTGCGTAGGCAAATCGGCATGCGATTGGTTCAGCCAGCGGGATGCTTCATCCGCGTTGCCAGCAAACAGGTAGACCTTACCTAATAGCAACGCTGCGGCCGCGCGGGAGTAGCGGTTTGAGGTGTTCTGCTGCAGGGGGAGGAACGGGATGGCTTCATGCAGGTCTGCGACAATGCGGTCGTAAACTTCTTGCACGGTAGCCCGTTTGAACTCCTGCTGGGTGAAGTCACTTTTCAATACCAGCGGCACACCGAGATCGGTGGCTGCCGTGGCCGGATCATAGGGCTTGCCAAAGAAATTGACGAGGTTGAAATAGGCGAAAGCACGATGGGCGAGGGCCTCGGCCCGATACTGCAGTTTTTGTTGTTCGGAACCGCCTTCCGCATCGAGCACCTCGTGAATGATTTTGTTGGCGGTGTAGATGCGGTGGTAGAAGGCGTTGACTTCTTCGGTATCTTCATCAGGACGGTACACATCGTCTGCCCATTCGAAAAGACGGTGGTTGCGGCTATCCGGCGCGCCGAATCGGGCAGGTGTAGCATAATGGGGCTCCAAGGCGGCCACGTCGTCGCCCAGGATGTTCCATGTGTTGAGGAGGATGCTGTTGCTCGCGATCTGCGTAAGCCTCGAATATTCGAGGAGGTTGTTATAGTCGCTGATGGTGCTGGCGATGACCTGTCCTTTGGGCTTTACATCCAGGAAGTCAGCAGTGCAGGAGAAACTCAACAGTGCTGCGGAAAAGAGCGTTATTTTTTTCATGATGGCTTCAGATTAAAAGTTAAGGTGCGCACCTAAGGTGAACGAACGCTGGTTAAAGGGAATGCGGTGGATTCCGGTCACATAATCGGTGCCGCGTGCGCCCATCCCGTTGTAAAACTCGGGATCAATGCCGTGTCGATTTGCCCTCCAAAGCATCGCGTTGTTGAGTTGCGCGCGGAGTGTCAACTGTTTGATACGGGCAAGGCCCAAGGCGGACGCAGGCAGGTCGTAGGTAAGGGTAATGTCGCGAAGTTTGATGTAATCGCCCCGCACTACATTGATGTCTGCTGCCGTATAATAGTTGAGGTCGGTGCGGGAAGTCCGGTCTGCCGCGGGGTCAAACGCCGGGATATCGGTGTTTGCCTCATCTCCCGGTTGCTGCCACCGGTTGAGAAAGTCTTGGTGTAAGTTGCCGGTGGAATAATTGGTTGCCGTGGCGCGGTCGGTGTAAAATGTATTGACATCTCGCCGTAGCACGAAATCGAAACTGTAAACAATGTTGACGTCTAATCCAAATTGCCGATAACGGAAAAAGTTTGAAAGGCCGCCACGGATCAATGGGGTGGTACTGCCTGCATTGACCAGGTCGCCGATGCGGGCCACCGAGGGTTCCTTAGTCGTCGATCCGTCGGCGAGGCGGATGGTGGGATCGCCCTGGCCATCTAGCCCCGCGTACCGGTAAGCAAACAGGCTGAACGGCTGATGGCCTTCAACTAAGCCCAGGTTGGCCGGATCGAAATATAATGCAGATGCTCCGCGGATGATGTCGCTTGCATAAACGAGCGGACTCTCGGTATGCAATGACACGACTTTCCCCTTGTTGCGGGCGAAGGTTAGCTGGGTAGACCACGAAAAATCGGGGGTTTGCACATTTCGGCTTTGCAAGCTGACCTCAAGGCCCTGGTTGTTGATCACGCCCGAATTGCCGAAGACTACCGGATACCCGGTGAAGGCACTTTGCGGGACGTACCCAAGCAAGTCGGTGGTATGCTTGTGGTAGTAGTCAATGCTGCCGCTAAGGCGCCGACCGAATAGACTGAAGTCCACTCCGGCATTGATGTTCTGCGTCTGTTCCCAGCTCAATCGGCTGTTTCCGGGCACGTTGATGTAGGTGGCATTGATGGATCCCGCGGGCACCCCAAAGGCGAAGCCGGGCGCGAGAATGTCATACGACGCACCCGAACCGGGCGCCGGCGAATTTCCGGTGATGCCATAGGTGGCGCGCACCTGCAGGCGGTTTACCCACTGCACCGCTTGCAGATACGGTTCGTCGGAAAGCAACCAGCTGGCACCGACCGACCATACCGGCCTGGCCTGTGCCGAGATGTCTTTGCCAAAAAGGTTCGACTGGTCGAATCGGGTGCTGGCATTTAACGTATACTTGCGTAGCAACGTGTAAGCTGCATTGGCATAGTATGAGCGGAAGCGAGTATCCAGGTAGGTTTCGTTGTACTGATCATTCACTCGGTAGGTGGCATTGGTGTTGATGATGGTGTTGGCGATGCCTGCGCTAGTGGTATTGTAATCAATCGGCTTGAAGGTAAGCAGGTTTTCGTCGTAACCGCGCAGTCGGTTGGTAACTGCGGCCCGGGTCTGGCGCTGATACTCGGCGCCGGCCAGCACATTGAGTTGGTGGATGCCATCCGCCCAATCGTTGTTATATGAAAACTGGTTGCGGATGGTCCAGTTGCGCTGCTGTATATTGATGTGCTGCAGGGTGCCGCCCGTGGTCGGTAAGTAAGACAGTACCGAAGGCGCGGTGACGGTCATTTTACCGATTTCCACTTGTCCGTCGAATCCGCTCGCCGCATCGTAGGCGCGCTCTTGGGTGTTCGCCAGATCGACACCGTAAACACCTTCAAAGCGCAGGCCCTTCCACAGGTCTACCTGCGCACCGGACAGGATGCGGCTGTTGAGCAGGCTACTGTGGGTGTGGCCGCTGTCGAATTGATGGGCCGGATTGAAGGACAGCTGGAGGCGACCGATGTCGGTAAGCCCCTCGCTCTGCGTTTCGTACGACTGCCGAAGTGCGTCGCTCCAATACAGCCATGAATGATCAAATGGCTGACCGTCTGCGTCTTCAAACAACGCATAGGGCACAAATCGGCTGTCTGGCGCGATGGCCCGCTTGGCGCCTCGCTCCTGATAGAATACATTCGTGATGAGGTAAATGCCTATGCGGTTGTGTGGCTGGTAATCCTGGCGCGCGTTGAGCTGATATAGCTGATCTCGGTTGCCGGGGGTGGCGTCCTGCTGGCCGGTATAAGCCAGCGAAGCATAGGCGCCATAACGTTCGCCTCTGCCCGACAGCGAAAGGGTATGGTTGGTTAGGGCGGCATTTCTATACCACAGGTCCTTCATTTGCTGTAGGTTATCCCACGCGGCCAGCTCGGGTAGTGTGGTGTTTCGGTAGCCAACGGGTGCTTCCTGTGCGCGCCCGTACAGGAGGTACTCATGCGGCAGGATGGCGTTTCGGCCGCTGGTGGCGTTTGGTGCGTTGATGGTGGCCCAGTCTGTAGCTCCATCGCGCACATAGCCGGGCATCGTGTAGAGCTGCTCCATGGTCTGGGCGTATTGGCTGCTGGTCATTGTAGGGAAGACATCGATACCGGGCTTGCCCCGGAAACTATAGAACATGTCGTATTCTACCTGGAACCGGCCTCCGCTTTCGGGGCCTTTCTTCGTGGTGATCACAATAACTCCGTTTGATGCCCGTGCTCCCCAGATGGATGCCGCGGTGGCGTCTTTTAGCACCGTGACATCCGCCACATCATTCGGGTTGACCATCGCTAGGCTGGGCACGGCAATCCCATCAACGATATATAGCGGTTCTGAAGCGCCGTTGACGGTAGAAAGGCCTCGGATGCTGACGGGGTAAAATTCGCCATTGGTGGCGCCGGCATTGAGGCTTAATCCCGGTATCAAGCCATCCAGCCGTTCCAGCACGTTCATCGTGCCGCTTCGCTTGTTGAACACCTGGAGTTCGGGCTTGGAAAATGAACCGGCGCTCCGCTCCTTGGAAAGGGTTTGGTATCCGGTGTTAATAACGACCTCGTCAAGTACGTTGGTTTCCTCGCTCAGCACGATCGCCATTGGCCGGGCGGTGGATGCCGACACGAGGTACTCCTCGGGTTTGAAGCCAACATAACTGACGACGATGGTGGTGGCCTCCAAAAGGCTCAGTGGTAACGAAAAATGTCCTTCGGCATCGGTGACTGCCGTGGTGCCCGAGGCGGGGTGGTAAACCGATGCACCGGATAGCGGTGCTCCTTCGGGGTCGGTGATACGTCCATTGATCCGCTCCTGATCTGGTAGCATTGTGCCATTCCTGTCGCCGGTTTCTGAAGAGGGGCTAGCAGCGGTGCTCCGCTGGATCAATACACTGGCGCCCATTTGGCTGTAGTGGAGACCCGTCCCTTCGAGGAGGGTGGTGAGCAACTGCCCGAGGTTATGGGTGCCCTGGGCGATGGAAATGTCGTTTAGCGTAGCGATCTCCGCATCGCGGAAGAAGAACCGATAGGGCGTCTGTCGCTCGATTTCGCGGATAACGGATCGGAGCGGTGCACTGGCTACGGCGAGCTCGACAGTGGCTTCGTGCAGTGGAGTGGCAGGTTCCGACTGGCCATGGAGTGCTTGGACGGTGAGCATGGCCACTAGCCATAGTAAGGTTTTTTGTAGAGGTTTGGACTTCATAGAAACGTATTTGCGTTAGTTAACGGGGCATCCTTGCCCTTGGATTAAGATGTGGCCGGCTGTTTGTTGGAAGCTCATGTGATTGAACGCGCAGATCACTTCCAATACGGATCGGGCATCGGTCACGTCCAGAAAAGAGCCGCTGAAGCGGCAATTCCTTAGCTGCGGTGAAGCAAAGCGGATATCAGCGCCGAAGCGCTGCTCGATGGTACGTGCTGCTTCTTCCATGGTAGTGTTGTCGAAGTAGAGGTCATTACGGTGCCATGCGGTAGCCTCGCTCGCATTGAAGGAATGGGCGTTGGGAACCATGTCGCCAGCAAGCCGATCGATGATCAATTGTTCGTCCTCTTCCAGGATGGCCAAACTGCGGTTGCGATCGCGGACGTCGACACGGCCCTTTGATACCGTCACGGTAACGTGCTCCCGAGGGTCGTATGCCCTGACATTGAACGAAGTACCTAGGACGGCAATCGACACGTCGCCCGCCTGTGCAACAAAGGGACGCTTGCTATCCGCTTTGACCTCGAAGAAGGCTTCGCCCTGAAGTGAAACCTCACGGGTTTGCGCGGTGAACGCCGTCGGATATCGCAACGTGGTGCCTTCATTGAGTGTCACATAACTACCATCGGGCAATTTAATGCGCTCTCGCTGGCTTGCACGTTTGCTGACCAACGTGGCCGCCGTGTCCTGCCGATCCGCTGTATCCCATGGCGTATATATGTACAGTGCCACTGCTATGAAGCACAAGATGATTGCTGCCCAGCCGATCCATTGCCGATATAAAGCAATACCCCGCCGCTGTGTAGAAGCCGGTAGTTTTTTGGATAACTTGTTATAGATCTGTGCGGACACCGCCGGATCGACACGGTATTGTGGATCAGTTTTTTCCCAAACGCCATCTAGCGCTTCGGCCAAATGCTCCGGTTCGCTAAGCAGGACGAGTGCCATCAGTTCGGCTTCCTCCTCGGGCGTGCAGCGCCCCTCTGCATATATCCGGATCAAGTGCTTTAAGCGGGTATCTTCCATGCTGGTTTATTCGTTGCTATAATAGCATGACGATCGCCGGGGCGAAAGGTATTAGTGCGACGGAAAAAAAATTACTGGCTCACATATATTCCCAAGCAGAGGAACAGCGTGAAGCGGTCCGTGCGCTGGAGGAGGTAGGCCTTGATAGACTGGGTGGCCTGTTGGAGGTGGGATTTCAGCGTATGGATGGAAATGCCGAGTGAAGCGGCTGCTTCGGCCTGTTTGGCTCCCTGCACATGGCAGCGGATAAACACTTCCCGCTGTCGGGGTGGAAGTAGTGCTACGGCTTCGGCAAGCAGCTTCCTGGTCTCGTTGTAATAGACCGTGTTTTCGGTGTCGTTGAAAAGAAGGCGGCTGTTGGCGGCGTACTCATCGTTACGCATGCTTCTATCAAGTGCATGCCGTTTTAACCAGGTAAGTGCGTGGTTGCGGCTAATCGTGCGCAGGTAGGCTCCAAAATTTTTGACTTCCGCAAGCGCCGTGCGGTTGAGCCAAATTTTTGCAAAAACCTCCTGCACGAGTTCTTCGGCGTCCGCTTCGTTCTTCAGCAGCTGAAGTCCATATTGGTATACCCGGTGGTGATAGCTGTCAAATAGCGTTTTGAACGCCTTAATATTACCCCCAGCGATTGCTTCCAGATTTTCGCGCTCATCAAACGCTGTCATTTGCAGTTCCTTTGATATGCAGCATAGCTCGTTGTCTATCGTTTGCCAAAGGTATGAAAGTTAATGGAAAGGGTGTTCATCGGAATAAACAACCCGGTCGCCCACGATCCTCGCAGGTGAGTATTCAGGTGTTCTTAGATCTCACTCCAATTGTTTTACCGGTGGAATAAGCCGCCTTCACGTGTTATTGGACCGGACACGATGTGCGCAAGCGGGCGGGTTTAATTTCACATTGCGGAAAATTTTAGGTAATTTAGTCTCGGCAACAGCATTATTGCGAATTAACACCAATTTAATATCGCTTAACAACAAGTTAATAAAGTACTGACGATCTTTGATGCCGGAGGAATCATCATCCAATCGGTTGATTGATTTTCCCGGAAACAAGGCACTATGGCGATCATGGAAAACCAAGCGACCCGATTTCAAGAGATAGTACTTGTCCGTGCGCTCAAAGAGGATGATGAGCATGCATTCCGGATGGTGTACGATGCCTACTTCGAAAGATTGGTACGGCACGCCTATAGTTTGTTGCATGACGAGTCGCGATCTTATGACATTGTCCAAGATGTTTTCCTGGATTTATGGAATCGCCGGCAAATCCTTGAAGTTAAGCGGTCGCTGGCCGCGTACCTCCATTCTGCTGTTCGGCACGCGGCCCTTAATGACATTAAGCGGTTGAAAGTGCACAGCAGCAAACTGGATGCGCTTGTCCACCTGCTAGCGGGCTTCGATGTCGCAGCCGATGAACGTGTGCAGTTGAAGCAACTCGAGGAAGGCTATCGGCAAGAAGTGGCTAAGCTACCCAAGAAAATGCGCAGCGTTTTATTGATGAGCAGGGAAGAAGGGCTGAGCCACCACGAGATTGCCGAGCGTATGGGTATTTCGAAAGCTACGGTAAAAACACACATCAACAATGCCCTCCATATTCTACGGCATAAGCTTTCCTCTTTCTCCATGCTGCTGCTGTACCTCCTGTTCGGATAATTTTTTCAACTTTTTTTTCCACCCTACAAGCCCGTTAGTTTCCTATATCATAGAAGCCCACAGCTATGGCGTGGCGCTGCATGAGCAATGAATAGGAAACAGGCACGAAAACTCATAGAAAAATACCAGCAGGGCCGCTGTACGCCAGATGAAGAAGCGCTGGTGGAGCGATGGCTGGCTGGCCTGAAACAGGATAGCCAGGGCGGAACGATACTAAAGGGGAATATTGAAGAAGCCAAGGCGCAAAACTGGGTTGAACTAAGGGCACGTTTGCATACGTGTGAAAAGCGCCGGAGCATGTGGGCACAACCGCAGCGCTATTGGCCTTATGCCGCGGCAATTGTGTTGCTGATCGGAGCCGCCATGCTGCTGCTACCGCAATTGAGCCGCGACCGCAAGCAACTGCTGAGTGCAAGCGAAATCATGCCCGGACATTCGAAAGCCGAGCTTATGTTGGCTGATGGACGATCTATTTCTTTAGACACCGCCCAGGCGGGGATTGTGATGGGAAGCGGCGTCAAATACCGTGACGGAACCGACCTTTTGGCTGGTGCGCCGGCAGACGACGAACATACCGCCCCAAGCTATATGCTGACGACACCGAGAGGCGGCACCTACCAGGTGACGCTGGCTGACGGCACGAACGTTTGGCTAAATGCGAATTCTAAACTGGTCTACCCGGTGCGGTTTGAGGATGATGTCCGGAAAGTGATGGTGGAGGGCGAGGCGTATTTTGAAGTGAAGCCTTCGCGAAATACAAGGCAGGAATCGATTCCTTTTGTTGTCCATTCGGGCGGGCAGACCGTCACGGTGCTGGGCACTGCCTTTAATGTCAGGAATTATGCCGACGAGGAAGCCATTCAAACCACGCTGGTCGAGGGCCGCGTACAGGTCAGCAATACTGGGACGGCAAACAGCGTCATGCTCGACCCGGGTGAACAGGCCATCTTCTCTTCTAAATCGCTGGCAAAGCAGAAAGCCAACATTCACGCTGCGGTCGCCTGGAAGGAGGGACGGTTTGATTTTGACGCTAAAGACTTGAAGTCGGTTATGAATGAGCTGGCGCGGTGGTACGATATCGAAGTGGTGTACGAAGGTGAAGTGCCTCAGGTGGAGTTTTTCGGAGGTATATATCGGAATAATAATCTGGCTACTGTGTTGAAGATTCTGGAAAGTAGCCAAATCGGCTACCGGATGGAGCCGGGGCCCAAGCTGGTCATTACCAGACCGGATAAGAAATAATAAGCATTATTAACCCTTTAAACTGGATAACGATGAGACAACATTAAAACCACAAAACGGCAATATGAAAAAGGAGTGTTGCGAGCACTCCCTTTTATAGCCTGGATAACAAGTGCTTATCCGCTGCGAACGTATTAAACATGTGTTAATATCCAAACGGATCAAATTTAATGAATAAAATCCAATATTTCAGAGTGATGAAACTAACCACACTCTTGTTGATAGCGACATTCCTACAGCTCAGCGCAAACAGCTATTCACAAACGGTTACCTTGAAAGCAGATCGGATTCCCTTAAGGGAGGTATTGCAGTCCATCCGCCAGCAGACAGGATACGAGGTGCTGGGGAATACCGACATGCTGAAAGTCGGAAGACCGGTAACAATCGAGCTGGTGGAGGCCAGTCTGACAGATGCGCTTGAGCAAATCTTTGCCGAACAGCCCCTTAACTTCGACATTGACGGCAAAACCATTTTTTTGGTAAGCAGTCCTGAAAAGCGCATGAACGAGGCGCGTACTGCTATCTCGGAAAGCAGGCGTATCCGGCAACAACGGCAAGTGTCCGGAACGGTGGCGGATGAAACCGGCAAGCCGATTTCCGGCGTAAACGTTGCCGTCAGAAACCGTAATACCCGGGTGGTAACCGGCCCCGGCGGAAATTTTATTATCACGTATAACAATGATGCCGACACACTGGTATTCTCCATGGTCGGCTACAGGCCCCACGAACGGCCGATCAACGGACAACAGCACCTGAACGTGGTATTACAGGCCAGTGTAGACAATTTGGACGAGGTCGTAGTGGTCGGCTATGGCCGGCAAAAAAGGGAGAACCTGACCGGCGCTGTAAGCCAGGTTACGTCTGATGTGCTCGAAAACCGGCCGGCAACCAACATCACCCAGATGTTGCAGGGAACCATGCCAAACGTCAACGTGACTTTTTCCGGTGGGCAGCCGGGGCAAGGTGGATCCATCAACATCCGGGGCAACACCTCCATTAACGGAGGAAGCGCGCTAGTGTTGATTGATGGTGTGGCTGGCGACATCAACCGGATCAACCCGCGCGATGTGGAGGCGATATCCGTGCTGAAAGATGCGGCTGCTTCATCTATTTACGGTGCTCGGGCGGCATATGGTGTCATCCTTGTCACGACCAAAAACGCGCAAAAGGGCACCATGAGTATCCGGTATGATAACAATTTTGGGTGGTCAACACCAACCTCTCGTATCGATTACATTACTACAGGGTACGATGCCGCTAAGCTAAATGACGATGCGTTTATGCGTGCCATGGGCACGAACTACACCGGATATACCGAATATGACTACGAACAGCTGCTGTTGCGCCGCAACGACAAAACCGAACATCCCGATCGACCATGGGTGGTCATCGACAACCGCACGGGCCAAGATCAATACATGTACTACGGCAACTGGGATTGGTGGAACACCGTATTCAACAAATGGCAGGGTGGGATGGACCATAACCTGGCTGTGCAAGGCGGTACGGAAAAAGTAAGCTACCTGCTTTCCGGACGTTACCACAACAAGGACGGGATCATGAAAGTCAATACCGACAAGTATACCATCTATAATTTCCGGAGTAAAGTCAATGCCAATGTAAACGATTGGCTGACGATCAGCAACAACACCCAGTTCAACAACAACCGCTATGCTTATTTCGGAAGGGAAGGGGGCGCAAACAGCAACTTCGAGTCCATCCGCTCGCACGCACTGCCAAGCTATGCGCCTATTAACCCCGATGGAACCGCATTTGCCCGCACGGGCCTAAATGCGTATGCCGTTGCCGTATTCCCGCAGCTGCTTCAAGGAACGATGAGGGGCGAGCAGAACAACTATGAGTTGAATACAATCACCAATGCGGAAATCAGGTTGGGAGATGACTGGAAAATTACGGGAAGCTATGCGTACAACCTGTTTGTGGGATCGTCTTTTTTCCGGGGTACAAAGACCCCGTATTCGCTTTTTCCCGGTGTGTTGGAGGAAGTGCCCAACTATCAGGTGGATCAGCTAAAGGAAGTAACTAATATCAACCGCTACCAAGCGATCAACCTGTATGCAAACTATACCAAATCCTTTGGCAACCATAATGTGAACGCACTGGCTGGGTTCAACCAGGAAGAGCAGAAATATAAACCGGTGACGGCATCCCGCATGGACTTGTTGTCGCTCACGCTGAATGACCTGAGTTTGGGTACCGGAGAGATGATGGTGTCTGGAGGGGCTAGCGAGTGGGCGTTGCGCGGAGGCTTTTTTCGGGTCAATTACGACTATGAGGGCCGCTATTTGCTGGAGTTAGCGGGACGCTACGACGGAACATCGCGGTTTCACCGCGACAGTCGCTTCGGTTTCTTCCCTTCCTTCTCAGCAGGATGGCGCATCAGCGAGGAGCCCTTTTTCCAAGGGCTGAAGGGGGCAGTAGATAATTTGAAGTTCCGCGGATCCTACGGCTCGCTGGGCAACCAGCAGGTGGCCACCTATGCATACATCTCTTCCATGTCGGTCGGCAACTCTACATACCTGATCAACAATGGGCTGACGCAGTTTACGAGTGCACCGGCACCGATCGCGGACAGCTTTACGTGGGAGAAGGCGACGACGACAAATTTTGGTATCGATGCGGATTTCCTTAACCGGCGGCTTTCTTTCTCGATCGACCTGTACAAGCGGGTCACCGAAAACATGTTGACCACCGGACGCCGGCTGCCCAGCGTGTTTGGCGCATCCGAACCCCGGGAAAATGCTGCGGACTTGGAAACCACCGGGTTTGAACTGACTCTGGGCTGGAACGACCAGATCGGAGCTGGCAGAAACCGTTTCTCCTATCGCGTCAATGTAGTGCTGAGTGATTATACCGCGCGCATTACGCGGTTCGACAACCCAACCCGATTGCTGTCTGATTTTTATGAGGGCCAACGGCTCGGCGAAATCTGGGGATACACGGTCGATGGTTTATTCCGCACGGATGACGAAGCGCAGAACTACCCCATAAACCAAGACTTTGTCAACAGGCAACGGCTTCGGGCACCCGGAGAGTGGAATCCGCTCAGAGCCGGGGATGTCAGGTTTGTTGATCTGAACGGCGATGGCGTGGTAAACAATGGTACCAACACGGTTGATGATCCCGGGGATCTGAGTGTCATCGGTAATTCGCAGCCACGCTATGCGTTTGGCATCAACCTCGGGGCCTCCTGGCGCGGTATCGATTTTTCTGCTTTCCTGCAGGGCATCGGCAGGCAGCATTGGTACCCAGGGAATGATGCCGCGGATTTCTGGGGGCCATACTCCCGCCCGTACCAGTCGTTTCTTCCCAAGTTTTTCCAAGATGACGTATGGTCAGCGGATAACCCGGACGCTTATTATCCGGTGATGCGTGGATATACGGCCCTGAATCCCAATGCGTCGCTCTCTTCCGTAAACAATCGGTACCTTCAGGATCTCGCCTATGTGCGCCTGAAGAACCTCCAGGTGGGATATACCTTGCCGCAAAACCTGCTCCTCAAAATGAAAATGAGCGGGTGCCGCATTTACGTAAGCGGAGAGAATCTACTGACATTTTCTAAGCTTAGAAATGACTACATCGACCCCGAAATGGCCATCGCCAATATTGGCATGAACCGCGTGAATGGCATCAACAATAACACGACCGGCAATGCCCGTGTGTATCCATTCAGTAAGATTTTCTCGGTGGGCCTTAATCTAACTTTTTAACCGATCACAATAGCTCATGATGAAACGACATTTTGCAATCTTATATTCAACGTTTTTGGTGCTGGGGTTGTCCGGTTGTACCAATGACTTCCTGGAGCGGTACCCCTTGGCCAACGTCTCGTCGGAAACGTTCTTCACCACGGCTGACGAACTGCGGTTGTATACGAATTCTTTTTATTCGACCCTGCCGTCTTATACCGCGATCTATGGTGAGACCTTCGATAATGTGGTGCTAACCACGCTTAACGACGAAACTCGCGGATCGCGCGTGGTACCGGCGTCAGGAGGTGGATGGAGCTGGGGAGCGCTCCGCAACATCAATTTTTTTCTGGCCAATTCAGATAAATGCCAAGACCGGGATGCCGTGAGGCGGTACAATGGCGTGGCCCGTTTTTTCCGGGCCTATTTTTACTTCGAGAAGGTCCGCCGGTTTGGAGACGTGCCGTGGTATGGTCAGGTTATCGGCACTGGCGACGAGGCGCTGCTGATGAAAGGTAGGGACTCCCGTGTGCTGGTCATCGATTCGGTACTTGCTGACCTGGACTATGCCATCGAAAACCTCCCTACCACGAAAATGGCTGACCAGGTTTCGCGATGGACCGCGCTGGCCTTGAAATCAAGGGTGTGCTTGTTTGAGGGAACGTTTCGCAAGTATCACCCAAGCTTTGAATTGCCGGGCGCAGACATGCTGCTTGATGCCTGCATCGCGGCTTCCGAGAGGCTCATGGAAGAAAGTGGGTACGGTGTGTATCATTCTGGTGGCGAACGGTCATACAATGAGTTATTCACGTCTCAGACGCCGAAAACCGAGGAAATTATCCTGGCCATTCATTACAATGGCGACCTGAACGTGTATCACAGCGCTAATTGGTATACCCTGGTAGCATCAGCGGGCCGGCCTGGCTTGGAGAAGCGATTGATTAACAGCTTTCTGATGCGGGATGGTTCGAGGTTTACGGACCTGCCGGGATATGAACGTATGGACTTTTACGAAGAAACGCAGGACCGCGACCCCCGCTTAGCGCAGATCATCCGTACCCCCGGATACACCAGGCTGGGCGGATCGGCCGAGCTGGCGCCTAATTTTTCGGTTTCCATTACGGGGTACCAACCCATTAAATTTGTGACGGAGGCCGCGTATGACGCCAACCTGCGGTCTACGAACCCGCTACCCGTATTCCGCTATGGGGAAGTGCTGCTTAATTATGCGGAGGCAAAAGCGGAGCGCGGCATCGTAACTCAGGATGATATCAACCGATCGATCAAATTGTTGCGCGACAGGGCCGGCATGCCAAATCTCGATCTCGCGGCGGCGAACAGCAACCCTGATCCTTATCTCGCCAGCCAATATGTCCATGTGACGGGCGAACATAAAGGGCTCATCCTCGAAATTCGCAGGGAACGACGCATTGAACTGGTGATGGAAGGGTTGCGCAGGGACGACTTGATGCGATGGAAAGCAGGGCAACTGCTCGCAGCACCATTCAAAGGCATGTATTTCCCGGGTCCGGGGGAATACGATCTGGACCGATCGGGCAGCGTCGATTTGGTCATTTATACCGGGGAGCGGCCGTCCCAGCCCGCAGGGGCGGTATTCATGCAGCTCGGCTCGGAAATCGATCTGGAAAATGGTGTCGATGGCGGGCTGGTGTGGGTGCATAAAAACATCACGAAAAACTTCGATGAGAATAAGGACTACTTGTATCCACTGCCTACCGAAGACCTGCAATTGAATCCGAATCTTACACAAAATCCGAATTGGTAATGTGCCGTTACTTCTTTTGGGGGAGCTTGCTCCCCCTTTTTTTTCTTGGTCAAGCGTGTGTCGCGCCAAAAGTCCTTTCCACATCGAACGGTGACGCCTTGGCTGTCATGAGCTTCAACATCCGGATGAATTACCAGGATGATGGTCCGAACAATTGGGAGCATCGGATCGACTGGATCGAAGACATGGTCAACCATTACAACCCCGGCATACTTGGAGCTCAGGAATGTTATTTTCCTCAGTTTCAGGACATGGAAAGCCGCTTGAATGAATACGAGGCGTTCGGACCCGTGGAGGGACGGCAAGGCGCAGAATCGGTGGCACTTTTCTACAAAAAAGACCGGTATATGCTGTTGGACTCTGGTACGTTCTGGCTGTCTGCCACCCCTGATAGACAGAGCTTGGGCTGGGATGCCAACCTGAGACGCACGGTAACCTGGGGAAGTTTCCGCGATCGCAACAGCGACAAGCCCTTGTTTGCTTTTGTCACGCATTTCGATCATAAGGGAAACACCGCCAGGCGGGAAAGTATCCGTTTGTTGAAAGCTAAAGTCCAGGAAATCGCCGGCACGAGCCCTGCTGTAATAATGGGCGATTTCAACTTGAGACCCGATAGTGAATATTATAGCCAGCTCACCACAGCGGCAGATGGCCTGCCCGCATTTTACGATGCGAAAAAAGCAGCAGCGCACTACTACGGCCCTCAGTGGACTGTAAATGCGCTTGGTGCCGTCCCCGCGGAAAAAAGAGCACATATCGATTACATCTTTACCAATAGCAAGATGAAGGTGCACGAATACATCAATATCGCGGAACAACGCGGTGATGTTTTCCTGTCGGATCATAATCCGCAGTATGCTGTCATCCAATTGTCACATGAGAGCCCATGACGGCAGAATATGTCCAAATTTTACTACCATAGGCATACCGATAGTTGTATTTTTGAAGGAAAGTCAAAACAACACGCTTGTTGTTCGGTTCGCTTAGAGTAAGATATTCATTTAAATTATTGTATAATGGCTCAAACGATATTAGTGCCCACTGATTTTTCGAATAACGCTACCGCTGCCACACGGTACGCAATCTGGCTGGCAAGGAAACTGAGACACAATGTTCATATCCTGCATGCGTACCTGCCGTTTACTTCGGCGTTCCAAAGTCCAAATGCCAACGAAACGGAGGAACAGCGGGCTCGGCTAGGCGCTGAAAAAAGCATGGCCACTTTTTTAGCCGGTTTTGAAGATATGAACGGTGTGCAGATAAGCCACAGCCTCGTTAAAAATACACTTGTTGCAGCGGTGGAGGAATATGTGGAGCGCAACCCAACGGCTATCCTCATCATGGGTACCCATGGCGCATCCGGCACACGACGGGACATTCTGGGAAGCAACACCTACGATGTGTCCAAATCGGTGTCTGTGCCTTTATTGGTTGTTCCGGATCAACCCGTGAGATTCGATATCGGGCACGTCGCATTTTTTACCGACTACCATAAAGATGACGTGCAAAGCCTGAATGATATCAAAGCGGTTTTTGGAGACGCCCTTGAAAAGTGCACGCTGGTACATGTTGTCGGGGAAGGGGTAGTGCCAACGGAAGCAGATACGCAAAAGCTGGAGGACTGGAAATCAAGCCTTGCGCAGCAAACCGGTTTTGAAAGGCTGGACGCACAACTTATACAGGGGAAAGAAAACGTTGAGGTGGTCGAAGAGACCGTAGATCGGCTGCAAGCCGACCTGACGTTGCTAACGCTGGTAGGTGGGCGGAACTTTCTTGAAAATCTGCTGCATAAAAGTATGGCGAAAACGATCATTATCAGCCCGAAGACACCAGTATTTCTGTCGGCAAAGAAAATGGACTAAACGGAACACAGTTTTTTGTTCGCAGCTAATAATAGGACGAATTGAGGTTGCCGTTGCTTTTCTCCGCCTGCTCAATGATGCTGAAGTCCGTCAAAATCAGCGGGCGCCCTTTTTTTACACAGACATCTTGCTCGAAATGAACGGATGGTTTGCCGTCTGCCGTCAAGATGGTCCATTGATCGGCTGCCGTATAGACGCTGGCTGTGCCTAAATTGATCATCGGCTCGATGGCAATGACCAGGTTTTCGTTGAGCTTTTTGCCTTGGCCCTGTCTGCCGTAATTGGGAATATCGGGCGGGGTCTCGTGCAGGTCCTTTCCCAACCCGTGGCCCACCAGCTCCCGGACCACGCCGAAGCCGTGCTGCTCTACGTGGGATTGGATGGCATATCCGATATCGCCGATCCGGTTGCCATGTATGGCCTTTTCGATGCCTTTGGCAAGCGACTCTTTTGTGGCTTTCACGAGGCGGAGAATTTCTTCCGATACCTCGCCAATGACAAACGTATAAGCCTGATCGCCATGGTATCCGTTTTTGTAAGCGCCAACATCAATGGAAACGATGTCTCCTTCTTTCAGTGGTGTTTCATTGGGAAAGCCGTGGACTACCGCATCATTGACGGATGTACAGATGTGGTGGGGAAAGCCGCCAAAATTGTAAAATGAAGGTGAGGCTTGATGATCGCGGATGAAGGTATTGGCATGTTCGTCCAGCTCAAGCGTGGTAATACCGGGTTTGATGATAGCGGCGAGCGAAGCGAGGGTCTGGCTCACAAGCATGGCGCTCTCTCCGATCAGTGCGACTTCTTCTTCGGTTTTGTAAAGCATGGATTATTGGCTTTTCGTGATGGTCTTCGAGTTATTCAACAACAGGTACCCAATAGTTCCGGAAAGGAATGATGCCACCAAGATGGAGAATTTGGCTTCAGCCACCAAGAGGCTGTCATCAAAGGACAGCAAGGCGATAAAGATCGCCATGGTGAACCCAACGCCTGCCAAAGAGCCGACGCCAACGACATGCTTCCAGGTTGCTCCGGCAGGAAGCTGTGCGATGTTAAGTTTGATGGCCAGTTTGGACATCAGGTATACGCCCGCAGGTTTTCCAAGGCAAAGCCCGACTATGATGCCAATACCCAACGGGGAGACCAAGCCCTCAAGCATAGCGCGTTCGAAGCGGATGTTAGTGTTTGCCAGCGCAAATATGGGAACAATCAGGAAATTGACTGGGATGACCAGTGCGTGCTCCAACGTTAGTAAAGGCGATTCGGCCTCATTTTTTGCCTTCATGGGAATAGCCATGGCCGTGAGTACACCGGCAATCGTGGCGTGTATGCCTGAATGGTGGACGAAATACCAGATGAACAACCCCGGTACCAGGTAAAAGGCAAGGGGTCGTATACCCAACTTGTTGAAGAGAAGCAATAGCACCATAATCCCTGCTGCATATCCAAGGTAAATCAGGTGCAACTCATCAGAATAGAACACCGCGATAACCAGGATGGCGATCAGGTCGTCTACGATTGCGAGCGCAGCCAGAAACACCTTTAACGAAAGGGGTACTTTGTTACCCAGCATGGCAAGGATAGCAAGGGCAAACGCAATATCGGTTGCCATAGGGATGCCCCACCCACTCGCGGTAGGTGTACCCCCATTCGTTAAGAGGTATATACCGGCGGGAATCACCGCCCCGCCAATCGCGCTGAGAATGGGCAAAGCCGCTTTGCGGGGTGTAGACAAGCCGCCGTTTATCACTTCCCTTTTTATCTCCAAGCCGACCAGCAGAAAGAATATCGCCATGAGGCCGTCATTTATCCAGAGCGCGACGGAATACCTTAAGTGTATCGATGATGTTTCATAACCTAATGGAAAATTCAAAAGCCGCTCAAACGCCGGACCCAGCGGGGAATTCGCCAAACAAAGCGAGATGATTACACATAGGAAAAGGACAATACCGCCACTCGTGGCCGACCCGAAAAATTGATTGAAGATATTTCTCATGACGCTATTCAGCAAATTGTGCACAAAGATACCGTGGTCCGGCCGCGGAGCAAAGTAAAAATTGGACATTTGAGCGGGTCGTTTATGGTCCAGGATTTGTATATTTGCTTGGTATGCCAATAAAGCTCTTAAAAAAAATCAAAGTAAACCCGTTTTCTGTCCGCCCGTTCAAGGGTGAAAGAGCGCCGTCCCATCGCAGCTTTTTTGCAAAGAATGTGCTTGGAGCTTATATTTTTTCCGGCAGTGATTTGAAATCCAACCAACCGCTTTTCAACGACGGGTTTCCGACATTGATTGTTATGCCCCGGGCTTCGGACGTGGTGCATCTCCGGAAAAAGGAGGAAACGATAACATTGAGTCCGGTATGGATCTGCTGTGGTGTCATTCAGGATACCCATTGGGAAATGCCGGAAGGACTGGAGTATATCTTGGTCTTTCGATTTAAGCCGTCAGCGTTTTATTCGCTTTTTGGAGTCGACCCGGCAGTATTCCAGTCGACACCGGTACAAAGCCTCAAGGATATCGTTGATATCCGCTGGGCATCAGTGATTGACGAAATGTATCGGAAAGAAACGGCTTTAGATAGAGTCGCATACCTGAATGATGTGTTTGCAGCCTATCAGACCGATGAATATCTGCCCTATTTCCTACAGGTAGCCATTGATCACATTGAAGACCAAAAGGGCAACACGACCGTTTCCGAACTCCTTGCCCGGCTAGGGGGAAAGGTAAATCATAAATGGTTGCACCGGAATTTTGTCAAATACCTGGGGATATCCCCAAAACGATACATTTCGCTCCAACGCTTTATCTATGCCTATGGGCATTTCGATGCGGATAACTCGCCCGATTTGTTTGACGTCGCGTTGAAAGCCGGTTATTATGATTACAACCATTTCCTAAAAGAGTTTAAGCAGTACCTTGGTGTGGCACCGTCGAGATACTCCTGGGGCTAATCGCCGAGGCGATTCGGACTCGTTTTTTCGCAAGGGCTAGGGCGCTTTCACCAATTCCAACAGGGCTATCTCCGGCGGCATACCCAGCCGGCCGAGATAACCCAGGAAACCGAAACCACGGTTGACGTATAGATGCTGATGTCCGCGCTGGTAAAGTCCAGCCCATTGCTTGTAAAAGTACTGCACCGGACTCCACTTGAGCCATGAGGATTCGATGCCGAATTGCATGCCATGTGTATGCCCACTAAGTGTTAGCACGATCTGCGGATACGTGTCCACGACTTCAGCTTCCCAATGAGAAGGGTCGTGACTCAGGAGGATAGCGGGATAGTCGGCGAGCGTTTTGGAAACGGCTTTGGCGAGATCACCGTACCTGGAAAAGTTTGCACGGCCGCTCCAGTTTTCCACACCTATGATAGTGAGTCTATCTCCGCCTTTTTGGATGGTAACCGATTCGTTCAGCAGCGGCTGCCATCCCGCCATGCGTTGGTAGTGAAGCAGCCGGTGGAGATTTTCCTGCTTAGCGCCACGAGATGGCCAGCGGATATAATCGCCATAGTCGTGATTGCCCAACACCGAATAAACCCCCAGCGGCGCACGGAGCCTGGCAAAGATATCCAGGTAAGGCTCAAACTCGTCCGCCCGGTTGTTGACAAGATCGCCCGAAAATAAGACGAGGTCGGGATTGAGGGCCACGGCTAGTCCAACGCCCTTGGCGACAGCCTGCGGATTGTCGAAACTTCCAGCGTGAATGTCGGAAAGATGCACAATCCGCAAGCCATGGAACGCATGCGGGAGATCCTTGATGGGGATCTGTGTTGTACGTATCCGGTAACGGTAGCGCTGGGACACGCCATACAATAATCCGAGGGTGAGCAAACTCCCGGAAAACATAGCCAGCTGGGCGGTGATCGGGCTGCGTGAGATTGTCGCCATGCCATCGGAAGGGGGAGCGGTGCCAGCGGCTTGTACCGCGACCAGCACTGCCCCGATGCCAAGGAGCAAATCGCCAGCCAGCATGACTGCAGCCATCAATATTTGCCCCAGGAGTACCGCAATCAGGGCATGCACCGTATGTTTAACGATGGGGTTGGGCCAGCCTGCAGCGGACCAGCGGCTGAACATAAAGGGGCTCGCCAATGCGCCTGCGCTGACCAGTGCATAGGCGACCATTAGCACCTGCCGGGTAGGCTCATCTACATTACGCAATCCAGTGTAAACGGCCGTAACGGCATAATAACCCGTAGCAGCGAGGAATAGCAGAAAGAAGATCAATGTCCGCATGCAGGTAGTCCCTTCGCTTATTCCTTTCCCAACGCGTATTCGGAGAGCAAAGCGTATTCTGCTGCAAAGGTAAACGCGAACATGCCCTCGACGTTGCGGTTGCCGTCGTCCCATCCTTCGAGGAGGTTATGCGGGAGGATACCATTGTGCAGGAAGTTGGCGTATCCGTAGTCCAGATTTTGCTGGAAGGTGTTGATGTATTGTGCTGTCTGATTATAAGCCGGATAAGCTTCAATATAGGCGCGCATGAGCACGCCGTTGAACCAGTTGTTGAAACCGGTTACCGCGTATTCGAAGTGACCTGGCACGCGCTCGCTGGTTTTGGCAAAGTACCGGAAGCTGTCATCGGAAAACTTTTTCAGGTCGTTTAGATAGGCGGTGTTTCCGGTTGCCCGGTACAGGTCAGTCGCGCCCGACAGCATCGAGCCCGTGTTGTAGGAATAGGGTGGCCCCACCCGGTCGCTGAGCGGTGTGTTGGCGCGGTACCGTACACCGTCTACCGTCTCGTAGCGGATATCGCAATTTCCGCATCCGCCCATGAAGTCGTCGTATACGCCGTCTTGACGCAGCAGATGGTCTTTCTGCCACGCATAGACCGCCTCGGCAAACCGCAGGTAATAGTCGCGCTTTTTCATCGAAGTGGTTTCACGCTTTCCGCCGGGGGCGATGTAGCGGTGCTGGATCTCCTCGTCACTCGCCGTGTAGTGCTCATGCAGCCATACCAAGGAACTGATGAAGGGGCCGTTGCTGCAGGAATGCTTGGTGGTATAACCGGGTCCCCAGGGGATACCGCCATTCACTTTGCCGGAGGCATCGAGCGTGCAGTCCCATCCATCCAACACATATTCGGTGAGGTACTCTGCCTCCTGCAGGTACCGCATGTCGCCGGTTAGTTTATAAGAATGCAACAACTCCCTGACGAGCCATTGCTGGTCGTCATACACATTTTCGATGCCAGCTACATTGGCGTTGCCCTTGCTGGAGGCCCGGTGCACCCCGTAGACCGTCCACTCGCGGGTCTGCGTAAATGAGGTGAGCTCAAATGTGCCTTGGTAATACGCCAGGTTGTCATAAAGCCGAGCCAGCAGATCGCGGTAGCGCTCAACGTGTGCGTCGTGCAGCTCGGCATGCCCCTGTGCTTTTTGCGCCTGGAGCGCATGCAGGATAGCATTGACGGCCTCGATGGGGGCGGTGTACATCCATACACTTCCTTTTTCGTTTGACCGCACATCGGTATACGGGTTATAGAAACGCGCCATGGCCATGCCTTCGCCCGTAAAATAGTGTGCGACGGCAGCATCAGCGAGCTCCATAGCGCGAAGCAGGTTCCTTTCGGCCAGTTCAGCAGGGGCTGTGGTATTCGCGCCGTTGTCAGGCAGTGTTTGATCGCCCGGGTTGCCGTGGCTGCCGCAGGCTCCCGTGGCCAGCGTGAAGAAAAAGAGTAAAAGAATGAGCATTTTCATAATGTTTAATGTTGTCCCGCCGGTACTACCCGGAATCGTGAGAACGCAGTTCTAAATCGATTTACTAACCAATTTCAGGAAACAAACTTAGCTAAATTTTATCTTTTTTTCGTGATTTGCTGCGATAAACCCAGGTCGCGCGGTTGTCATTTGCGATGGCTGCCGAAGTCGGAGATAAGCCGCTCATAGCCTTGCCGCAGGGCGATATCTGAATCGACAGCAATGCACGAAGATTTTTAAGTTGGATTTTTTTTGTATAATTGGCCATGTTTAAAATTCTTCGACCTTTATTAATTTTATGTATCGGGTTTGTATTTGCAAGCCCTACACACGCCATGTACCAGCGGGACACGCTGCGGATATTGGCCATAGGCAATAGCTTTTCGCAAGACGCCGTCGAGCAGTACCTTCATGAACTGTCCGAAGCGGCGGGAAAAACCATCGTTATTGGTAACATGTATATTGGCGGAGCGCAGCTGTCCCTGCACTGGGAAAATGCACAAGGCGACAAAGCAGTATATAGTTACCGGAAAATCGATGCGGACGGCGCAAAGCGGACCTATGAGCATACCAGCATCCGTGCTGCACTGCGCGATGAGCAATGGGACTATGTGTCTCTTCAGCAGGTCAGTTCGCTGTCCGGCCACTTTGAAAGCTATATCGAACCATTAAGCAAGCTGCATCGCTACATTGACAGCATTACCGCCGGGAACGTAAAGTACATTTGGCACCAGACGTGGGCTTATGCGCCCACATCGAAGCACGACGGTTTTGCAAACTACAACCATGACCAGCAGACCATGTACACGGCCATTATGGACGCGTCAGCAAAGGTGAGAAACCTAATCCCTATTGACCTGTTAATTCCTAGCGGTACAGCCATTCAGAATGCCCGGACCAGCTTCATCGGGGATGACCTGACGCGCGATGGATTTCATCTCGATCTGCAAATCGGCCGGTTTGTCGCTGCTTGTACGTGGTTTGAATCACTTTATGGACAGCCAGCACCAGTGGACAGTTATCGACCCGAAAAAGTTTCCGAAGGTGAAGCTGAAGTGGCTCGTGAAGCGGCGCATGCTGCTGTTAATCAGCCGTTTGCGATTACTGAGATCGACTGGGCAAGGCAATGATGGCCTTGGCTCCAAAATAGGCCTGAAATTATTTGTTTTTTTACAACACCAAAGGACTCCTTGAGTGTTGTTAATTTCAGTAACTTATTATTGTTGCCATCTATGTTTGATATTTATTTTGGATTAATTGAGTCGTCGCCTACACCGATGTGTTTTTTTGTAGGTGACGAGCTACGCATCGAAGTCGCGAATCCGGCAATGCTCGCCACATGGGGCAAAGATGAGACGGTTTTGGGTAAGAGCCTTTTGGAGGCACTCCCTGAAATGGAGGGACAGCCGTTTCCGGCCATGCTGCGTACGGTGCTGGACACGGGTATACCCATGCGTGGTGACGCGGCAAGAGCACGGCACGAGGTAAACGGTGAGCTGGTAACGTCGTATTATGATTTTTCATATACACCCATGACGACAGGCAAAAAAATCAGGGGCATCGCTGTGATATTGCATGACGTGACGGCACAGGTCATGGTTCGCCAGTCGAGAGACCGTTTTCTTTCGGTGCTTAGCCATGAGTTCAATACGCCGCTCACCGCCGTGATGGCCTGTGGACAACTGGCAGAAAGGGAATTGCTTACCGGAAATTATGGGAAATGCCAGCGACTTATCTATAAAATGAACGACCGAATGCGAAAATTGGCAAGTTTGGTCGACAGTTTACTGAGTGTCGCGTCTTCCGAGCGGTCAAGCCCGGCTGCGCAGAGCAGCTTTTCTTGTATCCGCGCGGTTAATGAAGTGCTTGGGGAAATGAGGCTCCGCGACCGCGTTCAGGTTTATGCTGCTGAAGATGTAACTGTATACGCAAGTTTTTCTAACACGAAAGAGATACTAAAGTCCCTGATCGATAATGCGGTCCGGTTTTCGCCGGCGGAAAATTCGGTTTCGCTGACGGTTGACTATCTTAACGGAGATATTGTCAAATTTACTGTCAAGGACAAAGGTGTGGGCCTCAGTAAAGAGGAACATACGCGGATATTCAGAAAATACTATAAGTCTACAAATAATGATTTGGCTTGGCAGAAGGGACTGGGGATAGGACTGTTTAAGGCGGCAAATCTCGTTCAAGCCGAAGGAGGTCAAATTTGGGCAGAAAGCGACGGGCTGAACAAAGGGGCGACCTTCTGCTTTACGCTCAGATCGGGGGAAAATACCCCAAATAGTTCATACCCAATGATCGCTGAATTTACCCCTATGCTGGCCAAGGTCGCTTCATACTGACGACGCACTTGTATGCATTAAACTAGGTCCGGTCTGGTCTGTAGTTTCTTTCTATTTCGCCAGCTTCTTAATGGAACTAGCTTGTGGTCCACGCTGCCCGGAAATTACCACAAATTCGACGCGGTCTTCCTCATCAATTGGCTCCGTGAGGTCGCTGACGTGAAAAAATACGCGTTCACCGCCTTGCGAATCGTTGATGAAGCCGTATCCTTTGCTTTGGCTGAAATAAGCAACCCGGCCGGTGCGGGGTGCGTCTGGTTCATCATTGTTCTCCTGCTTGGGTACACCGATGATGATCTCCTCCTGCGCTATGGGTTTAATTTTGCTAGGGTCGGGTGGCGTATTGGTGATGTTGCCGTTTTCATCCACATAGGCGAGCATGTCATCCAGACTTTTACCTTTGCTGTCACCTACGGATTGCTTTTTATCCTCGCGGCGTTGTTGTTTTTCTTTTTTTTTCTGCAACCGCTTCTTAGTGTTTTCTCTTTTGTTGAATGTTTCTTGTGATCTTCCCATTTATACTTATAATGTTAAACAAAATGATTTTTATAGCAACTGTATTATTGTGAAGTATTCGCCGAATTGCTAAGGGAAACGCAAAAACGAAAGCCGAAAAATATGTTGCTTTTTGCAAAGATACAAAATTTTAATGTTGTATCCTAAACAGATGTTTCTTATTACCTTTATCGGCTGGACTGAAATATTTCTGGCTATATAGAAAACGGATTGCGGATGAATGACAATAAGATAATCATTATAGGAGCCTCATCAGGTATCGGACGGGCGCTTGCGGAAGTGTATTTGCGTGCCGGTTGGATGGTGGGAGTTACCGGCCGGCGAGCAGAGTTACTCGAGAAATTGGCATCGGCATACCCAGGACAAGTATTCGTCAGGGCATTTGACGTTACGGAGGCTACGTCCTGCATTTCGCACTTGGCTGCATTGGTCGATGCCATGGGCGGGGTGGATATCATCATGATCAGTGCTGGCGGAGGGATGGTTAACGAATCGTTGGATTTCGAAATCGAGCGGAAGACGGTAGAGCTCAACGTCCGAGCGTTTACGCAGGTCGCTGTCTGGGCTTATCATGAACTATCAAGGCGGGGTGGAGGACACCTTGCAGCCATCAGTTCGGTCGCCGGCACGCGCGGTAGCCGCCAAGCACCTGCATATAGTGCAACCAAGGCATTTCAAATTGCTTATCTCGAAGGACTGCAGCAAATGGGCAGGAAGCAGGGTGGAAAGATACGGGTAACCGACATTCGGCCGGGGTTTGTCAAGACCAAATTGATAGGAGGGGTGCCAGACCGGTTTTGGGAGGCTGATGTGCAACGCGCCGCTCAGCAGATACACCGCGGCTTATCCCGCCGCAGTCGTGTGGTGTATGTGACCAAGCGTTGGGGACTGGTAGCGTGGGTCTACCGGTGGGCACCGCGATGGTTGCTGGAACGGCTTTAATGCCGATTGCGGTACGATAGCCATACCTTTGCGCATTTATAACATCATCATTTATAACATCACCTAGCGTCCTTTGTGCAGGAGCAACGGCGGCCGGATATGCGGCTTGGTGGCAGCGATGTATTGGACGTTTAAATGTGCCGGCCGAACCGTTTGCAGCCGTATAATCGTTTGCTGCGCTGTCTAAGGTACTTTGGTCTTCGACAGCTCTTTTCAGGGTATCCTTCGAGGCGGATTCATCAGGTGGTCGGTCAGTGACCGGTTGGCCGTCCGCCGATTCGGTCGGAGAGGTGACGGAATCTGTTAGAACCTGATCGGCCGGTGGTCGCCGACGAGCCAATAAATCTGCTTTGGAAGTGGGACGATCGCTTGGTTTCCATACAAAGCCTTCAAGTATTTCAGCGTCTTGAGGTGCCAGATGCAAGGGGTAAACTTTACCGTCTACTCGCCTGATGGGATTGAATTGGACAATTTCGTTGCTATCTACTAATATCTTAATGCGGCTGCTCCGGCTGTGGTACATGTTGGTGTATACACGCTGCTTTTCGTCAACGGAATAATAAATGCTTTCGGCATTGCCATCAACGAACATGCGCTCCAAAGTATTATTCAGGAAAAATCCGGTGATCCGGCGACCTTTGACCTGGTTATACTTAGCTGAATCCAATTGGGTATTCACAAGGAAGGCGTTACTCACTAATAGCATGTTGTCCAACTGTTCGTTGCGTATCTGCATATAGATTGTATCTGCTGTCATCTGCGAACCCTGGGCCCAGATCATCGGTCTGCCGAAGAATCGCATCATGGAATCTGGATAGCCGTAATAGACCGAATCGGCTACCGCCTGAAGGTCAGACTTGAACAGCCTAACGTTGTAATAGGCTTTGATAATACGTGTTTTAGCGGTATCCATGGCCAGCGAATCGCCCGGTAAAGTATCACTGAGGGGACGCGAAAGTGTTGCGATCGCCCCGGTCATGAGGCTGTCTGCTTCGCCCCCTTTAGGGATAACGGCTTGCGCACGCAGCACACTGTCGGCTGCAAGGTTTCGGCCCAGCGCATCGTGCCCAAGCTGCACCGACAGGGGAGCAGCCTCTACACGCTTAAGATGAGTTTTCGGCAAAGCCGTGTTCGTTTTGGCGGTAGTGTCTACCGGTGGTTGTGGCTGCGTCTTCACGGCTATGCTGTCAGGTGGTGTCTTTACTGTGTCAACGACCTGCCTTTGGAGGCTATCCGGAATAATGTCGGTGCCCAGCGAATCTTGGCCTATTAGCGGTTCATCGGAACCGTCGACCGAACCGAGTTCGTCCATTTCGCCAAAATCATCGCCGTAATCCTGGTCTTCGTAATCATCGATTTCTCCACCCTCGCGATCGAGGTCAAATATCTTGGGGACATAGTCCTTTAGTGGGATTACTTGAGAAAACAGCGTATCGGCCGTCATGTAAATCGTATCAACTGCCGGTTTGCCGGTTACAGGTTCATGCAGACTGTCCACAGGGAACGGTGTTGATGTATTGTGTGAAATACCGGTACTGTCCCTTGGCTGCACAATTCCATTGTACGTGGAGGCACTGTCTACGGCTACGCTGTCGTTGCGCGTAACGGTCATGACCAGCGGATTGCGGGTCATCGTTATAGACTCGTCGGCCCTGCGGTAAACGCCTTCACCCCCAAAAGTGAAATACTGGTCAGCCGTGTCAACAAAAACCACATTTTGCACGGCACGGCCATCGCCAGATCTGCCATCGTAGTATATGCTGTCGCCGCGTAAAAAGCGGCTTCCTTCGGTGTAAAGGTTATTCCGGTCAAACCAAGCTTGCTCAGTATCGGTGTTGTACTCTCCGCGCTCGGTGTAGAGGTTTTCGCCGTCGTTGCCCTTGATGTTAGTCGGTCCGTAAAAATAAGTCATCTTCGTGCCCGAATTGTAGCGCATTGTATCTGTATAAATTTTGACGTCCGGGGTGCGCACGATCACATCGTAGCGGAAATAAGCGTCTTTGGTATTGTCAAAATAGTAGGCGTTTCGGCTGGTGATGGTGTCTGTGGTGTTGACGATACGCCCACCTCCCGTATAGGTACCTACGCTGCTCTTCATATTGTAGGTAAGGTAATTAGTCGTCAGTACCGCACTGCCGTCTACCATACGCACATTATTGGTTAGCGTGGCTAATTGGGTTTCGGCTACATAGTGAAGCTTGTCTGCATAGATGACCGTGCCGTTGGGCTGGGTGATGATGACCTTGCCGAAGGCATCGAAATATTGCCGACCTTCATCATCGTTGTAGACGTAACCGCTGTCCGCGGACAACGTTGACCCGTGGTGCTCATATACCGGCCGGTAGTTCATCATGTTGCCCGTGGCTGCATTGAGCCTACTGTGCGACGAGGAAATGAGCCTAAGCTCATCCCGTTGCTGTGCATGCAGCAGCGAGGACATAAGGGCGGTGATGCATACAAGCATCAAGCATTTCTTCACAGGTACAAACTTAGCTAAATTGTGCTTCATATGCAATGTGAATACACCGAGGGCAACTCGTTGTCGGTGGCCTTAATTGCCATTGACAAGGTGAGCGTATAGTGTAGAGAATGGTTTTTTAATGGATATCGCGTACCTTTGACGAGTATGAGCATACCGGAACGTTTTGTCCAATATCTTCGCGAACAGGCCTTATGCCAACCGCATGAGCGTATTCTACTCGCAGTGAGCGGTGGTAAGGATTCGGTATTGATGGCCCATCTGTTTGCAGAAGCGGGATATAGTATCGGCATCGCGCAT
The DNA here is from genome assembly GCF_042646065.1 of Parapedobacter deserti. Taxonomy (NCBI): domain Bacteria; kingdom Pseudomonadati; phylum Bacteroidota; class Sphingobacteriia; order Sphingobacteriales; family Sphingobacteriaceae; genus Parapedobacter; species Parapedobacter deserti. The sequence goes on from NZ_JBHRTA010000009.1 coordinate 86,966, forward strand.
TGCAACTTCCGGTTGCGCGGAATAGAGTCGGATGCAGACCAAGCGCTGGTATATGAACTCGCTAGGCAGCTGGACGTCCCGTTTTTCACGAAGGGATTTGACACAGCGATACATGCACAGAGTCAGGGAATTTCCATACAAATGGCAGCACGAGACCTGCGCTACGAATGGTTCGAATTGATCCGAGCAACAGGGGGATATGACTATATTGCCGTGGGGCAGCACCGGAACGACCACGTGGAAACGCTGCTGCTCAATCTCGTGCGTGGCACGGGCTTGGCAGGGCTGCGTGGCATACGGCCTAAACGCGATCGTATCATCCGTCCATTGCTCTTTCTTGATGCGGAGGAAGTAGCAACTTATGTGCAGGAACGGCAGCTGGCTTACCGCGATGACTCATCCAACCTATCTACCAAATATGCGCGTAACAAGATTAGAATGGAAGTGATTCCCAGGTTGAAGGAACTGAACCCCGACCTTGAACGTGCCGTTTCGGAAAGCATGGAGCGCTTAGCTAATGCTCATTCGGTGTTGCAAGAATATGTAGCTCAGCTGCGCTGCCAACTGTTAGCGCGGCGTAGCGACCAGGAATGGCACATACCAATCGACGGGTTGTTGGCGTTGAATCCACGGCGGTTTTTGATGTACGAGCTGCTCAGACCCTTCGGATTCTCAGAAGCAGTGCTGGGCGATCTGGAAAGAGCATTGCCCGGTACTTCTGGCAAGCGGTTCTCCTCAGCTCGATACGTCATACACGTCGACCGTGATGTGCTGATACTGCGCACGATGGAAATGGAGGAAAGCACAGTGGCTACCGTCCAAAATGCAGGCGATACGGTCTCATGGTGTGAGTATCGATTTGAATCTGGATGGTCTACCGATACGGCGGTACGCAGCGATGCACACATGGCTCAGCTTGATGCCAGCAAGGTAATATTTCCTGTTCGGATCCGCGCATGGCAAGAAGGCGATGCGTTCCAACCACTCGGCATGGGGGGGCGCAAGAAGCTAAGCGATCTGTTTGTGTCACTTAAAATTCCTGTTCACCGAAAACATAAGGTGCCAGTGGTCGTCAATGGCAATGGCGATATTTTGTGGGTGGTGCCCTACCGGATTGATGATCGTTACAAAATTACCGCTAAAACAAAAAAAGTATTTACATTAGCATGTTTTTAAAGCGATGACCGAAAAAACATTATATGTCGAAAACCAATATATGGGACGCGACCGTGGTTGGGTAAGTGTGCGGTTAGTGCTGGCATTGTTTTGCTTCGTGGCTTATTATATTAATATCGAGCGTGAAAATGAAAGCCAGTTATTCCTTATCGTAGGTATTGCTATCATTTTCGTTTCCATTGTGATGATATATATGCTTCACTATCGGATCACGGTGGCGGAGGGTAGCGTGAAATTGAGTGGGCTATGGACGACCCGTCTGGTAAAGATTGACCTGAGCAGTATTGTAAAGGTGGAAAGCAAACCGTATAGCAAATTTTTCATCAATAATCCGGTATATAACCTTCACCAACGAGGACGGATTAAATTCTACGCAGGAGGTAAAGATGCCGTCTGGCTTACCGACCGTGACGGCCTGATATACATTATCGGCACGCAACGGCAGGTGGAGCTGCATCAAGCCATCCTGAAAGCTAAATCGAAATCTTAGTCCGATAATCGGGTTTGTCAGTGACGCGTTAAAGTTGGCTAATTGCGGATCGGGAGTTAAAACATTAAATTTTTTTTTCCTATGTTTGTGCTAATATGGGATTATTAAAATTTTTATTCATCGCAATCATCGTCCTTTGGCTGGTACGCATAACGGCGCGGCTTCTTTTCCCATGGGCGATGCGCAAGATGGCTGAGAAAGTAATGGGCGATGCCCAACGCCAATACCAACAACGGAGCGACTCCTACCGCAACGGAAGCACACGGCAGCAACGTCAGTCCGATCAGAAGGTACGTATTGATTATATGCCGCCCCAAAATAAGTCTAAGCAAGGTGCGAAAACTGCGGGAGAGTTCGTCGAATTTGAGGAGATCAAATCCTCTGCAGAATAGCCTACAAAAACCTTACCTTTGCAGGCATGTGGCTGAAACAACTGTCTGTCCTTAATTTCAAGAACTATGCGGAGGCCACGCTCCATTTTTCTCCGGACGTAAATGCATTTACGGGTAGTAATGGGGCGGGAAAGACCAACCTTTTGGATGCCATCCACTACCTTTCCTTATGTAAGAGTTATTTTAACCCCGTGGATTCTCAACAGATTCGGCAGGGGGATGATTGGTTCATGGTGCAGGGTGAGTTTGACAAAGACGGGAAGACCGACCTTGTGGCATGTAGCCTGAAGCGCAACCAAAAGAAGCAGTTCCGGAAAAACAAGAAGGAATACACCCGCCTGGCAGATCACATCGGCCTTTTTCCCCTGGTTATGATTTCGCCCAGCGACTCGACTATCGTGACAGAGGGCAGTGAAGAGCGCCGCCGCTTCGTAGATAACGTAATTTCCCAAACCGATCTCCTTTACCTTGACCGGTTAATCGCCTACAACCACTGCCTCGTGCAGCGCAATAGCTTGCTGAAGCAGGCTGCCAAAGGCGGTACATTAGATAAGGGGCTGTTAGATGTGCTGGATACGCAGCTGGTGGAGCTCGGCACCCCGATTTTCGAGAAGCGGAAGGTGTTTATGGATGAATTCATCCCTGAATTCATCCGACATTATGAATTCCTGACCGAGACTGCCGAACACGTATCACTGGTGTATGAATCGCAGCTCATGGAAGATGATTTCGGAGACTTGCTCGGCCAAAATCTGCCACGAGACCGCGCCCTTGAGCGCACCACCGTGGGAGTACACAAGGACGACTTGTTGTTTTCCATTCATCAAGATATGCCGTTAAAGAAATTCGGTTCACAAGGACAACAAAAATCGTTTCTTATCGCGCTTAAATTGGCGCAATACAGCTTTCTGCATAAACAAAAGGCGTTTAAACCGCTGTTGCTACTCGATGATATCTTCGATAAGTTGGATGAAAAGCGCATCCGCAAACTGATGCAAATGGTGTCTGCAGATGATTTCGGCCAGATATTCCTTACCGATACCGATGCCACACGGATAAGTCGTATCTTTGAAGCACTAAACCGTGACGTCCGTATTTTCGGAATCAGCCATGGCGCGGTAAACCAACGGGAAATAGCATGAGCAGTCGTGGTAAGGATATGACCATTAAAGAGGCCATCGAGAAGATGCTCGACGTGTATAAACTGCGCCGTAGGTTTGACGAAACCGCACTGATTTCCGCTTGGCCGCAATTGATGGGTAATGCGATAGCAAACCGCACTAAGCAGCTTTATGTCAGGGATAAGAAGCTATTTGTCCGTGTAGAATCGTCGGTCATAAAAAATGAGCTGCTATTGATGCGCTCCCAAATAATCGGCCGAATGAATGAGCACGTGGGCCAGGTCGTGATTGAAGATCTCGTGGTGCTGTAGGTTAAGGTATTGAAAGGATGAACCCCACACCGTAGATATTTTCGATCGTGGTTTTTGAAGTGGAGTGCCGCAACAGCTTACGCAATCGTGAAATGAATACATCTAAGCTGCGGCCCATAAAGTAATCGTTCTCTCCCCAAAAGCGAACAAGGAGGTCTTCCCGCTTCACAATGGTGTTGCGGTGGATGTAGAGGTATTCGAGTAGCTCGGCCTCTCGCTGTGTCAGCGTTGTTTTGGAGTGCCCAGCAATGGTGATGCTTAGCGATTCCATATTGAGGGTAATATCACCAATTTCAATGCTATTGGAACGAGGTTTTTCTTCAATGGTATGCGTCCGCCGGGTAATGTTGCGTATCCGAAGGACCAGCTCGTCGATGTCAAACGGCTTGGTAATATAATCCATTGCCCCAATATTCAGTCCATGCAGCTTGTCCTGTTTTTCTTTACGTGCGGTGAGAAAGAGGAAGACCGCATTTTTGTCGTATTCTGTGATTTTACGGGCCAAGTCAAAACCATTGATGTCCGGTAGTTGGATATCGATGATGAGCAGGCTGTAGGCATCAGGATCAATTGCGTATGCCTCATAAGCATTTTTGCCGGTTGTGCACCAAGTTACCTCGAAATTCATGGCCTCCAGATATTGCTTGGTAACGTTGCCTAAATCGGCTTCGTCCTCTATATACAATAGTTTCGATCTCATATCTGTATCTGTTTTATAAGGGGATGTGGATGGTAAATCGACTGCCCACCTGTTCTTTGCTAGCTACCGAAAGCGTCCACCCGTGACTTTTGATACATTGGTAGGTATAATAGAGCCCCAACCCTAAGCCCGATACATGTGGAGCGCCTTGCCGTTGAAAACGGTAAAATTTCTCGAATATGTGCTCGATTTCGCTATCAGGTATTCCCGTTCCATTGTCGGAGATCTGCAGGTTGATCACACCGTCGCTGACCTCGGGGTCTACCGTGATGCGCTTGTGTTCACTGCTGTTGTACTTAATGGCATTGTCAAAAAGGTTGAATAGCATCGTAGTGAAGAAAAAACGATTCAATTCGACAATAAGCGGCGCTTTTGCAGCGTTCAATCTGACAGCAATATCTTGTGCAGATAACTTTACATTGTAATCTGTGATTATCTCATCCAGCAACTGATTGAGCTCGCAGGGCTCTTTCTGCAATGAGGTATTGTCCATCTTGGTGATATCCATCACTTGGTCGAAAAGTTTTTGCAGACGCAATGATTGGCGTTCGATGATTTTAGTTAGCGGTTTGATGTTTTCCCCGTCGGCGAGTATCTTGTCATTCTGCATGTTTTTGGTGGCCACGATAATGGTGGAGAGCGGCGTATTGAATTCATGCGTAATGCTGTTGAGAAAGTCAGACTTCATATCTGCAAGTTTTCTCTGACGTAGCCAATTGCGGTAGGTGACATAATAAATGAAAACGACACAGCTAATGGCAAACAGTGCTAAGAGGAACGTGGGCATCATTAACTGCACAATGTGCCAGATACGATTTTGATGATCGGCATGCAGCGAAAAAGTCATCCAGTAATTGTAATCCGAGGTTGAGCTGACGGTAAGGCGGGTGATTTGATTCTGTGGCAGTGGCCGCCGTAGGGCTCCACCGATGTACATGCCATAGCGGGTCCCCAGGCTGTCTGGCATAAACGGGTAGGGTTGGTTAGGTCGGTATATATCGACCACGTTGTCGTTGCTGAATACCAGCTGGATGCTATTGATGGTTAGTAGATATTCGAGCTCGGGATCGAGATGATATTCAGTTTTAATCTCGGCAAACAGACTGTCCATCGTGTTGCCCGCACGGAGCGAGTGGAACATACTATCCAGCACCCGGTTTTTATACCGCTCGAAGGAATCGAGATCGTGTTGGTACGCAGCCTCCAACGCGTGAATATGCGTCATCAGGTAGCGGTCTGTGATGGCGACCCCGCCAGGAAACACCTTGTCATTGCGGATGCGCTGCGTATATCGTTCGTTGATGAGCGCCTTTTCCACGGCCTGATACTGCTCGTTCCTTAGCCTGAACGTATTGTACGTCAAGTAAAATAATACCGATGTAAGGACGACAAAGCCCAACAGTGAAATGCTTTTATGTACCCCCAACGTATATGTCATCGATCGGATTGGCTAACCAAAGGCCGTAATATAAGCGAATATAGTAATGAAATCGGGAGAGCGTGCATGTGAAGTCCGGCTATTTGATTTTTATTAACATTTCATTGGGCTTTTGTTAACAGGATTAAATGGCTGAGTGTGTTATTTTTGTTATCAGTAAACAATCGCATCCTATTAAAACAAGTTGATATGCAATGTGAACGGGCAATTTTTGCAATGACAAAGATTGCCCGTTTCAATTTTATTCGTAAAGAGATGATGACACGAATCGCAATGCTTTTCCTGTGGTGTATGGCCTGGCAACTTCAACTGCATGCTCGTGCAACCACCGAACTGAACAATAGGGACACCCTTGTGCAAGGGGGGGTCCAGCTCATCTTCGTCCAGCAAGATCCAGCATTTGACCCACAGGTGGCGGACCGGTTGAAGGCAACGTTTTTTCAGGTGTACCCGGTGCTGGTTGAGACGTTTAATCCCAGTGCGTTGCGCGAGGTGACGCTGACCATTGATACGGCCTATGACGGGGTTGCGTATGCCCATAACGGGCAGGTTGTCATCAGTCAGGCGTGGTTGAGAAAAATGCCCGGCGATGTGGATGTGGTGACACACGAAGTGATGCACATCGTGCAGGCTTATCCCCGAGGCAACCAACCGGGGTGGCTGGTGGAAGGAATTGCTGACTATGTACGCCATAGATTCGGAATAGATAATGCCGGGGCGAACTGGTCACTGCCCGACGTTGCTGATGATCATCACTATACAAACAGCTACCGTATCGCTGCACGTTTTTTGGATTGGATAGAACGCAAACGCAAGCCCGGATTAGTGAAAACACTTGATGACGCATTGCGCAACCGAACCTATTCGGAAGCAATTTGGAAGAGCGAAACCGGGTTGGGATTGGATGAACTTTGGGCGACCTACACGGAAGACCAGTGACTCAAGGCACACCATCAGCCGGAGTTACTCGAAACTAAAAACAAGACCATAAATGAAGCTAATACTTTTCACTTTCCTGTCAGTGACTGCAGGGTGCGTGCAAGCGCAGCTACCTGACAGCTTGGTGCGTTATGTCCAGCCGCTTATTGGTACCGCCAAGATGGGGCATACGTTTCCGGGCGCCACCGTCCCTTTTGGGGCAGTGCAGCTTAGTCCCGATACAGATACAATACCCTATGCGGTGGGCGGCAAATACAATCCAGATGTATATAAGTACTGCGCCGGATACCAATACGATGATCCCACGATTGTGGGCTTCAGCCATACGCACTTCAGTGGCACGGGGCATTCCGATCTGGGTGATTTTTTGATCATGCCTACATCAGGCCCGCTGCAGCTCGATCCGGGCGTAGCGGATGCTCCCGAGACAGGCTTCCGTTCGGCTTTTCAACATGCTAACGAAGTGGCTGAGGCAAATTATTATCGGGTGAAGCTAGACGATCACGGCATCCTTGCTGAGTTGACTACGAGTACCCGCACCGGCTTCCATCGTTATACGTTTCAAGAGCAGGAGGAGGCTCATATTGTCCTCGACCTGACACACGGCATTTACAATTATGACGATAAGACGGTGTGGACAGTGGTCCGCGTGCTCAATGACAGCACGGTCACCGGCTATAGGCAGACCAATGGCTGGGCTCGCACACGGACAGTCTTCTTTGCGATGTCGTTTTCGAAGCCCTTCAAAACCTATGGGAGCAAAAATTTTGACGGCACATCCGTATACCGCGGCTTCTGGCGTAAGTTTGATCAGACGGATAACTTTCCCGACTTAGCTGGACAAAAGCTACGTATGCATTTCGATTTTGATGTAGCGGCTGGTGAGCAAGTGCACATAAAATTTGCGCTGTCCCCGGTGAGTATGTCTAATGCGCTGGCTAATATGCAGACTGAAATACCGCATTGGGACTTTGATCGTACAAAGCGTGAGGGACGTGACTTATGGGAAAAGGAACTTCGCCGAATCGAAGCCAGGTTGCCAACAGAGGCGGACTACGTAAATTTCTATACAGCTATGTACCATGCCGCCTTGATGCCCACGGTATATATGGATGTGAATGGACAATACAGGGGGCTCGATTACGAAGTGCATACCGCAAAAGGATTTAATAGCTATACCTCTTTTTCGTTATGGGATACCTTCCGGGCATTCCATCCGTACCTAAATATTGTCAACCCTTCGCGCAATGCGGATATGGTGGCTTCAATGATGGCGCATTTTGACCAGAGCGTGTTGAAAATGCTACCTATTTGGTCACATTACGCCAATGATAATTGGTGTATGAGCGGTTATCATAGCGTGTCGGTGATTGCCGACGCCATCATCAAAGGCGTATATGAAGGCGATGCCGAGGCGGCGTTAACCGCGTGTGTGGCTACCGCGAATAGTCGGCGCTACGAGGGCATTGGCGAGTACATCGATCGGGGGTATATCCCTGACGAGGCCAACGGTACTTCGGTTTCCAATACGTTGGAATATGCCTACGACGATTGGTGTATTGCGCAACTTGCTAAACACTTAGGAAGAACGGACGTCTATGAAACATTCATCAAACGCTCAGAAAATTGGCGGAACATGTACGATTCTTCAATCGGTTTCATGCGGCCGCGGCATGCCGATGGAACGTTCCGCAGGGAGTTTGATGTCCTGGAAACACATGGGCAGGGGTTCATTGAGGGCAACACCTGGAATTACAGCCTCTACGTGCCACAAAACCCAGCGGGGTTAATGGATGTGATGGGAGGACGTGCGGCACTATCCCGATACCTCGACTCCTTGTTTACAATACACCTCCCGGATAAGTTTTTTGCCAATACGGAAGACATCACGCGTGAGGGCATCATTGGCAACTACGTGCATGGCAATGAACCGGCCCATCACGTTGCATACCTTTATAACATCGCGGGTGAACCCTGGAAGACGCAGGAGCGAGTGCGAATGATTCTGGAAAACCAATACCATAATGGACCGGATGGTTTGGGCGGAAATGACGACTGCGGACAGATGAGCGCCTGGTATTTGTTTAGTAGCTTAGGTTTTTATCCGGTATCTCCAGGTTCCGATGAATACTGGCTGGGCAGCCCCTTGGTGCAGTCGGCAACCATCAACCTGGAAAACGGGAAGCAATTCACGGTGGAAGCGATGAATCAAAGTGCCAAGAATGTTTATGTGCAGGAGGTACTGCTGAATGGCAAGCCGATGGAAGGCTATATACTGAAGCATCGCGATATTATAGATGGTGGTCTGTTACAGTTTCGAATGAGCGACAAGCCCGGGAGAAGGTAAAAGCAGGGGAGTCTCAGAGTCGTGCGTCAAGTCATTCAGTCGATCTAAAGATGAAGGCTTAAGTCTCCCTTGCCCTCGCGGATGACCTCGAACTCGCCTGACGTGACGTCGACTACCGTGGATGCGATATTGCCTCCGTACCCGCCATCGACCACAATGTCTACAAGATCGCCGTATTTTTCATGGATCAGCTCGGGGTCGGTGGAATACTCGATAATTTCGTCATCATCATGGATGGACGCGGATACAATGGGATTGCCGAGTTCGTGGACGATCTCACGGGCGATGCTGTTGTCGGGCACCCGGATACCGACGGTTTTTTTCTTTGAACTCAGCAACTTCGGTACCTGTCCGCTCGCATTGAAAATAAATGTGAACGGCCCCGGCAACGCTTTTTTCAGTACTCGGAAAGTTGCTGTGTCAAAAGGCTTCGTGTATTGGGCAATGTCCGTGAGATCGTAGCAAACGAAAGACAGATTGGCTTTCTCGGGTTTCAGCCCACGTAGCTCACATACCCGCTCGATGGCACGCTGATTATTGATGTCGCACCCCAGCCCATATACGGTGTCCGTGGGATAGATGATCAGCCCGCCCCGACGTAGCGTGTCTGCGACTTGCTGGATAACCTTCGGATTTGGATTCTGCTCGTATATTCTAAGTAACATGGCCCTCACTTTGTACACGGGACATTCCGTGTCACGCTGATTTATCCTTATCAACCATCAAAACTCCGCGTTGTTTGGCGTACGTGGGAAAGGGATGACATCGCGGATGTTTGTCATGCCAGTAACGAAAAGCACGAGGCGCTCGAATCCGACACCGAAGCCGGAATGCGGTGCTGTGCCGAAGCGCCGGGTGTCAAGGTACCAGTCCAGCTCTGCCTCCGGCACGTTCATGTCGGCCATGCGCTGCACGAGCTTATCCAGCCGTTCTTCACGCTGAGAGCCGCCAACCAATTCGCCGATCCCCGGAAATAAGATGTCCATGGCGGCTACGGTAAGCCGTCCCTGGTCATCAGGTTCGTTCATCCGCATATAAAACGATTTGATGTCTGCAGGATAGTCAGTAAGGATGACCGGCTTCTTGAAATGTTTTTCCACAAGGTAGCGCTCATGCTCCGATTGTAGGTCTGCTCCCCAGTCGCCGATGAGATATTTAAATTGTTTCTTTTGGTTGGGTTTGCTGCGTTGTAATATTTTGATCGCTTCGGTATAGGTAAGCCGCTCGAATCGGTTGTCGAGACAGAAACGGAGTTTGTCGACCAGATCAAACTCGGAGCGTTCGTTCTGCGGTTTGCCTTTTTCTTCCTCGAGCAAGCGGTTTCTGAGAAACTCAATTTCGTCAGGGCAGTGGTCAAGTGCAAACTGAATTACGTATTTAAGCAGTTCTTCGGCAAGGTCCATGTTATCTTCCAGGTCATAGAAGGCCATCTCAGGCTCAATCATCCAGAACTCGGCCAAATGGCGCGTCGTATTAGAATTTTCCGCCCGGAATGTGGGCCCAAAGGTATAGATGTTACCCAGCGCCATCGCCGCTAGTTCGCCTTCCAGTTGGCCCGATACCGTAAGGTTAGTCGGTTTGCCGAAAAAGTCCTCCCGGTAGTCGACTGAACCATCCGGATTGCGGGGAAAATTGTCAAAGTCAAGGGTCGTCACTTTGAACATTTCACCTGCGCCTTCGGCGTCCGATCCGGTAATGATGGGTGTATGGATATACACGAATCCGCGCTCGAAAAAAAACTGGTGAATGGCAAATGAAAGTGCATTGCGTACCTTAAGAACCGCATTGAAGGTATTGGTCCGGAAACGCAGATGTGCGATTTCACGCAGAAACTCGAGGCTATGTTTCTTAGGCTGAAGCGGGAACCGCTCGGGGTCGCTGTCGCCAAGTATCTCCAGCGTTTCAACCTTGATTTCCACACGTTGCCCTTTGCCGAGCGACTCGACCAACGGTCCGTTAACAGCGACGGCAGCCCCTGTAGTGATCCGCTTTAAGAGCGCTTCGTCGGTGTTGTTGAAATCAACAACCGCCTGGATATTGCCCAGCGTAGAGCCGTCGTTGATGGCAATGAACTGGTTGTTGCGGAAGGTCTTTACCCATCCTTTTACCGTTACCTGCTGCCCGTATTCCGTGGTGTTCAATAAGTCTTTTATGCGCGTATGTTTCATGGTAAGCTATCAATTATCGATTATAAGCTTTCAGCCAATGTAAAACCGGGCCGAAAATAATAAGATTAAGATTATTCCGAAAATAAATCTATCGGGTCATACAGCAACCAGTAACGGGTAAGCGGGAAAATACCGCAGCGCAAAAAGTAAAAAACCCCCAAGCGTGCTGGAGGTTCGTTTTCACTTTGGCTACCGGACGTTCAATCTTTATCGCCAACCTAAACTCGTTAACTCGCTCAGGATAAGACTTTCGTTACCAAATTGGCAGCCTCTTTAAGTTGAATTGCAGAGTACACTTCCAGTCCGGATTCGTCAATCAGTCGCTTGGCTTCTTCGGCATTGGTGCCCTGAAGGCGCACGATGATCGGTACGGGAATATTACCGATTTCTTTGTAAGCATCGATAACGCCCTGAGCAACACGGTCGCAACGGACAATGCCGCCGAAAATATTAATCAGGATAGCCTTTACGTTGGGATCTTTGAGGATAATGTTGAATCCGGCCTTTACCGTCTGCGCATTGGCTGTGCCTCCTACATCGAGGAAGTTGGCCGGTTCGCCGCCTGCAAGCTTAATGATGTCCATCGTGGCCATGGCCAAGCCGGCGCCATTGACCATGCAACCGACATTACCATCAAGTTTTACGTAGTTCAAGTTGGATTCCCCCGCTTCTACCTCAGTCGGATCTTCCTCGTTCACGTCGCGCAGGGCGGCGTAGTCCGGATGGCGGAAAAGTCCATTCTCATCCAGATTCACTTTAGCATCGACAGCCAATATCTTGTCGTCCGATGTTTTCAGCACCGGATTGATTTCGAAAAGAGAAGAATCGGTGCCCTCGTACGCCTTATATAACGCAGTTACGAACTTGGTCATGTCTTTGAATGCAGCACCGCTCAAACCGAGGTTGAAGGCGATTTTCCGCGCTTGAAAGCCCTGTAAACCCACCTTGGGATCTATCTCTTCCTTAAAGATAAGATGAGGCGTTTTCTCGGCTACTTCCTCAATATCCATACCGCCTTCAGTGGAATACATGATGATGTTGCGGCCGCGACTGCGGTCAAGCAAGACACTCATGTAAAATTCTTTGGTTTCACTTTCGCCAGGGTAATAAACATCCTGAGCAATTAATACCTTATTTACTTTTTTGCCCTCAGGGCCCGTCTGTGGAGTGACCAATTGCATGCCGATGATGTCGGTAGCCCGTTGTTTCACTTCGTCAAGGTTTTTGGCTAGCTTTACGCCGCCGCCTTTGCCGCGGCCGCCCGCGTGAATCTGAGCTTTGACCACCACCCAATCAGAATTGTAGTCTTCCTTCAACTTTTTAGCCGCTTCGATAGCCTGCTCCGGCGTTTCAGCTACGATGCCTTCCTGCACCTGCACACCGAAACTTTTCAGTATCTGTTTGCCTTGGTATTCGTGAATGTTCATTTGCGAAAAATTTGGCGTAAAAGTAGTGTTTTAATCGGGAAAGGTCAAGGGAAAGCGCTAAAAAGGTTGAATGTTCCGTGCCGTATCATAAAGACGGATGTTCAAATGCGGCGACCGAATTAGGTTCTTTTTTTTTTGAACTAAACAATAATAGTAGCTATATTTGTGTCGGAAATATAGTTGAATTGGAACATTTCAGGAACAAAATAGAGCAGCACGCGAAGACCATAGAAGAGATGGGACTCAGTCCTGTCCCTGCGCGTGTATACATATACCTATTGTTCAGTGATCCGCCGGGAGCCACTTTCGAGGAAATGGTGAATTACTTCGGTATCAGCAAGAGCGCAATCTCCAACGCCCTTAAAATGCTTCAAACGGTTGGTATGATTGATTCCCGGACGTTCAGCGGAAAGCGTAGACGCTACTTCTATGTTAATTTTGAACGTACATTCAACCAACAGTTCATGACGTCGAGATTTATGAAAATGAAACAGATGCTTGACGATATCCGGGCAGTCCGCAACAAAGACGATGGGTTTAGCAAGGATATGGAACACGCTTCGTTACTGTATAAAATGCTGTTGGTAGAGCTCCCTATCGTGCTGGAGCGTTGGGAACGCACCATTAAGTTGGAGGATACCTAAATTTTTTTTATTGGGTTAGTTCTTTATATTTTGAACTATATGAACAAGTTGTTTCCCTTATATGTAGCCTTGTGCTTATGGATAAGCCGGGCAGACGCTCAACAGTGGGGCTTGGCAACCTGCGTGGACTATGCACTTCAGCACAGTCAGCAGATGCAAGCAAGCGAGCGAGAGGCGTCCGCTTCCCACCTCGCTGCGAAGGCCGCCAAAGCGCAAATATTCCCCACGCTTGCCGGTACAGCCAGCATGGACCATTACTGGAAAATACCCGTACAGGTTTTCCCCGGAGAATTGCTCGGGCAGCCGGAAGGCTCATTTGTACCGGTAAGGCTCGGCACCCCCTGGATGGGCAATTACGGGTTGGAAGCGTCTGTCGACGTGGCTAACCCGGCAACATGGCAGCAAGTGAAGCTTGCCGTTATCCGTGCACGGGCGGCAGGCGCCGAGCGAGAGGGTGTATCACGGATGCTCAAGCGTCATGTCCACATGGCTTACCATGCCGCCGCCCTAGGCAGGCAACGGCTTGAGCTGGCACAGGCCCGCATGGAGCGAGTACATGATATCCATCGGTTAATCACAAAACGTTTTAAGCAAGGGTTGTCGGACAGGATAGAATGGAATCAATCTCGGACGCTAGTAAACGACGTGGAAGCAGCCCAAAATGCTGCACATTCAGATTACCAGACCTCTTTGATCGATCTGAAATTCTGGATGGGCTATCCGTTGGATAGCACCCTGCAGGTGCCGGCATTCCAGGGTATCCCAGGCTTGCAGACGGCCGCAGATTCGCATTCACCTGCGGACTTTCCGGAATATGCAAAATACCGGTCGGGTGCCGATCTTGCCTTGCAGCGATGGAAGGCGTCGCGCGTCGCACTTCTACCCAGCTTGTCGGTTAGCGCCGGCTACAACCGGCTTGGCTTCGGCTCGTCAATGGGTACCACGCTGCGCGATGACTGGTTTCCTTCAGGATATGTGGGCCTGCGGTTGCGCATCCCCATCCTTTCGGTAAGCGATATGGTTTACACGCCCAGACAGCATAGGTTGCTCGCTCAAGCGGCAGCGCTGTCGTTCGCTGAATATCAGGCACGCGAACAGAAAAACTTGATGCAGGAGCAGCACGCACTGGAAAAGGCCGTGGCAGCGCTACGCATACAGGAGGCCAACATGTTGCTTGCCCGTGAGAACGAGCAACTGGTCTTCCAGAAGCTCGAAAAGGGCATTGTTAATTTAATTGAGCTTAAGGAAATCCAGCAAACGCTCGACCAGGCGACGGCATTGTTTATCGACGCTCAGTTGGATTACCTGAGGCACCACGTCGAACTCCATTATTTACAAAACAAGCTGTGATCATGAAAACGAAACTACGCTCGTTGCTTTTATTCGTCTTATCGGGCTTATCATCGTGCCGGCAGCCGGCAGAAACTCAGGTGGTGGAGACCCGTTCGTTGCGGGAAGCCGTATACGCGTCGGGTGAAATCCTGCCGTTAGAATACGAGTATACCGCTGCAAGCAACCCTGAACGCATTCACCGGATACTCGTAAATGAAGGTGATACGGTAAATGCTGGGCAGGTGCTTGTCATCCTGGGCACCCCTAGTGAGGACGAGCAATTGGGCATCCTTTCTAACCAGGTGGCACTCGCGCGCGAAAATGCGTCAGAACAGTCTGCCGCTATGGCTGAGCTGTACGAACGTATCGCGCTGGCCAAACAACAATACCAACAGGATTCGCTAGACGCCCGGCGATATGCCGAACTCGCCGTTTCGCAGGCCGTGTCGCGCAAGCAGGCTGAGGAGGTGGCCATGCGTGCAGCCTCCCGCCATACGGAATATAACAACCTCCGGAAGCAGCTGGAATTGCTCCGCAACGAACTACACAGCAACGTCTTGGCTGCCGAAAATCAATTGGCCCAATTCCGGCGTGGCCGGGAAGGTCGGGTATTGACCAGCCGCATCCATGGACGGGTATTCAGCGTACATCGCGAACCGGGGGAAATTGTGAATGCACAAGATCCCATCCTATTGGTGGGCACTCCCGATAGGTTCCGCCTGGAAATGTTGGTAGATGAGCGCGATATCGCCAAAGTCAAGGTAGGGCAACCTGTCGTCTTCGAAACCGATGCCTATGCCGGACGGCAATTCCGCGCTACGGTAGACCGAGTTATACCCGTGCTGCAAAAAGAAAACCGCAGTTTTGAGATTTGGGCCCGCGTGCTTGATGACCTCACGTTTTTCCCCAATTCAACTGTTGAAGCCAATATCGTCGTGCGCGACAGTGTTGAGGTGCTGGCCGTTCCGGCCGACTATGTCGTGGCAGGCGATAGCATATGGGTTAAAACGGAGTCGGGCAACGAACAGAAAGTCCGCATCCAGAGTGGTATACGCGACAGGCAATTCGTAGAAGTCATCCGCGGCCTTCAGCCTGGAAATGTTATCGTAAAGAAAGCACCGTAGCTATGAGCAAGAGATCCACCGCTATCAGATTGGCGGCTTCCATCGCCTTTACACATATGCGAGCCAAGCTGAAGCAGACCGTCATCGCCACCGCCGGCGTGGCTTTTGGTATCACGGTGTTCATCTTCATGGTGAGCTTCATGGAGGGTGTCAACGAGTTTACGGAAAACATCGTGTTTGAGCAGTCGCCCCACCTCCGGCTTTACAATGAAGCTCAGTTGCAGGAGCGTACGATACTCGATCGGGAGAATCCTGACGTGTGGAATGTGGTGCACCATCAACGCCCGAAAGACAGTCGACCTAACCTGAAAGACGGACTGCAGGCAATGGAAGCCCTGCGCAAAGACCCCAGGGTATTAGCGCTGTCCGGCTCATTGAGCACGCAGCTGTTTTACCGGTTGGGATCATCTACGGTAAATGGCCAGTTGGTGGGCATCAATTTCCAAGACGAAGACGCATTGTTCGACCTTGGGGCGAAAATAGTAGAGGGGGGGTATGAAAAGCTCGCAACCCAACCCAACAGCCTGCTCATGGGCGTAGGTCTCGCGCGCAAATTGAACGTCAGTACGGGCGACAAACTCTCGATCACCACAGAAAAGGGCGATAATTTCCAGGTCACCATCATTGGCGTGTTCAAAACCGGGCTTATTGATGTTGATAACCAGCGGAGCTACGCCGGCCTGAAAACCATCCAGCGCTTCCTTGGTGTACCTGCCAGCTACATCACAGACATCAAAATCAAGCTGTACGATAAAGAACTGGCCCCTGCCATGGTGGCTGAACTGCAAGGGCGTTACCGCTATAACGGGTCTGACTGGAAGGCAGACAACTCCACATTACTGGAAGGCAACGTGCTGCGTAACATGATGACCTATGGCGTATCCATCACCATTCTGCTCGTGGCTGGATTCGGCATATTCAACATTCTTACGATGATGATTTACGAAAAAATGAAAGACATCGCCATTTTGAAAGCTACCGGCTTTTCCGATACCGATGTTCGCTGGATTTTCCTAATCCAGGCTATTGTCATCGGCGCCATCGGTGCCGTGTTGGGATTGGTGTTCGGCTTCCTGCTGGCATACGCCACCTCCAAGGCTCCCTATGAAAGCGATGTGATGGTTGCCATGGATCACCTGCCCGTTAGCTTCGCACTTATTTATTACGCGGCGGGCTTTACTTTTGGCATCGTCACTACGGTGCTTGCCGGCTATATTCCATCGCGGCACGCAGCGAATGTAGACCCGATAACCATATTGAGAGGATAGATCATGTATGTATTAGCAGCTAATAACATTCACAAGTATTTCCGCGAACCCACGGAATTCCATGTATTGAAAGGTGTCAGTTTTAGCATTGAAAAAGGCAAGTTCGTCTCTATCACCGGCAAATCCGGCAGCGGCAAGTCCACCCTGCTTTACCTGCTGTCTACCATGGATACCGACTTCGAAGGAAGTATCCAAATCAACGGCGAAGAGCTGAAGGGCAAAAGCAACCGCTGGCTGGCTGACTTCCGCAATCAACATATCGGGTTCGTCTTTCAGTTCCATTATTTACTTCCGGAATTTTCGGCACTGCGCAACGTCATGCTACCGGGGCTGAAGCGAAGTATCCATTCCTCGGAAGAGGTCGAACATAAAGCCTATGAGCTGCTCAAGCTGCTCGACGTGGGGGAACAGGCCGGAAAAAGGGCTTCGCTCCTCTCTGGAGGCCAGCAACAGCGCGTCGCCATCGCCCGGGCGCTCATTAACGATCCGATCATTGTGATGGGTGACGAACCCACAGGCAACCTAGACAGCCGCAACGCTGCTATTGTGTTTGATCTGTTCCAGCAGCTCGCCTCTGAACGGGGGCAAACCATGCTGATGGTCACGCACGACGATGAATTTGCTGAAAAGTCCGACCGGATTATCCACTTGGCTGACGGGCGGATTGTGCCCAACGAATCATAAAATGGAACAAATAACTATACTTGTCTTAACAACTTCCGTGAACTCAGAAGTGGAAATCGCTCGGCTGAAACCGACACTTGATCAAATGGGGCGATGGTCTTTTGATCTTGAAGACGAAGACCGGATTCTTCGTCTGGAAACCACTTGGCCGGCAACTAACGTAACTAAGGCGCTCGGACAGTTAGGGGTATGCTGCCGCCTGCTGCCTTTTTCCAGCTAACCGTACCTTCCATATGCTTAGGATATGCTGTATCCCGAACAGAACGGTAAGGGTTCGCTGCTGCACCGAGCAACGTCGTTGCGCTGGTCGAGTCGGATATTTTCCCTAACTTCGTGGCATGCTAAATGCCACTGGAATATATAAATCGTATGGTACGTTGCCGATTCTAAAAGGTGTGGACCTGCATGTGGGTAAAGGTGAAATTGTCAGCCTCGTGGGAGCTTCCGGAGCAGGCAAAAGTACGTTGCTTCACATCATAGGCACGTTAGATAAACCAGATAAGGGCAATGTAATCGTTAGTGGTACGCATATTGGCGCGCTGAGCCCCAAGCAGCTGAGCGCTTTTCGTAATGCGAATATCGGCTTCGTTTTTCAATTCCATCACCTGCTTCCCGAGTTTACGGCATTAGAAAACGTCTGCATTCCGGCATTCATCGGGAGGATGAACAAGAAGGAAGCAGAACGGCGGGCAAAAGGGCTATTGGAGCGTTTGGGGATAGACCACCGCCAGGACCACAAACCCAACGAACTTTCTGGAGGCGAGCAGCAACGGGTCGCTGTAGCACGGGCACTGATAAACAATCCAGCTGTCGTGCTCGCTGACGAGCCTTCCGGTAATCTCGATTCAGAAAATGCCACTGCGCTGCACCAGCTTTTTGTGGCACTGCGTGATGAGCTGAATCAAACATTTGTGGTGGTCACGCATAACGAGGAGTTGGCAAGTATTGCAGACCGGGTTGTGCATATCAAAGATGGGATAATTGATGAATAGAGATTTAATAGGCAAGGTTCTAATCACCCAAGGTACACGGCCATTCGCACAACGGGTGGCAAAGTTGATGTCACCTATCAGTGGACAGGTGCTGTTTGGTTCTTCCGATGATGTGCCAAACGTACTCCTTCGCACTGGGAGCTACCTGAAAATTCCGCAGGTTAACGCGCCGGCTTTCATACACGAGGTGCTTAAAGTTTGCTTAGATAGGGGAATCAATACACTTTTGCCATTGGGAATACATGAATTGTATCCCATGGCGGAAGCACAGCAGCTTTTTTCGGAGTATAGTGTTGCAGTATGGGTGCCCGAAGTGACGGAGCTCGACAGCATACCGGTCATCAAGAACCCACCTGTACAACTGCCTCTTATCGTATTCAAAGACGGAGTACCGCTTGGAACCACCCAAAGTGACGATCGTTACCGGCGGCTATCCGGTGTTTTCTCGTTGTCAGATTCAGGTGATGAAGCGGCACTATGCTGTATAGCCGATTAAACCAATTTCCTGTTTTTAACTCATACATGTATGCTTACATACCCAGATATTTTGACACAGAAGAAAGCTGTGGTATTCGAGTTGGATGACGTACTTTTTCCTAAGAAAGATTATTTGCTACAGGTCTATTACCTGTTTGCTAACCTACTTGAGTATACTGAAACAGTGCCGCCGGCAAATGATTTGACGGATTTCATGAAAATCGCCTACGAACAACACGGCGAATGGGGGATATTCGAGCGGGCGGCTGAAGTTTTCTGTATAGACCGTAAGTATAAAGCGCAATTTGACGGGCTCCATCGCACTGCGCTGCTCCCCCTGAAACTGCTGCTTTATAAACCTATGCTGGAGCTTATGCAGACGCTGCACCAGGAAGGCAAACAGCTGCTGGTACTGACTGAAGGTGATCCCGCAGTACAATTGAATAAATTGCGGCATGTGGAATGGAACGGTTTGGATCAGTTCATAAAAGTATACTTTGCGGATGAGTTGCAACAGCAAACCAAACCCTTAACCTTTTTGTTAGAAACCAACAGGTTAGAAGCAGCTGATATGTTGTGTGTCCACGCTGCGGGTACCCGTGCGCCATCTGGTACTTTGCCCATCGACTGTGTGTCAGCCGATCGGTTTTGGCCGCTTTAGTATAATCGGTGTTTAACCTTAACGAAAGATGAAAACGATAAACTTAAAATTCTTGGTGGCACTGCTGGCGATGGGTACGGCCATCATGGCCTGCAAGCGAGACACCGTTGTCCCTCAGATAGAGCGGCCTGATCGACCTGAAACGGAAGAGGATCTGCTCAAAGATTCGGTATATATCTATACGTATAAATTTTACCTTTGGCAGCAAGACCTGCCCAATTGGTTTTCCGACGTTCGCGGAAATACGGAACGGTACAACTCGGCGGATGCCGTACTGGAAACGCTGAAAGGATACGCCCGGAGTGAAAACGGCGACCGCCTTGACCGATTCAGTTTTCTGGATCGGTGGGGCACGGTGAATGCTGAAATTCAGCTTGGACTTGCCGGTAGCTTCGGAATCGATGTCCGCTATCAAAATGAAACTGACCTTTACATAAAGGATGTGGAAATAGGCTCACCCGCTTATGCTGCCGGGGTAAGACGGGGATGGCAGGTTCTGTCGATCAATGGGAATAGCAACTTGTCACAGACATCCTTGGAGCGTGATAATTTTGCGTATATTTTCGATGCGCTTGATCGGCCAACCATCAGCCTACGGCTGAGGAAACCGAACGGGGAAGAAGTGTCAGTCAATCTCAATCGGGAAAGTTACCAGGTACAGCCTATCACGGCGCATCGTGTATTTTCGCTGGGAAGTAAGAATGTTGGATATTTTGCCTTTAGTACGTTTATTTCGATGTTCAGCGAGCGCGGAAGTCCTACCTATGTGAAGACTCAGCTGGATCAATTGATGGCGCAGTTTGAAGAGGCTGGTGTCAAAGAAATGATCGTGGATTTGCGTTATAATGGGGGAGGGGCGGTAATCACGGCTGAATACTTATCGAACCTATTAGTGCCAGCCGCTGCGAATAATAAGTTGATGTTCACCAGTAAGATCAATGAAACGCTATCGGAATCTGAAGAATGGGCCACGCTTTTTGCACCCGTATATTTTAATAAGGTTAATTCACTGAATCTAAACCGGATCTATTTCCTCGTAACAGAGGGCACGGCGTCCGCGAGTGAATTGCTAATCAATAACCTGCGACCACATATGGACGTGAAGTTGATCGGTGAATACCGAACCTACGGCAAACCGGTTGGCTTTTTTGCATGGGACATACTTGGAGTAGATTTATATGCGGTTTCTTTCCAGACCTTTAATTCGACTGGGTACGGTGATTATTTTTCGGGCATGGAGGTGGATAAAATAGTTTTCGATGATCTGAAACGTGATTTTGGGGATGCGGAAGAAGGCATGATCGCCGAGGCGTTGTACCATGCGCGCACTGGTCGCTTTTCGCCGGATGACTCAGCGCTACAGATGAGGATACAAGGGAAAATTGCTGGCCGAACGTCCAATGGCCTTAACCGGGAACTAGATCAGCGTAGTAGCAAGGGGATGTATGTTTTTGATTAGCGGGTGAATCGAAAATCTGCAAATAATTAGTATATTGCGCTTTCCGTAAACGTAATGGTAAAGAAAGCGGAATTCAATGAAGGAAGGAAAACCCGCAACAATAAAAGAAATTGCGAAGCGACTGAAAATTTCGCCATCAACCGTTTCCCGGGCGTTGAAGGACCATCCCAGCATTGGTTTAGTCACCACTATGCGGGTTAAAAAAGTAGCCGCTGAGTTGAATTATGAGCCCAATCAAACTGCGATTTTTTTTAAGCAACGTAAAACATTCACTATAGGCGTCGTGCTGCCGAGCCTTTCCGAGCCTTTTTTCTCTGCTGCGATAAGTGAAATCGAAAATGTCGCAAATGACAGGAATTACACGGTTATAATGGGCCAATCGCTCGATGACCCTGGCCGGGAATTGCGTATCTTGCAAACACTTAAAACGCATAGGGTGGATGGGGTGCTAATATCTATTGGCAAAAACACACAGGAGTATGGATTCATAGAACAGCTGGAAAGTGCGGGAATTCCGGTCGTTTTCTTTGACTGCGTGCCGGATTTGGATGGTATTAACAAAGTGGTGAGTGATTTAGAACCGGGTATGCTTGAAGCTATTGATATTTTCGTGTCCTGTGGTCATCATGCCATATCGCTGATTAATGGGCCCGAGATGCTGCCGGCCAGCATTGAACGTAAAAGGTCTTACATAAAAGGACTGAATAAATGCAGAATCCCGTTACAGGACGAATATATTGTAAGTACTGACCTTACAACTGAGGGCAACGACGCTGCGATTTTAAAGCTGTTAGCACTGCCTGATCGTCCTTCCGCTGTAATATCCTTTAACGACTATGTCGCATTGGATGTGATGAAGACAGCTCGCCAAAAGGGACTGTCATTGAATCAAGACATCCATTTCATCAGTTATGCTAATTATCCGCTATGGAAATATGTGGAAAATCCTCCAATGGCATCGATTGAGCAGTTTCCAGGAGATCAGGGAAAACGCGCGGCCGAAATCTTGTTTGAACTGATTGATGATCCTCAAAAGCGGAAGGAACCCATACAGGCAGTCCTGAAATCACAATTGATTGCCCAGGGCTAAACAGCACATCGCAATGCTTCTATTGGCTGCCGCTACGCTTCTAAAAATGCAGGTTCGAGAGCTGTTGCTTTTTTCCCTTCCTGGGCTGGCACTTTAGCATGCGAAGAGATGACGGTATAGGCGTTGCCGATGTCGAGCCCGACAGCACGCTCAATGTGGTTTGGCCCACACCATAGGGCTGACCGTAGGTAATAGCCCAGTGCAGCGAAATTATCTGCACCTTTTGGCACGACCACCTCAAGTACACCATCGAATTCCTGTTGAAAGTGATTTGCGAGCTCCGGATACAATGCGCCTCCACCAACTAGGTAAACTTTGCTCGCCCGTTCGAAATCGGAGTCGGTGAAAGCCTTCCGCATGGCAGGTGACAACACCTCATTGTAGTAATTTGCCAAATGACTGTTTCTTGCACCTAACAAGTTCATCCGCTTACGGCCGATCACCATGTCTCCACGCTGGAAGCTTTGATTGACCATATGCTCATTTTTCATAGATAAGTAGTAGCTACTACTTAACTCATCGTATAGTGTGTTAACTGCGTGGCGAAGGCCGGGTACACTCACACATGTCCGGGCGACAGGACCTTCTGCTGTGCTCAGTGCGGTTTCACAGGTGCCATAACCTAAGCTGACAACAAAGAAATTGCCGTCATCGGCAAGCGGGCCTTTACGGATTGCGTTAATACAGCCAGCTATTTCCGACATGACCTCTAGGTGCGAAATAGTCAGCTGTACTCGGCTTCGCCCGCCTCCATTAAGTGTATCACTATTATACTCGATAACGACATCTCGTACCGAAAAAAACTTTTCAGCCTGCAACTTAAACAATTCATACACCGCTGATGGAAATCCGGTTGTAAGCACCAATTCACCCGATTTAGCGCCCGAAGCGATCAGTAAGCCTGCCTTTGCAAGCAGCTGATAATCCAGATCACTGGGCGAGCTATTGATGTTGCGGTAAGGTACTTGCCCCTGGCTCAATGCAAGGTCGCCGACAAGAAAACCAGATCCTTCCTCAAACAATTGAAGGCGTTTTTCTAAGGGAGCAGTGAGTTGTGTCAACGGCTTGTCGTGTCGTTCGATGACACTCGGAATACTCAAAAATTCTGTTTTCATAGCAATTTCAGGAAGGCGTTACTGTTATGCAAATATAACAATTGTTTTGGCTTTAGGTATAAGTGGTTGTTTGTTTGAGTGTTACTATTTTGTTAAGTCTGAAGACCGAAGATGCTTGCACCTTTGGTCTTCAGACGCTATGCTACAGGTGGATCACTTCGCCGTATGCATCGGCAGCAGCCTCCATGATTGCCTCGCTCATCGTTGGGTGTGGGTGCACAGCTTTGATGATCTCATGCCCTGTGGTCTCCAGCTTGCGGGCAACCACTACTTCGGCAATCATCTCGGTGACATTGGCTCCTATCATATGAGCGCCCAAGAATTCGCCATATTTGGCATCAAAAATAACTTTGACAAAACCATCTTTTGCCGCAGCCGCACTGGCTTTTCCGGAGGCTGAGAAGGGAAATTTACCTACTTTGATTTCGTAGCCCGCCTCTTTTGCGGCTTTCTCGGTGTAGCCTACAGAGGCTATTTCCGGTGAACAATAGGTACAGCCTGGGATGTTATTGTAATCGATAGGAGATACATCCAACCCTTTTATTTTTTCTACACAAATGATGCCCTCGGCCGATGCTACGTGGGCTAAGGCTTGGCCTTTGACAATATCGCCAATGGCGTAGACGCCATCAATATTGGTTTTATAGAAATCATCTACCACCACGCGACCCTTATCGGTTTTAACCCCAAGCTCTTCCAGGCCAAGGTTTTCAATATTAGGTGTGATTCCCACCGCAGATAGTACGGTTGCAGCCTCAATGCTTTCGGTGCCCTTGGCAGTTTTGATCTGCACTTTGCTCAATTTTCCTGATGTGTCAACGGACTGGACCTCTGCGCCGGTAAGGACATTAATGCCTGCTTTTTTAAGACTACGTTCCAGTTGTTTTGATACTTCTTCGTCTTCTACCGGTACAATACGGTCAAGGTATTCGACGATCGTCACCTTAGTGCCTATAGCATTGTAAAAATAGGCAAACTCGACGCCAATAGCGCCTGACCCAACGACAACCAGCGATTCAGGTTGTTTTTCAAGGTTCATAGCTTGCCGGTAGCCGATGATCCGCTCG
The DNA here is from genome assembly GCF_042646065.1 of Parapedobacter deserti. NCBI lineage: Bacteria > Pseudomonadati > Bacteroidota > Sphingobacteriia > Sphingobacteriales > Sphingobacteriaceae > Parapedobacter > Parapedobacter deserti. Next base: position 111,388 of record NZ_JBHRTA010000009.1, read on the forward strand.
CCGTCTTGCTTAAGGTTGGGAAGTTCCCGCGAACGGGCACCGGTTGCCAATATAGTGTGCTGTGCACTATACTCCTTTGTCGCACCTTCCGCATCTTTGACTTCGACCTTTCCGCCTTTTTTGATTTTGGCGGTACCCATGATTACGTCGATTTTATTTTTCTTCATCAAAAATTGAATGCCTTTGCTCATGCCGTCAGCAACTCCTCTGCTGCGTTTGACTATGGCACCGAAATCGGCCTCGCCGCCATTCACTTTAATGCCATAATCTGCGGCATGGTTAAGGTATTCAAATACTTGCGCACTTTTAAGTAACGCCTTAGTGGGAATACAGCCCCAATTAAGGCAGATACCGCCCAAGGATTCACGCTCAACGATGGCAGTTTTAAAACCGAGCTGGGATGACCTGATGGCCGCCACATAGCCACCCGGTCCGCTCCCGATTACAATAATGTCGTAATTCATAAATGTATTTCTTGGGATTGATTCATGTCTTATACCGCTTTAAATACGGTGCCCACAAACTTACATATTTTTTTTAGGAAGTCCGAACGATGGTCACACGTCCGGGCACGATGTATCCCTTCCCAAACTTGGCTGCCGTTGTTCGGTAAGCAACAAACCGTCAGATTTCAGTAAAACGTTGTCGTTAACTGTGGTGACAGACCGTAATTGCCTACCTTGCGGCTTTTCTAAACTTGTGATCATGAATTCAAACAAACAAATCCTCAACTGGTTTCGGAATGTCGCATTAGTCGAAGGGGTTTCAATGGTAATATTGGTGATGTTTTCGGTATTGAAGCGTACCACTGATTACAATTGGGCTGTTTTGGGCGTCAAATACGTAGGCTGGGCACACGGTCTACTATTTATTGCTTATATATACCTGCTTTGGATGTGCACCGATCGCTACAAATGGAAATCAGGGCGAGTGGTCATATTCTTCTTGGCATCGTTGGTGCCTTTTGCGCCTTTCTTTGTGGAAAGAAAATTAAAGCATGAAGCCTAACGATCTTACGGCCTGTCTCCTGCATAGGCATAGGTAATCTCGGTTTTACCGTGTGGGGTTGGATTGCCGTCTTTGTCGAGATTTACGAACACCAGCTTATCGATTGTCAAGATACTTTTTCGTGTTATCTTATTGCGCACTTGGCATGTTAGCGTAATCGAAGTACGGCCAAAATGCGTGGCGGTGATGCCCAATTCGATAATGTCGCCCTGCTTGGCCGAACTCACGAAATTGATTTCAGAGATAAACTTGGTCACGACCTGGGGGTTGCCCAACTGAACAATGGCATAAATGACGGCTTCCTCGTCGATCCATCGGAGTAGCGTGCCCCCAAATAGTGTTCCATTAGGGTTCAGGTCCTCGGGTTTGACCCATTTGCGTGTGTGGAAATTCATTCGCATTATCAGTAAATAATTTTTTGTTCGACTGTATAATACGGTTTATAAACGGCCAAAGCTGCTGCGTCTTAAGACGCAGCAGTGATAATCAAATGTGAATCGCCCTGTTTGCCGTCGCGGCAAGCGCAGCCTCTCTGAACGCCTCCGTGAAAGTCGGGTGCGCATGGCATATTCGGGCGATGTCTTCCGCGGATGCACGGTATTCCATAGCCACCGCGGCTTCGGCAATCATATCTGCCGCTCGTGGACCGATCATGTGCACGCCCAGTAGCTCATCTGTGTCCGCATCAGCCAACACCTTTACGAAGCCATCCGTGTCGCCACTGGCTTTTGCTCGGCCACTTGCCTTGAAGGGAAAAGAGCCGGCTTTGTATTTGCGGCCGTCAGTTTTGAGTTGCTCTTCCGTTTTGCCAATACTTGCTACTTCTGGCCAGGTATATACCACGTTGGGAATGAGATTGTAGTCTATGTGTGGCTGTTGACCCGCGATGCGCTCCGCCACGAATACGCCTTCATCTTCAGCCTTGTGAGCCAACATAGCCCCTTTGACAACGTCACCGATAGCATATACGCCTTGCACGTCAGTTTCAAGGTACTCATTTACGGGAATTTTTTGTCCTCGCCCTTCAAGCGTGATTCCAATATTTTCCAACCCCAGTCCCTCAGTATAGGCTGTGCGCCCTACGGCTACGACACAATAATCGCCTTCCCATTTCACGTCTTCCCCTTTGGAGTTCGCTGCATGAACAGTGACTTTTTGTCCTTTTGCTGTGGCGCCGGTCACCTTATGTCCGAGGTAAAACTCCATGCCGAGCGTTTTCTTCAGTACACGCTGTAATTCTTTACCAAGCCCACCGTCCATGGTTGGAATGATGGATTTTTCATACTCGACAATCGAGACCTTAGCTCCGAGCCGGGCATAAACGGACCCGAGCTCCAAACCGATTACGCCGCCGCCTATCACTACGAGGTGATTTGGTATTTCGGACAGTGCCAACGCCTCAGTGGATGTGATGATTCGCTTCTTGTCAATCGTAATGAAGGGTAGGGAGGTGGGTTTAGAACCGGTCGCTATAATCACGTTTTTGCCGGTGATTTGGATGATTTCCCCATCTTCCTTGGCTATTTTGATGGTGCTTTTATTAATAAAAGAACCCTTTCCGATGAAACTATCGACTTTGTTTTTCTTTAAAAGAAATTCAATACCTGCCACATTTTGGGCGATGACCTCGTCTTTGCGGGCGATCATCTGTTTTATATCTATCTTGAGATCACTCAGCTCGATGCCGTGAGACTTGAAATGATTGGCAGCATTGTGGTAATGCTCTGAAGAATCTAAAAGAGCCTTGGACGGTATACACCCGACGTTAAGACATGTTCCGCCGAAAGTGCTATATTTTTCGATTACGGCCGTCTTTAAGCCCAGTTGTGCGCAGCGGATTGCGGCCACATATCCTCCTGGTCCGCTACCTATTACAATGACATCGTATTGCATGTGATGAAAATTAGTCAATTAGATGTTGCCAAATTTACGGATAATTATACTTCGACGGAATGGCAAACAGCAGAAAAGACAGCCGGCTGACTGTCTTTTCCAATAATGTCGGATGAATAGCCCTTATTCGGCTACTATTTTTCCCTGCATTATGCCATAGTGGCCAGGGAAGCTGCAAAGAAAAGGATACACACCTTTTTGTTCAAGGGTAAATTCGATTGCATCCGTTTCTCCAGGGCCAAGTAGCTTGGTATGAGCGATGATTGACGACGCAAACGTAACGGGAATGTATTCGGTGTCCGGAGCTTTGATAGCTTCTCCACCAAACGCGGGTATGTCCGTGCCCGGCTGAAGAATAACAACATTATGACCCATGGACTCCTTTGGCATTTCCCCAACGTTCTTTAGCGTGAGTTTGACCGGCTGTCCCGCTTTTACGCGGAAAAGGGTTTTATCAAACTTCATTAGATCATTGCCTTCCAAAACCAGTTCGTTACTGACGGCTACAGTGTCCAGACCCGGGATATTCGCATCGGCTGTCGGTTGGTCGGTCCTTTCCCCGGCATCTGTCGATCCCTCTTTAGTTTGGTTGCCACCACAGGCGGAGATGATAATTGCTCCCGCCACTACGGGAATTAAAAAAAACTGCTTCATTTCTCTTTATTCTAATTGTTGGACTATCCAGTAATAGCAAACAGTATACTGTATATGTTTGTTTGCGCCCCAAAGGTACTTGAATTTAAAAAGGAACAAAAGTGCATTTATCACTGAATTGTAATTTTACGATTACGTTGGAGCTGCCGCTTCGGCGTCAGTCAATGTTTTGACAATCTGGTACAGGGATACCGGATCAAACGGCTTGCCTACTACTGCGTCAGCTCCGGCTGCGTAGGCTGCTTGTTGCTCGCGCTGAAGTACCGAGGCTGAGATGGAAATAATTGGAATCCGGTTAATATGCGCCCGATGATCGTTCCTGATGGCACGAATGGCTTCGAATCCGCTCATCACTGGCATATGCGCATCCATTAAAATCAGGCTATAGGAAGTTTGTTCCACTTTTTCTAAAGCTTCTTTCCCATTTTTCACGGTATCTACAGTGATTCCCCAGGTGTTGAGCATGTGCAATACCATGAAGCTATTCAGTTCATTGTCTTCGGCAAGCAAAATATGCACGTTCTTGAGTGGCGGCATATCCGTGTATTGTTTTTTGTCTGATTTGGGCGTAGCCTCGGATGATTCTTCATCAAACCAACATTCGAATACAAATTCACTGCCCTTGCCTAATTCACTGGATGCATGAATTTGCCCTTGATGCAGATTCACCAACCGTTTGACGATAGCCAATCCTAATCCGGTACCGCCAAAGCGCTTGGTAATGCCTTCTTCGCCCTGTTCGAAAGACTGGAAAATTTTATCAATAGCGTTGTTGTTAATGCCGATACCCGTATCCTTTATCGAAAATTGGATGTGCACCCGACGATCCAATCGTTCAAGTAATGCCGTCGATAAGGTTACACTCCCTTTTTCCGTAAATTTGATGCCGTTTGAAATAAGGTTGCTTAGGATTTGGGTCAACCGCAGGGAATCGGCAAGGATGTACTTTGGCAGCTTGTCGTCGGTGACCACATGAAAAGCGATGCCCTTCTGTTCAGCTTTATAAGCAAATAACTTGTCAAGTTCCTTGATGATATTGGGAAGCGAAGTTTTTGTGAAGTCTAACCGCATTTTTCCCGAGTCAATTTTCGAAAGGTCTAGAATGTCATTGATAATCAACAGTAGTTGTTGAGAGGCATTTTCAAGATAATTTAGCCATTCGGACTGCTCCTCATTGAGTGGCGAATTTCTTAGCATTGTAGTAATGCCCATGATACCGTTAATGGGGGTGCGGATTTCGTGGCTCATGTTAGCGAGGAAGTTTTCTTTCGATTTTCGCGCAAGATCGGCCTCCTTCTTAGCTTTGACCAATTCAATGTGTGATCGCTCCAACTCTTCATTTTTACGTTTCAGCTCCCGTTGGATATACACTTGTTGCATGAATGACTTCACCTTTGCAACGGTGATATCCGGATTAAGGGGTTTGTATAGGTAATCTACGGCTCCGCTATGCAAGCCTTTGAGTAGGAATTTATCTTCTTTGGATATGGCCGTCACCATGATAACCATGATCTGCCATGTTTTCGGGTTGCTTTGCAATAGGGAAACGAATTCAAATCCGTTAATTTCTGGCATTTGCACATCCACAAGCGCGATGGCAACATCTTGATTCCAGCAGTAACGCAGTGCTTCGTTAGGCGAAGTGCTGCCCCATATATCCAGGTTGTCAATATCGCCTAAAAGCGCTTTCAAGCTTAGTACATTTTCCTCTTTGTCGTCTACGACAACAAGTTTCAGTTTCTCCATGGCAGATTTCTTCTCAAAATAAGGTTGTTCAATTCTTGGCTGAATGCCACTAGCTCGTCATCATTAAGAATAAGGTTTGCAGCTTTTAAGGCAATAGCGGCTTCAGGCATGGTATCGATTTCGGCATAATCTGGATGCTGCACGATACAAAGCCCACCTGCATCGTGAATTGCTTTCATGCCGTGTGCACCATCTTGATTGGCACCCGAAAGCAGCACGGCTATAGCCGATGGTCCATATACATCGGCAATGCTTTGCAACGTCACGTCGATAGAAGGCCTACAGTAATTCACAGGCTCGGAAATGTCCAGGGACAGGCTGCGGTCGGGCTCGAGCAATAGATGGTATCCTGCAGGTGCGAAATATACAGTGCCCGGAACTATAGGTTCCTTGTCTTCCGCTACTTTAATGGCAATGCCGCATTTGGTGGTGATACTTTCTTCGATATTCGTTTCATACTTAGCATTCCGGTGGATAATGACCAACACCCCGACTGAAAGATTATCCGGTAATACTTTGAGCATATTAAACATAACCTTAAACCCACCCGCTGAACATGCCAGTACCAGTACCTCTGCTCCGCGAAGTTTGTTAATGATATATGGGTTTAATTTAAGCAATTTTTTGATAAATGTTTTGTTTTTTATTTACCAATCTAAATTTGCTCGCCAGTTGGTTGGATCGTAAAGCTTCTTTCGAGCCCAGGCAAAGGAAGCCAAACAACGCAAGACTATCGTACAGGAGCTGAAATACATGCTCCTGTAATTTTAAATTAAAATAAATGAGCACATTGCGGCAGGTAATAAGCTGGAATTCGTTGAATACTCCATCTGAGACGAGGTTGTGAATGGAGAATAGCACGTTTTTCTGTAAGTCATGATAAATGGCGGCGGCATCGTATCTTGCAGTATAATATTCGGAAAGCGAATCGCCTGATTTGGTCTGCAAATAGTTGTCAGAGTATTCCCGCATCTTTTTGAGGTCTATTATCCCTTGTTTAGCCCGTTCGAGGACTAAGGAATTGATGTCTGTTCCGTAAATAAAGGACCGATCATACAGTCCTTGTTTTTTCAGCATGATTGCTAAGGAATATACTTCTTCTCCTGTTGAACACCCGGCACTCCAGATTTTGATGTGCGGAAATGTGGCAAGGTAAGGGAAAACCTCTTCCCGTAATGCGATATAAAATACAGGATCGCGGAACATTTCCGTGACATTAACCGTAATCTCGGTAAGGAACCTATTGAAAAATCCGGAAACATTAACTAGGTTGTCTTTTAACGTACAAACATCAAGGCGATATAAGTCCATGATACGGGATACACGCCTTTTTAGTGATGCTCGGGAATAGCCGTTTAAATCAAAACCATGAACGTTTTTGACCAATTCAATTAGTTCTTCGAGGTCTTCAAATGAAATACTCATCGTTTTTTTATTAACTTAACCACACCCTTATCAGCGAAAGCAACTTGCTTACATCTACCGGTTTGGTGATGTAATCGTTAGCGCCGGCTTCAAGCGCGAGTTGTCGGTCGCTCAGCATCGCTTTTGCTGTTATTGCAATTATCGGTAATTTGGCAAATTTCTTGATCGCTCGAATTTTTGCGATAGCTTCGTAACCATCCATTTCGGGCATCATGATGTCCATTAGGACAAGGTCAATGCGAGGATTTTTATCGAGTGCCGCCAACGCCTCCTGTCCGTTGTTCGCTGTATCCACATCGATATTATACGACGCAAATACGGTGCTTAATGCGAAGATATTGCGCATATCATCATCCGCAAGTAAGACGCGCTTACCTTGCAGTACTTTATCACGCTGTATTGTTGCCGGCTCGGCGTTACTATTAACCTCAAATACGCCTGTGGAAGCAGGAGGGTCGTTTTTAACTTTGTTAATGAACAGGTTGACTTCGTCAAGGATGCGGTTGTTGGACTTGCCGGATTTGACCACCATGGCTTTGGTATGGCGAAGAATCCGCCCCGTCATTTCGGCATTGAAATCCATGGCGGTGTTGATGATGACCGGGGTCTCTGAATGTTTTGGAATACCCTTGACTTCATCCAGTAAATCCATACCCGACTTATCTGGCAGATTAATGTCGAGGATAACACAATCATAATGATTGTCCGACCGAAGAAAATTCAGGGCTTCGGCAGCCGTATAAGCCTGTGTAACCTCTACGCCGCGGTCTGTAAGGCCGGACTTAAGGTTGTCGCTTTGGACCCTGTGGTCCTCAACAACCAATACTCGTTTAAGGGGAGATTCAATAAGCCTATACAAAAGTCCAAATACATCTTCGAGCGATTTCTGATCGATGGGTTTTTTCAAAAAGCCCACAGCCGCTTCTTCGATTTTCCGTTTGTTCGGTCGATCGGCAGACATTAGGTGTACCGGGATGCTTTTTGTTCCGGGGTTGTCTTTAAGTTTCCTCAGTACCGTCCACCCGTCCATTACTGGCAGCATGATGTCTAGGATGATGGCATCCGGTATTTGGTCAAGCGCCATTTCGAGTCCCGTATCGCCTTGGTAGGCAACAAGTGGCTCAAATCCGCGTTCTTTCGCATACATGGCTAATATTTCCGCAAAATTTCGATCGTCTTCGATGATCAGGAGCCGCTTTCGCGGTGCGTTCGCTTGAAAGGTTTTTGGACCCTCCGGATCGGATTGCTGTTTTTCATCGACAATTTTACCAACGGATCGGTTAGACAGGGATTCCTTATTCGCTGCGGGTTTTGGGACCTTGTCCTTATGTTTTAATGGAAGGAAGAGGGTGAATACGCTGCCTTTCCCTTCTGTGCTCGTCAGATGGATTTCACCGCCAAGTACGGTAGCTAGTTCTCGGCAAATGGACAGCCCCAGCCCAGTCCCTCCGAATTTCCGGCTGGTAGAGCCATCCGCTTGTTTGAATGCATCGAAAATTAATTTTTGTTTGTCTATTGGGATGCCGATGCCGGTATCAGTCACCACAAAGGCGATGACTTCAGATGCTGGCATGCCACCAAGCATGCCTTTTTTCCATGAGGGCGACCGACCGGCCGACGTGAGCAGTAGCTCTACGTGCCCCTGTTCTTTAGTAAACTTGAAAGCGTTTGAAAGTAGGTTTTTCAGTACCTGCCGCAGGCGTTGCTCGTCGGTACTGATAATAGGCGGAAGGTCTTCATGAATCGTGACGCGGAATCCGATGGCTCTGCTGTCCGCAACGCTGCTAAACAGTTCAAGTAAGTCCTGGGCAATGTTGGATAGCGGAATGTCCTCGATGATCAGTTCCACGTTTCCAGACTCTATTTTCGATAGGTCAAGGATATTATTGATCAAGTTAAGCAAATCTGTGCCAGCATGATGGATAACCGAAGCGTACTTTACCTCTTCTGCTGATAAACGGCCTGACTTGTTGTCGTTTAAGAGTTTGGCCAGTATAAGGATGCTATTGAGCGGCGTGCGTAGTTCATGGCTCATATTGGCCAAAAACTCCGATTTATATCGGCCAGATCGTTCGAGCTCGTTTGCTTTGATTGCGATCGACTGCCTCGCCTGTTCAATTGAGAAATTGCGCTCTTCCAGTAATCTGGCTTTCTCTTCGAGTTCGAGGTTGGCATGTTTGAGTTCTTCCTGCTGTACGCGCAGCTCTTCTTCCGAAGCCTCTAAAAGGTGGGTCTTATGCGTCAATTCATCGTTGGTCGTGCGAAGCTCCTCATGCTGAGCTTCCAATTCCTCTGCCTGCTGCTGCGTTTCCTCGTAAAGGTGGGATAGCGTGCTTAGTGCTCTGGATACTTTGCATGCTACGGCAAGGTTAGTGCTGGCCCGATTTAGAAAACGGATTACCGTATCATCGATCTCGCGGAAGAAGCCAATTTCCATGACTCCGAGTACCTCGCCTTCGTAAATACAAGGCTGAATGACGATATTTCCAATCTTTGCGTTGCCGAGTGATGATGCCGCTGTAAGATAGTGCTCGGTGATATTGGAAAGAACGAGTTGCTTTTTGGATACAATGCTCTCACCAATCAGTCCTTCCCCCTTTGCGATTTTTGGCTGTATGTCTTGCGGCGTTGTTGCGTATGATCCGGTATGTATAAAGACGGTTTCGTCGCTGGTACTCTGCAGGTAAATGACTCCGACATCGGCATTGAGATGCTGGCAAACCGTTTGTATGGCGTTGCCAGCGATTTCTTCCTCACCTAGTCCTCCGCGGGTTCTATCGTCAAGTGCGGCCAACCCATTCAGCAACCAATTGTCGATTTCCTTTTCTTTGGACAGCTTCTTCAGGTCGGCGTTTACTTTCCGGATAACACGTTCGGCCTTCTTTTGGAAGTCAAATGTTTTAATTATATATCCAATCAAGCCAAACAAAACGAGTACAGCCAAGGTGAGTCCAAGGACGGCGATGTACTTGGTTTCGATAATGACACCGTTTAGCCGTTCCATTTCGCTTTTCCGCTTCGAGATGACAGCCTGTTTCAAAAGCGATAGGCGCTGGTCGATTCGGTCTGCTGATGCCTGAACCTCCGCTGTTTTTGTTCGCTTTGAGACGTCCAAATTGGTCAATTCGTGGAGAAGGTCATTAGCGTGTCGTTCAAATAGCGAGTGTAAGTAATGTATGGCCAGTGTCCCCATCTCCATTTTTTGAAGGCCTTCAGCAAGGAGGGCAAGGTTTGCGGAAACAGCCAACTGCTCGTTTTTAATATTTTTCAGATGTGTTTCATCACCGTCAGAAAAGTAGCTTAGCATCTCGAGGCTCATGCAGTTGTTTTGGCGGTTGATGGTGTCTATGAGCGAGGCGGTCGCTACGCTCACCTGCATTAATAGCCTGTTATCGCCGACAACGCCGTTGATTTTCTTGTAGAACAAAAAAGCGGTAGTAGAGACGATGGCAATGGCGATGACAAACCCCGCATATATTTGTCCTTTGAACCGTAATTTTTTCATACAAACGTAATGTGTCGCGTTGTTGGCTGTAAAATTACAAAAGTAACATGGAATGCTCGTTCAAAAAAAAACTGCTTTTCCCTCACTGTATGATCGGGTACCTTTCGAATGGCCTAGTGCGGTCAAAAAGATAGCGGTAGGTATAATGGGTTTTATAAATTTTGCCACCTATATATCGAGCTACATTCATCATTTTCGGATTGAAATCGCCTATCCAATTCATCTGCAGCTCCTCATATTGCGTTTGCGAGCGGTCTTGAATTACGGTGGAAGCCGCCATCACCATCGCCGCCTCTACACCCTTCCGCTGATGACCGGGCGCAATGCCAAAGACAATGCCGAACATTGTTTTGCAACGCTTCCGCCAGCGGTTCCAAAGGAAAAGCAGCTTGCCCCCCAACGTGAGTTTTCCGTTTACGTGTTTGACAATCAGCTGATTGACATCAGGAATGCTCACAAAAAAACCCACGGGTTTGCCTTCATGGTATGCAAACCAGATGATTTTAGGGTCGATGATAGGCTTTAAACTTTGCATGAGTTTGCGGGCGCCTTCGGAGCTCATCGGGCTCACGCCCTCGATCTTCGCCCACCCTTCATTATACACCATGCGAAAGTCCTCGGCAGCCTTGTCCAGTTGCCTTCGGTTGACGTGGGCAAAGGTATAGCCCGAATCCCGCAGTGCATGCATGGCCTTTTCACCCACTTTGCTGGACAGTCTGGTGGCGATATCACGGCGGTAAGTATACTGTTTGAAATATACCTGGAAACCGTAGTTTTCAAATAACCGCTGGTAGTATGGAGGATTGTAATTGCAGCAGTAGCAGGGGGGATGGAATCCATCGACCAGCAATCCCCACCAGCGTTCCCGGTTGCCGAAATTGATAGGGCCATCCATGGCCTCGATACCACGTTGGCAAAGCCACTCCTTAGCGGTGTCAAATAATAGATTAGCCGCATGTTGATCATCAATGCATTCAAAGAATCCGCAGCCACCTACAAGCAGTGCATTGTCGTTGGACTCATAATCATAGAATGCTGCGATGCGACCGATAGGATCGCCGTGACTATTCAGCAGCAACCAGCGGCTACATTCTCCGTTTTGGAAGCGTGGGTTTTTGGTATGGTCAAATACGGCTTTTACATCCTGATCAAGCGGCCGAATATAATTGGGGTCGTCCCTATACAAAGGTAGAGGCATGGCAATAAACAGCTCTTCTGTAGACGGGTCTTTTACGGGCAGAATCTTCATAACGGGGAATAACATACCTGACGTGCTAAAAATATAGGATTGATTCGGGTTATGCAAGGATAAAAGTTGGCTGATGCTGCAACGTATTGACTGTTACGGCGTCTTATTGAAAAAAGAAAAAATATGAGCTTAAAATTGTCATCGTTAGGTTGGTCAGCACTCACCCTGCTTTTCTTTTATTCAGGGCTGGTGCAGGCAGCTTCCGGTTTGCCGGTCCGCGGCGAAACGCGGGATGTCAGTGGTTTCCATGCGCTGGCCAGCAACGGAAGTATCCATGTTGAAGTGCGTTTCGGTAACCGCGAATCCGTGCGGTTGGAGGGCGATGAGGCGGCGATACGCGAGATCGAAACCGTTGTCGAACAAGGGACCTTGAAAATCGGATTTAAGAAACAAGCATGGACAAGGAATGCAAATTGGGGAAAGGTGACGGCTTATGTGACGGCTAGAAAAATCGATGCGCTGTCACAGTCCGGATCAGGTCACATCGTGGTGAGCGGAAAGGTTTCCGGAGACGCGCTGAATGCTGCTTTAAGCGGTTCGGGGCGTATCACCGTGTCCTCGGAAGTCCAGGTATTTAATGCGTCTATCAGTGGTTCTGGACGGATAGTCGCTAGCGGAGACGTGAGGAACAGCAATGTTTCCATCAGCGGGTCGGGAAGACTCGATGGCGGAAACCTTCGCAGCAGATCTGCCAACCTCAAAATATCTGGTTCTGGAAATATTTCTATACATGTAGACGAGCAACTGGATGCTGTGATTAGTGGATCCGGCAATGTCAGTTACAGCGGCAATGCGCAGACTAATGTGCGGACGTCAGGTTCGGGACGAGTACGCAAAAGTTGATTTCCTGTGCCTAACGGGGTGAAAAGATGTCAAATCAATGCTTAATGCGTAAGAATTATCTGCTTCCGGGCATCTAGCTCAAAAAAAAGTTGTATCTTTAAGAGCTTTTAAATGCACGTTAAACTTATTTGAGCCTTATGGATCCTAATTTCACCCCTATTTTTATTGTTATCGGAGCTATTGTAGCTTTCTTTTTCTTACTCTATCTGCTTCCTGTAAATCTTTGGTTTACCGCGCAGTTGTCGGGCGTACGTGTCAACCTGCTGAACCTTCTGCTGATGCGCCTGCGCAAGGTGTCCCCCGCTTTAGTGACTAATGCAATGATTACATCCACGAAAGCAGGGTTGAATATCACGTCAAATGAAATCGAAACTCATTTCTTGGCCGGAGGCAATGTTAACAATGTAATCAAGGCATTAATCTCCGCCGATAAGGCGAATATCCCGTTGGATTTTAAACTGGCTACAGCAATTGATTTGGCAGGACGCGATGTGTTTGATGCCGTACAGTTATCTGTAAACCCACGGGTGATCAACACACCACCGGTAGCGGCTGTTGCGAAAGACGGCATTCAGCTCATTGCGAGTGCAAGGGTAACGGTGCGGGCCAATATCAACCAACTGGTGGGCGGGGCTGGTGAAGAAACTATTCTGGCCCGGGTTGGAGAAGGAATCGTTTCGACTATTGGTTCTTCATCCAACCATAAAGAAGTGCTGGAAAGCCCAGACCGGATATCCAAAACCGTGCTCTCGAAAGGGCTGGATAGCGGTACGGCGTTTGAAATCCTCTCTATTGATATCGCCGACGTTAATATCGGAGAAAATGTCGGTGCTAAACTACAAGAGGACCAAGCAGAGGCGGATCTTAAGGTAGCGAACGCCCGTGCTGAAGAACGACGGGCAATGGCTGTAGCGGAGGAGCAGGAAATGCGCGCAAAGGCGCAGGAAGCGCGCGCCAAGGTGATCGAAGCAGAGGCGCAGGTGCCGCTAGCCATGGCAGAGGCGTTCCGGACAGGAAACCTCGGTGTAATGGACTATTACCGGATGCAGAATATCCAAGCTGATACGGATATGCGCGGCTCTATAGCTAAGCCGGGAACCGGAACCAGTAAAGGTGATAAGAAAAACTAAAACCCCCCGAGACTAAAACACAAAAACAAAACCCCGGTGATGGGCACCGGGGTTTGTTACTAACCAATTATAAACCTAAATTATGAAAAGACAACTTAACGTCCGGTGTAATCCGGATTGTTTTCGTAGTGCAAATATACCGCTACTTTTTTATTTTCGAATGAAGCTATTGTTAACAAATTGTCAAAAGCTCGCGTCGTAATAGCTTGAAAAACTTTCGTCTTGATAGCGACCAAACGCCGTGCCAAATTTCTTTTGCCTAGACCTCTATCAAATCCGTTGAATGAGGCTATTTTGTGTAATGGAAATGCCTTGCTTGCCTGTAAAACAAGACGGTTTGTAATCCAAACCGACAAGTTGTTTTTTAAAAAGGAGCACCTTCTATTTAAGTTTTAATGTTATGTTTGGCAGGAATTAATTGCAGTGTCATGTTATTTGATAAATTCAAGCAAGTAAAAGCATTTGTATTCGATGTAGATGGTGTTTTGTCAAATGGTGAGATCCTATTGACCGAAAAAGGCGAGCAGCTACGGTCATTCAATATAAAGGATGGGTATGCCATGCAACTGGCTGTGAAAAAAGATTATCCAATGGCCATTATTACCGGAGGAAGTTCGATTGGAATAAGGAGAAGGATGGAGGGACTAGGGATCAGCGACGTATTTACCGGTGTTGATGACAAAACGGCGGTTTTCTCAGCGTGGCTTTCGCTACGGGGATTGTCTCCTTGCGATATCTTGTATATGGGGGATGATATGCCAGATTTCGCTAATATGAAGACGGCTGGTTTAGCGGCCTGCCCGGCAGACGCGGTGCCCGAAATCAAAGCTGTAGCCCATTATATTTCCTCGTTTAATGGTGGGATGGGAGCTGCCCGGGACGTTATCGAAAAAGTCATGAAACTGCACGGTGCATGGGTACATAACAATTAAGTCGAAATATTTATGCGCATAATACTTGCCTCTAAATCACCCCGTCGTAAAGAGTTGATAGCACTTATCGGTGTCCCTGTGGAGGTTGCTTCGAAGGAAGTGGATGAGTCTTTTCCGGAGCAGTTAGAACCGGTGATGGCGGTTCGCCATATTGCAGAGAAAAAGGCAGACGCGTTTGCGGTAGATGTAACAGATGAATTGGTGATCGCTGCAGATACTATTGTAACCATCGACGGCTTGGTTCTCGGCAAACCTGAAAGCCATTTACAAGCGGTCGATATGTTGTTAAAGCTGTCGGGTAGAACGCATGAGGTGATCACCGCCGTTGCACTGCTCCACCATGGAAGTACCTACGTGTTCCATGAGGTAACCGCTGTGACTTTCCGCCCGCTTGATGCAGCTGAAATTAACCATTATATCCACCAATACCAGCCTTTCGATAAGGCGGGCGCTTATGGTATTCAGGAGTGGATAGGGATGGTAGCCATTGAGAAAATCATCGGTTCCTATACAAACGTGGTCGGCCTACCGACACAACGGTTGTACCAGGAGCTGAAGACACGCTATCCCATGCTCGCCATCCCCTGATCCGGCTGGCAGTTAAAATGCTGTCATTTGCCGCCTTTTCTCACCTGATGCTAAGCCGTACGCCTGCATAGAAAACCCTCCCAGAAATCGGACCCCACAACATTGACGTGTCGAAAAACTCGCTGAACGGCCGGTCAGCCGCCAAAATCGGGTTTTGTTGAAAGAAATTGGTCAGATTCTCCCCACCAAGATACACATCGATCAAGCGTGCCTTTCCGAATGTTTTACTTACCTGGGCGTTCATCGTTACGTAAGATCTTGAAAAATTAGGCAAACGGTATGCTGTCGGATTTGCTGCAGTGGAAGGAAGTCGTTTCTGGCCGGTAATGTTCATGGTATAATCAAAATGCCAACCACCGCGATGAGTGTTGTAACCCAGATTTAAAAAACCGCGGTGGCGCGCCACTAACGGCCGCTGCTGCAGCTCACCTTCATAGGTGGTTTTGACATCAAAAAACCGGTAGGCCATACGTGTCTCGAGGTGAGGTAGCGGCATGAACCGAAATTCGGCCTGCAAGCTGTTAGCGTACGACATTCCATCCAGGTTGTAAAATGAAAGTTCCCTTGGGTTCTCATAGTCTACCACAACTTGGTTGGTAAAATCATTTCGGAAAAACTCGGTGCTGAAGGAGGCCTCACGGTGGAAGAGGCGGAAGGATTGATCAACGCTCACGCCGGTGTTCCATGCTACTTCCGGTTTGAGACCGTAAGCATTTTCACCGGCATTGGCTGTCATAATCCGAACCGTCCGGGAACTGGCAAGTGCCGCCGTGTTTTCAGCGAAGATATTTGCTGTGCGTTGCCCTCTGCCCCCGCTGAGCCGGAAAGTGGTTCCTGGCACAGGTTGGTACCGCAGGTGTATGCGCGGCGTGAAAAACCAGCCATACAGGCTGTTGTAATCGCCACGGATACCAGCAACAGCATCAATCTTGTCGGATGGGCTGTAGGTATATTCAAAGAATCCCCCCGGTACGGTTTCAGTGCGCGCGAACCGCTGGTCGATGTAATGCTCATTATAACGATCATGTAAAAAACTGATGCCTGTACGGTACCTGTGTACTACAGTGCCGATAATATCCTGGTAGATCAAGTTGGCATATCCGTTGCGTTGGTCGGCATCATAGGTGCGCAAACCGAAATAAGAAGTCTGGTCGTACGCCGACCCAGATAGCTGTAGCCCGATACTGCGATGCGTATTCTGTGGGAACACATAGCCTATTTTTGCGAAGACTTCGTAGCGGTCAATGTCAAACCCCAAACCATAGCGGTGTTCGGTGAGTTTGTCTGCTGCTGGGTTAAAATCAATTTCACCACCCGTTCGGACGTCCCTGAGTACTTTAGCACCGAATTGAAGTATAAAGCCTTTGCCGTTTTCATACTTCCATCGGCTTACACCAGAAAAGAGGTTGCCTACCGGGACGTCCCTAAATCCATTCTTGCTGAAATTCATATATTTATTATACATGAAATTGTCGTGCAGTAACAGACCACCGGTCCATCGCTCGTTAAATCGGTGAGATAAGTTGAGGTTAATGTCTGTACGGCCCATACTGTTGCCATACGCATTGAAAAAGAGTTTTTCGGACGTTTCGGGTTTCTTCAGCTCTACGTTGATTTGTCCCGCAATATTTTCAAAGCCATTTACTACGGATCCGATACCCTTGCCGATCTGGATGGATTCGATCCACGTGCCTGAAATGCTGTTGAGGCCCAATGGTGTGGCCAGACCGCGTGGCCCCGGGAGATTCTCCACAGTAAGCTGGGTATAGACGCCACTGAGTCCAAGCATCTGGATCTGTTTGCTGCCTGTTACGGCATCGCTGCTGACCACGTCCACAGAAGCGTTGGTTTCAAAACTCTCACTCAGGTCACAGCAAGCGGCTTTAAAAAGTTCTTGTCCAGTCAGCACCTCCAGCCGGCTGGGACTGAGGGCCGAAATGTAGTTTGACTTGCGTCGGGCCGAGACCGTCACCTCAGACAGCACATTGCCTTTCGCGGTAACTACTAATACTTCATGTGGGTCAGTGATCTCCACTGTGTCGGACTGGTGCCCGGCGTAGGAGATAACGAGCTGCTTGAAGTTCTCCTGATGTTCGATTCGAAAAACGCCTGATGCATCAGAGCGCGTGTTCACGGACGCGTCCTCTAGCCAGTGCACGTTGGCAGATTCGATAGGGCTGAGTTCGCCTCGGTTGTTTTCCTGCATGACAACCCCAGTGACGATATGGTCATGATCATGATTGTCAATGCCCGTAAGCCGATGCACATTGTTCTCGTCCCGGTAATGGCAGCACTTGGGTAGTTTATTATAAATGTCCGTGTCGGCGGCTCGGCCCTCCGTGTCGTGGCCAGCGGCGAGGATGCGTTCCTGGGCAGCTGTGACATTAAACAAAGCTGGATCGAAAGTAAGGGTGAGTAGCTGTGCGCCGGCATCCCAGCTCGCCTTTTTTAATCCATCACCGTTTGCGGCTTTTTCAATGCGCGATTTGCACATACCGCATACGCCAGAAACTTGGAATGTCGCCGTGTCAACGCTGGAAACGTCGGCTATATCATCGGATTGTTCGATACGGGCGTATAGACAGCATTCAGGCAGATTCCGGTACACCTCATCATCCGCTTTGAGGTCATCGACGTCGTGCCCTGAAGCGGCTATGCTTCTCCGGATGGCATTTATGTCAGTATCCGGATCGTCAAGTGTCAGGTTAAGTTGTTGGGTTTTGGCATCCCATGTGGCAGAGGCAGCCCCGGCGGCTTTAGATGCCTTTTCGATACGTGCCTTGCACATACTGCAGTTGCCAGCCACGGTCAGGCTATAGTTGTGGTTTTGGGCGACCGCGACATTTGATGCTGTCAAGCAAAATACCGCTACCAGCGTATAAGTCAGTTTTTTGAAATAAGTCATGTGTAACTAGTTTAATCCGTTATTATCGATTTTAGCGGGTGCAATATCACCACGGTTCCAACTCGAGCGATGCATCTTGCATACTCGACTGCTTCGATTAAGGGATTAATCAGATACGATATGTAGAGAATTGTATAAACAACGGAATGCTGGTATCTGGCGGACCGTTGCCTATTGCCATGGAGGGCTGAGTGCCCGATGGCAAGTCTATCACATGAACTAGCGTGAATACGAATAACTCCAGCGGGTAAACTTTCGGGAGTTTCTTATCTGTACCGAGCAGGTGCTCCTCGGTAATTTTTTTTGCTTCTATTTTGGCGTTTTGACAGTGTGAGTGTGATGGTGTGCCATCCGTATCACTACCGTCATCGTCGCAGCAATGTCCTTGTTCATTTTCGGTCAGGTGATGTTCGCACAACGGACATTCGTCATGGTTTGATATCATAGCCTCGTCTTTCAGGACAATTTTCTGCGGCGTACCGCAGCAATAGTGCAAATATATCGTCGCCCCAGTGGAAGAGACACTGTAGAGAAGGATCAGCAATATGGAAAACACTTTTGCCACGAACACAAAGGTATGGAAAATCGCACAAGTTTTCAAGATTATGCATAAAACTCCGAGTTTTAACCAAAGGAACTTGGCAGCTCCCATGGCAACCCGACCTATTTACCAAGTTTTTCCCATATTAGCTGGTTATTTTGAAGTTATCAAATGCAAACCATGAAAAATTTATTCGTTTGTCTAACCACGCTTTTTGCAATGAATCTCTCAATAGCGCAGCCCATCCAAACGCGAAGTGTGCCGGCCGTAGTGCTGAACACATTTCAGCAACAGTTTCCAAAGGCGGGCCGAGTGGAATGGGAGCGGCATGGAGACGGGAACTATGAGGTGGAGTTTACGGTCGGTTTGACCGGCCGCCATCACAAGGTTGCGATAAACCATGAAGGGAAAATGCTGATCCATGAGGAGGAAATCGCTTATTACTCACTGCCGGATGCCATCAAGCAACACATCATGGCGGCCTTTGGCGGGTACCGTATAGGAGGCGCAAAGAAGATCGAGCAAGGAGGAAACCGGTTGTACGAAGTCGAGCTGGATAGCCGCCATGGAGATCTGGAGATTTATTTCAATGCGGCGGGACAGGTTCTGAAAAAACAGGTAGAATGATATACACCTGCCTAGCCCGTCAACTGTTGAATGAACTGCGGAATGCGCTTCATGTAATCCGATTCGCCCAATAGCCTTACGAACGCGGTGCCGACAATGGCGCCATCGGCATAATCCGTCGCTTGTATAAATGTATCGTGATTGGAAATACCGAAACCGATCACCACCGGTCTTTTCAGTCTCATGGCGCGGATGCGCGAAAAGTATGATTCGGTATTTTCAGTAACCGACAGGTTCTTGCCTGTAGTCGCAGAGGAAGAAAGCAGGTAGACAAACCCGGTGGATAGCTCTTCAATTTTACGAATGCGGGCTTCTGACGTCTGCGGCGTCACTAAGAAAATATTAATAAGCTCGTTTGCCTCAAAAAGCGGAAGGTAAAACTCTTCATATTCATACAAAGGCAGGTCAGGCACGATCACTCCGTCTACACCCACATCTTTGCATGCCTGGCAGAACCGTTCTATCCCGTATTGCAGCACAGGATTGAGATAACCCATTAACAATACAGGTATTGACACGCTTTTACGTAGGTCGCTGAGTTGCTCAAAAAGTAGCGACAACGTCATTCCGTTGCGCAGAGCCACCTCTGAGCTGTGCTGAATGACCGGGCCGTCGGCAACGGGGTCCGAATACGGGAAGCCGATTTCGAGGAAGTCGGCGCCAGCCTGCTGTAGCGCTTCAGCAATCTCAAGCGTGCTTTTTAAGGTTGGATACCCTGCTGTATAATAAATCGAGAGTAAACGTTTGCTGCCTTTATCGGCAAATAGTTTATTGATTCTGTTCATGGTTAAAACCCAAAGTATTTCATGTAATTGTCCAAGTCCTTGTCGCCGCGGCCCGAAAGACATACTACAACGGTCTCATCGCCCTGAAAGGTCATTTTTTCCAGTTGCGCCAGTGCATGGGCACTTTCGATAGCGGGGATAATACCTTCCAGTCGCGTAAGCCGTAGACCGGCTTCCATCGCTTCTTCATCCGTAATGGCGGCGTATGCGGCACGTCCGGTTTTATACAGCCATGCATGCTGCGGGCCTATGCCAGGGTAATCTAATCCCGCGGAGATGGAATACGGCTCAATGACCTGCCCATCCGCAGTCTGCATGAGCAGGGAACGGCTGCCATGCAGTACCCCTTCGCGTCCCAGTGCGGTTGTTGCTGCCGACTCGCCGGAGTTTATCCCTTTTCCTGCCGCTTCCACGGCCACCAGTTTCACGGTAGGTTCATCAAGGAAGTGATAGAACATGCCGACAGCATTACTGCCGCCGCCCACGCACGCGATGGCATAGTCCGGCGTTGCCCTGCCGGTCTTTTCCATAAGTTGCGTCCGGGTTTCAGCAGAGATAACGGACTGGAATCGCGCCACCATGTCTGGGTAAGGGTGAGGTCCCACCACCGAACCGATAATATAATGCGTATCCACTGGATTGTTTATCCAATCGCGGAGGGCTTCATTGGTGGCGTCCTTCAGGGTCTGACTGCCCGAAGTAGCCGCTACCACGTCGGCGCCCATCATCTTCATGCGAGCCACATTGGGCGCTTGCCTTTCAATATCAATAGCGCCCATGTACACTACGCACTGCAGCCCTTTAAGCGCACAAACTGTAGCCGTGGCCACCCCATGCTGTCCGGCGCCTGTCTCCGCAATAATACGCTTTTTGCCGAGCCGCTCTGCGAGTAAAATCTGTCCAATGGTATTGTTGATCTTGTGCGCGCCGGTGTGGTTGAGGTCTTCCCGTTTTAGAAAGATGTTGGTGCCGTAACGTTCGGAAAGCCGTGCAGCGGGGTAGAGGGGAGAAGGGCGTCCTACATAGTCACGCAGTAGCACATCAAACTCTCGCTTGAAATCTTCACTTTGGATAATCCGCAAGTACTGCTGACGCAGTTCCTCCACATTTGGATAGAGCATCTCGGGGATGTATGCACCGCCGAAGTTGCCATAGTAACCCTTGTCGTTAACTTGATATTCGCTCATCACTGATGGTTTGTAATGTTCGTTTTAGCAGCTCAATATTTTTGTTGCCTGGTCCGACCTCAAATTTCGAATTCAGGTCCAGTGCATATAGGCGGCTGTCGCCTAGCCGAAGGGCATCCTGTACGTTTTCCGCACTTAGGCCGCCGCTCAGGAAAAAGGGCTTGCCGGATCGGTATTTGCCAAGCAAATCCCAGTTGAAACGTACCCCCGTGCCGCCATGTTGGGCGCTTTTCGTGTCAAACAAATAATAGTCTGCTACCTGTTCGTAAGCTGCCAATGCAGACCAGTCAAATGCTTCGCCAATGCCGAAAGCTTTGATGATTTCCACGCCAAGGTCCGTCAGTTTGCTGCAATATGCCGCGGATTCGTTTCCATGCAGCTGTACCGCTTCAAAGCGATACTGATTGACGGCTGCCCGCACAACGCTCACGTCGGCATTGACAAATACGCCTGTTTTTTTTGCCGGGCCTTGTAGCCCTGCTATCCATGCGGCGTCCAGCGAGCCTACATAGCGTTTGGAGCCGGGATGGAATATAAAACCGAGATAATCCGGTCGCAATGCCAGCACCTCCCTGATATTGTCAGGATATTTCAAGCCACATATTTTAATTTTAGTCATTAATTATTCACTAGTCACTAGTCGAGCACTGATTACATATCAACCATTCACTAATTTCCTGAAGCATTGCATCGCTTTCTTGCCTAGCAGCGAAGCTTCTGCCTCGTAGTAGCAATCTGCGAAACTCCGTTCGGGGTGGATGGTCTGTATGGCTATGGCAGCATTAGCCAAGACCACTTTATTTTGTTCGGGACTACCCTCACCGTTGATAAGTATCGTAAAGATGTTAGCGGCTTCCGCAACGGTGTTGCCCCCGGCTATACTGCATGCCGGCTGTGGGGCAAAACCAAGCTGCTCAAGCATGTAAAATCGTTCGCCCTGGTTGCTGATGGTCTTGAAGTCGCCAGTCAGTGATATTTCGTCATAGCCATCCAATGCATGCACGATCGTGTATCGTTTATCGGTCTGCTGATAGAGGTAACCATACAAACGGGCCAGTTCTAAGCTAAATACGCCCACGGATTGATAACACGGATTGGCTGGGTTGACCAACGGGCCGATCATGTTGAAAAAGGTTTTTATACCCAGTTCACGACGGATAGGTGCGACCGTTTTCATGGCCGGATGGAACAGCGGCGCATGGAGAAAGCAGATGTTTGCCTCATCCAACTGCCGGCTTATCGTATCGCGGTCATTGGTAAATCGATATCCCAGATATTCCATCACATTGGACGACCCGCAGCCGGAAGATACGCCATAGTTGCCATGCTTGGCTACAGCATAGCCAGCCCCAGCCACCACGAAAGAGGCCAGCGTCGAAATGTTGAACGTATTTTTACCATCGCCGCCCGTACCGCATAGGTCGATGAGCTTATAACCAGGAAACTCCAGTTGGAGACACAGGTCGTACATCGCATCGCGAAAGCCCTCCAATTCCTCCACGCGGATGCTGCGCATGCCATACGCGGTCATGAATGCCGCTATCTGAGAATTATTGTACCTGCCCGACGCAATGTTAGTCAATATCTCGTAGGCTTCACCCTTGGTAAAGGTCTTGAATTCAAAAAGGTGTGCTAAAATCTCCTTCATAGTAATTAAATATCCATAAAAAAAGCCTGCCGGTGATGGGCAAGCCGCTATACGTATCAGTAACTATTACTTACAATAGAAGGTTGCCACAGCGTCAATTGCTATGCCACCACCAAGTAATATGTTCTGTGCAAAAAATCATCTGATGTTGTCGGGCAAATATGGCTTTTTGTTTTGAAAAATGCAAGCAAACAAAAGAAATAGTGAAATTTTCATGTTTTTCGGTTTATTGTATTCATTTTTATATCGTATGCAACTTTACTTTGATATTCACACCCATGATAACCGGCACTGCGCAGAAATTAGGTGTATTTACAATGTATTGATCAAAGACCTGGCCAACGCCGAGCATGCAGAAAAGTACTGGATTTCGCTTGGCCTGCACCCGTGGTACCTGACCACCGACAATGTTGATGCGCAGTTGGCTGTTCTGGAAAACCATATAAATGACCGTAACGTCAAGCTCCTCGGTGAATGCGGCTTTGACCGGCTGCGCGGTCCCGATCTATCGGTACAGCGTGCCGTTTTTCAACGCCAGGCTGAGTTGGCGGTTGAGCATCGTAAGCCAATGATCATTCATTGTGTGCGGGCGTTCGATGAGCTGCAGGCCTACGGCAAACGCTTCGCGGACAGAGTGCCCATGGTGATACACGGATTCAATAAGTCGCCGCAACTAGCCAACCAATTAATCCGTCAGGGTTTTTTCCTTTCGTTTGGCGTCGCCATACTGGATGAAACCAGCAATGCAGCGAAGACTCTCCGGCAAATCGAGCAGCCCTTTTTTCTTGAAACCGATGATCATCATACAACGATCGAGACCATTTATGAGCAAGCCGCTTTTTTACGTCATATGACTGTACATGAACTGAAAGATGTTATTTTTGCCGGCTGGAAAGAGATAGCGCTGATTTAAATGACGGATGTTAACTGGCTTTCGCGCTCGGCCCTGCTGGTAGGCGACGAAGGGGTTGCGTTGTTGCAACAAAAGCACGTATTGGTGGTCGGGCTCGGAGGCGTCGGGTCGTTCGCTGCAGAGTTTATTTGCCGTGCAGGCGTGGGAGAAATGACTATCGTGGATGGAGACGTAGTAGATCCGACGAACCGCAACCGCCAATTGCCCGCGTTGGCTACCAACCATGGCGAAAGCAAAGCGGGCATTATGAGGGAACGCTTATTGGCCATCAACCCCGATCTTATACTGCACGTAGTGCAGGAATTCCTCACTCCGCAGAAGTGCAGGGAAATACTGGCTGAACGGTATGATTATATCATGGATTGTATTGACAGCATCACGCCGAAAGTAACCCTGCTATCCACTGCGCTGCAATCGGGAGTGCCCATTGTCAGTTCAATGGGAGCCGGTGGCAAACTCGACCCGACAAAAGTCCGCGTTACATGGCTGCCGGAAACCTATCAGTGTGTATTTGCCCAATACGTGCGAAAACGTCTGAAAAAACTGGCCAACGCTAGTAAGGTCAAAGCCGTGTTTTCTACAGAAGAAGTGATGAGGGATTCATTGGTGATGACGGACGGAAGTAACTTTAAACGGTCGGCTTATGGTACGATTTCTTATTTGCCGGCAGCTTTCGGAGGTGTGTGTGCGTCGGTGGTTATACGCGATCTGCTGGAAATACCCGTTGAAATAGCCCACCGCCCGAAAGAAATCCAACGCAAGAAATGGAGAACGAAAAACGATAAAATAGGTTACAGATTGTCATGACATGAGACCGCCCCGACATCTTCATGCGGGGCGGCTAACCGTCAGTATTCATCCTCGTTGAAGAAGAAGTCGTCCTTAGTGGGATAATCGGGCCAAATTTCCTCTATATTTTCATAGGGCTCACCGTCGTCTTCCAAGGCCTGCAGATTTTCAATAACTTCCACGGGGGCTCCAGAACGGATGGCATAATCTATAAGCTCGTCCTTTGTTGCCGGCCAAGGTGCATCTTCCAAATGTGAGGCTAACTCTAATGTCCAATACATAACCTATCAATTTAAGTTTCATTTTTGCGCAAAAATATAATATTTCTATTATGATTTTTGAATTTTTTACCAGTATTTTTTAGCCCTAATATAAGTTTTTGAAAGTCAATCACTTGACGTACAATTTTTACCTTTTTTTTACAAAAAAGCAGGGATTCCGCTTGCCGAAGTGCGATTCGCCTTGTAGAAAATACGCGGATTGGGTGTCAGCGAAAATCGTCAAATATTTTCAAAATCCGAACCCTTTGCACGGAGTGCTGCAAGTCTCGGGGAGACATTCTTGATGTCCTTATTGGGATAGTCATCTTCGATCAGGCCGTCTCGCATGCGGACAATGCGGTGGGCGTGCTGAGCGATGTCTTCCTCGTGGGTCACCAAGATGATAGTGTTGCCACGGGAGTGTATTTCTTCGAGCAGTTCCATGATCTCTACGGAGGTTTTCGTATCCAGGTTACCTGTGGGTTCGTCTGCCAATATGATCGATGGATTATTGATGAGCGCACGTGCCACCGCTACCCGTTGTCGCTGGCCGCCAGAGAGCTCATTTGGTTTGTGATCCACACGGTTGCCCAGCCCAACACTTTCCAGTGCGCGTTGGGCCATTTCATCTCGCTTACTTTTGCTGTAACCAGCGTAGACCAACGGTAACGCTACATTGTCCAGCGATGTCGAACGGGGAAGCAGGTTAAATGTCTGGAAAACGAATCCGATTTCTTTATTGCGCACTTCAGCCAGCTCGTCATCGGTCATATCACTCACATTGATGCCATTAAGTATATATTCACCGCGGGTTGGGGTATCCAAGCAGCCAAGGATATTCATCAACGTGGATTTTCCCGAGCCAGACGGCCCCATTAATGCGACAAATTCACCTTTGTTGATGGTCAAGGTCACTGATTTCAAGGCATGGATGGTTTCCGAACCGATGACGTATTTGCGTCCAATATCCGTAATTTGAATGAGTGACTGCTGAGACATATTTACTTTTTTGTGTAAGACGCACGAATATAGGAAAAGTTACGTGCCGTCCGTTTTGTTCCAACGTTTTTTTATCGCGTCGCGCACTTCATCGCGCAGCCGGTCCGCGTGCTCCTGCTGGAGCCCTGTGGTCTCAACAGGCGCTAGTACTTCGACGCGTACAACCCCTGGTCTGCTTCCGAATCGTTTAGCATCGTCCCAGAAAATCTGCCATGCATTCTGAATAACTACGGGGAGAATGCTCGTCTGGGATTCAATAGCTAATTTGAATGGGCCGTTTTTGAAATCGTGTAGACGCGGGGGAAAGTCATCGCCAATACGGCCTTCCGGGAATATAACCACGCTTTGTCCTTTTCCAATGTATTCGTTGGCGCGTTTAAACGCCTTGAAAGCGGATATCTTGCTTTGTCGGTTTAACGGGATATCTATGGTTTTGAAGAACATTCCCGTAACTGGATTGTCAAGCAGTTCAATCTTTCCCATGAAAGAGAAGTCAGACGGACACAGCAGAACCATGGCTGTGATGTCCAGATTAGATGTATGATTGGCGCACATCACGTAGGGTTTCGACCAGTCAACAGGTGTTTCAAACCTAAAACGATAAAAGATGCCGACCAGTGCCGAACTTAAGAAACCGATGATGAAGCGAGCCTTTACAATCCGGTGGAAATGTCGCTCCGGGTTTTTCGCCAGGATAGCTAATAACGGGAACAAGAGCGCAAAGAAAAATAAAACAGATGCCAAATAAAGACATCTGTGTAGCTTTCTTAACATCCGTGTTATCGCACTCACGACTTGAGGCGTTAGCTTAGTTCCGCAAAGTATTTGTGGAACAGCGGGATCGTTTCGATGCCTTTGAAATAATTAGCAATGTCGTATTTTTCATTGGGCGAATGCAGGTTGTCGCTGTCTAACCCGAAGCCCATCAAAACGGTCTTCAGTCCTAATTCTTTTTCGAATAGCGAGACAATTGGGATACTGCCTCCCCCACGAGTCGGGATTGGCTTCTTGCCGAAGGCTTCTTCAATTGCCTTTTCGGCAGCACGGTAGGCCGCACTGTCTGTGGGTGTGACAGCGGGCTGTCCACCATGGTGTGGGGTTATTTTTACAGATACGTAGTCGGGCGCTATGGCTTCGAAATGGCGGGCGAAAAGCGCAGTGATTTTGTTTGAATCCTGATTGGGAACCAACCGCATGGAAATCTTGGCGTAAGCTTTGGACGGGAGTACAGTTTTGGCACCCTTTCCGATATATCCTCCCCAGATGCCGTTTAACTCTAAAGTGGGCCGGATACCCGTTCGTTCGACGGTGGTGAAGCCTTTTTCGCCCCAAAGGGCTCTGATGCCCAGATCAGCTTTGTATTCAGCTTCGACAAACGGTGCTTGATTCAATGCTTGGCGTTCTGCATCGCTGAGCTCGGCCACATCATCATAGAATCCCGGTATGGTTATGCGGTTGTGTTCGTCATGCAGCGACGCGATCATCTTAGCCAGCGTGGTAATCGGATTGGCTACCGCGCCGCCATATACGCCTGAATGCAGGTCGCGGTTAGGCCCCGTTACTTCCACTTCCAGGTATGAGAGGCCACGCAACCCCGTTTCGAGCGAGGGCGTCTCCAAGCTGATCATAGCGGTATCAGATATCAGCACCACATCGGCGGCCAATCGGTCCTTATTGGCTTTCACGAAAGTGCCGAGATTGTCTGAGCCCACCTCTTCCTCGCCTTCTATCATGAATTTGATATTACAAGCCAACGTGCCGGTAGCTTGCATCAATTCAAAGGCTTTAATGTGCATGTAAAATTGCCCCTTATCATCACAGGCGCCACGGGCGAATACCTTGCCGTCCCGTACCGTCGGCTCAAAGGGAGGCGTTTCCCACAGTTCCAAGGGATCGGGCGGCTGCACGTCGTAGTGGCCGTATACCAGTACAGTGGGTTTGTCGCTGCCAATGATTTTTTCGCCATAAACAATGGGATGGCCAGCGGTAGCACATACTTCAACCCGATCTGCTCCGGCGTCCCGCAGTTTTTGGGCTATAAACTCAGCGGTGGCGCGAACATCAGCTGCGTAGGCTGGGTCGGCACTTACGGAAGGGTAACGGAGCAACTCAAATAACTCATCCAGGAAGCGTTGTTGATGAGCTCCCACATATTCCTTGATTTTTTGCATACGAAAGGCTTTGCCGCAAACTTAGTTAATTTACCAAAGATAGGCAAGTTAGCCGGGACTGGAAATATGGCCGAATGCATCAACATGTTTCCCGGAAAGATGTTTCTTGGATTAAAATCTTAACCGTCAAGCTGATGTTAAGATATTGTCCAGAATTTGGTATTTTTGCATAAGCGTCCTCCCCGGATAAATGATACTCATAATCGCGGCTGGAAAAGCCGTAAGTCCGTTGCTACTCCGTTGAAATCCGTTAAACTCCGTTCTGACGCTGTTGTCCCTACGCTGCCCCTCCACCGCCTCTATATGGGACCTGCGCCCTATGGGCACCAGCCATGCTATTCACCTGCCTTGCAACAGATCATGTTAATGGGCATCTTAAGCCAGGAGGGGGCACGGAGGTCTGGAAGTGGAAGGGCAATACTGGCGGGTATATCAAGCGTTCGATGTAAAGTCATTTGCAAAGAAATGTTAAATTATCAAACATAATTATAAAACTATTTTTTTAGTTTTATATTTGACTGTCAATTAAGTAACAACATGAAAAATGCACTTCGGCCTTTGCCATGTGTCAACATATAGCATAACCAATTATGATAATAAAAAACCTAGTTACGCTTGTCATGGTGTGTTCATGTTGGCTTTTTGCTGTAGGCCAAGGCAACGGCTACGCAATTAAAGGTGCCGTAGTTGACACCGCTTCGAGCATTCAGCTCGCTAAATCGTCCATAGTGCTGGTGCATGCAAAGGATTCCATGCTGTATCGGTTTACCCGGACAGACGAATCTGGGAATTTTCGACTTGATGACTTGGAGGCTGGACAGTATATTCTTTTTGCCACCTTTCCGGAATATGCCGATTATGTGGAGCACTTTACACTGGATAGTGCGACTAAGGTGGTAGATTTCGGCAACCTGGGGTTGGTACTCCGGACGCGCTTGCTTGAAGAGGTGCTGGTGAATCGTCGACAGGCAATCACCATTAAAGGTGATACAACGGAGTACGATGCGGGAAGCTACGTTATTCAGCCTAACTCCAAAGTAGAAGATCTTCTGAAGCAGCTGCCTGGTATTCAGGTAGACCAGGATGGCAAGATCACAGCCCAAGGACAGACCGTAAATAAGGTGTTGGTAGACGGAGAGGAATTCTTCGGCGATGACCCTACGTTGGTCACGCGCAACCTGCGGGGCGATATGGTGGATAAGGTACAGCTTTACGATAAGCGGAGCGACCAGGCAGAGTTCACCGGGGTTGATGACGGCGAGCGTATGAAGACGCTCAATATCAAACTAAAAGAAGATAAGAAAAAGGGGTACTTCGGCAAAGTGGATGCTGGTATTGGCAGCAATGATATGTACGAGGGACAGGCAATGTTTAACCGTTTCAACGACAAGCAACGGTTTTCAGCGTTTGGAACCATCGGAAATACCGGTCGCACAGGACTGAATTGGCAGGACGCCGACCGCTTTGCTCCTTCGGGGACCACCTCGTTTACGGAAGACGGTAGCATAATTATTACGGTAGGAGGGGGGCAGGACGATATCGAATCATGGGGCGGGCGTTACGACGGCAGGGGTATCCCTTCCGCATTAAATGGCGGCGCTTATTATAGCAACAAATGGAATGAAGGCAGACAGTCGATCAACGGGAATTATAAAATCGGTGAGTTGAGCGTGAATGGAACCAGCAACTCGATCACCCAGAATACGCTTCCGACCGGACGGATCAACACGGTGTCCGACCAGGCGTTTGACCGCCGGATTTTCCGCCAGCGGGGAGGTGCAATCGTTGAGACGCAGTTCGACTCGACTTCCACGTTGAAAGTGACGGTGGATGGAACGCTTAGAAATGGTGAAACCTCCGAGTCCAGCCAGTCGGTCGGCACAGATGCCAATGGTGGTATGCTCAATCAGTCGATGCGGCGAACCTGGAATGATTCCGAAGGGTTAAGTGCTTACATTACCGCATTTTGGACAAAGAAGCTGCGCAAGCAGGGAAGGACTATCTCTTTGGAGCTCAATGAAACCATTAACCAAAGTAAATCCCACGGATTTCTGTTTTCAGAAAATTCCCTTTATGTAGACGGCACTGTGGACAGCGTCTTGCTGGTTGATCAACTAAAGATAAACGATGCCCGAAACTCGGTATTCAATTCGAACATTACTTATTCCGAGCCATTGACCAACACCCTTTCCCTAGTGTTGAACTACCGGCTTACGGCAAACAATGGTGCCTCGCTCAGGCAATCTTTCAATCCCGTCGGCGCGAATGGAGCGCACGCGGAGCTGGATTCCCTGTTTAGTAACGATTTCACGCTGAACCAGCTGGCTAATCAACTCGGTGCTATGCTCAACTTCAGGAAGGGTAAATCCACGCTCAATTTCGGTTCAAGGGTAAGCCGTGTGCGATTTGATCAGACCGATCGGTATGCAGACAGCAGGTTCGAACGAAGTTTCACCAATCATAATCCGCAATTGATTTGGCAATATCGCTTTTCTCAGCAGAAATCACTTCGCCTTTCCTACAACGGAAACAACACGCAACCTGCCATTAACCAAATACAGCCGGTCCGTGTAAATGATGACCCCATGAACATTGTGTTGGGCAATCCTGGTCTCAAACCCTCATACACCAATCGCTTCAATGTGTCATACAACTCATTTAAGGTGCTCGGCAACCAATACATCTATTTTTCAGGCGGCTTCTCAAATACCCACAATCCCATCGTGAGCAACACCCACACAGACTCCGTGGGCCGCAGCACTTTCCAATATGCCAACCTGGACGACCAGTCTCCGATGAATTACTACTTTTATTCCAACTTCAGCAAAAATTTAAAAAAATGGAATCTCAACGTAGGCGCTGGATTGAATACCAACGGAAATGTGTATTATAACCTTACAAACGGGGAATTGAATAGGACGCAAAATTCGACTTATTCCGCAAGCATCAATATTAGACAGCATATTCAGAAAAAATATGATTTTAATATGGACGTTGGACCTTCGTACATGCTTGGAAAAGCGTCTCTGCAACGGCAACAAGACAATAATGGATGGGGACTTAACGGTAATTATTCATTCAATATCTATTTGCCACTCAAATTCCAGATCAACTCACAGGGCCGGTATACGTATACCGCTCCTACAGCGTTGTTTGACGAAGCTTTTGAACAATTTATCGTTGATGCATCAGTGAGCAAAAAATTCCTTCCCGACGAAACGCTCCGGTTTGGAGTTGGGGTAAATGACATCTTCAATCAAAATAGGGGCTTTAACCGAAGTGCGAATAATAACTTTTTTACGCAAAACAGCTATACGACAATCGCACGTTTCCTAATGTTCTCGTTGACATGGGATTTCAACAAGATGGGGGGCGCCTCCATAAATAATTAAATGAGCAAAATGAAGATAAAGATTTTCCAACGCTTGTCGGCCTTGCTACTCGTCTCAGTACTTGCCGCGCAACCGCTGAAAGCACAGTATGCGCGTTTTGTTGAAAGCGGCGCCATCGAGTTCGAAAAACGGGTAAACATGTACGCAAAGATCAAGAGTAGGTTAGGCAATAGCTCGTTTATGGAGCAGGCTTATGAGCAATACAAAAAGACTAATCCCCAGTTTAAATCATTCAAATACAACCTCGTCTTCGATCGTGATAGGACTCGGTTTTGGCCACATGGAGACCGCGAGAATTCCTCGGCTGGCTTTTTCGGCAACGACCCTTCTATTGACATCGGGAGCATTATTTTCACTGATTTCGCCGCAGGGCAGCAGGTTAGCCAGAAAAGTGTTTATGAAGAAACCTACCTTATTACCGATAGCATCCGGCACATCCAATGGAGGTTCACCAACGAGACGCGCGAAATCGCTGGCTACTTGTGCCGGCGGGCCAACGCGTTAATTCTTGACTCTGTCTATGTCGTAGCATTTTACACAGACCAGATACCTTTGTCTGGCGGCCCTGAGTCATTCGCCGGACTCCCTGGCATGATTCTCGGTGTCGCACTACCCTATGAAAATATTACGTATTTTGCCACTAAGGTGGAAGATCGCCCCGTGTCAGCAAAAGAGCTGGATCCTCCTAAAAGAGGGAAACCACTCAATTATCATCAGTTGCGGACCCAATTGGAGGCCAGCTTAAAAAATTGGGGCGAGTTCGCCCAATCTATACTGAAGGCCATGTTGCTTTAGTTGATAAAAAACATTGCTCGCCATTGGTTGTTGACTACCCTAAGATCGGATGAATATACTAGTCCAGATATTAGCTATGGAATCAATCAATTGTTTGCTTTTTTGCAGGTTATCAGCTGCATT
This sequence comes from Parapedobacter deserti, assembly GCF_042646065.1. NCBI lineage: Bacteria > Pseudomonadati > Bacteroidota > Sphingobacteriia > Sphingobacteriales > Sphingobacteriaceae > Parapedobacter > Parapedobacter deserti. Next base: position 143,496 of record NZ_JBHRTA010000009.1, read on the forward strand.
GATAGTTTTGAGCATGTTGTGCACGCCGACCCAAGCCCAGGAGATCGTCGAATACGGCCTGGATGTCCGGTTGCCTGCTCCAATGGCAACGCCGTCGGCCACGAAACTAGCTAAAGTCATTGGGTGGCCCGAGGACAGAAAGCCGGTGGCGCCTCAAGGCTACCGGGTAGTGAAGTTCGCTGATGGGATGAACAGCCCGAGGTGGGTTTATGTTGCACCAAACGGAGATATCTTTGTCTCCGAGGCGCGCACCGTTAAACGCGGCGCGGCGCGGATCAAAGAACTGGTAAGCGGCAAGGCGCGCTCCCGAAACGAGAACCTCGAAGTAAGCTCACATCAGATCATCCTTTTTCGCGACACGGATGGCGACGGACAACCGGAATTCCAACGGGTTTACCTGGATGGCTTGAACCAGCCCTTCGGCATGCTCGTGCTGGGTAACCACTTCTATGTCGCGAACACCGATGCGTTGTGGCGGTTTCCTTATGATCCGGAGGCTCACAGCATTGTTGCGGACGGGGAGAAGCTCGTAGACCTGCCTGCCGGCGGGTATAACAACCATTGGACACGCAATATTATTGCTAATGCCGATGGTAGCAAAATTTATATTTCCGTTGGTTCAGGAAGTAATGTGGGCGAAAACGGTATGGAGCATGAAGTCCGCCGCGCCTGCATCCTTGAAGTCAACCCAGACGGTACCAACGAGCGCATTTTCGCATCTGGTCTGCGTAATCCGGTGGGGATGGATTGGGAACCAGTGACCGGTAAGCTTTGGACTGCAGTTAATGAGCGGGATGAGCTTGGGGACGCGTTAGTGCCGGATTACATTACAGCGGTGCAAGAGCACGGGTTTTATGGGTGGCCGTATGCCTATTGGGGAAAACATCCCGATCCAAACTGGGAAGGGAAACACCAGGAATTGATTGACAAGAGCATTGTTCCGGATTATGCGTTGGGGTCGCATACGGCGTCGCTGGGCTTAGCGTTCAGGACGAACGAGCGTTTTGAGCCCGGCGCTTATATCGGCCAGCATGGTTCATGGAATCGATCGGAGCTTGTCGGGTATAAAGTAATGTACGTGCCTTTTGAAAATGGCAAACCCAAAGGCATGCCTGAAGATTTTCTGACCGGATTCGTTGCCGATGCGGAAAGTGGCGAGGTCTATGGACGGCCGGTAGGAGTAGCTTTTGCGAAAAACGGGTATATGCTGGTATCCGATGACGCCGGCAATTCAATCTGGGCAGTGGTGCCGGAATGATAGCTATCCGAACGGGGTGATGTTCAATTGTGGGCGCGCGCAGAGCCTTGTAATCAAAATAGCCCGATCAGCCATCCTGGGAAGATACCCAGCAATAAAACGGCAGTTGTGATCAACAGCGCTACTCCGACAATCGACGACGGCAGCGCCGCAATCTCTGAGGCCCTCTCCCGTTTGCGCAAAAAAGCATTCAGTGGCACCTTAAAGTAGTAGAACAGGGAAACGACGGTTGTTAGCGCACCAACGATAAGCAAAACGATCATGCCAATCTCACCTGTATGTTGCCACTGATTGAATACCGCGCTGAACACCAGTATCTTAGCTACGAATCCGGCAGTTGGTGGAAGACCGGTAAGTGACACGAGTAAGACCACAAAGCAAATACATGCAAGCGGAAGTACTTTTCCTAATCCGCGGTATCCCTCAACATCGACAGCACCCGTGCGTGCTTCGATGTAATCGGCCAGCATAAATACACCCATGTTCATCAACCCGTATACGGTGAGGTAAAATAAGAGGATGGTGTATTCTCCGGTCGAATACGCGAGTACTGCCATCATGAGAAAGCCCGTATGCCCGATAGAAGAATAAGCCATCATCCGCTTGATATTGGTTTGTGCCAATGCGGCAAGGTTGCCCAGCAGCATAGTTGCAACGGCCGATAGTAATATGAGGGTATGCAAGTGTTGGTAGGCATAGCTATCGGCAGGCCAGGCGTACAAAATCCGGGCAAGTAAAGCTATGCCAGCGATTTTCGGGACGGTGGAAAGAAAAGCCGTCACCGGCGTTGGTGCTCCCTGATAAACATCAGGTGTCCAGAAATGGAATGGCACGAAGGATAACTTGAAGCCAAGGCCTGCAAAAACAAACAGCAATACCGCGCCAACCAGCAACGGCCCAGTATCGATGAGCCCCTGAATATGTTCAGGGGAAGTGAAATCCAGGTTGCCGGTAAAGCCGTACAGGAATGACAATCCGTATAGCATCACGGCAGAGCATACCGAGCCAAACAGTACGTACTTCATCGAGGCTTCCGCCTGCAGGGGTTCCCTTGCAAGGTAACCGACCATGAGGTAAGAGCCGATGGATACCATTTCGACGGCCACGAATACCATCAGCCAGCTAGTGGCCATACCCATAAGGTTAAGACCGATCTGTACCGCGATCAGAATACTGTATAAGTCTGCTGTTTTTTTGGGGTGGGCTTTGAATTCGGAGTTGCCGTGCACAAACAGGACAAACAGAAGACTGATTGCGCCTGTAAGGATACGTATATATCGGCCAAAGTCATCGATTGACATGGTGCCGAACAGCGCCCCGCTAGCGGTGGGTGCTACCAGTTGCAGTACGCTAAACGTCCCAGCCAGTATGATGCCGGCTAAGGTGATGGTGAATGTGCCGTGCCGCCAACGGTGGTCGACGAATAAGCCCGAGCCGATACTCGAAAGGAAGGTAGCGGCCAGCACCAACTCTGGCATCAGCTGGGGAAGTCCCGAGAGAATGTGGTCGAGTTTAATACTTATATCGGGTAGTAGTTCAATCATGACTCATACGTTTTACTTCCCTGTGACTAATTCCACCAATGCCAATACCGAGGCGTTGATATGGCCAAGTGCCAATGATGGATAGATGCCCAACACCAAGGCGAGTGTAAGCATCGGGATCATGACAAGCGTTTCGCGGGGCGTTGCATCTGTGAGGGCATTGGTCCAAGCCTCACCGCCTTTTAGGCGGAGCCCCCCGAAAAACATCCGCTGGAGTGTCCACAGGAAATACGCAGCACTAAGCAAGATGCCTAATGATCCTGCGATGGCCATCCACCGCGGCAGGAGACCATTAACAGTTTCCGAGTTAAATGCCCCGATAATGACAAACGCCTCACCAATGAAAGCCGAAAAACCGGGCAGTCCTAGCGATGCAAAAAAGGTTATGCCGATAAAGACGGTGAATCGAGGGACCAGGCTCGCTAATCCGCGGAAATGGTGTATGTCACGGTCCTGCACTCGATCATACAGCATGCCCACTAAAAAAAACAGGGCGGCCGATAGGAAACCATGACTGATCATCTGGAATACCGCACCGGCCATGCCTTCCACAGTAAGCGATGCCACTCCTAACAGCACAAAGCCCATGTGTGATACGGATGAGTATGCAACCATCCGTTTCAGGTCCCGCTGGGTCAAGGCAACGAATGCCCCGTAGACGATGGACACAACGCCGATAAGTCCCAGCCACCACGCCGATTGAAGCGCGGCATCGGGAAATATACTAAAACAGATCCGTAGTATGCCGTACCCGCCGATTTTGAGTAAAATACCGGCGAGAATGATAGACACAGGGGTAGGTGCCTCCACATGCGCGTCAGGTAGCCATGTGTGGAGTGGTACAATGGGCACCTTGATCGCGAAGGCAACAAACAAGACGATGAAGCCGAGTAATCGCGCCGGGATGCCGAAAAGCTCCCGTTGAGCCACCGATGAAAATATCGAACTAGGCACATAGTTAGCGGCGTCCATCATGTGCAGCATATTGAAGGTATGGGCACCCGTTGTGGGATCGATGACCGAAAAATAGAGTCCCACAATGACCAATAACATGAATACCGAGCCAAATAAGGTATACAGGAAAAACTTAATGGCAGCATACTCCCTTTTTGCGCCGCCCCAGATTCCGATGAGAAAATACAGCGGCAGCAGCAGCAGCTCATAAAAAATATAAAACAAGAAGAAGTCCAACGCCGAGAAAACACCCATCACGGCCATGTCCAAAATCATCAACAGAATGAAGTAGCCTTTTACGCTTTTCTGCATGTTCCACGACGCCCCGATGGCGATGAGGATAACAAGCGCGGTGAGAAACAAGAAAGGCATCGAAAGCCCGTCCACGCCGACGAAATAGTCGATTTCAAGTCTGCCGATTTGTCCCATGTCCAACCGAATCCAAGGAGAACGGTCGACGAACTGGTATAACCGTTCTTCATTGATGCCCGACCCCTTTGGATGGAAAAGGCAATACATTGCTCCGCTGAGCACCAGCTGTAAGAGCCCCGTAGCGAGCGCAATGTACTTACAAATGGATTTCAATGCATTGGGGGCGAGTACCATCAAGGCGGCCGCAACCAGCGGCAAAAAGATCAATATGGTCAATAAATGCGGGTTCATGCCTGCGCGAATATATGATAAAGCAAAATCACCAAAACAACAAAAAATACTAAGGCAAGGTAGTGTTGTATCCTGCCGGTCTGTGTGCGCCTGAGTACGTTGCCAACCCCCCAAGCGAGCTGACCGGCTAAGCGTACCAAGCCATCCACAAGATGCTGGTCTATTTTTGCAACTACAACTGCCAGGGATCGTCCTGCTGCGGCGAAGCCATTGATGAGGCCGTCTACAACGTGCCGGTCCAGCCAGCGCAGCACAAGCGACAGCCTTAGCAGCGGCTGCACGATAACGGCGTCATAACATTCGTTGATGTAACCTTGGCGTTCCGACAACCGATATAACAAACCTTTTCTCTTCAGCGGATATCTTCCGAGCACGTACCAGCGCCAAACTAAGGAGGCCACGGCCACGGTGACCACCGTGGCCAATGTCGGGATAAGTATGTGAAGCGATCGAAGGGGAGGCAAAGCAGGTGTTTCCTGCGCAAGCTGCGCGAGCAACCATACGTGCCCGTCATTCAACGGGTGAAGCGTGAATAATGGGAAGAGGGAGCAAACAGCAAGAAAGATCATCGGAAATAACATCCAAGGTGATGTCTTTTCGTGAGGTTTGACACCGGTGGCCGACGGAGCGAAAAACACCTTTGCCAACAAACGGAAGATATAAAAGCTGGTCAAAACACTCACAAAGAGCAAAATAAATGGAATCACTTTGACCGCTCCGTGTTGCAGGGAAGACCATTCAAACGCATGGACCAGCAACGCATCCTTGGAAAGATAACCTGCTGTGAGCGGGAATCCTGCCAGTGCAAGCGACGCGATGAGCATGGTTACAAAGGTTACCGGCATTTGCTTCCGCAATCCGCCCATTTGTCGGATGTCCTGTGGATCGATATCCAGTCCATGTTTTTCCTTAGTGTGCTGCATGGCATGAATGACCGATCCCGCGGTAAGGAAAAGCAGGCATTTGAAAAATGCATGGGTGACGAGGTGGAAAAGAGCCACATGGTACATCCCGATACCGACTCCCACCATCATAAAACCAAGCTGTGAGACGGTAGAAAACGCGAGTATTTTTTTGATGTCGTGCTGGGTGACCGCAAAGTAGCCGGCAATAAACGCTGTAACAGTACCTGTAGTGGCAATGACCTGTAGCACGGTAGCATCAAACACAGGGAACACTCGGGCTAGGAGGAACACTCCAGCAGCCACCATCGTGGCTGCATGAATGAGTGACGAAACTGAGGTTGGCCCTTCCATGGCGTCCGGCAGCCACACATGTAACGGAAACTGTGCCGACTTGGCCATCGCTCCCAGAAAGATTGCCAGTCCCGCCACGGTGAGCCACCCGGCGGGAACCCTGCTGCTGGCAACGATAGCAGGGGTGTCGGCCCCGTTCAATATCGTAAATAGTCCCTGTGACCCGAAAAGCGATTGAATATCCAACGTGCCGAAGCCGCTGTAGAGGATTGCGATGCCGATAAGAAGGCCAATATCGCCGATGCGGTTGACAATAAACGCCTTTTTGTTAGCTTGAACCGCTGTCTCCCGGGTGTGCCAGAAACCGATCAGGAGGTAAGAGGCAAACCCTACGAGCTCCCAATAAATGTACATCAACAGCAGATTATCAGCAACGACAAGCCCGAGCATTGCGGCGCAGAATAAACTGAGGTACATCCAGTAACGATGAATGTTTGGCTCGTCTTTCATATAAGACACAGAATAGATGTGCACAGGCAGGGCGACAAGGCACACCAATAGCAGCATCAATACCGAGATGTTGTCGAGTAAGAACCCAACATGAAAAGCTTGCTGGCCAACGGTAAACCAATGCCACTGAACCTGGATCGGTTCATGATTCCATACCTGTGCGAATGTGTAGCCTGCAGCCAGCAAACTAAGGGCTATTGTCGTTACGGAGGCGGCGCCGTTCCCGGCTCTCCTGCCTAGTGCGGCGGATAAGAGAAATCCGATGAAGGGCAACAACACTGCCGAACAGGCAGCCAGGATCGGATATGTTAGCATAGGAGCAGGCAATGTTGTCTTTTATTAATCTTTTAAGTTTTTTATATCTTCTGGATTGACCGATTTGTAAAATTTGTACACGTTGAGGATGATGGCCAGTGCCACGGCTACCGCGGCTGCTGCCAGCACAATGGCGAAGAGGGCAAACACTTGGCCACCATAGAGTGATTTGTCATAGCGGCCGAAAGCCACGAGGTTCAGTATTGCCGCATTGATCATCAATTCGATGCCCACCAGTACCAAGATGGCGTTGCGACGCGCAAGTACGGCGTACAGTCCGATTGAGAACAAGCAGGCGCCGACAACAAGAAAATGGATAAGGGTAATCACGGGCGACCCTCCTTCCGTGTCAGATGGGCGGCGCCGATGAGCGCCATCATAAGAAGAACCGATACCACTTCAAATGGCAACAGGTACCGGGTCATAAGATGCACACCGATGTGCTGAATCGTGTTGTCCGTAGGTTTAATAACTGTATCAGCAGCCTTTGAGGCGGCTATCCAGGCGGGTTCCTGTATGCTTATCTGTATGACGATATAGACCAATACGGCAAGGAAAGATGCAGAAATCAGCAGTGCCTGCCATACCGGGAGAGAGAAAAAGCGCGATTTGTCGCTTTGAAGTAACTCCCTGTTAGAAAGCATGAAAGCAAACAGCAACAACACCAACACACCGCCTACATAAACTAGAATCTGGGTGATCGCCACAAAATCAGCTAAAGCAAATAAATATAATCCTGCAACAGAAAACAGCACCACGAAAAATAGGAACAGCGACCGCGCGATATGCTGCATGCTGACCAGTAGAATGGCCGAGCCGATTGTGATTGCCGCGAAACCGTAGAACACGAATGTCTCCATTATCGGCTACCTTTCTTTACCGCCTCCTTTTCGGCTTGGAATTTCGTCCACTCGCGTTTCTTTTCTTCGACTTCTTCGGGCGTCATTTCGGCGAAGGAGTACGTCAGTTCAGACAGGTCGGTCATACTTCGGTCGTACTGGTCAGTCATGGTGATACATTCGGTGGGGCATACCACCGTGCATAGACCGCAGTACATGCATTTGGCCATGTCAATATCAAACGCGGCGGCATACAGGCGTTTTACGCTGCCATCAGACGTTTTGCCGATCACCCCAGTGGCTTTGACAGGTTCAATGGCAATGCAATCTACCGGGCACGCCTTGGCGCAAAGGTCACAAACAATGCAGTCGTCAATTTCCACGTCCAATTGGTAGCGGGCTACTTCGGGTATAGGCATTTTTTCCCTAGGAAACTGGACAGTGGTAACCCCATCCTGATGATCAAAATAATCCGCTTTCCGAACGTCAAGCGCATGGCGCGACCTGCGGGCACCTACGAGGTGGGTCAGGGTGATGGCTAACCCCTTCGCGGCCGTAACAAAAGCGTGTATAGCTATTTTAAGCATTCCTGTTTTTCTGTTTTGTCATTCCGGCTGTCAGTGTTTCGACCACCGACCACCTTTCTTTGTTCGTTTGGTCACCCACCGCTCATCACCCAAACCCGCCATATTCCTGACAGGGCCATGCACAGGAACGCAAGTGGCGTAAGCACTTTCCAACATAATGCCATAAGCTGGTCGGCACGCAGGCGTGGAAGTGTCCACCGGATCCACATCTGTATGCCAACGATCAGCAACGTTTTAGACAGCGTCCAGCAAATCCCCCAAACAGTCCCAGTGGTCCAACTGGCCAATTTCAGCTGCCCGACGTTTGGCAACGGCGTATTCCATCCGCCGAGGAAAACAACCACGCCGATCATGGCCACCAAAAACATCATGGCGTATTCAGCAAGAAATACGAAGGCAAATCGCAGACCTCCGTATTCCGTGTGAAAACCGCCGACCAATTCGGACTCCGCTTCAGGAATGTCAAACGGTGCGCGGTTGCATTCGGCTAACGAGGCGATGAAGAAAATCACATAAGCAAGCAATAAATGCGGAGCCTGAAATACGTGCCAAGCCAATAAGCCGCCAATGGAACTCACATCCCAGATGCCAAGGAAAAGCAGGGTGTTTTCCGTCACAATACCCTGATTGATCGTGATTTCCTGCATGTTAAGTGACTGTGCAACCATGATGACCGATATCAGAGCAATCCCGGCGGGGATTTCATAGGATACGATCTGCGCCACGGCGCGCATGGAACCGAGCAGGGAAAATTTATTGTTTGAGCCCCACCCAGCCATCAATAGGCCAATAGCATCTACGGCAATGACGGCAAGAACGTAGAACAGCCCCAGATGAAGGGTAGCCGGAGCGATGCCCGGTGCCCAAGGCATGACGGCAAATCCCAGAAATACTGCCACGAAGATGACGACGGGCGCCACGGCAAACAGGATTTTGTCCGCTGCCGAAGGCGTGATGAACTCTTTTTGGATCAGCTTTATGATATCCGCCAACGTTTGGAGTATACCAAATTTGCCGGTTTCCATCGGACCGAGACGGTCTTGGACGAAGCCGGCTATTTTGCGTTCGCTATATACGGCAAATAGTGTAAAAAGGGCAATAAACCCAAACATTCCGATAGCTACGGTGAGATATATAAGGTAAAAAATCACGTTACTTCACACGCTTGAATTTCGTGCAAACATACGGATTTGATGGGATAATATATAGTAAGTTGATAGATTATTGCTTAGCAGTTATTTTCAATAATTTTATATCCGTCATAGTGATAAAGTGATCAACCATGGTATGATTGAGGGTTCAAATAGATGCCACCTTTTTGGAATTATATTTGGAAAATAATATAATTATACAGTTATTTGTTTATATGTTCTACATATAAGGAGGCGGTCTTAATGGCCGTCTATCTAAATTGTGGTGCTTCAGGCTTTCGATTTATCGGTAAGGGAGTATCGGGCTGCCGAGTAGACGCCTATATCAAAAAGATGAAACAACATTTAAATAATTATATATAAATGACAAAAATAGAAGGGCTGATTGCGGCTACATTTTCCACATTCCACGAAGATGGGACGCTGAATTTGGACTTGGTGCCCGTGCTGGTCGACAAATTAGTAGAAGACGGACTGCGTGGAGTGTTTGTTTGTGGGACCAATGGTGAGGGACCAAACATGACAGTGCAGGAGCGTATGGCTGTAGCTGAAGCATATGTAAAGGCGGCAAGGAAGCGGCTGCTTGTATTTGTTCATGTAGGGCACAACTCCATCGGCGAGTCACGAAAAATGGCAGCCCATGCGTCACGGATCGGAGCAGATGCCATTTCAGCTGTGGCTGGATTTTATTTCAAGCCGTCATCCGTGGAAAACCTGGTCTATTGTATGGCGGAAATCGCTTCCGCAGCCCCGGATTTACCGTTCTATTATTATCACATACCGGCATTGACCGGAGTAGGAATGGATATGGTCGATTTTCTAAGGCTATCCGAAGAGCAAATACCCAATTTAGCGGGCATCAAATACACTGCTTCTTCGCTGCACGAGTACCAAGCGTGTATCAATTATGGTGGTGGCAAGTTTGATATATTGTTCGGCTATGACGAAATGCTCTTAAGTGCGCTTACCGTTGGCGCCAAGGGGGCCGTGGGTAGCACATACACCTTTGCGGCCCCGTTATACCGCCAATTGATGGCGGAATTCAATGCCGGCAATCTGGAGGGAGCGCGTCGCGCCCAACACCTTTCCGTACAAATGGTAAGGCGCTTAACACAACATTCGTCGATACCAGCGCAAAAGGCTATCATGGCTATGCGCGGAATCGACCTGGGGCCGTGTCGGTTGCCGTTAAAAGCACTTTCTGTGTTTGATAGTAAATTGCTTGAGGCAGGATTGGACGACATCAAATTCTTTGAAACATTGAACATTGTGCACGCTGCCAAGCCTGCCTAATAATTAAAGCAGACTCGCCATGAGGATATTTATTTTATTATGCTTCTTATTGTCTTCGCTTCCCTTTACCGGTAGCACGCAGCATTTGGCTTCGTCAGGCTTCCGGTGGGATCAACTCCCGCCCTTGCCAGACCAGACGGGATTTGCGGGCGCATTTTCGGGCGTTTCAAACGACGCCTTGATTGTGGCCGGAGGTGCCAATTTCCCTACAGGAATGCCCTGGGAGGGAGGTGCTAAGGTTTGGCACGATGAGGTTTTCGTGCTGCGATCTCCACAGGGCGAATGGATACGGGCGGCGAAGCTGCAAAGACCTTTGGCTTACGGGACATCCATTACTACCACCCAGGGATTGCTTTGTATCGGTGGTAACGACCAGAGCCAGCATTCCAGTGATGTGTTTATGCTTATATGGAACGGCCAGGAAATTATCGTTGAAGAATATCCCTCCCTGCCGGTGCCTTTGGCTTATTCAGCAGGAGCAATTATCGGTAAAAATGTCTATCTGGCCGGAGGCTTGGAAGCTTCCGATTCAGCAACCCCGGCAAGCGTTTTCCTGAAATTGGATTTGTCTGATACAACCGCGGGTTGGACACAGTTGGACACCTGGCCCGGCCCTCCGCGAATGTTGGCTGTGGCAGGCACCATAGATCAGTCCTTTTACCTGATAAGCGGAGTGGACTTGGAAGCTGATAGCACCGGTAAAACCCGGAGATCTTACTTGAAAGATGCCTACCGCTATACCCCATCTGGAGAATGGCAGCAGATCGCCGACCTGCCAAACGCAGTGGCTGCAGCTCCTTCACCCGCCATGGCATCAGGGCAAAACCACTTGTTGGTGTTGGGAGGCGATGAGGGCTCACATTTTTTCCGGCAGGCTGAATTACGCGAACGGCACCCCGGGTTCAACAGGACGGTGCTCGGGTACCATGCCGTTACCGATACGTGGGCAGCACTGGGTGCGTTGCCCAGCGCCGTCGGAGGGAATGAGGTAATGCCCGCTGTAACCACCCCACTCGTAACCTGGCGGGGAAAATCCATTATTCCCACAGGGGAAATAAAACCTGGTATAAGAAGTCCTCAGGTTATACAGGTATCTCCTACACAACAGAAATCAGGGTTTGCCACGGTAGATATTGGTATTCTCGTGACCTATTTTTTAGTGGTTATTGGCATTGGTATTTACTATTCCAATAGCGAGAAAACACAGCGCGACTACTTCCTCGGGGGCAACCGGATCCCCTGGTGGGCGGCTGGCATCAGTATTTTTGCTACGCAGCTTAGTGCCATCACGTTTATGGCTATACCGGCCAAAGCATTTTCCACCAACTGGGTTTACGTAGTAGCCAATATGACGATTATAGCCGTAGCTCCGATTGTCATTGCGATATACCTGCCGTTTTTCCGGCGGCTCAATATCATTACGGCCTATGAATATCTTGAGAAGCGGTTTGGCCTTGCCGCCCGGTGGACTGCCGGCGTGGCATTTATTCTGTTTCAACTCGGTAGAATGGGTATTGTCATCTTCCTGCCGTCGCTGGCGCTGAATGCCGTATTGGATGTTAATATTTATCTGTGTATTGCGCTAATCGGTGGTTTATCTACTACTTATACGTTTTTGGGTGGTATCGAGGCGGATATCTGGAACGACATGTTTCAAGCATTTCTATTAATTGGATGTGCCATTGTGAGCCTGATATTGATTACTTCATCTATTGACGGAGGGCTGGGCGAGATCATTTCGATGGGTATGGAAGAAGGTAAATTCAAGTTGGCCAACATGACGTGGGATATGACCACCGATGCCCTTTGGGTGGTAATCATCGGTAGTTTTTTTGCCAATATTGTTTCCTATACCTCAGACCAGGCGGTGATCCAACGCTATCTTTCTACCAAGGATGAAAAGAAATCGGCAAAATCCATTTGGACTAATGCCATATTGGCAATTCCTGCCACGCTGTTGTTCTTCAGTGTAGGTACGGCATTATGGGCTTTTTACAAAACCCATCCCCAGTTGCTAAACCCGGCCAGCCGTTCCGACGATATTTTTCCTTGGTTCATCGCGCAACAGTTGCCGGCTGGCGTATCAGGATTGGTCATCACCGCCATATTTGCGGCAGCGATGTCCTCGGTCGATTCCAGTGTCAATTCGATGTCTGCCGTAATTACCAACGATTTCTACAAGCGGTTAAAACCCGCAGCTACGGACAAGCAGTGCATGAAATTGGCTCACAGGGCCACCCTCATGCTCGGGCTTATTGGTATTGGCACCGCAAGCTATATTGCATTCCTCAATAGTCCTTCTATGTGGGACCAATATCTGAAAATCGTAGGGCTATTCGGTGGTGCTCTGGCGGGTATGTTTATGGTGGGGATATTTGTGCGGCGTGTACATCTCAGTGCGGTGCTTGTTGGTTTCTTCGGCGCGGCAGGCACGCTGTTTGCGGTGCAACAATTCACTTCCATACACCTGCTATTATATGCGGCCATCGGTATATTCGTTTGTTTTTTCCTAAGTGTATTAGCTAGTTACTTGATCCCCGGCCCTAAAGGGGACGATCACCTGATATATAGAAGGACTAAATAACCCTCCTGATGAAGCTAGCTATACGTTGAAGATGATGAAACATTTTTTTTTTCTACTGCTAACGACAATCGGATTGTTGTTAGTACTGCCATTTCAGTCAGCAGGGAACGTTAGTCAGCAAGGAATGCATCGGCCAGATACAATCTGGTCTGGCCGTTTGGCAATCCCCGGAGAGGTTCGTGTAGCTGTTCCTTCGCCAAAGAACCCTAAAATCACACATTTGGCATGGCCAAAAGCAATAAAGACTCTGAATGGTACTATTGTACTCGCATACTTAGCTGGCCAGTTCCATGGATCAAAAGGCGGACATTCCCCAGCGGTTTCCGTTTCAAAGGATAAGGGGCGGTCATTCAGCGATCCCCGCATCTTAAAAGATTTTTCTGAAAATATAAATTATCCAGAAAGTGGGAATTTGGCTATGGGACTGGCTGCCGATGGGGCAATCGTACTTTTGGCGATGGCATATAAAGGCAATGAAGCAAACCATATTTTCGGATGGCGGTCTGAAGATGACGGAGAGACTTGGGAGCCTGTCGATACGTCGGCATTGGGGCCTAATAAAACCGGCTCGGTATCTGGCACGATCATACAAATCCCCGGAAACAAATTGATGGTAGCAGGGCATTACCGGGCCGGGTCGGAACCTTATCAAACGGGTATTTGGCAATCCATATCGGATGATGGCGGCAAAACCTGGCAAAAGCCGGAAATGATTACAAACATTAACGGCGGTGAACCTGTCTTAATGCGATCAGGTGATCGGCTGTTGGTTCTTATCCGTGGAAGGGAGGCGGGTGCCGTGCGTCAATATTTGGCGGTTTCAGAAGACTTGGGTAAGACCTGGCGCCTTGAATTAACATCGATAGATGCGCAAAATAACCATACGCTCGGATTGGCTCATCCATTTGCGATGATAAATCCTTCCAATCCAGCACAGCTAATTGCGCTAACTACCGAAAGGCCTTTGCCCGGCAGTATCTGGCTTTGGAAAGGGGATGTGGATAAATTGACATTTGAGTTGGATTCGAAATTGATGGATATACCTGAAGTTAAGGCAGTAGGGAGGGATGACTACGGTTACACCTGGCTCGTTCATCTTGAAGGTTCACATTATCTTATGTTTTACTATCACGGGTTTAAACGAGGGGACAACGCCATTTGGGTCGCTGAATTTGACTTGCCGATCTAAACCACTTATTGCTGTTTTATATTATATTTGTCCGATATATTGTCGAAGCGTATGATTAATACTGGTCTAAACCCCATCAGCAGCATTACCATGACCGACCAAGCAGAAGAGCGGCTGCGGGAATATTTCGTGAATAAGGGATTCAAGATCGGCGATTCTTTACCTAAAGAGACGGAGCTGGCGGAGGCTTTAGGCGTAAGCCGGAGTGTTCTGAGGGAGGCGCTCAGTAGATTGCGTATGCTGGGGATGATTGATGTGCGCAAGCGACGTGGCACCATCCTGACCGAACCGGATGTATTGAGCGGGATGGCTCGTATTCTTGAACCGAAGCTGTTGAGCAAGGAGACGTTAAAGCGTCTCTTTGAGGTGCGGCTCATGTTGGAAATGGGACTTGGCGAGTTTCTCTATAGCCGAATAACCGACGGGCATTTTCAAAAGCTGGAGGATATCCTCAGTGAAGAGTCGGAAGCTCAAAGCAAAGCCGAATTGGTTGCCTTGGATATTAAGTTTCATTCGACGCTCTACGAGATTACCGGCAATCCAGTTATTATCAGGTTCCAAAGGATGCTACAACCGATCTTCCAGTTCGGCTTGGATTACCGTGCCGAGATCCATAAGCCGGGCCAACCGCCGAAAGTAACCCATCAGAATTTGGTCAGTATATTGAAAGATGGCGATGCGGCCGCTTTCCGGGAAGCAATGAGACAACATTTTAATCTTCATTTTCAGTTGGTTAGCTGATTGTAAATAAAAAGTCGGCACAGAAATTTGCATATGTGATAAGCGTATTATTACATTTGTTTATACTAATACATCAGACATATATGATTTACTGTGCATTCCTGCGCAGAATAAAAATATACTAATCCATTATTCTAATATGTAGGACATTAGAATATGAGTAAGTAGGCGTATTTGAAACCAATTTGTAAAGCTATGAAAGTAAAGTTCTGTATTCGTTTAATTGCAGTGAGTGTTTTATTTCTGCCTAATGTTTCGGCCAAGGGCAAAATGATAACAATCGGCCCTGTCGATTCTTTGACGACATTTGACATTTCGGGAGACACCCTACGGCAGGTTGTCGTGGCACAAGGGGATTCAATCACCTATCAGGGACATCCGACTACGGTATTGCTACCCGATGGAAAAACCATGTATTGTGTATGGACGTATAACCACGGGGGACCCTGCGGTCCATTGAAAAGAAGTACAGACGGGGGACTTACCTGGAGCGAGTTGCTCGATGTTCCCGAGAATTGGTCATCCGTCAGGAATTGCCCCACTATTTACCGCCTACCGCACCCCGACGGTGGCCACCATTTGTTTGTATTTGCCGGAACAGGGCCAGACGGAAGTATGTATCAGTCGTTTTCCACGGACGACGGCAAGAGATGGTCGCCCATGGAAAGCAACGGAATGGGGCCATGTGTGATGCCCTTTTGTACGATCGAATCTATTGAAGACGGAAAGCGATTGCTCGCTATGTCAAACATTAGAAGGCCTGGCGAAACCTCGGAACACCGGTCGAATGTGGTGGCACAGAGCTTTTCGCAGGATGGGGGTTTCTCATGGAGTCCGTGGGAAATCGTATCGGATATACCTGGCTTGAAACCTTGCGAACCGGAAATTGTCCGATCTCCCGATGGTAAAGAACTGCTTTGTCTGTTAAGGGAAAACGTTAAACGGGTATCCCTGTATATGGTTAGCCATGATGAGGGGAGATCGTGGTCTGAACCCAAGGCACTGCCTTTTGCATTGCATGGTGATCGACATAAGGCGAAATATACCAAAGATGGTCGATTGGTGGTGGTATTTCGGGATACCGGAAATGGCAGTGCGACACGCAACCATTTCGTGGCTTGGGTAGGAAAATATGAGGACATAGTAGCTGGAAAATCAGGAGATTATCGGGTAAAGTTGCTGCATAGCTACCGGAAAGGCGACTGCGGATACCCAGGCCTGGAACTGCTGCCGGATGGCACGTTTGTGGCAACCACATATATCAAATACCGGCCCGGACCTGAACGCAATTCCGTCATTAGCACAAGGTTTAGATTGGACGAATTCAATCGGTAACAAGAGGTGGATTTTTATTAGTAACCAATAAAGCCAAATTATGAATATTCGAATGGTTATTTTATCATTCCTGTTTTGCACAGCGGCTTTGCAGATCCAGGAAGCGCATGCGCAACAGTCCAGGGTGTCTGGCCGGGTGACAACTGCGGATTCGGATGAACCGTTGGCGGGCGTAAGCATCAAATTGGAAGGTTCTGACGTTGGGACGGTGACCGATGCGGAGGGGAAATACACGCTTGGTGTTTCCCGATTGGACGGTTGGCTGATCGCTTCATTTGTTGGATTTAAAACCGAGCGCATTGCCCTCGGAGGCAGGGCCCAAATCAACTTCAGGCTTGAGTCTACCAGCGAAGCCTTGGACCAGGTGGTTGTAGTTGGGTATGGCACGCAAAGGCGGCGGGACATCACGGGTTCGATTGCCGAAGTATCCAGCGAGGAGCTCCAAAACCAACCGCTGGTCAGCATCGACCAGTTATTGCAAGGTAAAGCTGCGGGTGTACAGATATCCAACTCGTCGGGTGCCCCCGGTGGCCGGGTAAACATCCGGATACGGGGTGCCAGTTCCGTAAATGCCGGAAATGAGCCGTTGTTTGTCATCGATGGTATACCTGTGTACAACGATAGCAAGGATCCCGGGGGGACTTCATATGGTACTTTTACGCCAACCAATGCAATGGCCTCCCTTAACCCTGAAGACATCGAATCGGTGGCGATACTCAAGGATGCGTCTGCTACGGCTATTTATGGATCGAGGGGTAATAACGGCGTTGTACTGATCACCACAAAAAGGGGACGCGGCGAACAAGTGCAGGTGGATTACAGTGGCTACTATGGATCGCAACGCCTGATCAGAAAGCTGGATCTGATGAACGGGAGGGAACATGCCACCTTTTTGAACGACTGGGCGGCAGAAGGAAACATGCCGATACCTTTCCCTGATCCGGATGCAATCGGAGAAGGTACGGATTGGCAGGACGAAGTATTCCGGGTAGCCCCGATGCAAAACCACCAACTATCGCTTTCGAGCGGTGGAGGAAAGACAAGGTATTTTGTGTCAGGTAATTATCTTTCGCAAGATGGAATTGCGTTGAACTCATCACTGGATCGGTATTCCTTTCGGATCAACGCGGATAACCAAATCAACGAAAAAATTACATTCAGCCAGTCAATCGCATACAATAGAACTATTAACCAAGCTGTACCAACGAATAGCGCGGGGTCAGACAATATCCGGTCAGTGGCAGATAAGGTATTCGCTACGTCTCCAACAATTCCCGTATTTGACGAAAACGGTGAATATGTGACCGATTGGTATGGCGGCGGAAAAACAGAAAGCCCAATAGCGTCCTTGCTCACGATCAAAAACCGGTTGACCGGAGATAACTTATTGGGAAATCTTTCGCTTAGCTACAAAATTCTCGAAGGCCTTACCTTCAAGACCCTGTGGGGTGTCAATCTCATCAGCAGGAGCAATGAGGAATATTATCCCAGGGAAACAACCTATATCGGAGGTATATTGGGTGGATTGGGTGTTCTATCGGAGCGGAGATTCACCAATGTGCTGAACGAAAACACCTTGCACTATAGCACAGACTTCAGCGATGTACATCAATTGGATGTCCTCGGAGGCTTTACATGGCAAACGGAGGAAATAAAGTCTACTACTACACAGCCTTCGGGATTCCCGCATGACCGTTTTGGCGTTGATAATATTGGCAGTGCATCAGGGGTACCGGACGTCTCTTCTTCCGTCAACGAATGGGGGCTGGCGTCTTTTATTGGAAGGGCTAATTATGCCTATAGAAATAAGATACTCGCCACAGTGACCCTAAGGGCCGATGGGTCGACCAAATTTGGAAGAGGTAACAAGTGGGGGTATTTCCCATCGATGGCATTAGCCTATAGGATCTCAGAGGAACAGTTTATGAAAGCACAGAACATAGTTAGCGACCTGAAAATCAGGGCTAGTTACGGTGTCACCGGGAATCAGGAGATCGGCAACTATCAGTCGCTCGCCAGATTGATAACCAGTAACATCTACATCATCGACGGTCAGCTGGTATCGGGCGCTAGCCAAACAAGTCTAGCTAACCGCGAACTTAGGTGGGAGCGGGCAGCACAATGGGACCTCGGTTTGGATGTTTCCCTGTTTGACAATGCATTGAACGTGGTGTTTGACTATTATAACAAACGGACGAATGACCTGTTGTTTGAAGTGAATTTACCTGCCTATTCGGGATACAGTACCGCCTTGTACAACACCGGCAACCTGAACAACAAAGGGTTTGAAGTCGGCGTGGGCGGCGACCTGAATTTCGGAGCGCTCGGTTGGAATCTCAATGTCAATTACTCCCGCAATAACAGTGAGATGGTTTCCTTGGGGCGCTCAGCGTCCACCTCTCTTTTTATCGGTTATCCACCGGGTGTAATCCGTGGTTACATCTATGACGGCGTTTTCAATACTCAACAAGAAATAGATGCCCAATCCGTACAACAAGGAGTAAAGCCGGGCGATGCGCGGTACCGGGACACCAACGGCGATGGCCAACTGGATGCCGATGATCTGGTTATATTGGGAAGCCCCATTCCCGACTACATTTTCGGCTTTAACAATCGGTTTACCTACAAAGGCGTATCGTTGGGTGTGTTTTTGCAAGGTGAAATCGGCAGGAAGGAAATGCATGGAATGTCGATAACCAATCCGGCTACCGGAGGAAGTAATAAGCTCCGTTCGCTCATGAATAGATGGACCCCTCAGAACCCTGATAGCGACATACCGAGAGCAAATGTTTCGAATTGGATGGGATCTTCCACATACAACCTGGTCGATGGTTCTTACGTGAAAATAAGAAATATCCAGTTGGGGTATGATATCCCCGGACGGTTCATCGGTCAGTCGAGAAAACTTCATGTGTACGCATCCGGACAAAATCTGTTCACCTTCACGAGAGACTATCCGGGGTATGACCCGGACGGTGGACGGCATTACCCCACAGCGCGTACGATTATCTTTGGTGTTAACCTTGGCCTGTAGCCATATAATAATGTAATCATGAAATACATCAATAAGACTTTCATCGGCTTAATCATGTTGCTGGTTAGCGTAGGGTTCGTGTCGTGCGAAAAGTTTCTTGAGGAAGAACCGCGCGGTTTTCTGGCTCCTGAAAATTTTTATGAAAACGAACGTGACTTGTTTACTGCGTTGGTTGGAGTTTACGATGCGTTGGGCACGAATAGCGAAACATTTTTGGCCAGGAGGCTCCATTACCTGACGTCGCTTCCGGCCGGAGAAACTTATACACCAACACTATCTGACCAACGGCTGCTGGCCAATTATACATTTACCAATGATCATGCTGATATCAACAGGGTATGGAGCAGTATGTACGCCGGCATCGTTAGGGCTAACAGTGTAATCC
This sequence comes from Parapedobacter deserti, assembly GCF_042646065.1. Taxonomy (NCBI): domain Bacteria; kingdom Pseudomonadati; phylum Bacteroidota; class Sphingobacteriia; order Sphingobacteriales; family Sphingobacteriaceae; genus Parapedobacter; species Parapedobacter deserti. The sequence goes on from NZ_JBHRTA010000009.1 coordinate 163,074, forward strand.
ATCGGGGCGCATCCGTTCCGATGAATGAGGGGCTCAAACAACAATATATTGGTGAGGCTTGTTTTCTCAGGGCACTTTTTTATTTTTACGGTCTCAGGCTTTGGGGCGAACTGCCACTGATTGTTAATGAGGTAACCTCCTTAGGTGACGTAAACGTCGGGCGGAGTAGTCTGAAGGCCGTTTACGAACAAATTATAGCCGATCTTGAATTTGGCATCCAAACCGTGCCGCCAACAAATCAGGAGGGGCGTGCTACGCTTGGAGCAATAAAAGCGCTATTAGCCAAGGTATACCTCACCCGTGCTTCTTCAGCTGCTGGAGGGCCGGATGATTATCAATTGTGTGCAACACTCTGCAACCAAGTACTCGATATGCCAGAACATGGTTTAATGCCGGATTATCAATTGATTTTCGGTCCCCCAAACGAGTTCAATCGTGAATCGTTGTTTGAATGGCAGGGAGATCGGAAGCTATCCCCTCTGGGCGAGCACAGTATTTTGGGGTCCTTTTCCTTGCCAAGAGGGATCCGTATTTTTCCTGAACAAACCGCATCTGATGGCGGTAGTACCGTAAGTACAGTCGCATACTTTAATCTGTACGACGAACGTGATTACCGTCGGGAGTCCACTTTTGTCTACGAGGGCGAAAGCTTCAACGGACAGTGGCTGAGCTGGGAACAGTTCCCTACCCCATATCCAGCCCCTTGTTGGAAATATGTAGACCGTACAGCGACCTCCCGGAACGATTTTGCGTTCTGCGGCAATTTCATTGTGCTGCGGTTGGCTGATGTTTACCTGATGCGCGCCGAAGCGCTGAACGAATTGGAGGGGCCTACGGATGAAGCGTATTCCATGATTAATACGATCAGGGAGCGTGCACGGAACAGAAATGGAAATCCAACCGATTTTCCGCAGAATCTAGAAGGGCTTGATAAGGATGGGTTCAGAGATGCGGTATTGCTCGAACGGGCTGTTGAACTGGGTTTTGAAGGGCATCGATGGTTCGATCTAGTGCGGACTAAGCGACTAGTGGCGACGCTAAAGGCAATTGATTCCACGCTTCCGGTTTCCGAAAAGCACTTGCTGTTTCCCATCCCACCCGATGAACTATTATTGAACGAATTGATCACGCAAAACCCCGACTGGTAACCGCTATTCCCTATGATATACGATAAGATGTTAATAATAAGTATCAGTATGCTGTTGCTGCATATCTTAATGGACATGCCGCAAAAACGCGATATCAGCGCTCCCATATTGCAGAAACAGGTGTTGTGGGAAAATGGTGAGAATGGCATAGCTGCCTATTTCGTTTACGGATTGTTAGTCACCGAAAAGGGAAACGTTTTGGTTGCGTCGGAAGGTCGTATCCACGACGGAACCGACGATGGGGCACATCATATCGTTGTCAGGCGGAGTACGGACATGGCCAAAAGCTTTTCTGACTCCGAGATCGTTGTCGAAAGCGTGGCGGGACAATCATGGGCGAATCCTACCTTAATGCAGGACCGTAATACAGGCGCCGTCTTTTTATTCTATGCGTTAAATTCGAATAATAGCCATTCCAGGGTGTTTTTTATCCGCAGCGATGATGATGGCGCCTCATGGTTGCCGCCCACGGAGGTTACTGAGCTCTTTGCGGATAACCCACATGGTTGGACGTTTCACCTCCCTGGTCCAGGCCATGGCATCCAAACCACCGGCGGTAGGCTCCTCGTTCCCATATGGCACCGTAAGCGTATATCGCATGCGCCGCTAGCAAGGGCGTATGGCGTAAACTGTATTTTCAGCGACGACGGCGGAATAACGTGGAAGGTGGGTGGAGACACCCCGGTTGGGGAATTGAATGAATCGCAGCTTGTGGAGCGGGAAGATGGCTCGCTGCTTTTAATCGGACGAACGTACTCCATGGAAAATAGTTCCTGGCAGGCAAAAGTATATAGTACAGACGGCGGGGAAACTTGGAGTAGTGAATTGGAATACGACCATGGGTTGACCGGAAGAGTATGCGACATTGGCTTGATCCGCAAGAGTTTTCAGCCTAACGTTATCCTGGTATCTCAGCCGTCGGATGTCAAAAGACGTGCGGAGCTGATTATTAGGATGAGCGCGGATGATGGCCGTTCATGGCCAATTCAACGAATTCTTCAGACCGGCCCCTCCACCTACTCGGATTTAGCGGTGTTGCCTGACGGTACCGTGCTGTGTTTATACGGGCATGGGCAAGGTGATTTGAAAAATATGCCGGCAGCCGTATCATTGGCGCGGTTCAATACGGCTTGGCTCACCGAGGAATCCAAGGCGCATTAGAAATATGGAAGTAGTAGGTGAACTCGGTATTTGCTTGACGTTGGCAACAGTCATAAGTCACAGCGGTTGAGCAGGGGGCTGACTATCATGCCAAAGGATATAGATTTTTGACCTGACAACTTAAGATCGCTGGATAGAAATGGGCAAGCTGCTGTTGGGAGTGGCGGGTGCCCGGTATCGACCGCCGGGGAGAAGAAGTAGTTGTGATCGGCGGCGGGCAAGACCGTGAGTCCGAACGAATACGGTGCAGGTCACCAGTATAACCAAATGGGAAGAAGGAATAGAACATGAAATCAAGTGAAAAGGATACAATATGAAAGACTATGTGATTGCTTTAGAGAGCGGGTTAACGAACTATCAGCCGCTTCGTAAAATTATTTGTTATGACGATTTCGATAAAGGCCTGCGTGGATGGGTGGACCTCCATCCGAATTACGTAGGCAAAAATTTCAATACACTCCGATATAGCCATGTTGACAAAACACAGTGGGGGCCGATCATGTTGAGCTCGGCAAGTTTTCGATTTGTGGGGACACATGGATCGATGAACGGCACGTACTCCATGAAGTTATCCACCCGCCCCGTTGCAAATCCGTATACCGCAGCCCCCGCCCCGGGAAGCCTATCTCACGGCATCAAGCGGCTTACCACTCACCTGACTAAGGGACTTCGGCAATTTGAAATGTGGTATGCTTATACGCCGGAGCAGGATCGGCAGGGGCTCAGCGAACAGGCAATGCGGGCATTTGGGGCTTTCTTTGACATTCAGGACGATGAATACCGATATTTCATCGGTGCGCGTTACCTCAATGCGGTGGATGGTGAAATGGTGAGGAGGTGGCAGGTATTCCAAGCTAAGGATGTCTCCGATTTGGAATGGGCCTATGGGGTTGAGAACGATTGGTGTAAGCACGGAATAGATGCCATGTGGTATGGGGAGCGGTATCCCGATGGTGCAACAGACGGATTTGAATGGGTGCCCGACGGCTATCAGGACCTGTGTTATAACGAAAGCGATGACAAGATTAACTGGAGTTATTTCCGGCTATTGATTGACACGGAAAAAAGGGAATACGTCGAGCTGCAGTCGGGTGATAAGGTCTTCGATTTGAAAGGCATGAAACCCACGCTGACAGCACCGTATGCGCGGATCAAGGGATTGTTCAATCCGAGTATTTGGGTAGAGAACGACACGGACAGACGGGTGTTTTTTTATGTAGATTCCATTGTTATATCAGGAGAGTAGCCGATCAAAATGAGACATTTTCATGCATCAGTAGTCGAACGCCGTATCACGGTCGAGGAAAAGTTTGAGGCGCATCCGATGGAAGCAGGATGGGCATCGGAGGCGATATTTTTTTTAATCGTTGAAGAATTGCAAGGCGAGGATATAGCACTGGACGCAGTAGTTGAAATTTCTGCCGATGGGATTAACTGGATTCCGGAAGGAACCGTGTTTCCCAGAATCACAGCACCCGGCAGCCATTTCGTTCGGGTTTCGCATTTCGGCAATTGGTTGAGAGTGCGCGGTATGGTGTCGGGAAAGAAGGCTTCTGCTAAGTTGTCTGTACACTTACATTTAAAGGAATGAACCGGAATAGAACGGGTAAGATATATAAGATTTAAAAATAACAATGATGAATAGGAGAGATGCGCTTAAAGCTGCCACATCGCTAATCGGTGGGGTGGTGGTTTCCTCCGGTGCGGGTTCGCTGTTGAGTGGATGTACTCAGGTACCGGGTGAGGCTAGGGATGGGCCTTTTACGGCCGCCCGGGTTGATATGTTGACGGAAATAGCAGAAGTTATCATACCACAAACGCATATCCCCGGTGCGCGGGCGGCAGGCGTTGGGCCGGTTATGGTTAAGATTATCAGTGAATGTTATCCCGAAAAAACACGCGCGAATTTCATAGAGGGACTCCTGAATTTTGAACAGGCTGTAAACGAGCGATTTCAGCGGAATTTCGTCGATTTGGATGCATCGCAGCGCGAGCAATGGATCGAAGAATGGCGCGACCGGGTTATCACGAAAAAAGCCGGTAAATCGGACTCCCTTTTCTTTACCATTGTGAGAGATATGACCATTTTGTGTTTCACTACAGCGGAAGTGGTATGTACACAATTGTGCGAATATGTACCAGTTCCTGGAAGATACGATGGATGCATGACTTATAAACAGGGAGATAAACGGTATATCACTTAATTGTAGGAACAGATGAATTTGAATGTCAAAGCAGATAAATCAAATACGTACGATGCAATTGTTGTAGGATCCGGTATCAGCGGAGGATGGGCTGTTAAGGAACTTACCGAAAAGGGGCTACGTGTGCTGCTACTGGAACGTGGACGTAATGTTGAACATATCAAGGACTATGATACAGCGTTAAAAGCACCTTGGCAGTTTACCTACCGGGGAAAGCTTACGGAAGAAAAGAAAAAAACGCATTACGTACAGCGCCGTGCGAGGGGGTATAATGAATTTAACGAACATTTTTGGGTCAACGACGAAGAGTGCCCTTATACGGAAGTAAAACGCTTCGATTGGTTCAGGGGCTACCACGTGGGGGGTAGATCATTGATGTGGGGTAGGCAGTGTTACCGATTCAGCGACCTGGACTTCGAAGCGAATCTCCGGGATGGCCATGGGGTAGATTGGCCAATTCGCTATCGCGACATGGCACCTTGGTACGACTATGTTGAACGTTTCGCGGGGGTGAGTGGACAGCAGGAGGGATGGCCTTTTCTGCCAGATGGCGAATTCCTTCCACCCATGGCACTAAACTGTGTGGAACAATCCGTGAAGGAGAGAATTGAAAAGCACTATGACCGTAAGCGTATCCTAACGATTGGCAGGGTGGCTAACCTGACTGTTCCACACAACGGCAGGGCGCAATGTATGTACCGCTACCTCTGCAATCGGGGTTGTCCGTTTGGTGCTTATTTCAGTACACAGTCTGCCACGTTACCGGCGGCTATGGCAACCGGTAAACTCACGCTGCGGCCATATGCTATCGTCAACAGCGTATTGTACGACAAGGATACCAAAAGGGCCAAGGGGGTGTTGGTCATCGATGCTGAGACACACGAAACCACGGAGTATTATGCGAACGTGCTTTTTTTTAATGCCTCAACCTTGGCTACCACTTTTATCCTGCTAAACTCGATTTCGGAAGCGCACCCGAATGGTTTGGGAAACGGGAGTGGTCATTTGGGGCATAACCTGATGGATCACCACTTTAGGTGTGGTGCCAATGGCGAGCCGGAGGGCTTCGAAGATCGGACTATCTATGGGCGCCGTCCAACGGGTATTTATATCCCTAGGTTCAGGAATATCCATGGCGAGAAACGAGATTACGTGAGGGGGTTCGGATACCAAGGGGGAGCCAACCGATCAGGTTGGCAAAATACGGTTGCAGAACTAGCATTTGGCAGGGAGTTGAAAGGAGCGTTGGCCAAGCCGGGAAAATGGACCATCGGGCTCAATGGATTCGGCGAAACGCTTCCCTATTATGAAAACCGAGCTTATATTGATAAGACAAAGCAAGACAAATGGGGACAACCGGTATTGGCCATAGACTGCGAATACAAGGCCAATGAGCTGAAGATGCGCGAGGACATGATGAATGATGCTGCCGAGATGCTGGAGGTAGCAGGGATCAAAAACGTTAAAACCTACGATGAAAAAGCCTATCCGGGGGCGGCCATACATGAAATGGGAACAGCCAGGATGGGCAAGGATCCTAAAACATCGATATTGAACGAATGGAATCAACTGCACGAAGTGCGGAACGTGTTTGTGACCGACGGTTCCTGTATGACCTCAAGCGCGTGCCAGAACCCGTCGCTGACCTACATGGCCCTTACTGCACGCGCATGTGATTATGCGGTCAAGGAAATGAAAAAAAACAATCTTTAACGTTGTCAAAACATCGATATGCACGTTATCGACTATATCATATTATTTTGCTATTTTACAGGGATCGTGGTTTTGGCCACCGTTTTCAGTAAATCCCAGAAATCGCTGAAGGATTTTCTCATGGGGGGCGGAACGATTCCTTGGTGGGCAGCCGCTTTTGCAGGGATTGCCACCGTTACGAGTGCGATTTCTTATATCGGTGCCGTGGGGTTGGGATTCAGTTCAGATTTTACATTTTTACAGTACCGTTTAGCACTTCCGATAGCCATTCTGGTTATCTGTGTTGTTGTCCTTCCCTTCTTTTTTAACCTCAGGCTCTATTCAATTTACGAATACCTGGAGAGGCGTTTCAACCTTACCGTTAGGTTGGTTGGTAGCGGCCTGTTCGTCTTATTCAAAAGTTGCTTCTTGGCTATTGGCATCTTTGCACCAGCCATCATTATCAGTGTGCTTAGCGGTATCGACATGCTTTGGGTTATTCTCGTTACCGGTGTGCTTACCACGCTGTATACGATGGTTGGTGGCATGAAAGCGGTTATCTGGACCGATGTGCCGCAGCTGTTTATCATGTTGGGCGGTATCTTCGTTATTATCGCTGTAGCGGTTTCGAAAATAGACGGTGGTTTTTCCGAGGTGCTAACGATGGGGGCAGCCAATGATAAATTTCAATTTTTTAACTTTTCCACCGATGTTACCGATACCTATACTTTGCTGGGAGGAATTATTGGCGGGAGCTTTTTGATCATTTCACAATTTGGTACGGATCAGGCGGAAATGCAGCGTTTCTTAACAGTGGATTCGCTTAAAAAATCGAACTATGCATTCATTACATCGGTTTTGGTTGCATCCCTGATCGGGTTTTTGATTTTTTTCGAAGGCGCTGTATTATTTGCGTTTTATAAGCAACAAGGCCGAACTGATATTGATACCAACCAGGTATTTATTCGTTTCGTGATTGACGAACTGCCTACCGGATTTCGGGGATTCTTGGTTGCCGCATTGTTCGCTGCCTCCATGTCAACAATCAGTTCAGTCCTTAATTCGCTGACGACCGTTGTCCTTTCCGATTTTTACAACAGGTTTAGGAAAGAGGAGGCAACGGTTAGTTTCGCGAGGAAACTCACGCTCGGCATCGGGTTATTTTCGACATTGTTGGCGTGTTTTGGCGGATACCTGGGTAATATTCTAGAGGCATCGATGACCGTGATTAATTTTTTTGGTGGAGCATTGGTCGGCCTATTTCTGCTGGGCATGCTGAGCCGGCGTGCTGGGCCGACCGGCGCACTGATTGGCTTTACCACTGGTTTTCTTACCGTGGTGGCCGTGGCAAGTTTTACGGATGTTTCCTATATGTGGTACAGCGCTATTGGTGGTGTCGTCACGATTGCCAGCGGCGCTTTGGTTGGGGTGGTGCTTCGTGAGTCGCTGCGTGAAGACCAACAGCTGTTGGTGTTTGGGCGTCGACGGTAACGAATAAGGGTGAAAACCGTACAAAACGATTGGTACTGACGGCGATAGTTGCTTTCACAGCAGCTTCCGTGTTTCACAGGAAAAGGTAAGCCCATAGAATACGGAAGAATGGGACGCGGAACCTAAAAAATGAACATTAATGCTACAGACATCCCCTCAGATGCCCTCATTTCATTTGATGGGACTACATTGACCGGTCTATCTTCCTAGCGTTGGTCCAGCGGTATGTAGTCGCGTTTGATACTACCGATATATACCTGCCTTGGGCGACCAATGGGTTCTTTGTTTCCTTTCATTTCTTTCCATTGGGCAATCCAGCCCGGCAGTCTTCCAAGAGCAAACAACACTGTGAACATGTCGGTGGGGAAACCCAGCGCCCGATAAATGATGCCGGAGTAAAAATCCACATTTGGGTAAAGCTTCCGGTCTACGAAATACTGGTCTTTCAATGCCGCCTCTTCCAGCTCCTTTGCAATATCCAACACCGGATCGTTGATGCCGAGCTTGTCCAGCACGTCGTCACAAGCCTTTTTGATGATTTTAGCACGCGGATCGAAATTTTTATATACCCGGTGTCCGAATCCCATTAAGCGGAATGGATCGTTCTTATCCTTCGCTTTCGCTAGCCATTTTGCGCTGTCACCGCCATCATTGCGGATGTTTTCAAGCATTTCGATGACCGCTTGGTTTGCACCGCCGTGCAGCGGGCCCCAAAGCGCGGAGATGCCCGCGGATATGGACGCATACATGTTGGCGTTGGAGGATCCTACGATGCGAACGGTAGACGTAGAGCAGTTTTGCTCATGGTCGGCGTGCAAGATGAGTAATTTATGCATCGCGTCTACGACAACCTTGTCTATAGTTATATCTTCCGTGATTTGGCCAAACGTCATATTTAGGAAGTTGTGCACGTAATTAAGCTCGTTTCGAGGATAAATGACGGGGTGGCCAAGGGATTTTTTGTATATCCAAGACACAATAGTCGGCATTTTAGCCAAGAGCTTAATGATGGTCAGGTTTTCCTCTTCTTCGCTGGGATTAGGGTTGAGCGATTCCGGATAAAATGCAGACAATGCGCCGACTAAACAAGACAACTGGCCCATAGGATGCGATTTCGATGGGAACCCATCGAAAAACTTCTTCATGTCTTCATGGATCAAGGTGTGTCGGCTGATCTTTTTCCGGAAATCGGACAATGTGTCGGCCGAAGGAAGGTCACCATATATCAGCAAATATGCGACTTCCAAGAAAGTCGACTGTTCAGCCAACTGCTCAATAGGATATCCCCTGTAACGCAACACGCCTTTCTCGCCATCCAAAAACGTAACGGCACTTTTCGTCGCGCCGGTGTTTTTGAACCCGGGATCGATGGTGATCGCTCCAGACAGGTCGCGAAGCTTTGAAATATCGATACCTTGCTCGTTTTCCGTGCCCGTAACTACCGGTAGTTCATGCGTATTACCGTTTATTGATATAGAAGCTATTTCTGACATAATTGTAACTGGATGAATTGCAAATGTAATGAAATTGGCAAAATATTAAAGCGTTAAACCGATTATATTGCGATTTTAATGTTAATTTAATATCTAAATTAACGTTGCTGATTAGCCGTCAGATCGAGTCTTTTAGAAAAAGCATATAGCTTTTGTTAGGTTTTCTACGTAATTTCCGTAACTTTACGCTTTATACGTAATAACGCGATGGCATGGAAAAATTGACGATTCAAGAAGAAGAGGCAATGCAACTCATATGGCGCAACCAGGGTGGGTTTGTTAAAGAACTGCTGGATAGAATGCCGGGAGAAAAAACGCCATATACAACGCTGGCGTCGACCATCAAAAATTTGCAACGCAAAGGTTATGTCAAAGCCGTGAAATATGCGAACGCTTATCGATATGAGCCGATAGTCGCTGAAGAGGACTATAAGAAGGTGTTTATGAACGGTTTCGTAAGCGATTATTTTAGAAACTCCTACAAGGAGCTAGTAAGCTTTTTTGCCAAAGAGGAAAAAATCAGTGCGGAGGACTTGGATGAAATTATCAGAATGATCAAGGAAGAAAAAAGTGAATAGCTATGCCCGATATTATTCTATACTTGCTCAAGGCGAATCTATCTATCGTGTTGTTTTATTTTGGGTACCGCTGCCTGCTGCGCAAACTGACATTTTACAACCTCAATCGCTTCTATCTGCTGTTTGCGCTGGTTTTTTCCATAAGTTATCCGATAATAAATGTAAAAGGCTGGTTGGTAGCTCAGCCGAAAATTTCGAGTGAAATCGGATTGATTATTCCCGACTGGCAACAGATACCGACCGACACATTCAGTTTATGGCCTTACGTAACTGTCTTGTTCTGGCTGGGAGGGGGCTGGTTTACGTTGAGGCTGCTGGCACGGCTTGGCAGCTTGTGGAGCATCCATCGGCGATCTATAGTGGCCAATTGGCGGTTGTTCCGGTACCGGCAGGTTTTCGATAATGTTCTGCCTTTTTCATTTTGGCGGAACATCTACCTCAATATACATAGCCATGGTGATGATGAATTAAGTGAAATCTTTGAGCACGAACAAATCCATGTCAACGAATTGCATACTGTTGACGTATTGGCCTCGGAAATATGTAGCGTCATCTGCTGGTTCAATCCGGCTGCCTGGTTGGTTCGGATTGCAATCCGAGAAAACCTCGAATTCATCACAGATCGACGCGTGCTCCAAAGCGGTGTGGATAAAAGGACCTACCAATACAGTCTACTGAAGGTCGGCCAGCAGGCTGCAGTCAATTCTGTGTTAGCGAATAGTTTCAATTTCAATAGTCTAAAGCGGAGAATTATCATGATGAACATGCGCAGTTCATCCCGGCTGCAGTTGGGCAAGTATGTGTTTGCCATTCCTGTCATCGCATTTTTTGTGCTGGTATTCACCCTCACTAAAGCCTATGAACAGGATTCTGCCCTTATTTTTACCATGGCTGCCGCGGATACGGAAAGCGACCAGCCGGCTATATCACGGCAGGATACCGCCATTGAGCGCAAAGAGGAATCCACTGTGCTTAATGAAATCGACAGCATACAAGTCGTAGGGCATTCCGGTGCGGACGCACGCAATCCCGACACTCCAGAGGTTAAAATATCCATCCGGAATAGCTCAAGTAATGATCCGCTTTATGTGGTAGACGGCGAGTCTCTGGCAATGGATTTCGATCGAAGTAGTATGGATCCATATGACATCGCAAGCATCACCGTGCTGAAAGATGCTTCGGCGATAGCGTTGTATGGGGAACGCGGCGTCAACGGTGTTATTCTCATTATCACGAAAAAAGCCGTCGCAAAAAGCACGGGAAACCATCAGAAACGTTCAGGTGCGGACAGTGCTGCTCAAAAAATGGTCTTGCCGGTAACCGCTGAACAGCGGTTGCCGATGGATGGCACTGTCAGGCTGGATACGGTGAAGACCACGAAGCCGCAAGCGATTGAGTCCAATATGTTTCGCATTGGTCGTAGCGATGACCAACCGTTGTACCTCATAGACGGCCAAGAAGCAAGCACCGAAGATTTGAAAAAGTTGTCTCCAGACGATATCTCCGCCGTGAATGTATGGAAAGAGGAAAGCGGTATTGAGAAATACGGTGAAAAAGGCGCGAATGGGGTAGTTGAAATTACCACAAAAAAAAGCCAGAAGAATAAAAAGTAGCGCTGCCCCTGGTCAGAATTTACTTATTGAATTGCGTCATGGTTAATTCCGTGCCTATTTGGACAATGCTGTTGACCATCTGCACCGAACGCTCGATAAGCTGGGGCAGTTCTTTCAATTCATCGTCATCGAACCCACTCAGCACGTAGTCCACCTGCCTGCCCTTCGGGTAATTGTCGCCTATTCCGAAACGCAGACGCGGATACCCTTGTCCGCCACATAGTGTCTCGATGCTTTTCAGTCCGTTATGCCCACCGCTACTACCTTTTGCGCGTAACCGGAGCTTACCAAAGGGCAGAGCGATTTCATCGACGATGACCAGTATATCCGATAAGGGTATCTTCAGTTCGTGCATCCAATAGTTGACGGCTTTCCCACTCAAATTCATGTAGGTGGTCGGTTTGATGAGGAAAACACTGTTGCCGCGCTGACGGTATTCGGTGTAGTACGCGTACCGCAACGTAGAAAAGGTGGTCCCCGCCTGCTTGGCCAACTCGTCAGCAACCATAAAGCCTATGTTGTGGCGGTTATCAGCGTATTCCGCCCCGATATTCCCCAAGCCAACGATGAGGTGTTTCTTTGCCATTCCGGTGCGAAAATACGACTATTTAGCACATTGCACACCAAATCATTAAAACAAAAAGCACCGACCAGCAGGGTCGGTGCTTTTTGCACGGTATGGCATGTAGCCCCAGCTGTTATTTTTTCTTCTCTGCTTTGGCCGCTTCTTGTTCGGCTTGACGTAATGCACGTGACATGATTACCGAAACGATGGTGTCATCGGCATTGTTAAGAACTTTTGCATTTTCTAATCGGACGTCGCTTACACGCACCGATTTGCCGACTTCCAGGCTTTCAAGACTTACTTCAATGTATTGAGGCAAATCTTTTGGAAGGGCCTTTACACGAAGCGTACGAAGTTTCTGCACCAACTTGCCGCCCACTTTCACACCAGGGGAAGTACCGGTCAGCTTGATCGGGATATTCAGTGCTACCTCCTTTTTGTCATTAAGTTCAAGGAAGTCGATGTGACGTACTTGGTCAGTAAGTGGGTGAAACTGGGTGTCTTGGAGGATGGCTTGAAATTTCTTGCCATCGATATCCAAGTCGATGAAATGAACATCCGGCGTATATATGGCCGGTTTCAAATCAGTTGCGGATACGGCAAAGTGGTACTGTGCTGTACCACCGTAGAGCACTGCCGGCACTTTACCGGCATAGCGTAGCTCCTTCGCATCTCTTTTCCCTACGTTCTTTCTTAAAGAACCGCTAATAGCAATTGATTTCATTTTAATTAATTTAACTTTCTGAATTTAAGGTCGCAAATATAAGAAAAAGTGTTTGATCTATATATGTGATTCAAAAATAGTTTCTATATACTTATATAAACCATATGTGAGCATTGAAAGTCTCGTTATTTCACTTTAAAGAGGTTGCTGATGGACCCATGCTCATTAACGTTTTTGATGGCACTGGCGAATAGGTCTGCGGTAGAGAGCACCTTGATTTTATCACTTTTATGTTTGAGCGGGATGGTGTCTGTAACAATTAATTCGGTAAGCGCAGAATTTTCTATCGTTTCGTACGCTTTGCCAGACAGCACAGGATGGGTACACACCGCCCGTACACTGCTGGCACCGTTTTCCATGATGAGCGAGGCCGCCTTAGATAACGTGCCAGCTGTATCGCAGATGTCATCGATGAGCACGATGTCTTGCCCTTTCACATCGCCGATGATAGACATGGATTCAATTTCGTTTGCGCGTTTGCGCTGTTTGTCACAGATAACCACTTCCGCGTTGAAATATTTGGCAAATGTACGCGCGCGGTATGAACCGCCCATGTCCGGTGAAGCGATGGTCAGGTTGGGTAAGTTTAGTGACTTGATGTGCGGTACGAAAATCACCGACGCATCCAGGTGATCGACCGGAATATCAAAAAAACCTTGAATCTGGGCGGCATGGAGATCCATGGTCATGATGCGATGCGCGCCGGCTGCTGTAATAAGGTTGGCAATCATTTTGGCACCGATGGCTACCCGGGGTTTATCCTTGCGGTCCTGTCGCGCAAACCCGAAATAGGGTACAACAGCTGTGATATAATGTGCCGAAGCACGCTTTGCTGCGTCGATCATCAATAGTAATTCAAACAGATTGTCCGTGGGTTGGTTTGTAGACTGGATAAGGAATACATCGCACCCTCTGACGGACTCGTTGTAGAACGGTTGGATTTCTCCATCGCTAAAGTGGGAAACGGTCATCTCGCCAAGGTCTCTGCCGTAAGATTGTGCGATTTTCTGTGCTAATTCTGTGGAGGAGGAACCGGAAAAAAGCTTTACCGGATTGAATTGCAAAGGCATGGTCTTGTTGTTGTTTTGTGGGTTAGCAAATGGATTGGAGTATGTGATGTTTTTTCCACTGATACACTCAAAAAATGAACGGATTGCCAACAGACAATCCGCATTTTTTTGTTGCCCGACCAGGATTCGAACCTAGACAAACAGAACCAAAATCTGTCGTACTACCATTATACTATCGGGCAATCCGAAATTCTTTGTGCCACCCTTGCGAATGGGACTGCAAATATAGGCGGATCGCATATTAATTGCAAAATTATTTTATTTTTTACTGAATACCGCTGATAGCTTGCGCAATGTGTTAAAAAACCAAATATTATGTTTGTGTTATCGTACTATTCTTTATTTTCGGGGCGTGATTTAGTGAACCATACGCTTGACACTTTATGAACTACAATAGAATCAATAATATTATTGGCTGGTTGTGCGGACTGATTGCCACCACGGTCTACGTACTGACTGCCGAACGAACCACGAGTTTTTGGGATACGGGTGAGTTTATTGCCTCAGCCTATAAAATGCAGATCGTACACCAGCCGGGGGCTCCGTTGTTTTTGATGTTGCAGAATGTGTTCTCCAACCTTGCATTCGGCAATCCGGAGCGGATCGCCTTCTGGATGAATGTCGGATCTGCGATATCCAGTGGATTAACCATTGTATTTCTGTTTTGGAGTATCACGGCGCTTGCGCGAAAGGTGGTGTGGAAGTCAGGGACCGAGCTTACCGACAGCGGTCTTATCCGGATTATGGGCGCCGGAGTTGTCGGTGCATTGGCTTATACGTTTTCAGATACGTTTTGGTTTTCCGCCGTTGAATCGGAAGTGTATGCCATGTCTTCCCTCTGTACGGCTGTGGTATTCTGGGCTATCCTGAAATGGGAGGCAACAGCTAATGAGCCTGGCGCAGATAAATGGCTGCTTTTCATCGCCTATATGATGGGGCTGTCCATCGGTGTACATTTGTTGAATTTGCTGGCCATTCCGGCTATCGCCTTGGTTATTTATTTCCGTCGTACGCAGAAAGCAACCACCGCCGGTGCCGTCAAGGCGTTACTCATAGGCTGTTTGGTGGTAGCTGTGGTGTTATGGGGAGTCATCCAGTACCTAATTAAGTTTGCGGCTTACTTCGACTTGTTCTTTGTCAACACGCTCGGTCTAGGATTTGGTTCAGGTGTCGTTGTCTTTGCGCTGTTGGTGATAGGTGCTACGGTTTATGGTATTTGGTACTCAATAAAACAAGCGAAGCCATTGCTCAACGTCATTCTCCTTTCGTTCGCGTTTATCGTATTTGGCTATAGCTCATTTGCCATGATCCTCATCCGCGCCAAAGCGAATCCGACGTTAAACAATAGTGACCCCGATAATGCGTTTTCCTTTCTGAGTTATCTCAACCGGGAACAATATGGTGATGAGCCCAAATTCAAGGGGCCTTATTTTGATTCCCGGCCAATCGATATCAAATACGAAGGCAATATCTACCGTAAGGGACCTGAACGGTATGAAGTAGCTGGCCAAAACTTCAGTTATGTATATGACCGCGAAACGATATTTCCACGGATTTACAGTACCCGCGAGGCGTCCCACCAGCAATATTACCGGAGTTACCTCAACCTAGGTGAAAACGAACGACCAACCTTTGGTGACAACCTACGCTTTTTCTTCAGTTATCAGGTGGGGCATATGTACGGGCGCTATTTCCTATGGAATTTCGCAGGACGTCAGAACGACCAGCAGGGGCATGGCGACCTCACCACTGGCAATTGGGTTAGCGGCATTAAGTTCATTGACCAACTGCATGTAGGCGGCCAGGACGCTTTACCTGAATCTCAGCTTAAAGATCCGTCATATAACAGGTATTATTTTCTGCCCTTGATCCTGGGTCTGATCGGTGCTTTTTGGCACTTTAAGCGCCGCCAGCGCGATGCGGGAGTCGTGGGGCTGCTGTTTTTCATGACTGGATTGGCGATTGTATTATATCTCAATCAAAGCCCATTGCAGCCGCGCGAACGTGATTACGCTTATGCGGGGTCGTTCTATGCATTTGCTATCTGGATCGGCTTAGGGGTGCTGGGCATTAGCGATTGGCTGACAAAAAGACTAAGCGCACGAACGGCAGGGATAGTGGCTGCCGCAATTGGATTACTGGCCGGTCCGGTGATTCTAGCAAAAGATGGGTGGGATGACCATGACCGTTCACAAAAATTCTTGGCCCGTGATATTGCAAGAAACTACCTGGAATCATGTGCGCCAAATGCCATCTTGTTTACCTATGGCGATAACGATACCTATCCTTTGTGGTATGTGCAGGAGGTTGAAAACATACGTCCCGATGTCCGCGTCGTCAACCTAAGCTTGCTTAGTGCCGACTGGTATGTGCGGCAAATGACAGAGAAAGTAAACGAAGCAGATGCATTGCCTATCAATATCCCGAATGAAAAGTATGTAAAGGGCGTCCGTGATGTCATCTATTATCATGATGCCAAAATTCCGGGATCGGTCGAGTTGAAAAACATCGTGGCGTTGATGTTGTCCGACAACCCCAACGATAAGCGTCAGTTGCGGAGCGACCAACCCGAGAACTTCCTGCCCACCAAAAATCTACAGCTAACGATCAGCAGAGATGATGTCATCAAAAACGGCGTAGTGCCTGTCGCTTGGCAAGATAGCATTGTTGACGTGATGCAATGGACGTACAACCAGGATTATGTTACGCGGGCAGAATTGGCGATGATGGCAGTGCTGGTGAACAATAACTGGGAACGCCCTATTTATTTCGCAACCACCGTGCCCAGCAGTAATTTTATGGGCCTGGATAAATACCTGGTATCTGAAGGATTCGCACTTAGGTTAATGCCCATCGATATGCAACAAAACACGTCGCAAGGGTTGGTCAACGCGGACGCAGTGTATGATCATGTAATGAACAAGTATGTATGGGGTAATATTAAGAATTCGCCTTACCTGGACCCAGAGTCGTATCGAATGATCAGTTTGATATTGAATAATATCTATGCTGCTCCCGCAGAAGCGCTGCTTGCCGAAGGGAAAAAGGAAGAAGCCAGAAAACTGCTAAATGACGCTTTAGAAAAAATGCCTGAGCGAATATACCGAATCATGGATGCTTACGGTTACTCGTTTCTTTCTGAAAGCCTTTATGCTACGGGTGAAACGGAAAGGGCTAATGCTTTGGTTGAACGCAACGTTAAGTACCTCGAAGATCAGCTCCGGTATTACGCAGCGATTGCAGAATCCAAACCTAACCTGGAAATGCAGAATATCCAGTACAGCATGTTCACGCTGAATAGGTTTTCGGAAACTGCCAAGGAGTACGGACAGGAGGAGCTGAGCGAGCGGGTCTCCAACATATTTGCACAATATGAAGCTAAATTTTTCGGTGGAATGCCGTCGAATTAGCGAAGGAGCTTGACGCGGGTGGACACCAATGAACAGAATAGATCGGTTATTTGGAATCCTTACCTTGCTGCAGTCACGGCGGTACGTGACAGGCGATCAGATTGCTGATAAATTTGCGATCAGCATCCGTACCGTTTATCGCGACCTCAAGGCACTGAATGAGCAGGGGATACCCGTGGCCTTTGAACCGAACAAAGGATATTTTGTGGTCGAAGGCTATTTTCTTCGCCCGGTGTCGTTCAGTTTGGAAGAAGCTAATGCCCTGCTGCTCGTGGAAAACCTGCTTTCCGGTTTTGCAGACAAG
The DNA here is from genome assembly GCF_042646065.1 of Parapedobacter deserti. NCBI lineage: Bacteria > Pseudomonadati > Bacteroidota > Sphingobacteriia > Sphingobacteriales > Sphingobacteriaceae > Parapedobacter > Parapedobacter deserti. Next base: position 180,527 of record NZ_JBHRTA010000009.1, read on the forward strand.
TCTATTCAGAAGCATTATTCCAACGCATTGAGCAAAATAAAAGCCGTTATGCGTAGCTCTCAAAAAGATAAATTGGAGTACCTGACCAACAATACACGTATTCAACTCCCCAAAGACCTGAAACGGCATGACTATGAGCACCTTTCTGTATTGCAGGAAGCCATCATATCAAAGACGATACTGGATATTCACTATTGCAAAATGGACGGCGAGGAGAGTAGCAGGCGCATAGAACCCGTCGGCCTGATATTTTATGCGCTAAGCTGGCATGTCATAGGCTGGTGCCACCTCCGTAAAAGCTACCGCGATTTCAGGGTATCGCGGATCGTGCGCTTGAGCAATACCGGGCTGCCTTTTGAGCGTACAAACCATCCGCCTATATCCGAATTCATGGAGCAATTGCCCGTCGATTATTGATCTTCCCCTCAAACCGGCGTAAAGCCCTGTTAAAAAACGTTAAATCCGGCCCTTGATAAATCTACCAAACGGTTTATCGTTTAACTTTAGGCAATTTAATGACGTTCCTCAATAACCGGAAGATCATGAACGACCAAAAAATAAACAACCTGATTGGCTGGGTTTGCGCAACGATTGCCACACTTACTTATGCGATGACGATGGAACCGACCACCAGCTGGTGGGATCCGGGGGAATTCATTGCGGCTGCCTATCGCATGCAGATCGTGCACCAGCCGGGCGCGCCGTTGTTTCTCATGCTGCAGAACGTGTTTTCCAATTTGGCTTTCGGCAATCCAGAGCGGATCGCTTATTGGATGAACTTTGGATCCGCCGTATCGAGCGGCCTGACCATTCTGTTTTTGTTCTGGACGATCACGGCCCTGGTCCGAAAGATTGTTTACAAAGCCGGGGATATGCCGACGCCGTGGCAGACATTGCAGGTTATGGGGGCGGGAGTGGTCGGCGCGTTGGCATATGCTTATTCAGATACGTTTTGGTTCTCTGCGGTGGAATCCGAGGTGTACGCGATGTCTTCGTTATGCACCGCGGTTGTTTTCTGGGCGATTCTCAAATGGGACGCCCGGGCCGATCAGCCCGGGGCTGACCGTTGGCTGGTATTTATTGCATATATCATGGGGCTGTCCATCGGAGTGCATTTGCTCAATCTGCTCACCATCCCTGCGCTGGCGTTGGTAGTTTACTTCCGCCGCGCATCCTGCGTGACGGCGGCCGGACTGACTAAAACATTGTTAATCGGATGTGCAATCTTAGCCGTCATTCTTTGGGGTGTCATTCAGTACCTCGTCAAAACGGCCGCTTATATCGATTTATTTTTCGTCAATTCCTTGGGCCTGGGGTTCGGTTCGGGCGCAATGGTGTTTGCCTTGTTGCTTGTAAGCACCTTGGTATATGGGGTTTGGTTTTCAACCCGGCGTGCGAAACCCATACTCAATCTGGTGCTGGTCTGTCTCAGCTTCGTTATTTTTGGCTACGGCTCGTTTGCTATGGTGCTCATCCGTGCGGCGGCTAACCCCTCGTTGAATAACAGCCATCCGGAAGATGCTTTTTCGTTTCTCTGGTATTTGAACCGTGGGCAGTTCGGCAGCGAGCCGTTGCTGCGCGGCCCGTATTTTGATTCAAAGATTGTAGACGTCCAATACGGCAGCCCTAATTACCGCAAAGGACATGATAGGTATGAACAGGCTGGGCGTGGTTTTGACTACTCTTTTGACCGAACGACGCTTTTTCCGCGGATTTACAGCAACCGTGACAACCATGAGCTGGGTTATCGGGTGTGGCTGGGACTCGGACAAAACGAACGGCCTACGTTTAAAGATAACCTTAAGTTTCTGAATATCTATCAGCTCAACCATATGTATTGGCGGTATTTTATGTGGAATTTCGCCGGAAGGCAAAATGACCGGGAAGCCCGGTTCGCGAATTATACGGACGGGAACTGGATCAGCGGCATCAAACCGATCGACCAATGGCGGCTTGGTGGGCAGGACCGCTTGCCAGCGGCGGAGCGCTCAAGCGCTTCCCGCAATACCTTTTATTTTTTGCCATTGCTGCTTGGTATCATTGGCATGGTGTGGCACCTGCGCCGACGCCGCCGCGACGCACTGGTGGTCGCCTTGCTTTTCTTTTTTACCGGTGTGGCTATCGTGCTGTACCTCAACCAATCTCCTTTGCAACCGCGTGAGCGGGATTATGCCTATGCCGGTTCGTTCTATGCTTTTGCCATATGGATCGGCCTGGGCGTGGCAGGGATGACCGGATTCTTGCAACGGCGATTGCAACAGCGGGTAGCTGTGCCAATAGCAGTAATTTCGGCACTGTTTATGGCTCCCGCGTTGATGGGCACGCAGGGGTGGGACGATCACGATCGTTCACAACGGTACATGGCGAGGGATATGGCGCGCAATTACCTGGAATCCTGCGCGCCGAACGCTATCCTTTTTACTTATGTCGACAATGAAACGTTCCCGCTTTGGTACCTCCAAGAGGTGGAGGGGGTGCGAACAGATGTGCGCGTGGTGAACCTTAGCCTGCTTGGAATGGACTGGCAGATCCGGCAGATGAAGAAGCCCATAAATACTTCTGCGGCGTTGCCTATCAAGATGGAAGACCACCAATTCGCCAAAGGAACGCGGGATGTACTGCACTACCATGACTATGGCATCCAAGATTCCGTAGAGCTGGAGAAGATATTGGCTTTATTACTGTCCGATAATCCGTCCGACCAGCTCGAATATGCAGATGGTGCTCGCCGCAATTTTCTGCCGACCAAGCGGTTCAAGCTCTCAGTCGATACCGAGCAAGTGTTGAGAAATGGGGTGGTTCCTGAAAAGTGGCATCAGGACATCGTGGATACGATGGAGTGGACGTATACCAGAGATTACCTGACACTTACGCAGTTAGCGGTGATGGATGTCCTCGTTCATAATCAGTGGGAGCGTCCAATTTACTTTGCTGCTTCGGTGCCGGCCACCGAGCGTTTCGGGCTTGAGGCGTATTTGGTGTCTGAAGGGTATACATTGCGGCTAATGCCCCTGAAAGCGCACATAAAGGGAACAGATGGCAGGCGGTTAGTAAATACCGATGCCACTTACGGAAACATTTTAGAAAAATATACATGGGGAAACATGAATGGCGTCAAACACCTCGATCCGACATCGATCGGTATGATCGGAGAGACGATGAAAGTGTTTTCCGACACAGCGGAAATGCTGATTGCCGAAAACCGCAGAGATGCTGCTAAGGATGTGCTTAATAAGGCTTTGCAGGTGCTGCCTGTAGAAATACATCAGGTAGATCTCGCCGCACGGTATCCGGTGTTAACCCGGCAGCTTTACGAGGTAGGGGAGACACACACAGCTAGTGCGCTGGTAGAGCGCAATATTGTGTTCCTGGACGAACAATTGGCTTACCATGCGGCCATCGCGGAAACCAAGGCCCAAGTGGATGGATTGGCCATCCGCGACAGCATTTTAGCCCTGCAGGAGTTTGCAAATGCCGCTGAAATCGGTGGACAGCTAAAGCTGCGGGATCGCGCGCTGACGGTTTTTGACCGTTACCGCAGTATTTTCTTTGGCTAGTGAACAATGCACTGATTCTTCTTACAGGGAGCGACTTTTGAAGCATTTCATTTGAGCTGGGTGAGCGTCGATTTTATGGATAAGTTCAGAGCGATGAAGATTACAAACCTGTTGTTTCAAAGATAGATGTGAGGCGCTTTGGATTGGCTACCATCGTTGAAAAATATCGGCGCAGGCGCGATATAAGTCAAAAAAATGTAGTAGGTTTGCGCCGTATTCCGTGCTATGTTGAAAGTTAGTTTCGAATGAAACAATCGATATTATTAGAAGGTCAGAAATTTCAGATTACCATCCAACGGCTTTGCCATCAACTGATTGAAAACCACGCTGATTTCGCTGATTCCGTTATCATCGGTATCCAGCCCCGGGGCATCTACTTGGGAAGAAGGGTCGTCGAAGAACTGAAGCTGATACAGCCTGAGGCTTCAGTTGCGTACGGCGAGTTGGATATCACATTCTTCCGTGATGATTTCAGGCGGAAAGACAGCGGTTTGCTTGTTCCTAGCAGCACCCACATGGATTTTATTGTGGAGGGCAAAAAAGTCATCTTTATGGACGATGTGCTGTGGACCGGAAGGACGATCCGCGCAGCGATGGATGCTTTGCAGGCGTTTGGGCGCCCAGCGAAAATAGAATTGTTAGTGCTGGTAGACCGTCGTTTTTCAAGGCAGTTGCCTATTGAGCCCGATTATATTGGAATTCAAGTAGATTCGATTGATTCGCAACGGGTCATCGTGAACTGGAATGAAGTAGATAAGCGCGACAGCATCACATTATTGACCGAATAAACTAATGGCAGCATCAGTAAGACAAATCAGTACACGTCACTTATTGGGCATTAAGGACCTGACAGCGGATGATATCGGACTAATTTTCGAAACGGCTGATAATTTCAAAGACGTGCTCAACCGCCCGATTAAGAAGGTTCCTTCCCTGCGGGACATCACCATCGCTAACGTGTTTTTCGAAAATTCCACACGTACACGGCTGTCTTTTGAATTGGCTGAAAAAAGGCTTTCAGCTGATACCATCAATTTTGCTGCATCTTCGTCTTCAGTAAGTAAGGGAGAAACCCTTATCGATACGGTTAATAACATCTTGGCCATGAAGGTCGACATGGTTGTTATGCGGCACCCCTATCCAGGGGCGGGAGTATTTTTGAGCAAACATGTTGATGCGCAGCTGGTCAACGCCGGAGACGGCGCCCATGAACACCCTACCCAGGCATTATTGGACGCGTTTTCCATACGGGAGCGTTATGGTGATGTGTCCGGTAAGAAAGTAGCTATCATCGGCGACATTCTGCACTCCCGGGTAGCGCTGTCCAATATCCTTTGCCTTCGTAAGCTTGGAGCTGAGGTAATGGTATGCGGCCCCACTACGCTGCTGCCTAAATACATCGGTTCCCTCGGCGTCCGCGTGGAATACAACCTCATCAATGCGCTCAAATGGTGCGATGTTGCGAACATGTTGCGCATTCAGTTGGAACGCCAGGATATTGCCTATTTCCCATCGCTACGTGAATACTCGATGCTTTATGGCCTGAATCGGCAACTGCTCGATTCGCTTGACAAGGAAATTACCATTATGCATCCGGGCCCCATAAACCGAGGGGTGGAGATCACGAGTGACGTAGCCGACAGCCATCATTCGATAATCCTTGATCAGGTGGAAAACGGCGTGGCTATCCGCATGGCGGTGTTGTATCTGCTGGCAGGCAAGCGTGGATAGCAGGCAGCTGATTTATGTTATCAACATTTGTGGACAACTTTTGAGGAAAACTCTGGCGTTTCCCGCTAAATTAGCGCGTCAATTGGGTAACATGTTTTTTGTGGTCCCAACTTTGCGTAGATTGAAGAAAAAAATAGATAATTTGACGGCATGTTTAATCGGATTTATCAGTTAGGTGTTGCATTTAGTTTGCTGGCGGTCCCCGCGGTCGCCCAACAGAGTGCGTGGCAAGAGGTCAATCAGGCGTATAAAACCGGCATGGAATTGTTTGAGAAAGGGAAGTATGCCGCAGCTGCCAAGCTTTTTGACAAGGTGGAAGATGTACGGGTAAATTCAACCCTGCAGCAGGACGAACATGTAGAGCTGTCGCTGTTGAAAGAGAACGCCAGGTTTTACCAGGCAATCTGTGCCCTTGAATTGGAGGAGTCCGATGCAGAAAGTCAGTTTTTACGCTATATTAAAGATTATCCGGCCAGCGCCAACGCAAAAGCTGCTTATTTTCAGGTCGGGCGCTCGTATTTCGCAAAAAAGGACTATGAACGGACGCTGGAATGGTTCAATCGATTGGATAGCCGCAATTTAGCCGGCCGGGAAAATAAAGAATTCCGCTATAAGCAAGCTTATTCCTTTTTCATGACCGGTGATAACGCTTCGGCCAAACCGCTTTTCGAACAGCTGAAGGACGAAAATGGAACTTATCAGGAAGCGTCGATTTACTACTTTGCCTACTTAAGCTATTCAGATCGGGAATTCAAGTCCGCTTTGGCCGAATTTGAAAAGCTGAAAGGGTCGAAGACCTACGAAGCCACCTATCCCTATTACCTCACAGCATTATATTACCTGGATAATCGGTACGATGACGTACTGGAATATGCACTGCCCATACTGGAAAACACCAAACAAGTTCATGAGACTGACATGTTCCGTATCGTGGCGGCCACGTATTTCGCGAAGAATGATTTTGAGCGGGCAAAGACGTATTACGATAAGTTTCAAGCCGGAGACCAGGGCAAAACCCAAAATAATCAGGATAGCTACCAGATCGGATATATTGCTTATAAAAATGGCGATTATGAAACTGCCATTGCCGAATTGCAGAAGTTGGAGGAGCCTGATGCATATTACCAAAGTGCGATGATCGCGTTGGGTGACGCATTTTTAAAAACCGGCGATAAGCAAAGTGCGCGTAATGCATTTTTCCGGGCGTCTAAGCTGGATTATGATCCGGCAATGAAAGAGGAAGGACTATTCAACTACGCCAAATTGTCGTATGAACTTGAATTCCATCAGGTCGCGCTGGACGCTGCTAAAGAATATTTGGATACCTATCCGAATAGCAGGCGGATGGAGGAAGCACAAACGCTATACGCGGAGACATTGCTGGGAACAAATAACTACAGAGCCGCAGTGGATATTTTGGAATCGATCAAAAATCGCGGTCCCGAGGCAGATGCCGCTTATCAAAAGGTGACGTATTATCGGGGGCTCGAGTTTTATAACGAACGTGCATTTGAAAATGCAATTTCTTTGTTTATGCGATCCGAAAAATATCCAATAGCGCCCGAGATTGCTGCCTTAGCTACGTATTGGAAAGCTGAAGCGATGTATGAAGTACGAAAATTCGGAGAAGCCGTGCAGAATTTTTCACGCTTTCTCCGCATGCCAGCTGCCAGAAATACCGATGTGTATAGCTATGCAAATTATGCATTAGCGTATGCGGCCTTCCGCAACAGCAGCTTTAACACTGCTGCCAATTACTTCGAACGTTTCCTGTCGACCGGCGGCAGTTCCATCGAACCTAATGTCCGCAATGATGCCATTGCCCGCTTGGCGGATTCGTATTTTTCGATGCGTAATTATGGCAGAGCCATGCAGTATTACGACCGCCTGATCAACAGCGGGGCGCCAAGCCAGGACTATGCGCTGTTTCAGCGCGGCATTATCCAGGGATTGCAGGGTAACAACGAAGCGAAGCTTGCCACGTTGCGCTCGGTTGTTGAGCAGTTTCCGAACTCTAACTACGCGGACGACGTTGCATTTGAGATCCCATACACCTATTTTACAATGGGCGATTACGATACGGCCATTGAAGGACTGCAACGGATGATTGAACGTTATCCGCGAAGCAGTTACGCGCCTAGAGCATTGATGACCATTGGTCTTGTCCAGTATAACAAGGATGACACGCAAACAGCCATGGCTACGTTCCGTAAAGTTGTCGAGGAACATGCCACAACAGACGAGGCCCGTCAGGCGCTCCGTTCCATTGAAAACATTTACCTCGATAGGGGCGATGCATCCGGCTATATCAACTATGCTACAAGCGTGAATATCGGCGACCTTTCCAAGGCCGAACAGGACAACCTTGCCTTCCAGGCTGCTCATACGCTGTTTGCAAGGGGCGAGTATCAAGCCGCGGTGGAAGCCATCAACGCTTATTTCGACAAGTTCCCCAAGCCTATTCAGGAAAAACATGCGCGGTATATCCGGGGGGTTAGCCTTTACCGGACGGGTCATCCAAAAGAGGCACTGCACGATCTTAACATCATCCTCAATGACTGGACCAGCCAATATACGGAAAATACGCTGCTTACTGTGTCTGAACTTTATCTGGGACTTAAGCAATACAACGAAGCCATCGTACATCTCAAAAAGCTCGAGCTGACTTCTGAGTATAAAGCTAATTATGGTTATGCGGTAAATAACCTGATGATATGCTACTACGAGATCGGCGATATGGAGCAGGTGATTAAATACGCCAAGCTTATCAAGGAATACGATCGCTCGTCGGAAGAGGATGTTGCCAAAGCGCACTTATATACTGCACGTGCTATGCTTCGCCGGGGAGAGACTGCACCCGCCATGAAGGAGCTGAACCTTGCCGCGTTGAAAAGCCAGACCGTCGTGGCCGCCGAGGCCCGGTACCGGATCGGGCAATTGCAGTACGAGGCGAAGGAATATGACCAAGCCATCGAATCGGCGTTTGAAGTCATCAACAACATGGCTTCGCATGACTACTGGGTGGCTAAGAGTTTTATCCTACTTGCTGATGCGTATGCAGAAAAAGGGGATGATTTCCAGGCTAAAAGCACGCTGGAAAGTGTGATCGAAAATTATGAAGGGGATGACGATGTAATCCCTTCTGCAAAAGAACGTTTACAGAAGTTGAACAATAAGTAACTGGAGTTTATGCGATACGGATATTTGCTTACTGGGGTTTTATCGGGCATGATGGTCGCTGTGCACGCACAGGAAGAGCGGAGGGATGAGCGGCCCACCACGATCGATTCCATCGACGTGGTGCGCGATTATCGGCCGATATTGGCCGATGCCGTGAAGATACGGCGGAGTCCCGATATGAGCAACAAAAGACAATACCATCCCAAATTCAACTACAATATCCTCGATAAAAAACTGGACATCAATACCGGGACAAAGCAATTGACTATTCAGGAGATGCCGTTTGCCCGTACGCAGACACTCACCAACAATTATGCAAAGATCGGAGCAGGAAACCTGGGTACGTTGCTGGGGGAAGTGTATTTGAGTTCGGATTATTGGATCGATACACGCTTGGGTGGCTATGTGAAACACCTGAACCAGCAAGGGACACTTGACGAGCAGCGTTTTTCGTCTCAGCAAATCGGGATTTTCGGCCGCACGATACTCGGTCCAATAACGTTGGACGGTGAAGTAGGGTATAGCCGGTATGGCACACGGTTTTACGGCATGGTCAATGATATTGATGGCACCAGCTTAAATTTCGATCGGTCCAGACAAGCGTTCAACGACATTTATTTCACCGGAGAGCTGGTCAGCAACTACGATGAACAGGCAACCGATGCCTTTAGCTATTCGCTGAAAGCAGATGCTTACGCTTATAGCAATGCGTATGAAACGCGGGAAAACTCATTTGCGCTGGCCGGTTATTTAAACAAGCAGGTGGGTGTGTTCAATATTGGCGCCAATGTTTCAGGCGACTTCACCGGAGTGAGCGACGCTTCCTATCGTTTGAGCAATAATATTGCAAAGGTCAACCCTTACATCCGGTTTCAGGGAGCAAATTATAACATTACACTCGGTGCCAATTTCGTCGCCGAATTCGGCGATTCGGCACGGACCAATATTTTTCCTTCTGCGGAAATCGATTTCGCACTGGTTCCACAGTTCGCCCACATCTTTGGCGGGATAACCGGCGACGTGAACAAAACCTCGCTTAAGGAGCTGACAAGGGAAAATCCTTGGCTAGCGGCATTGGGAGAAAGTAATTACATCCGCAACTCGGTCGACCGTATGCATGTCTTTGGTGGAATCAAGGGAAATGCCGGTGCAACTTTTGGATATAAGGTTAAGGCATTTTATCGGCGCATAGAAAGCATGCCTTTTTATGCGGTCACGCCTGGCTCCCCTTACACCTTTAACGTCATCTATGAGGACGGTGAAAATGCGAGTACCATTATTGGACTTGAAGGCGAGATCAATGTCCGGGTATCGGAAGTGGTGACACTCGGAGGAAAGGTAAACTTCAATGAGTTTGACCTCCAACGGGAGGAGGAAGCGTGGTATACCCCCAAGATGCGGTTGTCAGCCAACGCCCGTTTCAATATCAGCGACAAGTTATACATCGACGGCGAACTGTTGTTCCAGGGACAGACGTATGGGCTGATACAGGACGCGAACGTTAATCTCTCCGGTTACTCTATTACTGAAATAGGAGATACGGGGATGCGTAAAGCCACCGTGCCGTCCTTTGCTGACCTAAGCGCTGGAGCGGAATACCGTGCCACCGACCGAATCGGAGTATATGTAAGACTGAACAACATGTTAGGCGCCAACTACGAACGTTATTTGTTCTATCCCAGATTGGGGTTGAATGTTATCGGCGGAGTCAATTTCTCATTTTAAGGTATTAAATTTGCTGCATGGGCAGCGACGCACGGGATAGAAAGATGTCGAATATGAACCTGGGTTTGTGTATAGCAAATTTATTGAAGCGATATCCGGCGGTTGAGGTGCCGGGCATCGGTGTTTTCAAGGTCACCCGCATTCCGGCATGCTATGATGAAGATCAGAAGGTTTATCTCCCACCGGCGAGCTATGTTGAGCTGACCGGAGAAGAATCCGGTGTTTTTCCGATCACCACGTATCTGCAGGCTCAGGCAGGGGTAGATGAGCCGACGGCCGAGCAAATGCTGGAAACAGCGCTGGTGGAAATTATGGAGGCCATCAGCCGTAATGGTCGAGCGGTATTGGATGGCTTGGGTTATCTGCTGGCTGATGGCGCGTCATTCATATTCAGGCCGTTCGAGATAGAAGGCTTAGAAAGGAAACCTGCGAAGGCTCGGCTTTTTGGTAGAAAAGGAGATGCCGCTCCACCCATGGTGGTCGAGGATGCGCAGGACGCTACGGCGGACACCAGAGGCGATGAGGTAGACGAAATGCAATTGGGCCGGCGCCGCCCAATCGGGTGGGTCGCCGCTGCTGTATTATTGGTTTCTCTTTCTGCCTTGGGGATAGCTTGGTATGTTAAGCCGGATTGGTTTGACCGCGCGAAAATCGCCCAATTTTTGGGACAAAAAAAAGAGGTAAAAGACTCATCAGATGGAATGGTGCCGACAGAGCCTGTAAACTCACGCATTGGTACGGTCACCGATTCCATAACAGTGGATACCGTGGCTCAGCAGGTGACCGCAATGGCCGACAGTATCCGGCTGGATAGCATGGCCACTGCGATGGAGCAGCGCAAGCCTTCCGTTACTTATGAGATTATTGTTGGTTCGTTTGCGACGATGGCACAGGCAAAAAAATACGTGACTGAAATGAAAGCTAAGGGGTATGACTTGCAGGCTATAGACAGCAGGATGCCGGGAAACCGGAAGAAGATCAGCTGGGGATCGTTTACAACGGAGGAAGAAGCGTACCGCGAGCTCGCAAGGGTGCAAAAGACCTTTGAGCCGGGCGCATGGATTGCCAAAGTCGAACATGATTAATTAGTATCAATCGAAGGCAGATAAGTAAAACAACAGATAACAGAAATTACATCTTTAATTATGTCATTACAACAAGACACCATTTATCCGCTTGACACGTTGGCAGGGGCGGCACAGCAGACGGTAGAGCTCGCGAACGAAAAAATTAGCCTCATCGGTTTGCTATTCAAGGCTGGGTGGATCATGGTCCCGTTGGCCTTGTTACTCTTTGCAACGCTGGTGATTTTCATCGAGCGGTATCTGACAATAAAGAAAGCTTCAAAATATGACCCTAGTTTGATGTCACATGTCAAGCAAAGTGTACTTTCAGGTAGGCTTGATTCGGCGCTGTCTGTATGCAGGGCAAGCAACAGCCCCCTGGGGCGGATGCTCGAGAAAGGGCTTTTGCGGATAGGCAGACCGATTAAAGACATCGAAGGCGCTATCGAGAATATCGGCAAGCTGGAAGTCGCCCGGCTGGAAAAAAATCTCAATTTAATGAGCATTATATCCACAATCGCACCAATGCTCGGCTTCGTTGGAACCATTTTTGGTGTTATCATCATCTTCCGCGATGTGGAGGCTGCCGGCGGAATTGACATTGCCAGCGTATCGGGTGGATTGTATGTAAAAATGATAGCCTCTGCCGCTGGATTGACCATCGGTATCTTGGCTTTTGCGGGGTATCATGTATTGAACACCATGTTGGAACGGTTGATCCTCCGCATTGAGACGCATGCTATTGAATTTGTAGACTTACTGGATGAACCCGGGTCATAACTTCCGAAGCGATGAACTTAAGAGCTAGACGAAATAAATCGGAAATCAGGGTGTTTACAGACTCCCTAAACGACATTATGTTTTTCCTAATGTTGTTTTTCCTGCTCGCATCTGCCGTTGCTAACCCGCAGGTAGTGAAGTTGCTGCTACCCCGTTCGAGCGCTGGCGAACAATCGGTGGCGAAGAAAACAGTGACCGTGTCTGTGACACAGGATTTGAAATATTACCTCGACAAGCAAGAGGTGCCATATAGCAATTTGCTGGATGCGATACAGGCGTATGTACAGCCGGGTGAGGAGTTGACCATTATGCTGTATGCGGACAGCACAGTGCCGATCCAGAATGTAATTTCGGTGATGGATGTCGCCAATAAATTGAAAATCCGACTAGTGCTGGCCACAGAGCCGCTAAGAGACTAATAAAAATTAGATTGTGGAATTTCGGTGTTCAGATCATCATAAGTGTAACGAACAAAACGCAGTGAGGTACGATGAGTTATTATCATTTACAGGAAGACAATAATTATCCCAAAGCCTTGTGGATATCAAGTGCCGTGATGGGGGGCTTACTGATCTTAAGCTTTTTTATCATGATCGGTTCTGCTTTTCCTGACTTCGGTACGGGGGGCATTATCGTCAATTACGGTACGGCGGAAGTGGGAATGGGTGATGATTACATGACAGTGGATGAGGCGTCGATGGATCCCAACGCGAACAATGTCCGTCCAGACAGGATTGACCCGCAACAGGAGACTCAGCCGATACCTTCGCAGCAAATTACCGAACGCAGTGTTGCGACACAGGACATGGACGACGCTCCAGCGGTGGTAGCCAACGAGACAAAAAAAGCTAACGCCGAAGAAACAACAGTGGAAAAGAAGGAAAGCAAGCCCGCTATCAATCCCAATGCGCTCTACACCGGAAAGCGCAACAACGCACCGGGCCGCGGCGATGGTACGGGCGCTGAAGCCGGAAATCAAGGCAGTGCACAAGGCGATCCGCTTTCAGCGGATTATGGCGAAGGCGGCTCGGGCTTCGGTACTGAAGGGCTTTCTATCGCGAATAGGCGCTGGGTGGTGCCGCCCCGCATCGATGACAATGGTCAACAGGCAGGTGTTGTGGCAGTGGAAGTCCACGTTGCGCGGAACGGCACCGTTTCTTACGCAAGAGCCGGAGTAAAAGGAACCACCCTGCCCGACAGGAGCCTTTGGGAAAAGTGCGAGCAGGCACTGCGCGGGGCACGGCTTAATGAGCTGGAACGCGCCCCTGCGGTGCAGAAAGCGGTGGTACACGTTAGGTTTAGGTTGAAGTAGTGCAATACCAGGAAGCGGTTGATTACCTATACGCGCGTCTGCCCATGTTTACGCGTGACGGTGCTTCCGCGTTTAAAAAAGATCTCACCAATACCCTGCGGCTCTGCAAAGCGCTCGGCGACCCGCACAAACGCTTCAAATCCGTCCATATCGCCGGCACGAATGGCAAAGGATCTACTTCCCATATGCTGGCAGCAATCTTGCAGGCCGCTGGATACAAAACCGGCTTATATACCTCTCCACATTTACTGGATTTCAGGGAACGCATCCGGGTCAACGGCGCTATGATTGCCGAACAGGCCGTTGCTGATTTCGTTAGCCGGCACGAGCAGTTGATTGAACTGGTGCAACCCTCTTTTTTTGAAGTTACTGCGGTGATGTCCTTTGATCATTTTGCAGCGGAAAGGGTAGATATCGCCATTGTTGAGACTGGGCTTGGCGGCAGACTCGATTCGACCAACGTGATTACACCGTCGCTGTCAATTATCACCAATATCGGTTACGACCACACTAATATGCTAGGTAATACCCTTCAGGAAATCGCCATGGAGAAGGCCGGTATCATAAAGCCTGGAGTGCCGGTGGTGATCGGTGAGTGGCAGATGGAAGTAACCGGCATTTTTGAACGCATTGCGACCGAAACCGGAAGTACGATTACTTACGCCTCCCAGCAGCGGCGGGTTGAAATTGTGCGACAGGATGCGGACTACATGCATTTGAAGGCAATTCGTCGCGACGAAATTGCGGCGTCTGCTTTCAGGCTGGATCTGAAAGGGACTTACCAGATGAAAAACCTTGTTACGGTGCTAAGTGCTGTGGATGAGCTGCGCAGCAACGGGTTTGTTATAAACAACGCACATGTAGAACAAGCGCTGATGCAGGTGCAGGGGCTAACCGGATTGATGGGACGTTGGCAGACGTTGTCGACCGGTCCATTGATTATCTGTGATACGGGACATAATACGGACGGCTGGCGCGAAATATTAGCCAATATAGCGGCAACGCCACATCGCGTGCTTCATATGGTCATCGGTGTGATGCGCGATAAAGACTTAGACCGGATGCTGCCGCTGCTGCCAGAAGGGGCACAATATTACTTTTGTGAAGTGGCTATGCCGCGCGCTTTGCCGGCAAGCGAACTGCGGGAAATAGCAGGTCGTTATGGATTAAAAGGCGACTTCTTTCCAGATGTGGCAGCGGCTGTTCAGGCAGCCCGGCAACACGCGTCTATACCGGACCTCATTTTTGTGGGAGGGAGTACGTTTATCGTGGCCGATGCCCTTGCGATACTTGGAACCAAGGCGTAAGCACCGCTCGTTAGTTGGTTAGTTCGCCCCGAATGTTTTGCTCAGCCCAATACGCCACGTCACTTTGTTTCTCAAGTTCTCCTTGGAGGTACATGAGTTTGGTTACCGCCGCCTCAAAAGTCATATCATACCCGCTAAGCACTCCCATTTCCTTTAAATGACGGCTGGTTTCATAGCGCCCCAGCTCAACGCTTCCCACCTTACACTGCGATATGTTAAGGATATTCTTGCCGTCGCGTATAGCATCCCGAAGAAGGTCCAAGAACCACTGATCGGTCGTGGTATTACCCGACCCGAAAGTTTCCATAATCACCGATCGCGCCTCGGATTGGAGAACAGCACGCACTACCTGCGGGCTGATGCCAGGGTAGAGCTTCAGTACAGATACTGAGTTGTCCAGTTTAGTGTGCAGGATGAATTCCTTTTCGCTGTTGTCAAGCAGTGCATCCGTATTGTATTTCAGGTGAACGCCAGCCTCCACCAATACTGGATAATTGGGCGACCGGAATGCTTCGAATTTAGCCGAATTGTATTTGAATGAACGGTTGCCGCGGAAGAGCTTGTTGTCGAAAAATATGCATACTTCGTGGATGAGCGACTTTCCCCTTTTTTTTGCGGATGCTAACTCAAGCGCTGTAATGAGGTTTTCCCGTGCGTCCGTCCGTACTTCCCCTATGGGTAATTGAGATCCGGATAAAATGACCGGCTTCTGCAGCCCTTCGAGCATAAAACTTAATGCGGATGCCGAAAAAGCCATTGTGTCGGAGCCATGGAGTATCACAAATCCGTCGTAATCTTCGTAATTTTCCTTGATGATGTTAGCCATTTCTATCCATACCGAAGGCTGCATATTGGAAGAATCGATGATAGGGGTAAAGGTATGGACACTCAGTTTATAGTTGAGCCGCGCGAGTTCGGGAATGTTCTTAGCAATCAAATCAAAGTTAAACGGAATAAATGTGCCGTTGTTTTCATCTTTGACCATTCCGATGGTCCCCCCCGTATAGATTACGAAAATTTTGTTCATCTTACTCCAAAAATCCGCTCGGCGTTTTCGGTGGTGGCCGCCGCAACGGTATCTACATCCACACCATGCAAATCTGCAATTTTTTGCGCAATATACAATAGGTAGCTGCTCTCATTCTTTTTGCCCCGGTAGGGCGCTGGGGTAAGGTACGGCGCATCGGTTTCCAGTACGATGTGGTTCAAGTCAAGAGCTGCCGCTACGGTGTCAAGACCCGCATTTTTGTACGTCACAACGCCGCCTATGCCGAGGGATAAGCCGAGATCGATCGCTCGTTTAGCTTGTTCACTGTTTCCGGTAAAGCAATGTAACACGCCGGTAAGCCTGCCGTCCTGCACTTCATCGAGCAGCTGAAAAAGTTCGTCAAACGCGTTGCGGCAATGGATAGAGACGGGTATTCCGAGCGTCTTTGCCCAGCCTGTTTGTATCCGGAAAGCTTCCTGCTGCAACGATAAGGTAGTCTTATCCCAATGTAGATCGATTCCGATTTCACCGATTCCGTAGATATGGTTTTCGGAAATAGCCTCTTCAATGATAGCCAGCTCGTCACGGTAGTCGGCCTTTACATCGCAGGGGTGCAACCCCATCATTGCGTAGCAGTGATCCGGATAGGCGGCTACCGTACCAAATACCTGCGAGATAGACTTGCTATTCACGTTAGGCAAAAGTAGCTTTTGCACCCCATTGGCGAAGCAACGTTGCATTTGGATATCCAATTCCGGTGTGCCATACGCGTAGTAAAGATGAGTATGCGTATCGGTTAATTTCATGTCGCAAGCAGGCATTTTGAAAATTACACGTAGACCTAAAACACGAACGCCCTCCGTACGGAGGGCGTTCCTATATGTTAGTTTCCGGAATTGCCCTGAGCTGTCGTGTCCTGAGCGTCGGGTTTGAGGATATCGATCAGCTCCACATCAAAGACCAATGGAGCAAAAGGAGGGATCACACCCCGTCCGTCGCCGCGTTCGCCGTACCCCAATTGGGATGGAATAATCAACTTGGCTTTGGTGCCTTTGGGTAGCAAAAGCAGACCTTCGTCCCATCCAGGGATAACCTGGCGTACCCCGATAGCGAACTTTGCAGGTTCATACGGGCGCATGGCGTTGTAAATTTTGTTCTTTTCCGCCACTTCTTTGATAGAAGTGTCAAATACGTCGCCGGAAGCGATAAGCGCGCCAGTATAATTTACCTGAACGGTATCACCCGCTTCCGGTTTCTCTCCGCTACCCTCTTCAGTAATGACGTACTGCAGCCCGGAAGCTGTTTTCTTAGGCTCCAGTTTATTCTTTTGAATAAAGTCGTTGATTTTGCCCTCTTCAGAGGCTTTCAGCTTTTCGATCTCACCGTCGAAATAGGTGTTCACTTCCGCATACAATGCGCTATCAGTCAATTCGCCTTTTTTGAAATGCTTGTTTACCTTAATATTAAATATCAGGTGTTTGTCCGCAAAATCCGGTTTCGGCTGCATGGTCTTAGCCGCCATGGTATCCAGGTTAAGCTTGAAAATGGCGCTGTCGCCTTCTCCGAGCATTTTAAACATGGAGTTGTAGTCGCCCGCATACATTCCTGGTATTGTATCAGCTGCAATATTAACGATCTGCGGTAGTCCGATTTTGTACGTACTGGTAAGCAGCGAATCTCGGTCGGTGGTGACCGTCATATTAAGGGACAGTAGGTCACCCGCCTGTGCTTTCGGCTGCCCGTTATCTTTAACGATTTTGTATTGCAACCCCCCTTCGCCTGCTTCGAATTGCTGGCATGCGCTGGTCAGCACCACGGCTGCAAATCCTAAACTAAAAATTGATTTCTTCATCTTTCTCTATGTGATTAATTTATGCTATTAAAAGTGCTTTATACTCCGGTAATATCGATTTAAACTTCTTTACGACGTTTTCCAGCGGTTCGTTGGAATTTCCCCCTGCTGCATTGCGGTGCCCTCCGCCGTTGAAATATTTTTTGCACACCTCGTTGCATGGGAAATCACCGGTAGATCGCAGTGAGAGTTTCACGAGTTCGGTGCGGTCTATGATCAATGCGGCAAGCTTCATGCCACTGATGGCCAGCGCATAGTTCACCAATCCCTCGGTGTCGCCGGTCCCAACCTGAAACCGGACAAGGTCTTGGCGGGAAATGTAAAACAGAGCAGTTCGGTATTCGGCGATCACTTCGAGCCTGTTCAATAAGCAAAAACCAAGAAATTTCAAACGGTTCTCCGTAAAGCTGTTGTAAACCGACTCGTGTATTTCCCAGTTTATAGCCCCAAGCGTAATGAGGTCAGCGGCGATAAGGTGTACGGCGGGAGTAGTGGCCTGGAACCGGAAAGACCCCGTATCCGTCATGATCCCGGTATACAGGCAGCTGGCAATTTCCGCGGTAATGGCCTGGTGATCATCCATGACATTAGTGATAAAGTCATAAACAAGCTGTGCCGAGGCGGCTGCTTGGCTATCCCAGTGGCGGAAGTCATCAAACCCTTCAGGCTCCAGGTGGTGATCAATCATGATTTTGGTTCCGGCTGCTTTTTTTAGCGCATCCTCCATTGCATGAGTGCGGGTCAACCAGTTAAAATCCAGGCAAAAAATCAGGTCTGCCTTGGCAATCAAGGTGTCGTTCGCCGCCTGGTCTGCCGTATATACCAAAACAGCGTCCCGTCCGGGCATCCAATCCAGAAAGAATGGGAAATCCGAAGGCACAATGACGTGTACAGTATGGCCTTTGGCTTTCAGCCAATGGTAGATTGCCAACGATGACCCCAATGCATCCCCGTCAGGTTTATGGTGCGTAGTGACAACTATTTGCTTCGGTTTGGCCAGTTCCTTCTTAAGCGCTTCCGGTGTAAACATTCAACTGCTAAAAGTGTGCAAACCTACTACAAAAAATTCGATTACCGAATTTTTTGGAAGATGAAAACCGAATTTTTTCTTGTAGTCATTCGAAACAGTTAAAAGCACCACAATTTTTTATAGCTTTGGTTGTTAACTAACTATTTCCGAATGTCAACAAGAACATTGAGAAGCCAAGAATGGTTCGGCAGGACAGGCAAAGACGGATTTATTTACCGCGCCTGGATGAAAAACCAGGGTATACCAGATGATGAGTTCCGGGGAAAACCGGTCATCGGTATCTGCAACACCTGGTCCGAGCTTACCCCGTGCAATGCGCATTTCCGGGAGCTGGCCGAGTCAGTCAAACGGGGTGTTCTTGAAGCAGGCGGTTTTCCGCTTGAATTCCCGGTAATGTCACTCGGAGAAACCTTAATGAAGCCTACAGCCATGCTCTTCAGAAACCTGGCAAGCATGGATGTTGAGGAGTCGATCCGTGCTAATCCAGTTGATGGCGTGGTGTTGCTGTGCGGCTGTGATAAGACCACACCGTCTTTGGTAATGGGGGCATGCAGCGTAGACCTGCCGACAATTGTCGTGTCTGGAGGACCGATGCTAACCGGTAAATTCAATGGAAGGAATATTGGCACAAGCGACCTTTGGCGGTTTTCTGAAGATGTACGGACAGGTATCATGACAGAGGAAGCATTGAATTTGGCCGAAATGGGCATGTGCCGGAGCCGGGGTCATTGCGCCGTGATGGGTACGGCTTCTTCCATGGCTTGTATGGTGGAGTCGCTCGGACTTTCGTTGCCGGGCAATGCAGCAATACCCGCAGCGGACGCAAACCGTAAGGTAATTGCACAGCTCTCGGGGCGGCGTATTGTTGAAATGGTCCGTGATGACATCAGGCTGTCATCGATCCTCACACAACAAGCCTTTGAAAATGCCATCCGGGTAAATGCGGCTATTGGTGGGTCAACCAATTTCATAATCCACCTGCTTGCCATTGCCGGGAGAATCGGCGTACAGCTTTCAGTGGATGACTTCGACTCGCTGTCTAAAGATATTCCTTTGGTCGCCAACTTGCAGCCCTCGGGTGAGTACTTTATGGAAGATCTGTATTACGCCGGTGGCTTGCCAGCGGTAATGCATTCGATTAGCTCACGCCTCCATGTAGACTGTGTCACGGCAAACGGAAAAACGGTCGGCGAGAACATTCATGAAAAAATAAGCCTGAATAGGGCGGTGATTGCGGACCTGGACCAACCGTTTAACCCAATTTCGGGGATTGTCGTCCTGAAGGGCAACCTATGTGAGGCAGGTGCGGTACTGAAACCATCGGCTGCCAGTCCCGCATTGATGCGCCATACGGGCAGGGCAGTCGTGTTTGAAGATATCGAAGATTATAAGCGGCGTATAGATGATCCGGATCTGGATGTCGATGAGTCATGCGTATTAGTCTTGAAGAATGTCGGTCCTAAAGGTTATCCCGGTATGCCTGAAGTGGGAAACATGGGCTTGCCGAGGAAACTGCTGGAAAAGGGGATCACCGATATGGTTCGTATCTCCGATGGGCGGATGAGCGGCACAGGATTCGGGACAGTCGTGTTACACGTGTCGCCGGAGGCCGCCGAGGGAGGCGTATTGGGGCTGGTGAAAGATGGGGACGAAATCGAGCTGGACGTTCCCAATCGTAAGTTGCAACTGCTGGTAGACGATGCGGAACTGAACCGGCGGAGGGGGCTGATGACCAGGCAAACCGTGAGTTTCACAAGAGGGTATGTCAAACTATATACGGAACACGTGGAGCAAGCCCACTTGGGTGCAGATTTCGACTTTCTAAAAGGCGGTTCTGGAAGTGCAGTTTCCCGCGATTCGCATTGATAGTTCCAAACACAGATAAGTCTAAACACATATAAAGTAACTGCGGTGGATTCAGATATATTCAGCGGTAAAACGGCGATTGTAACCGGTGCCGGGCAGGGAATCGGCTTCGAAGTATGCAGGCGGTTAGCGTTAGCAGGCGCAACGGTATTACTCAATGATGTGGACACCCGGTTGGCTGAAGAAGCTGCAAAAAATGTGCAAGCGGTAGGTCGCTGCATTGCCTGTCCGGGCGATTCGGGTGACTTGGCCTTCATCAGGGACGTCGTCGGGAAAGCCGTGACTGAGACAGGGACATTGGATATTGTTATCGCAAACGCGGGCATCACCCTATTTGGTGAATTTCTGGAGTATCCGCCCGAATCATTTTATAAAGTAATGGAGATCAATCTCGGCGGATCTTTTTTCTTGGCGCAAGAGGCGGCTAAGCGACTGATCCAACAAGGGAAAGGCGGGTCTATATTATTCACCTCCTCCGTGACGGGGCATCAAGCCCATAAGAACCTTGCTGCCTATGGCATGTCCAAAGCAGCATTGGAGATGTTGGCGAGACACCTCGTGGTTGAATTGTCCCCTTTTGGTATCAATGTCAATGCGGTGGCCCCAGGCGCTACGCTAACGGAAAGGACGGTAGGAGATAAACAATACGAAACAACATGGTCCGCCATCACACCCGTGGGACGCCCGGCGATGGTAGGCGATATTGCGGCGGCGATGCTGTTTTTAGTCAGCGATCAGGCCCGTCACATTACCGGACAGACGCTTATTGTTGACGGGGGGTGGACATCGGTGAGTCCATCTCCTTATTGATATTATTTATTTTGTCCTACATAATCGCAAAAAAAAAACGCATTTTTGCCTATCGCACGTTCAAGTATAAAATGGTAAGCAAGAGTTTAAGTAAAGATATCGAGAAAATAGCCCCTTCTACCATGGCAGATGTGGTGGAGACTAAGCTTAGGGAATACCTCAAAAAAAAGGCGTTTAAACCCGGTGATGCATTGCCTAAAGAACTGGAGTTGGCCGAGGCGCTGGATGTGAGTCGGAATGTGGTCCGTGAAGCGCTGAGCAGGCTACGTATGCTGGGAATGATTGAAACCAAGAAGAAGCGGGGCATGGTTCTTGCCGAACCGGATATTCTTGGGGGATTTGAGCGTGTCTTGGATCCGCTCATTCTTGATCAAAAAACGCTAAAGGACCTGTTCGAATTGAGGTTGGTATTGGAAATGGGCCTCGCAGACCTGCTTTACGCAAGGATGACCGACAAAGACCTGAAGGAACTGGAACAGATTGTGAGTAAAGAAGTGAATAAGGTGCAAAAGCCGTTTAAGGTCAAATACGAAATAGCTTTTCACAGTAAACTTTATCAGATGACTGGAAACGAAACATTCACGCGCTTCCAAAACATGCTACTGCCTGTATTCGAATATGTGGTTAGCGAAGAAGCCAAAATAAACGGGGAGGCCAAGGTAGGAAAAGTGACCCACCGGGACCTACTGGAACTTCTTAAAAAAGGTGGGCCAGATGATTTCCGCCAAGGAATGAAGGAGCACCTGAACCCGCATTTCGAGCGGGTGAGCAAATAGTAATTTCCGATTCGATTAAATGATTTGCCATGGCGACTACTTGTCAGGGAGCCTTGTCTCTTTCCCTTATTTCGGCTAATCTGGTTTGGTCGTTTAAGTAGGCACTTATGCGCAGCGGATAACGACAGCCGTTTACTGGAAACACCTAAAAATCTTCAAAAACATTTGGAAGTTTAGAGACAAAACGCTTATTTTTGTCAATATGTTCTACATATTAGAGCTGAGTTGATCAGTTGCTAATGATTACCAATTATGCCGAATATGATCCAAAGTAATATAGAAACGACTTTAGGGATGCCGATACGGACAAGACATGACAAGCCTTATCCGGTTATTGCCTTGCTGAGCGGGATGTTGATGTTGTGGGGCGGTTGCGTATGCAAAGGGCAGACCCTTCAGAAACCAAACGTCATAGTTTTTTTGGTAGACGACCTAGGATACAGCGATGTAGGCTGCTATGGCAGTAGTTATTATGAAACACCACATATCGATCGGTTAGCTGCATCAGGTATGCGGTTTACGCAAGCCTATGCCAGCAGTACACTTTGTTCACCGACGCGGGCCAGTCTGCTCACTGGAAAAAACCCGGCGCGGCTGCATATTACCCATGCGATACCTATCCAAGGTTACAAACGCATTGAAGGGGGGCGAGGTACGCCACTGAAAGACGCCGACTATGTGATGAACCTTCCCTTAGAGGAAGTGACGATAGCTGAGGCATTGAAAAGGAATGGCTATGTGACGGCAAGCATCGGTAAATGGCACGTATGTCGCGATCCGGCCTACTATCCAGAGTATCAGGGCTTCGACGTAAATATCGGTGGCAATCATCGTGGGCATACTGGGTCCTACTTTTATCCATATAAAGGTAAATGGCGCATGGCGGCCGACTTTCCCTGGGAAGAGTGGCATACGCTTCCCGACGGACGGCCGGGTGAGTATCTGACCGATCGGCTGACGGCAGAAGCCGTTGATTTCGTCGAGCGCAACCGCGACCGGTCGTTTTTTCTTTATTTGAGCCACTATGCTGTGCACACGCCTATTCATGCAAAGAAGGAAGTGCAAGCAAAGTATGAACAGAAGGAGCCGGACTCATTAAAAGGACATGTAGAACCGGCCTACGCCGCGATGATCGAGAGCGTCGATGCGAGTATGGGAGCGATCGTGGGGAAATTAAAGGAACTTGAGTTGATGGACAATACAATTATTGTTTTCACGTCGGATAATGGAGGGTTCGGCAAACAGACCTCGAATTATCCGTTCCGCGGCAATAAAGGCAACTTTTATGAAGGAGGGATCCGTGTACCGCTTATTATCCGCTGGCCGGGCGTGACGGATCGGCCAATGATTTCAGAAACGCCTTCAATTACAACCGACCTGTATCCGACGATTTTGGATATGGCAGGATTGCCGTTGATTCCCGAGCAGCACGTCGACGGACTCAGTCTCAAACCAATATTCAATGGCGGGGATCTGCCTTCCAGGGAAGCCCTTTACTGGCATTTTCCGAACTATGTCGGGCCAAACCATCCGAACGGTTCCCGCCCGCTTAGCATGATCCGGTACCGTGACTGGAAGCTCATTGAGTCGCTGGAAGACGGATCAGTGGAATTGTATGATCTGAAAACCGATATGGCGGAATCGCGCAACGTAGCATCGGAAAACAAAGGATTGGTGAAATCTCTCCTTGCGATGCTGGAAGCGTGGCGAAATGAAAGCGGTGTGCAATTACCGGAGGTAAATCCGGATTATTCGGCGACTTCGCGATGAAAACAGCAATTTGTATATTTTGGACACTGTGCTGGCTGTTGTGGGCTCCGGAAGCTAGAGCGCAACAAGATCAACGCAAAAACGTCCTTTTCTTTCTGGTAGATGATCTACGGCCGAACCTGGGGTGCTACGGCGACCAGTGGGCGCAGACACCCCATATCGATCGGTTGGCTGCCCAAGGTATGTTGTTTGAGAATGCGTATTGTCAACAAGCAGTTTGCAGTCCGTCGCGTACATCGATGCTCTCCGGGTTGCGGCCGGATGAAACGGGTGTATACGATCTGCGAACGCATTTCCGGGATGGGAACCCCCATGTGGTAACGCTTCCCCAGGCGTTTAAAAATCAGGGCTACTTCACGGCGAGCGTGGGAAAGGTTTTCCATAATTCCAAACGAACACTTGACTCTGTCTCCTGGACCTTGGAAGTGTCACCGTTTTCAGGCAATACATACGTCCTTCCCAAGAATCGGAGTGAGAACGGCGGAAAAAGAGACGCCACAGAACGTGCTGATGTGCCGGATATCGCCTATGCTGATGGGCAGATCGCTGAGGATGCGATTTTACTCATGGAAAAGGCGGCCGCCACGGATACGCCATTCTTTCTGGCGGTAGGATTCATGAAGCCACATGCCCCGTTTTGTGCTCCCGAAACATATTGGAAGCGCTATGAGCGAACCATGTTTGCAGTCGCACAGCGGGATCGGCCGATAGGTAGTCCGGAATTGGCGTTCCATCAATGGCAAGAGTTACGTGGTTATGCCGATGTGCCGGATGAAGGGGAGATTACTCCTGAACAAGAACAGGAGCTCATACATGGCTATTACGCCTGTATCAGCTATGTCGATGCGCAGATCGGAAAGGTAATGGATCGGTTGGAAGAACTGGGGATGGCTAACAATACCATTATCGTGCTCTGGGGTGATCACGGATACCACTTGGGCGAGCAAGCGCTGTGGTGCAAATCGACTAACTTCGAGCTGGATGTACGGGTGCCGCTCATCCTGTCGGCACCGGGTATGCGCAGCAATGGTGGCAGCACCGACGCAATGGTGGAAAGTGTGGATATTTACCCGACTCTCAGCGACCTGTGTGGTATCCAGGCGACCACTACGCTGGCGGGCACCAGTTTGCGGCCCTTGCTTGACAATCCACGTGTGGATTGGGGGCACCCCGCTTTCAGCCAGTTCGTACGACCTTATGCAGCCATCCACAACAGCGAGAGAGCCACGCACATGGGATACTCGGTGCGCGTTAAAGGATGGAGATATACGTGTTGGTACGACCTCGAAACAGATTTGGTGGTGGAGCGCGAATTGTACCGTCTCAACGACAATAACTTAGAGACGAGGAACGTAGCGGATAAGGTGTCGTCCAGAACGGTAGAAAATCGACTGGCGGCATGGATTGAGCAATACCGGAAGGGACGGTATAAAAAATAACCAGTACAGTCACATTATTTAAACGTTATGAATATGTATACTCCGGGTCTTGAATTTTTCCGCAGCATAAGAACCCTAACTGTGTTCCTTTTATTAGTTGCTTTTCAAGGAGGTGTTTTCCTGGTCGAAGCCAAACATAGGCTGATCCATCCATTGGTTAATAGCGTTTGTGATTCAAGCAATAAGACACGTAATGTTTCTTCTTTGAATTATATTTTTCAAGACCATACTTTTGGGTATCAATTGTATCGAATTCCAACTATTGTAAAAACACAATCTGGTAAATTATTGGTTTTCGCCGAAGCTAGAAAGCAGCGGAGTAATGGTGATTCTGGTGATATTGACCTGGTCATGAAAAGTTCCACTGATAATGGCAAGACATGGAGTGAAATGACGGTTATTTGGGATGATGGTGCCAATACCTGTGGTAACCCTGTGCCGATTGTAGATGCCAAGTCAGGTAAAATTCACTTAATGATGTCATGGAATCACGGAAACGATAAACGAATAGCAATGGCAAAAGGAACAAGTAACGATACACGGAGGGTTTATTATACATGCTCTGAAGACGAAGGGGGCAACTGGTCAGAACCCACTGAAGTAACAGGGCAGGTAAAAAGCGAAAAATGGGATTGGTATGGCACAGGACCTGTACATGGAATCCAGCTTACAACAGGCAAAAAAAAGGGACGGCTAATAGTGCCAAGCTATTTTACCAAAAAAGGGGACGGAAAAGCGAGTTATGCTCATGTGATTTTTTCTGATGACGATGGGAAAACATGGCATGCTGGCAAGCCAGCTGATTTACAAGGTGGCGGGGAATGTACAGTAGCAGAGTTAGCAGGTGGGGATTTAATGCTAAATATTCGCTACCGGCATGCGTTTGTACGATATTACGCGATTAGCGATGACGGTGGCGAGACCTGGAGCACGCCGGAAGCGGACCACTCATTGGTCGATTCTAAGTGTCAAGGAAGTTTGTTGTCTTTTAAATCAAAGGGGAAGTTCAACTTACTATTTGCAAATCCCGCCAGTGAATACCGGGAAAAATTAACTATTAAGCTTAACGATAACGAGGATAAATCGTGGAACAAAAGTTATTTGGTTTACAACGGCCCGTCGGCCTATTCAGATATGGTAAAGTTAGAAGGCGATTTTATTGCTTTGGTTTTTGAAGGAGGAAAGCGACGTTGGTCCGAGGGTATCGCCTTTAAAGTGATTTCATTGAGTGAGTTTAGTTCTTCTGACAAAGGCGCGATCTAAATCGTTTAATTTAATTCCAATGGTCAACCCTGCAAAGCTTCGTCATAGGAATGAAAGTGAAGCGTGTGAAAAGCAAAAGCGGCTTAAAATGGCTTTAGGAGTAACGAACGAGTGGTTTGGCGGAAAAGTATAATTTAATTTGCATCCAATTCCTAATCTGTCTATATTTGCATATATGTTCTACATAAGAACTAAAGCCAATTATGAACGTTTTAACTCAAAAGTCGGATCGTCAACAGTTTTTTTTACGAACATCTCGACGTATTGAATTAGCCAGATTTAAAATTCCTGAATATGATAAACCGTTACACTGCAATTATTTGTAGCTTTCTGCTGGTTCTGCTGAACCTATCGTGCGCTACGGATGATGCGTTGCTGCAGGATGCACCCCTGGGAGCCGCTTTTGAAGCTGATGTCCAAGAGGTCAAATTGGGCGATACCGTTCGCTTTAAAGACGTTTCAGAGGGGTTACCTTCGCAATGGCGGTGGTTGTTTGAGGGCGGAAATCCCGGAACGGCGATCGTGCACAGTCCGATGGTTATCTATGACACTATTGGAACATTTTCCGTGACATTGGAAGTCAGGCGTGACGGCAAAATTTCAACAATCACTATCCCGGACTTCGTTACCGTGGGCTATCGGGAGTTGGTGGCCGATTTCTCGGCCGATATGACCACCGTGAAAGTGGGGGATCCGGTGCAGTTCACCGATCTTTCGGCAGGCCTCCCGGAGTCTTGGCAATGGGAAATATATGCCGCAAATGGAACGACGGTCACGTCGACAGAACAGCATCCGGAGCTGACTTTTGATCGTGCTGGAATCTACTCCGTGAAGTTGACGGTATCTCACCCGGAAGGGCAAGATATGATCACTAAAGAGGGATTCGTTACGGTGCTGAGTGCCAATCCGCCGCAAGCTGATTTTACATCGGTCGTTTCCGGTGTGGTTGCCGGCGGTTCGGTTGCGTTTGAAAGTGTCAGTATAGGAGATGTTTCTGGTTTGCGTTGGACGTTTGATGGTGGTACTCCGGCTACCTCCACGGAGGTTAACCCAACGGTAGTCTATCAGACACCCGGCCGGTATACGGTAACGTTAGAGGCATACGATGAGATCGGAACCGATACCAAAACGGTGGAAGGCCATATATTGGTGGTGCCGAACAGCGGATTGGTCGCATATTATCCCATGGATGGCTCGGGGGCTGACGCAGGGCCATCGGCAATCCACCCATCGGTAATTGGCCAGGTGGTTTTCGAAAATGAGGGCCGGATCGGTGGAGGTACGGCGGCCCGTTTTGATGGCAACAGCCTTCTTCTGGTGCCGGATCATGCCGGATTCAACTTCGGAACCGGTGATTTTACCATTGCATGCTGGATAAATACCGAAAGCGCCGACCGGATGATGGTTTGGGCTGAAAGTGGTGCAAACGCTGGAGGCGACAACCAAACATGGTTGCGTCTTGGGGATAACACAGCGGATCGGAAAATCCGGTTCGCTGTGGAGGACGCTAGCGGTGGTACGATATTGAATATCAGTGATGGCGTGACAGATGGTGTTTGGCGTCAGGTGGTATGTGTACGGGAAGGACGAGTATCCCGGGTATACATTGATGGTGTATTGGTACGTGAGGGAACGGCTCCTGCGCCACGGAATGTTTCGAGCGAACAACCATTCAAGATCGGCGCGCAGGAAACCAGTGGCGGTGGCAGCTTTTCGAATCATTTCAACGGACTGCTCGACGATTTGTTGGTCTACGGTCGGGCGCTGAGTGAAGCGGAAGTCAACCAATTGTTTGATCTGCGATAACGACGTGATAAATGGGACAAATAGCTAAATAATACAAGATGAACCTGTTACGCAATTTTTTTGTTATATTCTTTCTAGGGATAGTTGGTACGGCATATGCAACCGGTGAACAACCGGTAATTGAGCAGCATCAGTATCAAGTACCGGCACTCATTAATAAAGCGGATAATCCAGTGTTGAGGATCCGGGTTACAGTGCCAGCCCGGGCAATGCTGGAAGCATTGGAATTAACGGCTAAGGGAACCACTGATGTAGCGGATATCAAAACGGCGCGGATATTTTACTATCGGACTGATTCTGCTGCGGGATCGATGTATGCCGTCAAAAGGCCTTTGTTCGGGACACCTGCCAAGGGGGCGAGCGAAATGCGGATGGAAGGGCACCAAGTGTTGCAGCCAGGGGATAATTACCTGTGGGTCTCCTACGAACTTGCGGATGAGACCAATCTGGATCATGTGGTTTCGGCGCAGGCGGTGTCGCTGACGATTGATGGTCGTACTGTGCCGGTAGCGCCTGTGGTCAATCCAGTGAGGCAACGCGTAGGGGTTGCTGTGCGGAAGCATTGGCAAGACAGCGTACATACATCTCGGATACCTGGATTAGCCCGAACAAACAGCGGAACGCTGTTAGCTATATTTGATGCTCGACGCGAGAGCGGCAGAGACCTACAAGGACATATGGATATCGGGTTGCACCGGAGCACCGACAACGGACAGACATGGGAACCCTTACAGATAGCGATGGATATGGGTGAATGCGGCGGATTGCCTGAAAAGTTTAACGGCGTATCCGATGCGTGCATTTTGGTAGACAAAAACTCGGACGCCATTTTCATCGCCGGTTTATGGATGCATGGGGTGATCAATGAAGATGGAAAATGGGTGGAAGGGTTAACTGAAGACAGTGACGATTGGAACCACCAATGGCGGAACAAGGCTTCCCAACCTGGGTATAGTGAACGGCAAACCTCGCAGTTTTTGATCGTGAAGAGTACGGACGATGGGAAATCCTGGAGTGAGCCCGTGAATCTGACCCGTATGTGCAAAAAAGAAGCGTGGTGGCTGTGGGCGCCTGCGCCGGGAAACGGTATTACAATGACCGATGGAACGTTGGTGTTTCCAACACAGGGGAGGGATGGAAGCGGAAGGTCGTTTTCGAACATCACCTACAGCACCGATGGGGGTGAGACCTGGAAGACCAGTAACCCAGCCTATTCCGGTACAACGGAGTGTGCCGTGGCGCAGCTCAGCGATGGGCGGCTGATGCTCAATATGCGATCCGGCCGGAACAAAGGTCGATTGGGCGACGATAACGGAAGGGCAGTCGCTGTAACCGACGATTTAGGCAATTCGTGGACGGAGCATCCGTCGTCGTTCAACGCACTTCCTGAGCCAGTTTGTATGGCTAGCCTTTATAAATACGGAGACAACGACGGCCGCCGGGCCATGCTGGTGTTTTCCAATCCGAACGATAAGGAATTCAGGAAGGATATGACGATCAAGATCAGTTACGATGATGGAAATACCTGGCCGGAAAGTCAATGGATATTGCTTGATGAAGGCCGAAGCCGGGGATATTCCTGCTTGACGACCGTGGACGACCGCCGTATTGGTATCTTGTATGAGAGCAGCCAGGCAGATTTGGTCTTCCAGCGGATAGACATCAGTGAATATCCGCGTTGACCACCTGCCAACTTATTAACCATTAGCATATGAATTATGATGACACATCAACGTTTATTCGGTCTTCTGATTAGCGTGGCCACTTCCCTTTTATTGGGCGGCTGTGCTAAGAATATCACGGAGTATTATAATCCGAAGAGCGCGATCGATAAAAATATTATTGAGGTGCTGGAAGAGGATGGACGTTTTTCGGCTTTTGTCGGGATGATCGACCGGTTGGGGCTACGGAAGACGTTGGGAGAAGCGGCGATATACACGTGCTTGGCACCCCCGGACGACCAGGTGTCTGCTTATTTCGCTAGCTTGGGGTATGCCTCGGTGGATGCTGCGCCGGATGAAATGCTTCGGATGTTCATCAATTACCACTTTATCAGCGGCATGTATTACCAGTACGATATAGAACAGCGTTACCTGTCGGCCTCAACGGCTGTCGCAAAGAGCCGTGCAACCCGATACCGTGCCCGGACAGAAGGCAATTTTCCTGGGAAAGTGATCCGGTTCTATACGCCGTATTTTTTCCAGTATCAGGAGGCCGATTATTTGGACATGTACGGCGGGGGTGAACCTGGGTTTATGGTGGAAGGTGCCCGTATTTCGGAGACTGACCGGGACATTGGAGCAACGAATGGGGTGATCCATGTGCTGGAAACACCGCTGGGGGTGTTACCGCGCACCGACATCGCATTAGCTAATGATCCAGAGACCTCCCTGTTCAGTAGTTGGCAGGAGCGGCACGCTGCGTATGTATTGGGCGAACGGGACGAGTTTGGCTGGGTTGATACAACTTTGTATAAAACATATGAAACCGGGCGGAACCTTGCGGACGAAAACGTACAGACTACTATGCTGGTGCCCACCAATGAGGCGATTTTGAACTATTTCGAACCGTATCTACCGGAACTGGACAACACCATCGATTCTGTACCGAAGCGGGTCATGGCATCGTTGATCCGGACTGCTCAGCTTCCCAACTACTACTTAAAGAGCGATCTAGTGAGCAAGGAAGATAATGGGTTGCGGGAAGCAAGAGCTTATGTTTATCTGGCACCGGATATTGCTAATGTGATTACCGGATCGGTTCCGGCCAGTAACAGCGTGATTTACAAAACCAACGTGCTGATTGAATCGGCTGATTTGAACAGTGTAGAAGGCGGAATTTATATGAAGCACAAAACCTACAGCCAGTGGTACTGGATGTTTGAGCGGACCAACCTCAATGCGGGATTGACCGATGGCCTGTCATTCCAGCATCCACCGGTGACTTTGTTGGTGCAGCCAGATGATGTATGGGGATTTCCGCTGGCAGCGGATATGCTGGCTGAGGATCGGGAATACCGTTACCGCGAATGCCGGACAGGTGTACTGAACTTGGACGTACGGGAAGATGGCGGATTCCGGCGGCGTTTTTACCCGACTGAGTTTGGCTACATCTTATACCAGGGTGGCCGGCTTTACGACCATACTGGTCACTCAGTAGCGTTGTTGTCTGATGATCCGGTTTGGGAGCGCAGCAATGGGGCGATCTTCGAAATCGATGGCTTCCTTACACCGCTGGATCGGCAGGATGCGGAGCAGTCGCTTTATGCAAAATTGACCGCTGAACCGGAACTTTCCCGTTTTGTTGCTGCGGTCAACCGGGCAGGAAGCGTCGCTGCGGAGTTGTCACTATCGGGCTTTTTTATCTATACAGTCTTCGCACCGACCAATGCCGCTATTGAAGCGTCTGGTATCGATCTCGACGACCTTTCAGAGGCCGACTTAATTCAATGGGTCAATCGGTACATCGTTCCAAGCCGTTATGTATTTGCTGATGGCGTCTTTACAGGGCAATTATCAAATCGAAACGGGAGACCTGTGTGGGTCAATGGGGCTTGGGAAACCTTCAGTATTCGCGATGGAGATGGAACAACGATACTGGTGAGTCCGGACAATGTACAAGGCACAAACGGAGTGTTTCATAAAATTAACCAATTGTTCTAAACCTTTGATTAAATGAAGATTACGATCCACAAGAAACTGATCTCTTCGGCCGCCGTACTTCTTGGCTTATTGAACATGTCGTTTGCACAGGAGATGCTCCGGGGCAGGGTTTACGATGGGAGTACGCGCAATCCTCTGTCGGATGTTTCAGTAACGCTAGTGAATGCCAACAACCTGATCCTGAAAGGGGGGAAGACGAACGATCAGGGAATTTTCGAACTGTCCCAGCATCCCGATGCTGTAAAAATCCGGTTCTCTAATGTGGGCTATCAAAGCCGGGATTTTCTGCTACAGACAATTAAAAATCAAACGCTTGAAGTGACACTTGTAGCGGAAAGCCAGCAACTGCAAGAAGTGGAAATATCAGGGCAGCGAGAAGCGCCGGCCGATCTGGGGTTTTTAACGATCGACCGACGGGAGTTGTCGAGTTCTATTGCATCCGTGGACCTGACTGGCGTGGAGAATATGCCGGTAGCATCGGTCGATCAGCTGCTGCAGGGTATGGCACCCGGGCTACAGGTGGTTGCTGCCAGTGGTGATCCGGGGGCTTCGGCTTCTATCCGCATCCGGGGGATTTCCAGTATTTCCGGTATCAACGACCCGTTGTGGATCGTCGATGGGGCAGAGGTCATCGGGAGCAACTATCAAGTGGAAAGTATTACCGACTTCGGGTTCAGTCCCATTGGTGACTTGGACCCTTCGGATATCGAATCGATTGACATTCTAAAAGATGCATCAGCTACAGCTTTATATGGTTCCCGTGGTGCCAACGGGGTGATTGTCATTAAGACCAAGCGGGGAAAGCGAGGGAAACCGCAGTTTACGTTCAACTCGCGCTTTACGATGACCGAAGTGCCGGGCACCATCCCGATGCTGACCGGCGATGAGCAGCGGATCTATCACATCGAGCGGGCAACGGGTGGTGCCGATGACGGTACCGGGTTTCAGCAGCTTCGTGGCGATCTGGCCCGTGCCGATGCCTGGGTTTTTAATAACAATACAGACTGGGTACAGGCAATCAACCGGAAAGGTATGTACCAGCAGTACAATACGGCGCTGAGTGGTGGTGGTGAACGCATCAATTACTTTTGGGGCCTTGGCTATACCAATCAATACGGAACTACAAAGGGTACCGGATACGACCGGTTCAATACACGGTTCAACCTGAACTATACGGTTTCGGACAAGTTGAAGGTTTCGGCCGACCTCACCTACACCAATTCCCTGACCGACAAACGAGGGCAGAACCACCCGATCACTGACGGTGACCAGGCGATGAACCCCATTTTGTTTTCCCGGGAAACGCCGGCTTATTTCCCGATCTATTCGCGTAATGGGCTGAATTACTTCATAGATCGGAATATCGGTTTATCTGCCCATTCCCGTTATAATCCGCTGGCGTTGATCGACTATTCTACATATCTAACCCGAGCCAATCGGTTCATGGCCTCCACAGCAGTGGATTACCGGATACTGGACAATCTGGAGTTTCGAACCCAATTGGCGGCCGATTTCCGGGAGTCTGCCGACGAGTACTTCCTGCCGGGGTACGCTACAGATGCAATTCCAGGAGAGGAACTATATAATGCCGGCCGACAGACGGAGGGGTACCAGCTCATGATTAACAATAACAACCGGCTGGTGTGGTCGGCTGTTCGGGAGGAAAACCACCGACTCACCGTTACGGGTGTAATGAATTTCAATCTGGATCGCGACAACTCGATGGCGGTATCGTATTTCAACGGCGGATCGCCGCGACTTCGCGCCGCGGATGCGTCGGCAGTCATCAGCGACGCACACGGCTCCTACAATACACGAAAGTACCTCGGTATGTTTCTGCAAGGGCATTATGCGTTGATGGATCGGTATTTCCTCACCGTGACGGGCAAAACTGAGGGTGATTCCAGATACGGCGACGCTAACCCCTATTCGATTTTCCCGGCTATCGGGGCGGCATGGGAGCTGACAAAAGAACCGTTTTTGGAAGGCGCCGAGTGGGCCAACGCGATCAAGCCGCGTTTTGCTTTTGGCATCACGGGAAACCTGCCCAATGTGCTGAATCTGTATGACGTAGCTTATGGCTCGGCTATCGGGTATATGGGTGAAAACTACATCATTCCGACAAAGTTTGCCAATGACAACATCCGGGAGGAAAGGACGACGGAATATAATATGGGGCTGGACTGGAGCTTGTTTGATAATCGCTTGTCCGGGCAGCTGGATTTTTACTCCCGGACGACAACAGACCTACTGCTGCAGGAACGGTTGTCGACGACTTTGGGATATCAAACACAACACACCAATTTCGGAACGGTACGAAACAGCGGTTGGGAATTGGGCATTACAGCCGTAGTACTGAAAGGAGGCAAAAAAAGTGTGCGGTGGAAGTCATTTTTTAACATCGCCACAAACAGAAACGTACTGTTACGCTTGCCAGACCAATTCAATGCCGATGCGTTTTCGGCGACCAGCAATGGGTTTGCCTCGAAACTGCAAGAAGGGGATGTGATCGGTGGTTTTTATGCCTTCCGCGCACTTGGGGTTTATGCATCGGATGCCGATGCTATATTGCGCGGTCCAGATGGGAACGTCGTCTTTGAAGCGGATGGTATTACACCAAAGTACATGCGCTATGGATCGAATACCGGACATCGGTTCAGGGGCGGCGACATGATCTACGAGGATATCAATGGCGATGGGATCATCAACGAACTGGATCGTGTCCAGATCGGCGATGCGAACCCACTTTTCTTCGGCGGCTGGAACAATACACTGAACTATCGGGACTGGACGCTAGCCGTCAACTTCCAATACCAATATGGCAACGATGTGATTAACGGTACACGCATCCGGATGGAACAAATGTCCTACTCGCACAACCAGTCGCGGTCGATCATGGCGCGCTGGCGTAGACAGGGCGACATCACCGATATACCACGTGCACAGCCGGACAATGCGTGGAATCGAGTAGCTTCGTCCCGCTGGGTGGAAGACGGCTCCTATCTACGTCTCAAAACAGTGTCGCTCACGTATAATGCGGGTAAGACATTTACTGACCGGTTGAAGTTGGGCATGCAGCAGCTCAGCGTGTTTGTTACAGGGTATAACTTATATACATGGACAAATTACTTAGGGTTGGATCCGGAAGTGCCGATCACCGGCGGTGTGCTCTTGTTTGGAATTGACAATGCAACCACGGCGCCAGCAAGGCAATATACCTTGGGGCTGCGGGCTACTTTTTAACATTTAGTAAAAAAAGAAACATGGCGAATCTGAAATATAGTATACTCGGTCTTTTCTTGTTGTTTACTACATCCTGCGACAAGATTCTGGACGTTGATGTGCCAGATAACTTGGTGCATGACGAGTTTTGGCAAAACCGGGATCAGGTATATGCGGCGCTGATGGGCATGTATTCATCCATGCACGACGCAATGAACAGTTACCACGTTTGGGGTGACGTCCGTTCGAGCCTGTACGCCCCGGGGTCGGGCGACGCGTATAATGCATCGTACGGACAGTTGATGCAGCACGACATTTACCCTGCCAACGGGTTATTGTCCTGGCGAACGGTATACCGTTCCATTTCCATTATCAATTCGTTTATTAAGAATGCCCCGAGTGCGTTAGAACACGATATCACGTTCAATCCGGATGAACTCCGCACCATGATGGGCGAAGCATATGCCTTGCGCGCGCTGAATTACTTCTACCTCGTCAGGGCGTTTAAGGACGTGCCGATATTAGACGAGCCGTATGAATCTGACAACCAGCAATTTGACTTATCGGCTCATCCCGAGGTGGACGTGTTGAATTTTGTGGAGGCGGATCTGGAGCGTGCACTTGGCGATGCGCCCGCGACGTTTGATGATGTCAGGCATCGTTACGGGCGGATCACAAAAAATGCGGTGAGGGCATTGTGGGCCGATGTGAAGCTATGGCGCAACGATTTTGAGGGGTGCCTGGATCTCTGCCAAGCCCTAGATGCACAGTACGCATCGACGTTGGTTGAGCCCCTGTCGTGGTACACGATCTTCAATCCTGGCAATTCGGCAGAAAGTATCCTGGAGTACCAGTACGGACTACAAGGACCGACTTCACCCGTATATGGCTGGTTCGCGGCATTTAACCGAGTAGATGCAGATGGAGAACGTTACCTCGCCAATGCGACAAACGTTAGGCTCAATTCGCAAGAGGTATTATACCCGCCAACGTCACTAGAGCATAGCAGCTCGGATACCATTCGCTTGAGTTCGTTTGCCATGCTTAGGAATACTGCGGTTTTCAACGGGTTCGGGCCAGCACTGGAAGTATATAAGTTTCTCGGAT
The DNA here is from genome assembly GCF_042646065.1 of Parapedobacter deserti. Lineage (NCBI taxonomy): Bacteria > Pseudomonadati > Bacteroidota > Sphingobacteriia > Sphingobacteriales > Sphingobacteriaceae > Parapedobacter > Parapedobacter deserti. The sequence continues at coordinate 216,774 of NZ_JBHRTA010000009.1, forward strand.
CCGTACCGTATCAGGCCAACTACCGCGCGGCGAACAACCGGATACCCAATTATATCTTTTATCGGTACCGAGAAGTGTTATTTATGAAAGCTGAAGCGTATGCCATGCTGAATCGCTATGTCGAGGCCGAGCAGCAGATCAATTTGGTGCGGCGGCATTGCGATATCCCGGAGTTGACTCCTGGTGAAAGTGGCGAGGGTGTGGAGTTTATGTCAAGACTGCTGATGGAGCGGGAGTTTGAACTTGGGTTTGAAGGGAAAGAATGGTTTGCTGCTGTGCGGATCAGCCGTAGACCTGGTTATGAAAATATCCTGATTGACAAAGCGGCAACTGATCATTCAATGGGAAGGCCGTATCAGGTGATTCGTGCTCGATTGCTGGATCAGGAAAGTTGGTTTCTGCCATACCACCTTACGGAAGTGGAGAATAATCCGCAATTGGATCAGAAATCATTTTATCGGAACAAATAAAGGGATTGACGATGAAACGCTTATATGTTATTTTTTGGTGCGTGGGCGTGATGGCGAGCCTGCAGGGATGTGACAAGCAATTTTCGGGCGCACGTTACGACAATACGGACGAACTTCAGCTCATGGATTATATAGACAGCCGCGAGGACCTGGCGGTCTACCGGGAGATGGTCGATTATATTGGGCAGCGGAACCTTTTGAAAACTGCTGGCAGGTATACGGTGTTTGCACCGACGGACAATGCCTTCGAGCTGCTGTTTGCTGACTTGGCACAGCAAGGGCATGCCATTAGCAGCATCACCGACGCCAGTCCTGAATTCTGGATGGATTTTTTTAGATACCACTTATTGGATCGCCGAGTGAATACCAATGAGTTTGTACCCGGGCCTCTACCTTATCCGACGGCGTACCTTGAAAAATATATCCTGGCTGACATCAGCGATTCATACGCAGCGATACGCTTGAACAATACGGCGACAATCACCGAATATAATATTACGTTGGCAAACGGATACCTCAATATCATCAACGAGGTGCTAATGCCGCCAACGAGGAGTATGTATGAGATGTTGGAAGCCACCGGAAAGTACGGCATTATGCTCGGGTTACTGGATGAATATGGTTATGGTGATTACCTGCGCGACAGCGCGCTGACATTACTCATTGAAAGTGACGAGGTGCTACAACGGCACCAATTCTCGATAGATTTGATTGACGATGTGGACGACTGGTTACGGTACCATATCATCCCCGATTCGGGCTATTTTTTGAATCTGTTGACGGCACAGCGATTTTATTCGTTGTACCCCCACGAATCGTTGAGTTTCCACAGCGACGCATTCGGTCAGTACTACGTGAATGAAGATTTTCGGTTCAACCAGTCGCGCGATTTTGGGATCGACCGGGTAGCTGCCAATGGAATTTATCATGCGCTGGATACGGTGCTGTCCATTGTGGAGGCACGGCCTAGTACCATCCGGCTAAATCTCTATCCACCAGGGAGTCCATACGGCGCACAGAATGTCTTTACGCAAGCACCCGCACGTATCCTGTTGAATACCGGAACGCGCAGTTACCATCAAAATCAGGAGTTTCGTATCACCCAGTTCAATGCCCAGCAGGTAGGCGACTATTTCTGGATGACTGTTCCGGATGTGCCGAGGGGCAAATACCGAATCCGGATGTTGCACCGAGGGGGAGGCGCACGTGGAAGCTTCATGACCATTTACAATGACCGGATTGTGAGGGACGATATTGTCATGAATCGTGCGGACGGCTTATTTGAGGAGTGGGATTACCTGTCATATAACCATTGCGGGGATATCGAAGTCGAGGAACGGGAGGATGTCACCATTTACTTCGTATTCACCGCGTTCGGCTCCAATCCGAACCCGAACTATTGCTGCGATTTGTTGATGGATATGCTGGAATTGATACCGATTACTGATTGAAGGACCTAAAACACAAACATGATAATGAATGGACCATATCGGATTTTTAGGACTGGGTTAGCGGCTTTGGTCGCTACTGTTTTTCTGCCTGCTTATGGGCTTTCGCTGCAGGACAGCTTGTCTGTGGAAGACCGGATAGACAGCGTGATGGTTGGCATGACCCGTGTGCGGACTCCAGTGCAGTCTGACGCGATCTCCTTTGCCGAAGTCTTGCCGGGCAATCCAAAGATCCATGTAACCGAATCGGGTACGCCCGGTGCGGCACCCCAGTTGATGATCCGGGGATTGCACAGCATCCACCTAAATGCAACGCCGCAGGTGTTCGTTGATGGTGTGCCGGTGCGGTATAACCGCGATCTTCCGTCGTTTTTGTCGACGTTTGAGCCAACGCGATTCAGTTTCATTAATCCGCACGATATCGGTGAGATGTATGTTGCAACCGACGGAATGGCGCTGTCTCAAATCGGGGGAAGGGGAGCGAATGGCGCGATTTACATCACTACGGAACGGGGCGAGTTTGGTGGCACGCAGATCGATTTCACCGCTAATTATGGTGTTTCTGCGGCGGGATACCAAATTGACCGGATGGGAGCCGATCATTTTAGACGGTATTTGTGGTCATATATGGGTGAAAATGGTGCGACAGACCAAGAGCTGGCAGCGAACCCATTGTTTGATACTGCATTGCCACAGTATGGCTACCAGACCGATTGGGTGGATATGATTACACGGGCAGCGTCGTTTCAGGATTACCATTTGAAACTGAAAGGTGGTGATGGCGACGCCAATTACCTTTTTAGTATAGGTTATACCGACAAGGAAGGAACACTTATCGGTACAGATCTGCAACGTATCGGCATGCGGTTCAACTTGGACTACCAACTCTCGCGGAAATTTAAAATCACGAATAGCCTGGCTTATACTAATTCTTCAGTCAGCTACCTGGAGCAAGGGAGCAACTGGGCGATTCACTCGCTCTATGCGGCTGCAACCAAGGCACCGTTTATGGGCCGCTATGCTTATAATGACCAAGGGCAGCGAACGAATTTGCTGGCGGATGTGGACGTGCTGGGGAAAAGCAATCCCTGGGCGTTGGTAAACAAGCTGAGCAACGACAATGAAGAAAACCGGATGGACGGTTCCATCAGCGCAACGTGGCAGGCAGGGAAGCGGACTTCGCTGACTTCGGTGATGGCGGTAAACTATTTCAATCTGAGAGAAAAACAATATCGTCCGGCACTGGGTATTGTGCCCGACCGAAACCGCCTACGGCAGAATGCACAACGATCGTCCAGCGAGTTTACCTTGCTTTGGAACACGCAGTTGAACCACGAAGGGGATTTGGCCGACTGGGCCCGGTATACGGGCACGGCAGGGGCGTGGGTGGAACGCTATGAGGAGAAAGCCGTCTATGCTCGAAAGATTAATGCGGGTACGGACGACTATGAAACGCTGGCACAGGGGACGGTAGATAGCGCTTCCAATATAAAATTCCAATCTAACCTGATGCGATTCTACGTCGGCGGTGATATCCGGATTCTTGAACGGGCAACCTTGTCTGCAAACCTGAGTGTTGAAGGGACTTCCAATTTCGGTCCACGCGGCCGGTGGAACGTATACCCGGGCGTCCGTGCTGCAGTTGACGTACTCGATCCGCAGTTGAACAACCAGTTACGCATCCGCGCTTCCTGGGGGCGCAGTGGCAATCATGATGTGCGGGGATATTATCACGAAAATTTATATTACCCCATCAACTATTTCGGATTCGGGGGCACTTATCTCGGTAATGTAGCTAACGCCGATATCAAGCCTGAAATCACACATACCGTTGATGGCGGACTGAGTGCAAGCCTGTTTGGCGATAGGGCCACGATAGACGTGGGGTATTATTACAAACGGACACATGACCTGATAACCTCGAAAGCTCTTCCTGCTGAAATTGGGCTTGGCCCTCAGTTTGAGAATCGTGGGATCCTGTACTCGCACGGATTGGAAGTGGCCATGCTTGCGCGTATCTTGCCCGACGGCAGCAAATTTTCTTGGTCGGTATTTGGTAATCTGTCGACCCTGAATACTCATGTGGAATCGCTGGGCAACGGTAGTGTAGTCAAGTCTTTGGGTGGTGTGCCCGGAATCGTGCAGGCCGGTGGGCAGCTCGGAAGTTTTTATGGCTATCGCGTATTGGGGGTTTTCGGAACGTCGGATGATGTTCGGCTGAATAAGGCGGATGGTACGCCCTACAGGCCGGGCGATTACTGGATCGAAGATGTGAACGGTGATGGCCGGATCAACGAGCTCGATCGACAGGTGATCGGCTCGGCACTACCAACGTTGTTTGGCGGATTAGGTACGTCGGCCGGGTGGGGACGGTGGTCGCTGGACGCGCAGATTGCCTATGCTTATGGACAGGATGTTTATCAGGCCTTCGGTCAGCGTATGCAGCTGATGAGCGACTATTCCAACCAGTCGCCCGTCGTAGGCGATCGTTGGATATCACCGGAAGAGCAGGGAGCCGGCTTGAGCAGGGCCGCATTCGGAGATCCTTCATTCAACGGAGCTGCAACAGATAAATGGATAACCGACGGTGGATATATGCGGCTGAAATATGTTACGCTCAACTATCGGGTTGATACCGATGCAGTACTAAAGTTCTTCCGAGGCCTCCAGGTGTTTGTGACCGGAGAAAACTTATGGACAATCTGTAACTATCCGGGCATGGATCCGGAAGTTGTGTCGTCCAGCGATCCGCTGATGCGGGGAATAGATTTTGGGGCGTCCCCAATGCCGAAGACATTTTTGATGGGGGTAAAACTTTCACTTTGATTATACAACTTACGAGCATGACAACGATAAATAGATCGATGAGACAGCAGGTTCTCTTACTGGCGGGTTGCATGGCCTTGTCTGGGTGTTCAAGTTTCTTTGAGATAGATCCTTACAATGCGGTGAAGGAGTCGGATTTTTACCAGAACCGCGAAGACCTGAATGCGGCTGCGGCCGGTATGTACGAGCCGTTGTCCAGAGATGTCCATAAGTTTCTGTTATGGGGTGATGCACGGGCAGATATGGTTACAACGGGGCAATCAGAGCCGGACCCATATATCAACGAATTTGTTCGGAACGATGTGTCGGTCAATAATCCCTACACCGACTATACAGCTGTTTACGAAACCATTGCGCGCTGCAATCGACAGATGGAACGGGTGTATGATGTATTATTGGCCGATGATAAGGTAATGGATCGCGATGCCGGAGCATACTACGGTGAAGCGTTGTTGCTGCGGACATATTGTTATTACCACTTGTTGCGGACGTTCGATCGGTTCCCGATTATTCGGTCGGACTACGCCGAGGAAATCCGGTTTGTGAACGCCCAGGGGGATACGGTATCACGGTCGACACAGGAAATGTCAATGCATGAAATTCGAGGGCTTTATCAGTTTCCCGAAGACAAGCAGGAAACGTGGTTGATGGTTTATAACGATGTGCTGACCGTGCTGGGAATTTTACCGCTGAATTATCAATGGAGTCAGACGACTTTGTCGCCACAGGAGCGCTTCGGCCGGACCTCCCAACCGATGGCTAATACATTGGCTACCGAGCTGGCCTTGTGGTTAGGCGAATACCAATCGGCGTCTGCTTTTGCGAACTCCCCCATCATCAACAACCAACATTCGTTGGGAGGTCCGGGCAATTGGATCAACCAATTTACCGGATCGTGGGCAGGACAGCATTCATTGTTCCTCTTGGGATACCAGTATGCCCGGAGTTTCGAAACCAACCGTCTGCAGGAGTTTACCTCGCCGGTGGCTGAAGCAGGGGGGCGCTATTACCTGAAACCGGTATCGCATGTGATCAATACCATCTTTTCTCATGAAGCCAATGACATCCGGACAGCTTTCAGTTACAAGCTCATTGGCCAGGATACCGTAATCTGGAAGTATATCGGCGTCGACAATATAGCGTCTATGCGGCCTGCTTATGAAAGTAGCGCAAGCTGGCCGGTATACCGCAGTGCAGACGCTTACTTATACAAGGCATTGGCTGACCTGATGCTCAATGACTATGCTTCGGCGTTTAATTTCCTGAACAGTTTACGTGAGGCTAGGGGATTACTCCCGCTGCTGCCTGAAGAGACCGATTACACGAACAGAGAATTTATGATGGAGCAGCTATTCAGGGAACGGGCGCGGGAATTCGCTTTTGAAGGGAAACGGTGGTATGATCTGATGCTGTGGTCTAAACTCGCGGGCGAGAATAAACTGGCGTCGCGGGTAGCGTCCAAATATCCTCCGGGGATGCGCGAACAGGTTGAAGCAACGTTACGGTTCGAACAAAACTGGTATATTCCTGTGGACCCGCTCCTCTGGAAATGATATGATGGTCAGAAAGATAAAATGCTATGAAAAAATTAATAAACATAAAAATATCAAGTGGCCGGAAATATACTGCTCATGGGCGTACGATCATCGGTGCTAGGCTGTTTTTCTTGGCGATGGTTATGCTGTTTTCGGGGTGCTACAAGGAGCAGCACTTCGGTTTTCCAGGGCCATTTGACGAGGAGCAGCGCATACCGGACAGCCTGCCTTTTCCCTTCGACGAGAACCGGGAAGCGGGAGTATGGCTGATGCGCGACGGGGAGCCGAACTACGATAAGGTTCTGTTTAAGGGGTATACCGACTTTTATGCGGCGGGCGACACCTTGTCTTGGGCGAAGGAACCGCATGGTATGCGGTTGATTCCGCACCGTAATTATTATCCCATTACGAATGCCGATCATTTCGGGGGCAATCCTAATAGCTTCCAGTTCAATTGGGTGCATAGTAAATATTTTGTGCCGGTAGGCCCGGGTAAGAGTTTCTACATGTATACCCGGCTGACGGTAGGTACCTTTGCAGGTACCGCCTTTGGACTGTTCCTGGGGGTGAATTGGGAAACCGGGCAAAACTTTGTGCTGGGTATGGACGGTGCTTCAGCCATCGCCCCCATGTTTTTCGTCGATCTGTATGGCACCACCGCATCTGTCAATCCTAGCCAGGGATGGCCAACGGTCAATGAAGTAATCGTGCCGGGTATCCCTGCAGATATCGAGGTAATAATCCACGATGCGTTGTTCTATGTGAAGGTCAATGGCACGCTTTGTTTCCAGTTTAAGCTCCCGGGCGACGTATTCTTTTTCACGCCGCAGATCAGGCCGTGGCGCAATTTTATTACGGTGCACGATTATTACATTGAAAGCCCCGAGGCGTTTACGGTGGATTATGCCATGCACGAATATGAGCATGGATATAGCCGGATACAAGCACCGGCGTTGGCGCAGGCACAGAATGGCGATTTACTTCTTTTTGCCGAAGGGCGGTCTAACCCCCGTTCCGCTGCCGAACGCATTGCGCAGCAGACCATGCCAGCCGGCGATACCGATATCATCATGCGCCGGTCGACATCGCAAGGTACATCGTGGGAGGAGTCCATTTCGGTGATTGCTGGGCAAGGATCCGGCCAAACTTATGGGTTCCCGCAGGTGGTAACCACCACTGATGGACGGGTCGTGCTGCACTATAGTCAGCTGCCCGGACATATGCAAAGCGATAACTACGTCTTTGATGCTAGCCAGCAACGCGTCTACCAGGTGGTGTCGACCGACAATGGGCAAACCTGGTCGGCTCCGATTGAGATTACCGCTCAATTGGTTACGGATGCCGGATACTTAAGAAGCGGCCCGGGCCATGGGATCGAGCTGAGGTCGGAGGCCTTCAGGAATCGGTTGGTAATGCCCCTGGTTTACGGTGGCCGTCAGGTTAGGGCCGCGCTTTCCGATGATGGCGGGCAGTCATGGCGGCTGTCCTCACCGATTGCGGGAAATAACCGGCTGTCTGGTGCCATCGTTGAGCTTGACGATTCCAGGTTGATGATGGTATTGGGGCACTCCAATACGACACCACGTAGCCGATTGGTGGCTTACAGCAGTGACGGAGGGGAGACGTGGACAGCGCCGGTCAGTATCGGTACTGCTGTGGGTACGGGCGATTTCGGGCACATGTTCCACGCTGCTGTGGTCAAAGCCGGAGATGGAGCGGTGCACCTGTTTACCCCGACGAACCGTGAATCGGACAGTCAGACCTATAACGGTCCGGCCTATGGCGTAACACCAATGATGTTTTCAAGCACCGACGGAGGGCAGTCATTTGGACAGGGAACCCCGCTCTTCAACCGAATGGCCTATCGCACCTATGCCGCTCCGATTGGCGCGATGGATGCGGTTGCCTTGGCCGATGGGACCGTGATTATCGTAGGCGAAGGGGGCATTGAAAGTCCCAGGGAAGGTATTGTGGTTTACAGGAAATAAATTGATTTGCTTAGTAAGCAGCGATGAAACAAATGATGATAAATAGTTGGATAACATGTGTATGGATAAGTATCGGGTGTGCCGGCAGCTTGGCTGGGTGCAGTGAATTGGACACCGGTATGGTTGGCGGACCACCGTTTGAACGCCCGCAAGTCGACGTGTCGGATGGAGAGGGGGAGGATGCCCCCGAGTTGGAAATAACACGGTTATTTACCCAAGGGCAGGAAGGCTACCACTCTTACCGCATACCTTGTTTGGCGCGGGCCGTCAACGGTAATCTTATTGCATTTGCGGAAGGGCGGAAGCATACCAGCCTCGATTACGGCGATATCGACCTCGTATATAAAATATCCCATGACAACGGCGAGCATTGGTCACCACTGCGTGTAGTGGTGGATGAAGGGGAAGGCACGTGGGGTAACCCTACGGCAGTGACCGACGAGACCACGGGTAGGATATGGCTTTTTTTTTCATGGAACAGCGATAGCCACAGTCAACATGGTGGCAGTTTCGGGGGCAGGGATTACGCGGCGGTAGACAGCTGGGGGCAGCGGCGGGTGTTTACCAGCCACAGCGATGACCACGGTGAGACCTGGAGCACGCCGGTTGATCGTACGGAGGCACTATTGCCGCCGGGTTATACCTGGGACGCCATGGGTCCAGGCATCGGTATACAGATTAAGCATGGTCCTGACGCCGGGCGCCTTATCATTCCGGCAGGCGGGCGGAATATTTACAGTGATGATAACGGGCTGACCTGGAAATACCAGGTTATCCCCGAGGGTACGTTTGAAGGTACCGTAGTCGAGTTAGCCAGTGGTTTATTGATGCGTAACGACCGTCCGGTATTATCAAGGTGGACAAGCAACCGTGCCCGTTACGTATCCAGAGGAACCATTTCAGGCGGCTTCTCCGCCTTTACGGCTGATGCGAATTTACCTGATCCACGCTGCCAGGCGTCAATTCTCCGGTATTCCTGGTCGCCAAGCCGCATTGTTTTCCTGAATGCCGCCAACAACGAAGGCGACGGGATGCCCTTCCGTTGCCGGATGACCGTGCGGATCAGTTATGACGAAGGCGACACCTGGGCTGAATCGCGGCTGCTCTACCCATATGTCACAATGGCCGAAGCTTGCCAGCAAGGGTATGGTGGCTATTCGAGTTTAATTGCAACCGCAGGAGACCATATTGGTGCTTTGGTGGAGCACAACAGCGATCCACTGGCGGGCGCAGCGATGCACAGACGTCATTCCATCGATTTCCATAAATTCAATCTTGCGTGGGCGACAAGCAGCGACAGGTAACCGCAAAATCACTGTTTTTATTGTGAAATCGCTAGGAGAATGGTTAAATAGCGGGAGAAGATCCAAAATAAATAGAAAGAAAGTTAAACGAAAATGATATGTGTGATATAAAAATGAAAGTGTGGCGTTTGAAAGCTGTTGCAGCCGCGTTGTGTTTAATGTGTTCGGTGCCGGTCAAGCAGGCTGCTGCCCAGGATGGTATAACCGTGTTTGAGCCGCTGCCCGGCCAATATTCATCGACCCGTATACCCGCGTTGGTACACACAAAAAAAGGAACACTCCTCGCATTTGCCGCGGGCCGGATTGAAAGCGCGAGCGACTGGGCCGATATGGACTTGCTGGTACGGAGAAGTGAGGACGGTGGCAACACATGGGCCCCCATTCAGATAGTTGCGGAGCGTGCAGGAAGCAAACCGACGGATAATCCGACACCGATCGTCGGAAATGACGGGACCATACACCTGTTGTACCAGCGCGACTATGCTTATGCTTACTACACGCAGTCTACTGACGACGGTCTTACGTGGACACCGGCGGTAAATATCACAGCCGCGTTTGAGGCATTCAAAAGTGATTACGATTGGAAGGTGCTGGCGCCGGGGCCCGGCCACAGCATACAGCTTGAGAGCGGCCGTCTGCTGGTTCCCGTCTGGCTTGCCGATTCGGATAAACTTACACCGCACAGAAGTCACCGGCCTTCACGGATCGCCACTGTTTACAGCGACGATAACGGAAAGACCTGGCACAGGGGCGCCATGGTCCCTGAGGCTGACGGATTCAAGAATCCAAGCGAAACCATGGCCGTGCAATTGCCAGATGGTACCGTGATGCTTAGTATCCGGAATGAATCGGATAAACGACGTAAGGGCGTCAGTTTCAGTAAGGATGGGATATCAGGTTGGACAAAACCCACGTACGATGACGCGTTGTTTGAACCTATTTGTATGTCAAGTATCATCGCTACCCGTTATAAAGGAAAAAACTACCTGCTGTTTTTGAATCCCGACAGCGAGGAAATTCCCAAACACCCTCGGCAGAACCTGACCATTAAAGTGAGCGATGATAATGGAAAGACCTGGGCGATTGAGCAAGTAGTGCACGATGGGATTTCCGGTTATTCGGATTTGGCCGTTGGGGCCGATGGAAGGGTTTATTGCCTTTACGAAACTAAAAACGACCCAAAAGATGGCTGGTCACTCGTCATAAAGCAGCTATCTATGGAAACCCTGTTGGCCCACTGATCGGGGGGTGGCCAATAATATTTTGAAATTATTATTTGGAATGGTAAACCAATATATGCTATATTTGTTTATATGTTCTACATAAGTGCCAATTATATCAGTACTAAAATTGTTGAATGATGAAGGCTTTCTTGTTTCTTATTGGCTTGTGCAGTATCGTGGTGTATAGTACGAGCGCCCTTGCACAGGACCGGGCTGTGTCAGGCATCGTTAGTGACGCTGACGGGATGCCGCTGCAAGGTGTGACGGTTTTAGTGAAAGACTTGGACTTGAAGACAACCACCGATGAACGTGGCGCTTTTCGATTGGAAGTCCCTGTAACAGGCAAAGTACTGGTCTTTTCGATGGTTGGATTCGAGAGGGCGGAGGTGCCAATCCCGGTGTCGAATGAGGTTAAGGTGCTCCTTAAAGGGACGAACGCCAACCTCGAAGAGGTGGTAGTCGTTGGCTATGGTACGCAGTCGCGACGAACCATCACCTCAGCGATAACTAAGATCGGGGGAGAAGCGCTGCAGAATATCCCGATCAGCACGGTGGGTGAAGGGTTGCGGGGCAAAGTGGCCGGTGCCCGGGTATACCAGTCTAACAATACGCCTGGCGCCGATGCCGTTTTCCGGATTCGTGGTGGTTCGTCCATCAACAAATCAAATGATCCCCTTGTATTGGTAGACGGGGTCGAGCGGGCCTTTTCGGGTATTAATCCGAACGATGTGGAGTCCATCGAAGTACTGAAGGATGCGGCATCGACAGCCATCTACGGATCGCGAGCATCCAACGGGGTCGTGCTGATTACCACCAAACAGGGATCCGCGTCTCAAGAGCCGCGGATCACCTTTGACGCAAGCCTCGCACATCAAGGGCCCGAAACGCTCATCGATTTCATGAATGCGCGCGACTATATCAATACGGTACGCCCCGCAGTTGCACTGGGGCCGACGCCGGCTTACAACAGTGCGTCCGGGTATTCGGCCAGCGCGGGAAATGACGACAACTCGATCTATTCGACCCGCTATCTGCGCGAAGGAGAGACCGTTCCGGCCGGTTATGGGTCAATGCCGGATCCGTTGGATCCAAGCAGGACCCTCATCTACCAGGATAATGACTATCAATCGCTGATGTACCGCGACGCATTGTGGCAAAACTATTACCTCGGTATCGATGGCGGTAATGAGTTTCTCCGTTATGCGGCCAGCGGAGGTTATACAGACGATGCCGGTGTTGCTTTGGGTACCGGCTATACGCGGTACAGCGCACGTGCAAAGGCGGACGTAAAGATTTCGGACCGTCTGAACCTCAATACGGCGTTTGACTTTTCGTCCACAAACTCAAGCGAGTTTGAGAATCAAATGAATGTGATCGCCCGCGGCCTTGCTACGCCGCCCACACAGAAAGTTTATTACGCAGACGGCCGGCCGACACCTGGCTACAATGCCACTTCTCCAAATCCGGTGTGGTGGGATTATACCCGCGACGTGGCTAACAAAGACCGGCGGCTTTCGTTGATCGGTGGACTGAACTACCGAATTCTGGATCAACTAAAGGCCAATGTACAGCTTTCAAGCTATAACCATACGACACAATATGACTATTTCGAAAAAGCGCATGAGTTCAGCGGACTCCGGACTACCGAAGCGGAATTCGGAGACTTGGGGCGGACGAAGCTTGACGCATACGTAACTTTCGATGAAACGTTCAACGCGCATAGTTTGTCGGCTATGGCGGGTTATTCCTATCAGGTGACCGATAGAAAAGGGTTCTCCGCAAGCGCGACGGGTGCAAGCTCTGATAAGGTACCGACCCTAACGGCCGGACCGAACAAAACCGGGGCCGACAGTAATTTCGAAGAAGAGGTTTTGATCGGGTATTTCGGACGCCTGTCTTACGATTTTCAGAAAAAATACCTGTTGATGGCGACATTCCGGTATGATGGATCGTCGCTGTTTGCGCAAGGAAACCAATGGGGCTTTTTTCCAGGTATATCAGGAGGCTGGATAATCTCAGATGAGAATTTTCTTCGCGATAGCCGTATGATCAGCTATTTGAAACTGAGGGCCAGCTACGGGCAAACGGGTAACAACTCAATCGGGCTATATGATGCGCTGGGTCGGTATAATACAGACCGACGGTACGATGGCAATGCGGGCATCGCCCCAACCACCATGCCGAACCGGGACCTGACCTGGGAGACCTCGACACAGCTGGATGTCGGCCTAGACATGAATATTGTCAATAACCGTATTTCAATTAGCGCCGATTATTTTAATAAGGTTACGGACGACCTGCTGTTCAGCGTGGAATTGCCTAATACTTCGGGGTTCAACAACGTACAGATGAATGTGGGTAAAGTTCGGTTCCATGGGTTTGATCTGGAATTGTCGTCGCGTAATGTTCAAACGGATGCGTTTTCATGGGACTCGAAGCTGACGTGGTCTTTTGTAAGAAACAAAGTACTGGAACTGCCTGATAACGGCCGCGAACGGAACCGTATCGGGGGAATCGCATTGGCGGATGGAACGACCTTTGGGGGTATTGCCGAAGGTGAGCCTCTCTACAGGTACTTCGGCTATATGGTGGATTACATCATCCAGAATGAAGAACAGGCGGCGAACGCCCGGTACGACGAACGTGCACGGGGTTGGGACCCTGCCGACGGGCGGAATATCCAAGGGCGGAAGCTACCGGGCGACTACGAGTGGAAGGACCGCGACGGGGATGGCCGGATTACCGCCATGGACCAGTTCGAGCTCGGCGTGACGGTCCCGCATACAACAGGTGGTCTGAACAATGCGTTCTCCTACAAAAACTTTAGCCTGAATATCTTTGTCGACTGGGCGCTCGGACATTCCATCAACCACAATGCGTATATGCGCTATTTCATGAATACGTTTGCAAATAATTATACCTTGGTGAATGAAGTGAAGGAAACGTGGAAACAGGAAGGCGACAACACGAAATATGCCCGATTCACCGCCAACGATCCCGATGCTGGTAACTCGAATTTCTCCAGGACATCCGATGTGTTTAACTATAAAGGTGACTATTTGTGTCTGAGGGAGGTAACCCTACAATACCGAATGCCTGAAAAAGTGTTCAGCAGGTTGGGTGTCAGGGATCTGACGCTCACACTGTCGGGCACTAACCTGCACTATTTCTCTGCTGTGCAAGGCATGGGAATTTCACCTGAGGTGGGCGCTTCGACTACCTACAGTAACGCCGCTGACAATCGGTATTATAATTATCCTCCAATCAGAAGGTTTTCCGTTGGAGCCAAAATCACCCTATAAAATGATCGTATCATGAAGAGTAACCGATTTTATCTGATCTATGTGGTGGCTGGCTTGCTGGGATTGCAGGCGTGCCACGACAAGCTGGATGTTAACCAGAAGAGTGCCATCACTGCTAATTCTATGTGGGAGAGTGAGGGCGACGCGAAAGCGGCAATGTACGGAATTTACAACCAAATGCGTTCGACTTTCTCCGCTGCGTATATATTCTGGGGGGAATATCGGTCAGGGTTGTGGGGGCCGGGCTTGGCAACAAATGCGACTTACAGCGACCCGTTTAGCAATCGGCTGAACAGCACGCATACCCATGCCAACTGGCAGAACCTGTATACGACCATCAACGACTGCAACCTGGTGTTGAAGTATACGCCGGGCATTTCATTTATAAATGAGAGCGAAAAAAACAAGGTGCTGGCAAATGCGCTGTTTGTTCGCGCCTTTTGCTATTATTGGATCGGTCGCGTATGGGGCGACGCCCCGGTGCTGCTGAACGGATTTGAGTCGGGGCAACAGGAAGACCTGTATCCATCTCGTGATCCGGCAGCGCGTGTGTTTGAGCAGGTGGGCGCAGATCTTGAGGCGGCAAATGGTTTGATGCCCGAAAATGTGACCGACCGCAATCTTGCGTCTAAGGCGGCTATCAATTTGTTGCAGGCCGATTATTACCTGTGGATGGCAAAAGTCAGGGGAGAAGGTACTGAAGTACTGAACCGGGCGAAGCAGTCGGTAGATGCCGTGCTCAATAATACCAATTATACGTTGATGTCTGATTTTTCGAGTGTGTTCCGCAACGAACTCAATCAGGAAATCGTGTTTGCTTGGAGTTATGTGATGGACGAGTACACTGGCGGTTATCCTGCAGATCATCTGGTGCCGCTGCAATACATTTCAACCCAATACGTCGAAAATCCGATCAAGGTGGGGTCGCATCAGCAATGGATATTTTTGACAGATGCCTATAAAGAATTTCTATCGGCGAATGCGTCTGACCAGCGTACTAAGGTGAGTTTCGAAACGTTTTTTGACGCGCCGAAAAATGCCACCTTTCAGTGGATCAACAAGTATGCAGGCAGCTGGGAAAACCAGACCCGCGTTTTTGATGCCGATATTGTGGTTTACCGGTATGCTGATGCGCTGCTTATGAGTGCCGAGATCGAAAATGCATTGGATAATACCGGCCTGGCGATCGACCGGCTGAATGCGATTGCGGAACGGGCTTACGGCACAGCCAATTTTTATTCAAGCGGGCTTTCGCCTGAGCAGGTAGACCGGGAGATACTGAACGAACGCAAAAAAGAGTTCGTTGCTGAGGGAAAAATCTGGTGGGATTTGATCCGCTTTGGTGTTGTATTCGACGAGGTGCCCAGTCTTGCCGGGCTTGAAGGTGAATCGCATATCCTGTTCTGGCCGGTACACAATACATCGATCAACAGGAATCCGAACATTAAACAAACGCAGGGATATTGAAACGCATATTCTTACTGCAGTACGTCCAACAGCGTAGCTGCAAGATTAGCCGAGCGGCAGAGGTGTTGACCGGCAACGCGGCCTGTGTGTACGTTGTTGAACAAATCAATAAACCAAACAGGGAAAGCTAATACATTATATAATGCATGGATATTTGCAACTTAAATTTTTATGGATCGGAACAATCGTCGTCACCTTGATTGCGGCCGGCTGCCGTAGCCAGCAGCAGAACCGCCCGAATGTCTTATTTATTGCGGTAGACGATCTCAATGACTGGATCACGCTTTTTGATTCCGATAACCCCATCCGCACTCCGCATATCGAGAGGCTTGCAGCCAAGGGCGTTTTTTTTACACATGCTTACTGCTCATCGCCAGCCTGCAATCCTTCCCGGGCATCGTTATTGACGGGTAAGCGTCCTCATAAAACGGGGATTTATGGTAATAAATCAGACTGGCGGCGCGCCTTACCGGATACAGAGACCATCCAGCAATATTTTATGAAACATGGCTATTATTCGGCAGGCGCAGGAAAAATTTTTCACCACCACTGGGACGGAGCGTTTCACGATACAGCATCGTTCGACGATTTCCAACCCATGCCTGACTCATATCCGGATTCGCCGATACCAGCCGAAAAGCTGAACGGCTTCGAATGGTATGGCAGCAAAAATACAGACTGGGGTGCATGGCCGCTCGAAGAAACGGATGCCGTTGATTACCGGACCGCAAGTTA
The DNA here is from genome assembly GCF_042646065.1 of Parapedobacter deserti. NCBI lineage: Bacteria > Pseudomonadati > Bacteroidota > Sphingobacteriia > Sphingobacteriales > Sphingobacteriaceae > Parapedobacter > Parapedobacter deserti. The sequence continues at coordinate 233,072 of NZ_JBHRTA010000009.1, forward strand.
CGCGGTGGATTTTCTGAGCAAGCCACACGATTCTCCATTCATGCTCAGTGTGGGAATCTTTCGCCCGCATATGCCTATGTATTCGCCGCCCGCGTACCGTAACCAGTATCCAGTGGAGGGGGCTGTGATGCCGGCGGTAAAAGCGGACGACTGGGCCGACCTGCCAACAGGGGCTGCGAAGCTGATGGAGCCGACCACTTGGTTCTGGGACGGTATGGAGCAGGCAATGGCAGAGGATCCGAATGCCTGGCCCGACATGGTTACTTCCTATCAAGCAGCCGCTACCTTTGCCGACGCGCAGATCGGCCGTGTACTCGATGCGTTGGAACGCAGTGCACACGCTGATAATACGGTCATCGTGCTATGGAGCGATCATGGATACCATCTGGGTGAAAAGCGGCACATGGAAAAGTTTGCCCTGTGGGAAAAGACGACACGCATTCCGTTTATTCTTGTTGCGCCCGGCAAGATAAAGCCAGGAACAACGGTGCATGCACCGGTTGATATGACCACGGTGTATCCGACGCTTGTTGACCTCTGCGGGCTGCCGGAGAAGCAAGCGGTTGATGGACAATCGGTCGTACCGCTTTTGGAGGATCCAGACATGCCGTTCCCGCCGGCGTTGATGACGTACATGAAGGGAAACCACGCGGTCCGTACCGAGCGGTGGCGGTATATCCGGTACGCTGATGGCTCGGAAGAATTGTATGATCATGAAGAGGATCCCCATGAGTGGCATAACTTGGCTGGTGAACATCGCCACTCGAATACCATAGACAGTCTAAGGCAATTCATCCCGTCATCCGACGCGCCAGACGTAGCGGATATGACAAAGCCTTCAGGAGTGAAATCTACAGAATACAAGGCGGACGGCGATGCAACGAATACGGAGGGAAAGTAGAATAGGAAACGGTGTAGTTGAAATTTTTTAGATACTTAATGACATACTCAAATGACAAAAATACAAGGCCTTATTGCTGCTACTTTTGGAACATTCCATGCAGACGGCTCGCTTAACCTTGATGGGATACCACCTTTGGTGGACAAACTTGTGGACGATGGATTGAAAGGTGTATTTATTTGCGGGACAAACGGCGAAGGGCCGAACCTGACCATTGAAGAACGGATGGCGACGGCTGAAGCTTATATGGAGGCAGCTCAAGGCAGGTTGCTTGTCCTGGTACATGTAGGGCATACCTCGATTGCCGAGTCGCGCAAGCTGGCTTCCCATGCCGAACGGATCGGCGCTGACGCAATTTCGGCTGTCGCCGGTTTTTATTTCAAACCATCGTCGATAGGCAATCTAGTGGCATGCATGGCAGAAATCGCGGCTGCTGCTCCCAGTACCCCTTTTTATTATTATCATATCCCGGCTCTCACAGGCGTAGGGATGGATATGGTGGCGTTCTTGCAGTTAGCCGACAAAGAAATTCCTAACCTAGCCGGTATCAAATATACGGCGTCCACCCTTCATGAATACCAGGTATGCTTGAACTACGACGGCGGTAAGTTCGATGTACTTTTCGGATATGATGAATTACTGCTTAGCGCACTGGCAGTCGGTGCTAAGGGGGCTATTGGAAGCACCTATACGTTTGCTGCTCCCGTGTATAAGGAAGTGATGCAAGCTTTCGATGCTGGCGACCTACCAACTGCCCAACGGCTTCAGCTAGGACTTGTGGATATGGTCAGAGCGTTTGTGAAGTACTCGCCAATCCCGGCTCAGCGGGCGATCATGAGCATGTTAGGGTATGAGCTTGGGCATTGTCGCTTGCCGCTGCAACCGCTTAGTGCCGCGCAGTCTGAAGCGTTGAGGGGGGAGTTGGAAACGCTGTCGTTTTTCGATACCTTGAAGCGTAGTAGTATGCCGGTCGGTAAACACGCATGACGAGGATGGTCACGCACACTGGTCACCAAGCGGGTGACTTGGGCCTTACTTGGAGGCAGCTGCCACAGGTGCCTGATGCGGTGGGGTTTGCCGGCGTCTTCGCCGGTGTCAGCAATGGGCACTTGCTGGTTGCGGGTGGATCCCATTTCTCGGAAGGTACCCGGCCTTGGTCGGGGGGGACCAAAATCTGGAGCGACAAAATTTATGCGCTGAAGGGAGGTGCGGAAAAATGGGAAGAAGTGGGTAAATTGCCCCGGGCGATAGGATATGGTGTGTCCTTGACTTGGAACGATCAGGTATTGCTAATAGGTGGCAGTGATCAACAGTGTCACCGCCGAGAAGCTTATGCACTGCGTTTTGAAAAAGGGCGCGTGATGATCGACACCTTGCCGGATTTGCCCTACGCAAATGCAAATGCATGCGGTGCGCTAATCGGCGACGTGATTTACCTAGCTGGCGGATTGGAAAGACCAACGGCCTGCACGGCAGGGCACACATTCTGGACGCTCGATCTGGCAAAGCCGGTGGCTGAAAGGCAATGGAAGGTGCTGGAGCCATGGCCGGGCAAACCACGCATGCTCAGTGTGGCCGGCTCTTTTGATGGTGCTTTTTACCTGATGAGCGGCGTTGCGCTGGAAGGAGACAACGACTCGGCTCCGCAGCGAAAATACCTGACTGATGCGTTCAAGTACTGGCCAGGCAAAGGATGGGAGCAGATCGATGATCTCCCGTACGCGACGGCCGCCGCACCAAGCCCGGCCTTTACCAACAGTGGACATCGCCTGTTGGTGTTCGGTGGAGACGACGGTAGTCTTGCTGAAAAGAGCGGCGAGCTGAAAGACGAACATCCCGGATTTCGGACCGGTATTTTGGTGTTTGATATGAAAACAGGTGCTTGGCGGAACGGAGGAGAGGTTTGGGTCGATAGGCAGCCTGATTCGGAACGTAATCCCAACGCCAGTACGTGGGCTCCGGTTACTACGCCACTGGTGGTTTGGGAAGACGAGGTGATATTGCCCATGGGGGAAACTCGCCCGGGTGTTCGGACAAATCGGGTGTTGGCAGCTAAACCGACAATGAAAAGATAATAGCGAGTTTTAACAATGGAAATGGAGCGTAACATATCGGAGGCCGATTGGTGCCGTGGAAACTGGGGAACGTTATTATTGCCTATTAACGAAGATGATTCAATCGATTTTGAACGGTTGTCTGTCGAGATCGACGTGTTGATCGATGCGGGAGTCGATGGCATCTATTCGAATGGTACCGCCGGGGAATTCCATACGCAAACAGAGGACGAGTTTTATCAGGTAAGCGAAATGCTGGCAACGAAATGCAAGAGCCGTGGAATGCGGTTCCAGATCGGGGCGTCGCATCCCGTGCCCGTTGTCACCCTTAGCCGTATTGCACGCACCCTTCACTTGGAGCCCGCGGCGTATCAAGTGATTCTGCCCGATTGGGTGAGTGTAGGCATTGAGGAGGCATGCGACTTTCTTAAGCGGGTTGCGGAGTCCGCACGGCCGGTTCCCATCGTGCTTTATAATCCGCCGCATGCGAAGCGTGTGTTGGAGCCTGAAGCGTATAGTACGCTTGTTAAACAGATCCCGGAGCTGGTTAGCATCAAGGTGCTTGATGGAGACATCGACTGGTATGAACGGATGCGGCCCGTTGCGGCACAGGTTGCCGTGTTTGTGCCGGGGCACCATTTGGCGTCAGGGGTAAATCATGGGGTAGCCAGCGGGGCCTATTCGAATGTGGCCTGCATCAATCCATGGGCCGCTCAACGCTGGTGGCAGCTGATGCAAATCGATATGAAGGAAGCGCTTGGCATCGAGCAGTGCATCCAAACGTTTTTTGCCGGATATATCACACCTTTTGCTGCGCAGGGATTCAGTAACCCCGCATTAGATAAACTGCTGGCAGCGGTGGGGAACTGGGCGGATATTGGAACCAGGCTACGCTGGCCGTACCGTTGGGTATCCTCCATAGAAGTCGAACGAATCAGAAAGGGGGCACATAGAACGTTGCCTGGGTGGTTTTTTGAGACCAACTAAAAGATAGCTAAATCTCTATTAATAATTATACTTTTCGATGGACGTAATCTGGTTGTCATCGCCGGTAAACACCAACACGGGCTGATAAGCATCGGCTTCATCCTCATGGACCTTGCAGAAGCTGAGGATATGGACAGTATCACCTACCTTGGCGTGCAGCGCTGCTCCACCGTTCATGCACACTTCCCCACTGCCGCGTCTGCCCGGAAGCACGTAGGTCATGATACGACTGCCGTTGATGGCGTTGTTGATGTAAACCTGTTCGTATTTCTTGATGTTAGCGGCATCCAGCAAATCTGCATCAACGGTAATGGACCCGTTATATTCAACATTCGCTTCTGTTACTTTTACCGTGTGAATTTTTGATTTTAAAATAGTTAACTTCATTTATATTCTTGTGTTTCTTACGTTGTTTGTTATGCTGTGCGGATTTGGCTTTTGGAAGGTTGGCACGTTTTCAGGACATACCGCTGCTGGTTTTGTACCACCACATGCCATTGATGGTGGCAATCATAGGTGAATTGATAGGGCAGGGCTGGGTCTATCCCACTGTCGGCCTGACAGCAGACCTTATAGTCCACATGCCCGTCAACATTATATTTTACCACCGTGATCGTATCTATATCACCGTCCTGTTCAAGCGCGAACCACGCGCCCTCACCGATGCCGCCCAGCCAATGGGCGCACTGCGGCACGGTGGGCGGCCTTTCCGGCTCGCCGATGCTGCCGGCTCGCCGATCGCAGGGCAGGAGTTGAGCTTTGGAAAGCGAAAAGTTGTGCCGTAGCAAATCGACCTGGAAACGCAACGATTGCCACCGGGTCATGGCTGCTGCTTTTAGCATGCCGTGGTGGTAGCAATAAACCGTTTTATCCGGAGCGGCGTTGACGACATTGCTCATCGGGCTTGGCTTGAAGCTTTCCGGATACAAGACCCTGCGTCTTGCAGGATTACACCTGCTCCAGCCCGCAAGCAATACTTGTGCAACAAAACGCGAACAGCTGTTGTTTCCCCTGGCAACGGCACCGTATTTTACCGGTCCGCCATCGACAATCTGTTGAGCAACGCGACTGGCCGCGGTATACGATAGGTCGGTCGCCATGGAAAAGAATAACCTGCCGCCGCCGTGGGTCGCACACTCCATTTCTTGCAGTTCGCGTAAGATGGCCTGTAGATTCAGGATTCGCCCATCTCGATCGAACTGTGCGCGAGTGAATAATGCAAGCCGCGGATCGGATTCTGCGGATCGCGCCCTGCCGTACCCACGGGGCGTAACATATCGACCGAAATCATAGTAAGCGAGTAATCCGCTTTGGCGGTGTATCAAAACAATTGCTGCGTGGCCTACGCGGAAGTTTAGGTTTTTTACGATGCCGACCTGCTTGAGCAAAGCCATCCACCGCTCATCACCTCGGGCTGTTTTGTCAGGCCATGCGATGACCAAAGCTACGTCAACGTTACTTTCCAACTGATCTCCGTTCACTGATTTATCCACGGCAGTGAAGTAACCTTTTGAATCTGTAAAGATTTGGGAAATGTAAGCTAATCATCGCTGATTGTGTTGTTTGTACCAGAAAACTTACCCAAGTGGCGTAAATTTTTCATGATATTGTTGCGGAAATTACCATTTTTGCAATCCAGATGAAACATTACGCGACAAACCGCCATTTATGAAAGAGATTATTGATAGAATCACGCTTAAGCCCGTGATTCTGATTTTAGGATTAACCTTACTTTTTGCCGTAAACGCCTGCAACAAGCGCAGCGGTAAACCGCGGATATTGGTATTCAGCAAAACAGCCGCTTTCTACCATGAGTCTATACCGGCGGGCAATTCCGCGTTGCTCAAGCTTGCCAGCGAACACGGATTTGCTATCGACACGACCAGCAACGCTGAATGGTTTAATGAAGACAGCTTAGCAAAATATTCGGCTGTGGTGTTTTTGAGCACCTCCGGCGACGTGCTCAACCATTATCAAGAAGCCGCGTTCGAACGATATATCCAGGCTGGAGGCGGTTTCGTGGGCATCCACGCGGCCTCCGACACCGAGTACGACTGGAGATGGTACGGCCGGTTGGTTGGCGGCTATTTCAAAAACCATCCGCAACCGCAGGAAGCTACATTCCATGTAGTGGACTCCCTGCACCCAGCTACCGAGGGGTTGCCTGCTACGTTTACCTACAATGACGAATGGTATAATTTCAAGAAGCTCAACCCAGCTATCAAGGTGTTGATCACGATCGACGAGTCAAGCTACGAAGGAGGCGAAAACGGCGATCACCATCCCATGGTTTGGTACCATGATTACGATGGTGGACGGTCATTTTTCACGGCCTTCGGCCATTCAGCCGAATCCTTCACTGATTCGCTGCATTTAAAGCTCATACTCGGCGGCATCAGGTATGCCATTGGAGAGAACCGAAAACTGAATTACCGGAAAGCAAAGACTCAGCTGGTGCCTGAAAGACAGCGTTTCGTGAAGACGCAACTGCATCAAGGCGGCCTCTTTGAGCCCACAGAGATGGCTATACTGCCCAGTTTCGATATCCTCGTAGCCCAGCGGCGCGGGGAGCTGATGTTATATGAGCAGGAAACTCAAGCTGTAAAGCAAGTTGGGTATCTCGACGTTTACCACCGGACGGAAGTTCCCAATGTAAATGCCGAAGAAGGGTTTATGGGACTGGCACTGGACCCTGATTTTGAGAAAAACAACTATATATACGCATTTTACAGCCCGGCTGATACGTCCGTAAACCGTTTGTCGCGGTTCGTGTATGATTCGGAGAAAGACACCCTGGATACGCAATCGGAAACGGTGGTGTTGCAGTTCTATTCGCAACGCAACATCTGTTGCCACACCGGCGGTTCCATCGCTTTCGGGAGCGATGGACTCTTGTACTTGTCCACAGGCGATAATTCCACGCCTTTCGACCAGCCGGACCCTTCAACATTCAAAAACCGTGGGTTTGCCCCGTTAGACGGCCGCCCGGGGTTTGAGCAATACGACGCGCGGCGCTCCGCCGGCAATACCAATGACCTCCGCGGCAAGATACTTCGTATCAAAGTACTGCCCGATGGTGCGTACGAAGTACCCGATGGAAACCTGTTCGCCGAAGGAACGGAAAAAACCAGACCGGAAATTTATGTGATGGGCAATCGCAATCCGTACCGGATTTCGGTTGACCAGAAAACCGGGTTCCTTTATTGGGGAGAAGTTGGCCCTGATGCAAATAACGATAGCCTGGAGACACGTGGCCCGCGCGGTTATGATGAAATAAACCAGGCGCGCGGGGCGGGTTTCTTTGGATGGCCCCTGTTCGTGGGAGACAACTATGCTTACCGGGCATATGATTATGCTACGGGACGTTCCGGGGCACCGTTTGATCCGGCAAAGCCTGAAAACAATTCACCGAATAATTCCGGCATGCAGTGGCTTCCCCCAGCGCAGCCTGCCTTTATCTGGTATCCGTACGGGGCTTCCCCGGATTTCCCGCAGCTGGGCACGGGCGGCCGGAATGCAATGGCCGGGCCGGTGTACTATTCGGACATGTTTGCTAAAGCGACACGATACCCCGACTACTATGACGTGAAATTGTTCATTTACGACTGGATACGCGGATGGATCAAGGCTGTGACGATGCTGCCCAATGGTGACTTCGAAAAGATGGAACCGTTTATGGAAGGGGAGTCTTTCGCCAATCCGATCGATATGGAGGTGGGTAAAGACGGTCGTTTGTATATCTTAGAATATGGCAGGGGATGGTTTGCCAAGAATCCCGATGCCGGCATCGCACGGATCGACTACATCGCCGGCAATATTCCGCCGAAGGTAGGTGATATCACCGTTGAGAAAAGCAACGGCAGGGTGCCTTTTACCGTAAAAGCAACGGTAGAAGCCGAGGATTACGAAAATGACAAACTTAGCTACACGTGGAAGATCGGCGAAGCTACCTTACAGACCGACGAACCGTCCTTGACCTATACCTTGGACAGGACGGGGGAATATGCGATTACCGTCACGGTAGCTGACGCCAAGGGGGAAGCCGAAAGTAACCCCGTTATGGTCTATGCGGGCAATGACAACCCTGTCGTAGACATCGTTTTGACAAACAGCGCTGGTTTTTACGCGCCGGGTGAAAACATCGGATACGAAGTGAAGGTAGATGACGGCGGTCGTCCGATAGACACTGGCAACCTGGTAGTCGCCGTCGATTACATAAAAGGTACTGATTTAGCCGGTGCATCCCTAGGCCATCAACAGGTGTCCGAGATCATCTTGGGGCGTAGTTTGATGATGGCTTCCGATTGCCAGTCGTGTCATAAAATCGACGAGCCCAGTGTAGGCCCGTCCTATATGCAGGTAGCTTCACGGTATAAAGGCCGGCAAGGTGCATCAACGTACCTCATGGAAAAAATCATGCAGGGCGGCAGCGGGGTCTGGGGTGAGGTAGCAATGGCCGCACACCCTGATATGAAGGAATCGGAGGCCCGGCAGATTGTGCAGTGGATCATGTCGCTGGCAGATGATCAGGCAGTCAAAAAGAAGTCGCTACCCGCAAAAGGTACGATCGTTGCCCGTCCACCTTCCACCGGGGATGGTGAGCAGACGGTACTACGCATCACTGCGCAGTACACCAACAGCCCGGGAATGGGAATCCGTCCGTTGTCAGGCTCCAAGACTGTCGACTTACGGCCGAAGGAAAGCAAGGAGTGAGCAGCGGGTTTTAGGTGCTTAGCCGGTTTTAAGGTGTAGGTGCCGGACTAACAACTATTCGGCTATCGAATAACAATACAGGGTCCGGCCGCCTTCATTGCAGATCAGGAAGTCGCCGCCTCCATCCTGCAACGGACCGTAATAAAACAGCGGTCCGCAGTCGGTTGGAATATTCCGGAGCAATGTATCGATGCTTGTGGGTTGCCTGCCGTGGTGCTGCTCGGCATACTTATCAGCTCTATTCTTTTCGCCCGATCGGCTTCGCAGATGCCTGCCACGGCCATCGTAGACGAGCGTTCGGTTTGTAGCTTGCACCTCGATAAGCAGGCTGCCATCATTTTCATGATAACCGGTGACGCGTTCTGTCGCCCTGTGCGGAAGCCGCAGTGAAAATCCCGGCAGCGGGTCACCTTCGGTGTCTATGCGATACAGCCTTTCGGCGGTCGCAAATATCAGGCTATGATCATCCAGTTGCTGGATACGGCCCACAATAGCACCCGGCAATTGGGCATTCCATAACTTGTCTCCGGTTATCGAAATGGCATAGAGGATGTGATAAGCGTCTTGCACCATAACAAACTTACTGGTGTCGTCATATGAAAAGACGGCGGGTTCAATTGTCGGCTGCGCATTTAAGTCAAAAGCCCACGTCAAATTCGGTGCCAATGACGGCCCGGCTTCGGCCGCTGTGGTCAGCGGGGTGGATTCCCCCTCAGGGGTCTCATGTGCGTCTTGTTTTGACTGTTCGTGCTGCGCCAGGTTCGAAAAGTAGAAGTAGGAGGTAACCAGTATGGCAATAAACACGGCAGCTGTGACGATTAACAAATTCCTCATCCTTTACAAACGTACCACAAAAAGTGCCATTTTCCAACCTTCTTGGATATCATGCCAATTATAATTATGTTTGACGAAATATTGCGATTATAAGTTAGCCTTAAATTACATCATTGACGCGTCGATGAACAAACGGATTATACTCACCGCATCTTTCTTTGGTTTCGCTGCAGTAGCATTGGGCGCTTTCGGTGCGCATGGTTTGGAAGGGAAGATCAGTGAGAGCCATTTGGAGACCTGGGAAACAGCGGTAGACTACCATTTCTACCATACGCTGGGATTGCTGTTTCTGGCTACCTTCTCCAGGGCGAAAAACAACTACATCAAGTTTTCTTTCGTTACCTTTACGCTGGGGATATTGTTGTTTTCGGGCTCACTTTATCTATTGAGTACCCGTGCGGTCACAGGCTTCGGCAATCCATCGGTTTTAGGGCCGGTCACGCCGATCGGTGGACTTTGCTTTATTTTAGGCTGGATCGGATTATTTGTAGCGACGATCAAGAACAAAGGATAACGTGTTTGAACTTACGGAAGGAAATGCCCACACACGGACAACGTTATTTGTGGAAGTGGTATTGCCGTTGGCCATTGCTAAAACCTATACCTACCGTGTTCCCGGTGTTTTGAATGCCAGGGCGATGCCCGGTGTCCGCGTCATCGTGCAGTTCGGCAAGAATAAAGTGTATTCAGCGGTTATTTACCGGGTGACGGATCGCCCCCCGGAGCTATACGAAGCGAAGTATATACTGGATGTGCTGGATGATCGACCCATCGTCGACAGCAACCAGTTGCAACTTTGGGACTGGATCGCATCCTATTACCTGTGCACACTTGGCGAAGTAATGCAGGCCGCGCTTCCGGCAGCACTGAAATTGGCGAGCGAGACGAAAATTATCGCAGCTAAGTTCAACCATACAGATCGTTCCGATTTAAATGACAAGGAGTTCCTTATACTTGATGCGTTGGATATTTCGCCTGAACTGAAGGTGAGCGATATTGTGAAACTGCTCGGGCAAAAGACGGTTTTTCCGATACTAAAACGGTTGTTTGACAAAGGACTTATCCTGATCTCGGAAGAAATAGCGCCTAAATACAAGCCCAAGATGAAGACCTATGTCCGTCTGCATCAAGACTATGCGGATGGTTACGGCCGAAAGGCCTTGCTTGATTCGTTGAGTAAGGCACCCAAGCAGCTGAACGCGGTACTGGCTTATCTGCAATTAGACCGGCAGCATCCAAAAGTGACCAAGGCGGACATCATGGAGGCGAGCGGTAGCAGTGCGGCAACCATCGCAGCGTTGGTTGAAAAGGAAATATTTACCACAGAAGATCGCGCAGTAAGCCGGTTGGACGGCGAGGATGTCGAAATTACGGGCGAGTTTACTTTCAATGAGGCGCAGGCGCAGGCGTTCAGTGAAATTAAGGATAGGTTTACCGCGAAAGACGTGGTGTTGCTCCATGGTGTGACGGCGTCGGGTAAGACCCAATTGTATATTCGCCTGATGGAAGAGGCAATAGCCAAGGGCGGCAACGTATTATACCTACTGCCCGAGATTGCATTGACAACGCAAATCACCGAACGCCTGCGGGCGCATTTCGGCAACAGGCTGGGCGTCTACCACTCACGCTTCAATGACAACGAGCGTGCGGAAGTATGGCACAAGGTACTCAACAACGAATATCAAGTGGTCGTCGGCGCAAGATCGGCTGTATTCCTGCCTTTCCAGGCATTGGGACTTATTATCGTTGACGAGGAGCATGAAAATTCCTACAAGCAATTTGACCCCGCGCCGCGTTATCACGCACGTGATACTGCCATTTATCTTGGCCATATCCATGGCGCGAAGGTACTGCTGGGGTCGGCTACCCCGGCCGTCGAAAGCTACTACAATGCCCGTGCAGGAAAATATGGGTTAGTGGAATTGAAGCAGCGTTTCGGTGAAGCCAAATTGCCTGAAATCGTTACCGTGCACATCGGCGAGGAAAGCCGTAAGGGAAATATGTTTTCCTACTTCAGCGGCACCCTGTTGCAGGAAATGGAAGCCGCATTGGCCCGACAAGAACAGGTGATTCTCTTTCAGAACAGGAGAGGGCATACACCGGTTTTACTATGCAATACCTGCGGTTATATCGCTAAATGCATCCATTGCGATGTAAGTCTCACCTATCACAAAAGTAGCGGCAAACTGCACTGCCATTATTGCGGATTTTCCGAGGATCCGATACAGGTGTGTCCCGCATGCGGTTCAACCCATATTGAAAGTAAGGGGTTTGGTACCGAACGTATTGAAGAAGAATTGGAAAGCCTGCTGCCGAACGCTCGTGTCGGTCGCCTCGACTTGGATTCGACAAGGGGGAAGCATGGGTTTGACCGCGTGTTGAATGCGTTTGATGAACACCGGTATGACGTGTTGGTGGGCACGCAAATGGTAGCTAAGGGGTTGGATTTCGGGAAAGTGAGCGTAATCGGTATCATCAATGCCGATGGCTTGATCAATTATCCCGACTTCAGGGCGTATGAACGGGCATTCTCCCTGCTTGCTCAGGTCAGCGGAAGGGCTGGACGGCGCAACAGCAGCGGAAAGGTAATGATCCAGTCTTATGCGCCCAACCATCGAGTGATCCAGCAAGTGATAGACAACGACTACGAAGGCATGTTCATGACGGAAGTGACTGAGCGGAAAAATTACGGTTATCCGCCCTTTTATCGGCTATTTAAAATCGATGTAAAACACAAAGAGCAGCAGGTAGTTCACGATGCGGCTCATCGCTTGGCTGCTTCCCTGAGGGAAGGATTGGCCCACCGCGTAAACGGACCCGAAATGCCCTTGGTCGGTCGCGTACGCAACCACTACATCTATAGTATCCTGATCAAGGTTGAGCGTGCCGGTATCAGCATGCCAAAAGTAAAGGAGCTGCTGAGAACCATCCTGTTGCACTTCGAAGCCAGCAAAGCCAATAAAGGTGTCCGGATACAGGTCGACGTAGATCCCTACTGATTGATCAGGCCAAAACTATACTGAAGCGTGACAGCCGCTACGGGAGCGAAAAAATATTCCCAGCGGTAACGTTTGGTTTGATCAGGAACACCGGTAAATGAATCATCAGCATAGTTGTTTACCTTTTGGTAGGTGTATGCCATGTTGAAATTCGCCTCGGCGCCAATGGCGACCCGGGGGGCGACGTAAAGCTTCAAACCGATAAACGGCGAAAACAACGCCGCGTTTTTATTGTCCTCCGCAAATACGGCCGTGTTCTCATAGCCCTTGGTGAAGAACCGTTGGATCATAAAACCGATGTCGCCACCGAAATAAGGTTGGAAGCGGGAATAGCTCACGCTTTTTTCAGCCCCCACTTTCAGCGCTGTATTCCGGAATTTTCCATTGACAACCGGCCCGCATCCCTCACATTCGTAATCGAACGATACATCGCCGTTAAAATGAGCCGCCTGAAGGCGGTAGCTGATTTGGTTGTCGTTGATCTTGAGCATTATGCCGTTGAGGTACGAATTACGGTAGGGTTGTGCCGAAGGCTGGTTAAGCAATTGTGGAAACTGTTCATGCGCATAAACCCGCAGGGCTACGGTATACCAATAGTCGGTATTGAAATGATAGTGATTCTTTTTGGGAATGGTCGGCGTAGGATAAGCAACGGTGTCAATTCTTGTCACCTGCGCCGTCAACTCCTGAAGGCCGATGCACAGTAAAAAAACACATAAAAGAATATACCTCATTTGTAAAACGTTTATTCCGTGCGAAAATAAAGAATAAAATCGGATATCAATGGATCGTTAGCTGAAAATGAATCATCATCAGATTATCGGTTAATCTCTGTATTTTTGGGCCGCAATGGCGTATAAATTTATAGACAACTACCGGGAACGGGGAGCGCGCAAGCAGTTGGTGGAACTGCTCAAAAAGCGCGGGATTACGGATAAAAACGTATTAACGGCCATCGGCAAGGTTCCGCGGCATTATTTTTTTGACGAGACGTTTTGGAACCAGGCCTACAAAGACATTGCGTTTCCCATCGGCGACGGACAGACCATCTCCCAACCCTATACCGTAGCCTACCAAACCGAATTGCTGCATATCAAGCCTGCAGACAAGGTGTTGGAAATCGGTACCGGGTCCGGTTACCAAACGTGCATTTTGATGGAATTGGGGGCGGAGGTCTACACCATAGAGCGACAGCCAAATCTCTATAGCCGTACAATTCAGGTGTTGCCATATATGGGGTACCAACCACATTTTTTTCTTGGCGACGGGTCGAAGGGCGTCCCTGAGCACGCGCCTTACGATAAGATACTGGTGACCGCGGGAGCACCGTTTATTCCCGATATTATGCTGAAGCAGCTCCGTATCGGTGGGGTAATGGTCATTCCCGTAGGTAATGAAAAGGAACAGAAGATGGTTACCATCCTGAAGGTGGCCGAGCAGGAATACGAGCGGATTGAACTGGATACCTTCCGCTTTGTGCCGCTCGTCGGAGACCAAGCGTGGTGAGCGGTTGGTAGGCGAAGGCGTGGGCGATTATTGAGGTGATACTAATATGATGGAAAAAATATTATGACAGCAGACATTTACCAGCATTATCGCAAAAATACAGCGGAAGCCAACGGGCGGTTGTCCGCATTGCGGAAACAGATCAATGGCAATTCCCTACTACGTCTCGCCACAATCATCGGTGGGGGTGCGGCGCTGTTTATTGCGGTGCAATCAGAGCATATCGGTTTGGTGATGGCCCTTTTCTTCGGCACCATCATCCTTTTCATGTCGCTGGTGTGGCGGCAAAGCAAGCTGGAAACACGAAGGGCTGCCCTCGAAGATTTCCTGGCCGTCAACCAAAATGAAATAGACATCTCCGAAGGAAAGCCGAATCAGTATTCTGACGGGAAGATATTCAACGATGCACACCACCCTTACAGCGGCGACTTGGATGTGTTCGGTCCTTCATCATTGTTCGCATTGGCCAACCGCTGCAGTACCGTGCAGGCGAATCGCTTGTTGGCGGACTGGTTGTCCGTGCCCGCCGATGCGAAAGCCATTGCCATGAGACAACACATGGTGAAGGAATTGGCCGCCGATTGGGAATGGTGTCAACAGCTCCAGACCAGGTTGTGGTTCAACCTGCGCCAACCCGAGGATTTCAGGAAGCAGTTCGGCCACTTTCTGGCCAACCCGAATGTTGCACTGGGAAACACCTACGGCCGTATCTACGTCAAGGCTGCACCATGGCTGATGGCGCTTGTCGTGGGACTCGCAATTTTCTTCCCAGCTATGTCGAGCATTGCCGCTTTCTTCGCTTTGGCTCACCTGCTGGTAGCGGTCGTCTATGCGAGAAAGGTAAACCGTATCGCCGAACTGGTGGGCCGGGCCGGGCGCCTGCTGGGAGCGTTGGCGGCATCTGTTGAATTGATTGAACAGCGGAAATGGCAAAGTCAGCTGGGGAAGGATTTGCTGTCGTCATTGCGGACTCAAAAGGACGGGAAAACGGTTTCTGCTGTTTTCCGTCAGCTGGGCACACTGATCGATCGGTTGGACCGTCGGTTGAATATGCTGGTTGGGGCCATGCTCAATATGGTTGCACTTTGGGACTTCAGGCAGGTATTTGCGATCCTTGATTGGCGCCGGCAATACGGTGAAGATATGCTCCAAGCGTTTGATGCCGTTGCCGAAGCTGAAGTGCTGGTCAGCCTCGCCGTCTTGAGCCGAAACCATCCCCATTGGGCATTTCCCGAAGTGGTCGAAGCAGCAAAGCCCTTTGTCGTGGCAGAAGACCTATCGCACCCACTGATACCCGACAGTGTGGCCGTAGCAAATAGCTACCGCATGGATGATCACCGTGTCGCATTGATCACCGGATCGAACATGGCGGGGAAAAGCACGTTCCTACGTACCGTCGGAAGCAATGCGGTATTGGCGTTCTGCGGGGCACCGGTATGTGGCAAGCATATGAAACTACCCGTTTTCCACTTGGTCACCTATATGCGTATAGCCGATTCGCTAAACGAGAGCACGTCGACATTCAAGGCAGAGCTAAACCGCATACAGCTCGTCTTAAGCACGGTAAAGCGGCAGCCGGATACGTTTTTCCTTGTCGATGAAATGCTGCGTGGTACCAATTCGAAAGACAAATACCTTGGATCCAAGGCCATCATTAAACAGTTGATCGCCGATGATGGCGTAGGTATGGTCGCAACACACGACTTACAGCTGGCTAAACTAGCCGACGAATATCCCGGTGTGCTCGTCAATTACCACTTCGATATTCAGGTTGCAAATGGTGAGATGCTGTTTGATTACAAGCTTAAAGCCGGAGAATGTACGATTTTCAATGCGTCCCTGCTGCTGAAGGAAATTGGAATAGAAATAGTAGATTAGCTTGTTATCCGTTATCCTTTCATCACCCGGGCCAATTCGCGTTTGGTATCACGCTCCTTGATGGTTTCCCGTTTGTCGAAGTCTTTCTTTCCCTGTGCCAACGAAATTTCAACCTTCGCAAATCCACGTTTGCTGATAAAGATGCGCAGTGGAATGATAGTGAAACCACGCTCCTCACTCTTGACCTTCAGTTTTTTGAGCTCCTTTTTATTCAATAGCAATTGCCGGTCGCGTTTAGCTTCGTGGTTGTAGAATGACCCGTGTGAGTATTCGGCTATGTGCATGTTGCGGATATAGAGGCCATCATCGAAAAACGTGCAGAACGAATCATTGATGTTTGCTTTGCCTTCCCGTATGGATTTGATTTCCGTGCCCAACAGCCTGATGCCGGCCACATACGTGTCCAGCATGTGGTATTCAAAATAGGCCTTTTTATTTTTTATATTGATGTCCGACGATAGTGCCATGTGATATGATGTAATGCGTGTAACGTATAACCTTAAATGGGTTTGCAATATATATTTTGTGCCACCTTCTCCGAAATACTTATTTTCTCGCCCCCGATTTCAATTGCTACGGAGTGGTCAAAGTCGAATTTCTGCACGACGGTCAACCGGCGCCGGATACCCAGGCCGATCTGGCTCACATATTGGAGGAACGACGGGCTATTGTCTCTCACGGCAACGATCAGGTATGGCACACCCGCATCAGCATCGGCCAGTGTCTGACGAACCTCGTTGGCGTAGGCCCCGTCGGCCGACGGGATGGCGTCGCCGTGTGGATCAAATTGCGGGAAACCCAGGAACTTATCGAGCCGCTCCACCAGTTTCTCCGACTTGATATGCTCCAGTTGTTCAGCAATGTCGTGTACCTCATCCCAGCTGAATCCCAGCTTTTCAAAGAGGAATGTTTCCCAGAGACGGTGTTTGCGAATGATAGCAACAGCCAATTCGCGTCCGGTGTCCGTAAGCGATATCTTTCCGTACTTCTCGTAGTTGATGAGCTGTTTCTCCTTCAGCTTTTTTAGCATATCGGTAGCCGTTGCGGGGCGTACATTGAGCTTGCCGGCAAGCTGATTGGTGCCCGCTTCACCCGCACGGCCCCGCTCACCGGTGATGCGCAGCAACGCCTTCAGGTAATTTTCCTCGGTAACGGATAGCATAACCGCAAACTTAGGTAACTTACGACGCATATGCAAGCCAATCCGTTGTTCTCGCTTCGGGTTTTGAACACATACACATGTCGCTGATCGCGGTTCATTCAAACAAAAGAAGGCACCATGGGTGCCTTCAGTCATTTTTTGCAGAAAAAGCGGTACGTTAAGCTTTCAAACTCAGCTCCTCGGCCATAGCCTTGCCGATTTCAGCAGGAGATTCCACCACGCGGATTCCGCATTCACGCATGATTTTCATTTTTGCCGCCGCCGTGTCATCCGCACCGCCTACAATAGCACCTGCATGGCCCATGCGGCGTCCCGGAGGCGCAGTTTGCCCCGCGATAAAGCCCACAACGGGTTTTGTGCCATGCTCCTTGATCCAATGGGCCGCTTCAGCTTCCATGCCACCGCCGATTTCACCGATCACGATGATGCCCTCCGTTTCGGGGTCGTTCATCAGCAGTTCTACGGCCTCCTTGGTTGTTGTGCCGATGATCGGGTCGCCACCGATTCCGATCGCCGTAGTGATGCCAAGTCCCGCTTTGACTGTCTGATCTACGGCTTCATAGGTTAGTGTTCCCGATTTGGAAACCACGCCCACATTGCCTTTTTTAAAGATGAAGCCGGGCATAATACCGATCTTCGCTTCGTCAGCGGTGATGATCCCTGGGCAATTCGGCCCGATGAGCCGGGAATTTTTATCGCTCAGGTAAGACTTTACCTGGATCATATCTTTGGTGGGAATACCTTCAGTAATGCATACAATGACGCCGATACCCGCGGCGGCTGCTTCCATGATTGCGTCTGCGGCAAATGCCGGTGGGACAAAGATAATGGATACATTGGCGCTCGTTTGATCCACGGCTTCCTGCACGGTGTTGAATACCGGACGGTCAAGGTGCGCCTGGCCACCTTTGCCGGGGGTCACGCCGCCCACAACGTTGGTACCGTATTCAATCATTTGTGAAGCATGGTAGGTGCCCTCGTTGCCCGTAAAGCCCTGTACGATTACTTTGGAATCCTTATTTACTAATACGCTCATTGTTCTGGTTTTTTACACCGCAAACTTAGATAAAATTGCATTGATATGCAAATTAGCAAAGCGACATATCCGAGCAATCTATCGATTCTTATCAGCCGCAGAAGAACAGGTTTCGATAGGTGAACCAAGGAATAATTTGTTGTTCTCATTTGGGCTCGTCGCGGGCGTTGATATGGAGGCTGGCGTAGAAGCTCCACAGCACGATGCCGATCGAAACAGCAATATTCAGCGAATGCTTGGTGCCCGATTGCGGGATTTCAATGCAGGCGTCCGCCAATGCCATGATTTCATTTGAAACACCATGGACCTCATTACCGAATACCAGCGCATATTTTTCCCCGGCTTTGGGCACGAATTCCTGGAGCGGGATACTCCCTTGAGCCTGCTCAACAGCAACGATGCGATAGCCATCCTCCTGGAGCTGCCGGATGGCCGAAACAGGGTCTGCAGCATAGGTCCACGCAACGGATTGCGTAGCGCCGAGCGCGGTTTTTTCGATTTCCCGGTGAGGCGGAGTGCCGGTGATGCCGCATAGCGCGACCTTTTCCAGGGCAAAGGCATCCGATGTGCGGAATGCTGACCCGACGTTGTGCATACTACGAACATTATCGAGCACGAGGGCGACCGGAAGCTTTGCCTGTGCTTTGAACAGCTCGACCGAGGGCCGCTGCAACTGATCCATGGATAGCTTTTGCATGGGGCAAAGATAACTAAACTCCGGAAGACCGGAAGTCCGAAGAAGTTCATTCCAGACTGTGGCAGGCCGGTTTGTTCAATGGCGCTATGCAAATTAAAGGCGAAATAAGCTGGTTAGGGCGAATGCCATTAAAAATTATACGGTTTTGTTTTGAATGTTGAGACGAACGTGGTATCTTTGCGGTCTGAAAAGAAAACGAAAAAAAATAGCTATAAAATTAAATGGCAAATCATAAATCAGCACTTAAAAGAATCCGCACCAACGCTGCGAAGCGTTTAAGGAATCGTTACCAGGCCAAGACAACGCGCAACGCGGTTAAAAAATTAAGAAACACCACTAATCCAGAGGAGGCAAAGGCAATGTTGCCAAAGGTGATTTCCATGCTTGACCGCTTGGCCAAGAAAAATGTTATCCATAAAAATAAGGCTTCGAATAACAAATCAAAGCTGACCAAATTGGTAAACAACTTGTCATAATAAATACTACAGCTATAGTGAAAAAAGCCGTCTTGATTAATCAAGACGGCTTTTTTATTGTGCATCTGCTGTACAGGCAAAAGAACCTTCCAACGATACAATAGTAACAGCAGCGTTAAGCCAGGCTCTCGGATTTTGTTATAGGCCGGTATTTCTGTTATTTTTATATCAACATTCCCTTAAGAAATTGTAATGTGTCGGTGCGCCCTTTCCAAGAACAGGTGCTGAAGGGGCTCAGCAGGGAGAATAGCCTCGCTGTGACAGGATAGCAACAAAAGGCCTGGTCTAACCATGCCAGAAGCCGGATTGAAAATTAGCATCTTTTGACCTAAGTTTGCCGTCAGTAAGTTTTAAACCGATATGTCCAAATTTTCGCAATATACAGAAGAGCAGTTGGTCGGCCTCATCAGGGAAGGCGATGCGGCTGCATTTACGGCGATGTATGACAAATATAAAGAGCGGCTGGCGGTTCGGTTATTGCAGTTGGTGCGCAACGAGGCCTACGCCGAGGAGCTGCTGCAGGATGTGTTCATGAAAATTTGGGAAGGACGTGCGCAAATTAACCCTGACCTGTCGTTCAAAGCCTATCTCTACCGCATCACCACCAATGTGGCATTCAATTTCATGAAGCGGGCCAGTAAGGAGCGGGGTATTCTAGCGCAGATCATCCAGTCGTCTACGGAACTGTACAATCACATAGAGGCCGATTTGCTCCGGAAGGAGAATCAACGCCTGATCGATCGCGTCTTAACTGGGCTGTCTGCCCAATGCAGGCAGGTGTTTGTAGCTGTCAAACTGGATGGCTTAAGCCACAACGAAGCTGCTGAACGCTTCGGGATATCGACACATACGGTAAACAATCACCTACAAAAAGGCACTCGCTACTTAAAGGGCTACTTAAAATCATCCGGCGAATTGCCGTTGCTCCTAGTGTTGTATTTGTTTTCATAAAAATCTTCAGGTTTGAGTAGCTGATTTTTCCGCGCCGTTTGTAATAGGAGAAAGCAAGGGGCATTGGCGATGGAACAAGATATCAGACAGCTATTCGAGCGCTACCTTAGGAGGGAGTGCAACGCGGAGGAAGTTACGCGTTTATATGCATATTTCGGCTTGGAAGCCAACGAGGTGCTGCTAAAGGAGCACATTACACGTATGCTCGACAGCGATGATGATACCCCGCGAGCGGTGGAGTATCAGGCCCGAAAAATTGCCGATCGCGCACGCGGCCGGTTACAAGCCCGGCTGGACCCTCAGGCCACGCCGATGCATAACCGCAGTCGGCGCTTGCTCCAGTGGATCCCTTATGCTGCCGCTGTGGCCACCGTCCTGGTTGTCGGGTGGCTGATGACCGGTAACCGGTGGCCGGTAGACAGTGATCAAGTCCTTGTTTCTACTGAAGATATTCCGCCGGCGGCCAACCGTGCCACGTTGACCCTTGCCAACGGCCGCTCGATTGATTTAAGCGAAGCGCAGTCGGGAATTGTCGTGGGAGGCGGAATTAGGTATTTGGATGGCTCTGCGGTCTCGGGTTTGGCGCAGGACACCGGCATGTCCCTATCCACTCCCAAAGGCGGAACGTATCAAATCACCTTGCCCGACGGGTCCAACGTGTGGCTCAATTCAGCATCTACGTTAAAATATTCGAAGCGTTTTGATGACGACGAGCGTGTCGTGGAGCTGGAAGGCGAAGCCTATTTCTCCGTGGCACAGCTAAAGGAAAAGACGGGTAAGCGAAACATACCCTTCAAGGTGTTGTCTGCAGGACAGGTCGTTGAAGTCTTGGGTACTGAGTTCAATATTTCGTCATATAAGGATGAACCGATGATTGAGACCACGTTGGTAGAGGGGAGTGTCCGCGTGGCTACTACCGTTGGCAAAGGCACATCGTTGGTACTCGTGCCGGGCGAGCAGTCAAGTATGTCGGGCGACGGCGTGCTGAAAAGCGCTAAGGCAAACCTTAAAAGAGAGTTGGCGTGGCAGTCTGGCATATTTTATTTCGAGGAGACCAGTCTCGTCGAACTGATGCGACAAGTTAGCCGGTGGTATGATGTCGATATTCAGTACGTAGGTGACGTGCCGCAGGAATCGTATAGCGGGTTGATGAGCCGCTATGTTTCACTCAAGACATTACTCGAATTCTTAAATGAATCCTCGGCTCAGTTTACCTTACGTGGCCGTACACTAACCGTCCAATCGGAAACCCATTAATGCTTAGTTAATAATAACAATTAGAACCAACAGCTATGAACAGAAAGCCTACTTAGTCTTACCGACGGAAAAAACAAACAGGGAAGTGTTTGGAGCCACCCCCCTGTTGCGTTTAGATAAGTCATTTTTAAACCGGAGTTAACAGTTTATTATAAAACCTACCCGAACACAAACTTAAGAAAAGTTCTTCGGTTTGCGTGCGAGGTATAAAAAAAGAAGTAATGCTAGTCACGCCTCTTTTGCGTACCAAAGATAACGAACAGCATAGTTTTTTATTCTTGGTTATGAAAATAACTACAGCTTTGTTACTTTTCGGAGCATTGCATGTCAGTGCCCACTCTTTGTCACAAACCATCACCCTGACAGCCAAAGACCAACCCATTAAGCAGATCTTTGAAGCGGTTTATGAACAAACCCAATTTGGCGTTATCTACAACGACCAAAAGATCAACCCCAACCAAAAAGTGACGGTGATTGCCGATCAAATGCCATTGGAAATGTTTCTGGAGGAAATATTGGCCCCAAGAAACCTGTCTTATCGAATTAAGGAGCAAACAATTTTTGTGCAGAAGGGAGCGGATAAGACGTCCGGAAACGCATCAGTACCTGTGAAGACTGCACAGCAAACCGTAGATGGAATTGTCACAGACAAACAGGAGAATCCGTTGGGTGGGGTAACCGTAAGCGTAAAGGGAACCTCATTGGCAGCCACTACCGATCAGGCCGGAAAATATCGTTTAGCGGTCCCCAACCGGGAAAGTGTGTTGGTGTTTACGATCGTTGGCTACGAACGTTTCGAGATTGCGGTTGGGTCGGAATCAACAATCGATGTCTCAATGGACGAATCCATAAGTGATCTGGATGAAGTGGTCATTGTCGGATATGGCTCACAACGAAGAGCAAATGTCACGGGTTCAGTTGCCACGGTAAAGGGAGACGTGTTGAAGCGCAATCCCGCAGCAAGCACCGTAAATACGCTTGCCGGGCGTTTACCCGGGCTTGTCATGAAACAGACCAGTGGTCAGCCCGGATTTGACGCATCTAGGTTTAATATCCGCAACTTCGGAGCGGCTTTGGTTATTGTCGACGGTGTCGAACAGTCTTTTAATAACATCAATCCCGAAGAGATCGAGTCCATATCGGTTTTAAAAGATGCGTCTGCAGCGATATATGGTGCGCGTGCAGGAAACGGCGTTATATTGGTGACCACTAAGCGAGGCAGCACCAGCGCGCCCACTATATCCGTAAATTCATTGGTGACCGGGCAATCGTTTACGAATTTCCCTAAACCGGTCAATGCCTGGCAGTATGCCACGCTGTATCGCGAAGCGCAAATGAATGCGGGCATCCCTGAGCCACAAGTAAAGTTCAGTGACGAGGATATTGAAAGGTACCGGGCCGGAACAGACCCACAATACCCCGATACGGATTGGATGAGCGTCATCATGCGGTCGCTTGCCTTGCAACAACAGCATAATCTGTCCGTTTCCGGCGGGACGGATAAGACTAAATACTACGCCTTTTTGAATTACCTGGGGCAGGATGGGATGTTTAAGGGTGGAAACACAGGCTACTCCCGATACAACGTTCGGTCGAACCTGGATATCGAAGTCACCCCTTCGCTTACCGTATCATTAGATCTTTCGGGTATCAAAGAGACGGTCAGTCAGTCATCCCGCCCCGCGTCAGAGGTGTGGTTCTGGATGGACTTTTTTGACAGCAGACCAACAGCCCCCGCAGCTTATCCAGACCCGACGAAGGTGCCGAACATTTCGCCCGGCCCTTATAATGCGATCATCAACACCCATGAAGATATCGGAGGGTATTCTAAGGGAGCAAAAAGCTATTATAACGGCGCGTTGACCCTCAATTATAACGTGAAACAGGTTGAAGGGCTGGACTTTAGGTTGAAGCTCAATTACTACAATGAGGGCATTGAACAAAAAATCTGGCGCAAGCAAGCAGAGATTTGGAATTATGACTACGAAACCGATACCTATAGTTTGCACGGCACATCGGAGCCAACACAGCTTAATCAAACGTATGATGATAACCAAATCATCACGGGGCAGCTTTCGGCTAACTACCACCGCACGTTCAACGAACGGCACGCAGTGGATGGTTTGTTGTTGTTTGAGGCCATAGACTATGCCGGACGAAACTTCTCTGCATTCCGCCAGCACTATATCTCAACCGCTATAGACCAGCTGTTTGCCGGAGGGACTGTGGATCAACGGTCAAATGGATCGGCCAGCCAGTCGGGTCGCAAAAGTCTCGTCGGCCGGATCAACTACGGTTTTCAAAACAAGTATTTAGCTGAGGCAACTGTACGGTATGACGGGTCTCCTAATTTCCCGGCAGACCGGCGCTGGGGGTTCTTCCCCAGTTTATCCCTGGGTTGGCGGATGTCCGAAGAGGCATTTATTAAAGACCATGTTTCGTGGATTGATCACCTCAAAGTGCGAGGTAGTATCAGTCAGATGGGGTACGACAATGTCGCTGCCTACCAGTATCTGACGGGGTTCCGCTTCTCCGGTATCTACGTGGTAGATGGAGAGGAGGTGCCTGCTTTGGTCACTTCCGGCCTCCCCAATCCCAACATAACTTGGGAGACGATGACCCTATCAAACTTGGGTATTGAACTGGCTGTGCTCGGCGGCAAGATTTATACTGAAGTAGATCTTTTCAGGCGTTTGCGGGAAGACATGCTGGGAAGCAGGGTCGCATCATTGCCCAATACTTTCGGGGCAAGCCTGCCGAGTGAAAATATAAACAGCCAGATCGCCCGAGGGTTCGAGCTCCAGTTGGGATCCAGGGGGACAAGTGGTCGTTTTCGATATGATATCAGCGCCAATATGTCGCTTGCCAGATCGTGGTGGGAACATTATGACGAGGTCGTGTATACAGATGAGGATGAAATCCGTATCCGTAAACGGACCGGTCAACGCACCGATATCGGTTTCGGGTACCAAAGCGATGGACTGTTTACCAGCCAGGAAGAGATCGATAATCTGCCGTATGATATGGATGGACAAGCGAATAGCACGTTGAGTCCCGGAGATATCAAATTAGTCGATCTCAACAACGATGGCAAAATCGATTGGCGAGATCAAACCATTATCAACAACGGGGGGACGCCGCACATCATGTATGGGCTCAATATGGATTTCCAGTATGGGAATTTTGACCTAAGCGTACTTTTCCAGGGTGCCGCAAATTATACGGTGATGCTCCAACCCGGCAATATCAATATCGATTCGGAAAGAACACCAATGATGGTCATCTGGAACGAGCGGTGGACACCGGAAAACAACAATGCCAGTGCCATCATTCCGCGCCAGCGGTTAGGGCAGTCAACCAACAACTGGAATTCTGATTTTTGGAACCGTGATGCCTCCTATTTAAGGCTGAAGAACTTGTCGTTTGGCTATACCTTTGATTCGAAAGTTATCCAGCCGATCGGGATAAAAGGCCTTCGTATTTATTTCACCGGAGTAAACCTGTGGACGCTAAACCCGCTCCGTAGATACGGACTGGACCCTGAATCTCCCGACGCAACGAGGGGGTGGACGTATCCTATCCAGAAGACCTACTCATTGGGACTGAATCTAACCTTATAACCCACCTTAATCCAAAAGACATAAGAAGATATCATGAGAACATACGTTTTATTATTTGCCTTTTTGTTCACCGCCTGCGGCGATTTGTTGGACAAGGGACCGCTGGATATCATTTCGGAAGACGCAGTATATTCGGATCCCGTTTTGGCACAGGCATACGTCAACAATGTATACAGCAGGCTGTCCTTTTTGAACCGTGAGGGTAGCGGTTTTGAAAATGTGGACCCCACCTCCGGGCTTGCCGATGAGGGGCGGCAAGGCCGGAGCTGGCACGAATTGTATCACCACTGGAAAGCGGGAATGCTAAGGGAAAGCGGCGGGCTGATGGAGTTGTGGGATTATGGCAATATACGCAATATCAATGAGTTCCTTGAGAAAATTGAAGAGAAATCCAGCCTTCCTGACGATATGAAGAACCAGATGGTCGCTCAAATGAGGTTTGCGCGTGCGACTATCTATTTTTACATGGTCAAGCGTTATGGAGGCATTCCGATTATCGACAAGCCTCAGCCCATCGATGCCCCCGAAGAAGATCTGTTTGTGTCAAGGAATAAGGAAATCGAAGTTTACGATTTCATCATCAATGAGCTGGACGCTATTGTGAATGAGCTACCCCGATCGGCTCCGGTCGGCTATCCCTCGAGGTTCGCCGCATTAGCCCTGAAAAGTCGCGCATCGATGTATGCTGCCAGCATCGCGACTTGGGGAGAAGTGGCATTGAACGGCTTGGTTGGGATTCCGGCCAGCGAAGCTGCCCGTTTTTGGCAATCATCTTACGATGCCTCGCAGGAGATCATCAGCTCGGGCGTTTACAGTTTATACAATGCATTACCGAATGATAAAGCCGAGAATTTCAGAAGGCTTTTTGTTGATGAAAATAACAGTGAGGTGATATTCTCCTGGCAACTGACCGGCGAAAATGTTTCCAGCAACTATGACCTGTTTATGTCGCCTTTCCAATTTTGTCCGGGATGGGGAGGTAGCAATACGTCTGTATACTTAGAAATGGTCGACGAGTTTGAAAACATCGATGGTTCTTCTGGGAAGCTGGACCATGCGCTGGCAACCAGCCAGCCGTGGGATTTAAGGGAATTGTTTAAAGATAAGGATCCGCGTTTTCATGCATCGATATACTACGAGGGAGTCGAATGGAAGGGTGAGCCCATCGAGAATTGGGGAGGAATCATCACCCCCGATGGTACCAGAATCACCAGTGGTTATTATGAAGGAAAGTCCGCACAAGGTCGCTCGTATACTGCCGGTGGTTACGCCGGTGGTGCCATCACCGGTTTCAACGTGCTTAAATACCTGGATGAAACCCTGATTCCCGTGGATCAGAATCGGACAAAAATTGATTTTATCGTGTTTCGGCTTGGTGAAATCTTATTGAACAAGGCCGAGGCGGCAATAGCGCTTGGCGAAGAGCAGGAAGCATTGGAGGCGGTCAACCTGCTGCGGGACCGTGCGGGTATCAAGCTGCTGGATGCAATCGACCGGGAGAAGGTGCGCCATGAGCGTAAGGTCGAGCTGGCTTTTGAAAATCACCGATGGTGGGACCTGAAGCGATGGCGGATTGCCGAAGAGGCAATAACGCGGACATTTACCGGTATCTATACGTTTTACGATGTCAACTCGGGTAAGTTTAAAATCGAAATCAACGACAATGTGCATGAAGGTGCTCCCGCCCGCTTTTCGGCAAGGCACTACTATTTTCCGATAACTCCCGCCCGCATTGCCAATAATCCAAACCTCGCCCCGGACAACCCCGGCTATTAAGTTCAGTTATGGTTAATTCGAATTTAATGTATTCATCACTATTGATATCGTTGCTCTTCTTTGCAGGATGCAAGAAAAGTGATCCGTCGCCCTCGGTTGACCTTCCTCAACCTGTGACGATTGAACAGGGGACTATTTATCACATTGACATGGAAAGTAGGGATTTATATGATCTATTCATGGTGACCACCCTCCAGGGGAATGTCAATCGTGAAGCGCCGCATATATGGATTCAGAAAACCCCGATTGTCGAATACGATGGCCCTGGCGCGATGGTCGACCGGTCGTTTTGGCTCAACACGATCAACGATAAAAAGAAGACCGAGTTCAAGGACCCATACCTGCTCCTCAGGGATTTTTTAAGCGTCGGGATAGACGGGTGTGTCATTTACGACGATGACCTGTTCGGCAATTATGTAAGTGGAGCAAGGCACCCCCAGCCCAACGACAACTTGGTGGCAAAGCTGAATGTTACGGCGATGTTATGTGCCCATCATGGGGCTGTCGCATTGACCTTGCGTCAATATGAAATACTAAAGTCAACCTACGGTGTGGAATTGCCCATCCTGGAGAATACAACAACTCCTGAATTTGATAGTTGGTTGGGATGCTATCGCTATGCGATAGAAGTGGCATATCGCGAGCCGGTAATCGCATCCATCGCCAATAATTCTCATTATTGTTTAGGGATGTTCGACTTCCTGATAAAGAACAAGATGTTCATCATCAATATGAAAGGCGATCCGTCGATGCTGGAGCAACAGTTCACCGATGAAGTCTTCGACAGGGTTCCAGGACCGGCTCCCGTATACGGTATTTGGAACGTTACCGGAGGTGCGCCCTCAGAAGACACGTTTATGCGTTACCTAAACAGTAGGGGTAAATATTGTATTCCGAACTTTGAGGCGTTCAATATCAGCTACACCAGTGGATTGCCGCCCTATGTTCCCGAAGAAAGCGAGACCGTGCGTGACCTGACTTTCGATCCTGCTAAAAAGTACATCTGTTTTACCGAGACAGACGGCGATAACTATGAGTTTATTCAGCAGATTTTTCCGATTCGGTTTAACACTCCCCAGCGGGGTGATTTCCCCATCGCCTGGGAAATCCCCAGTACGTTGTGGGAGCTGGATCCAGTCGCGGCTAAGTGGTTTTATGCCGAGAGAGGGCAAAATAGCTACGTAACTCCGGTTACCGGCGTCGGTTATTATAAATACCAGCTGCCCGAACAATACCGCGAGGCGTATTTCCAGCTTACCGACGAGTATATGAAGAAGGCAAGGTTCCGGACCATCCGGACGATGGAGTACAGCTTTGAGTCGGGGCGGCCCTTGTCTACCATTCCCAGCGTGGAGGGTGTGTTTTGCGGGTACGGTCATGACGATCCGACGCGGCCTATCGTACAGGAAAATCATCGGTCCCATGAGCTGTATAATGGCAAAGCCATTTTTATCAACTACAGTTACAAGGATATGGATGACATATCCGCATACAACGGACCCACCCCGGCCTTTTTCAGTGTCGCTTGTGTTTACACGCATCCCAGCGATATTATTCAGACGATAAACGCCCTTCCGGCCGATTGGGTCGTTGTCTCGCCGGGCGAAATGGTTGACTTATACAAACAATACAGATCGCGTCATTAGCCATTATAATATCAAAATCAAGTAAATGAAAATCAAAAAGTTAAGGGTCTATCCCATATACATCGTATTGCTCTGCAGCATCACTGCAGGCGCCATCGCCCAACAGACGTATAAACCCACTTGGGAGTCGCTGGATTCGCGAGAAGTGCCAACGTGGTTCACCGATGCAAAGTTCGGCATATTCGTCCACTGGGGCGTATACAGCGTCCCTGCGTGGGCGCCGAAAGGGAAGTATGCCGAGTGGTATTGGTCGCTCTTGCGCAATGACAAGCCGGACGGCCCATTCCGTAGTTTTCACCGCCAAGTCTATGGCGACGATTATCCCTATGAGCTTTTCGCGCCGCATTTTACAGCTGAACTCTTTAACCCCGCCGACTGGGCGAACTTGTTCCAGCGGGCCGGAGCAAAGTACGTTGTGCTAACCAGCAAACACCACGACGGCTTTTGCCTGTGGCCGGCGCCGTCCAGCAAGGGGTGGAATAGTGTCGAGATTGGCGCGAAGCGCGATCTGTTGGGCGAACTTTCCCAGGCTGTCACCGCAACCGGCGTCAAGATGGGGCACTATTATTCCCTGCATAATTGGTACGACAAGGATTATGCCCCTGCCGACCCCGAAGGAGGACGGGATATTGGGAAGTACGTTGATGAAGTCATGATGCCACAATTGAAAGACCTGGTCAAACGGTACAACCCATCGCTTCTGTTTGCCGATGGGGAGTGGACAGCCTCGGCTGAAGCGTACAAGAGCAAAGAGTTTCTGGCGTGGCTGTATAATGAACCCGGTGTCCCAGCCGACATCGTTGTCAACGACCGGTGGGGCGAAGGCACCCGTAGCAAGCACGGCGGTTATTATACCACCGAGTACGGCGAAGTGGATGTCAATGGCACCCCGCTTGCTGACCGGCATCCTTGGGAAGAGTGCAGGGGCATCGGTGCGTCCTTTGGATTCAATAGAAACGAGAATATTGAAGACTACCTCACGCGTCAGCAGATTATCCATTTGCTGATAGATGTGGTCAGCCGGGGAGGAAACCTGTTGCTAAACGTAGGGCCTACGGCTGACGGGCGCATTCCTGCCATCATGGAGGATCGGTTGTTGGCACTGGGCGGTTGGCTGGATATCAACGGAGAGGCCATCTACCAAACTCAAAGGTGGTTGGTCGAAGGGGAAGGACCCACGCCCCGCGAAGCCAGCATAGCGATGGCTAAATCCGCGAAAGAGGCCGTCAACTACACGGATAAAGACATCCGGTATACCCTGTCCAAAGACAGTACAGCATTATATGCCATGGTGATGGGGCAGCCACACAAGGAGGTTCAGTTACAGGCCGTTCGGGTAACTGGTAAAAAATCAGGCAGCATAACGCTTCTGGGACACCCCGGTAACATTGCATATACCGTAAAACGGGACGGGCAACTGATTATCAAAGTCCCTGATAGCATACAAACCGAGCTTACCGGTGGACACGCGTTTGTTTTTAAGCTGTCGGGATTCGAAATGCATCCAGCTATCCAATCATCAAAATAGTAATTGATTTTTAGCCCTATAACATGACTTATTTAAAGATTTCTTTAGGAATAGCACTTGCGTTTTTATTCGTAAACTTCAAAGGAGTGGATAAAAAGCCGACAAGCAAAGCAAGTACAGGCAAGAATCGCGTCGTTGTCAATCCATATGGCAACGTAAACTGGCAGACCTTTGAAAAGCACCATGCCGCATTGCACGTGCACTCGTTGCAGAGCGATGGTTTCCATAAAGTAAAGGATGTCATCGACACCTTCAGACAGGCAGGTTTTACCATCCTGTCCATCACGGATCATGACTGGAACTGGCCCAATGAGCGGATTAGCTGGAAGCACCTGCCTGTGGAAGCAGCAACCCCTTATCCTATCGGAAGATTACCGAAAAATTTCCCTGCCAATCCGACTTGGCCGTGGACAAACTACGGTAGTTCCGCACCTGAAGAGCTTGGCATGATCGGTATTCAGGGCAATGAGCTGACGTTCAGGCATCACATCAACAGTTACTTTTCCGATTACG
The DNA here is from genome assembly GCF_042646065.1 of Parapedobacter deserti. Taxonomy (NCBI): domain Bacteria; kingdom Pseudomonadati; phylum Bacteroidota; class Sphingobacteriia; order Sphingobacteriales; family Sphingobacteriaceae; genus Parapedobacter; species Parapedobacter deserti. Next base: position 263,606 of record NZ_JBHRTA010000009.1, read on the forward strand.
GTGTTTACTACGACAAAACGGGTCCCGAAGCACCGTATGGCGGAATCACCGACGATGAAGGAAGAGAAGTCTGGGAAGACGACATGATCCGGGGAGTCCGGGAAAAAGGAGGGTTGACTGTATTAAACCATCCCGGCGAGCTCGAAACGCACAGCTGGTGGCTGCGCAGACCAGTGGAATGGTATGTCGAGCGGTTTACCAATAATCCGGCCGATGGTTTGGTAGGCATCGAAGTAACCAATAATGACGACGAACGTGAGAAGTTTGATATCGGATTGTGGGACCAATTGCTGGCCAGACTTATGCCCGATCGTCCGGTTTGGGGCTTTGGAGGTAATGACATGCATGCGTTTGACCATGTCAATTATACGTTTACCGTTTTCCTCATCGACGAATTTACGAGCGAAGCGGTCCGTGATGCCATGGAGCGGGGCCAATTCTATTTTTGCAAGGCTCCCGGGCGAACGGACGTCCGGCAATACGATTTTAATGCATTCCCGACCATCGACAATATCGGTATCGACCAACGCAACAATACCATCACGATAACGGCTTCCAATTACGACAAGATCAACTGGATATCTGTCCCTGAAACCCTGGAGATGTTGGCAGATTATAAGACGAGTAACGAACCGTGGGCTTTGGGCAACATTGTCCATGAGGGCAGCACACTGGATCTAAACAGCAATCCGGGTATCCGAAACTACGTTAGGGCCGAGCTCATCCGGATAGATGGTGATAACGTTTACCGGACGTTTACCAATCCATTTGGAATCAGCTCATCAAATTGAGGCATTGGCCAGAAAGCGGAATAGGATGAAAAAAAGCACACACCCCACCGGGGAAATCATGGTGTTTTCCGGAGCCGGACAGCCCCTGGAAGCGCGTTCGTATCAAGTCCCCCGCCTGAAGGCGGGGGAAGTGCTGGTGGCCAATCTTTATACGACACTTTGCGGTAGCGATTTACATAGTTTTTCCGGGAAACGGAACGAAAAAACACCATCTGTATTGGGCCATGAAATTGTGGGGCGTGTCATTGCTATTGATGAGCAGCACGATGGCAGGGACCATGCAGGCCTGCCTTTAGGCGTCGGAGACATCGTGACCTGGTCAATTTTCGCATCGGACGCAAATTGCCAGTTATCCCGGCAGGGCATGCCGCAAAAGGGGGATAACCTGTTCAAATACGGTCACGCGCTGTTGACCGAGGAGGACGCCTTTCATGGTGGTCTGGCGGAGTACTGCATACTGCGGCCTTATACTGTTATCTTAAAGGTTCCGGAAGGGATTCCCATACCGGTAGCGGCAACGATCAACTGCGCCATCGCTACCGTGGCCGGGGCGTTGCGCATGGCTAGGGATATTCAGGGTAAGCGGGTATTGATCACCGGCATGGGACTCCTGGGGGTTGCTTGCGCTGCTATGTGCAAAGATGCGGGGGCTTGCCAGGTCATCGCTGCAGACGTCAGTGACCGGCGCTTATCGCAAGCCATGTTGTTTGGTGCAGACGCAGTGGTCTACTTAAGTCGAGCTGAGCGCATACCTCCAGCTACGGTCGACATCGCCTTCGACATGAGCGGTTCGCCGAAGGCGATGGAAATGGGACTGGAAACGCTGTCCTACGGTGGAACGGCGATATGGGTCGGCGCGGTGTTTGGTGATCGTAAGTTAGCCATGGATGCTGAAAGCATCGTCAGGCGTTTGCTAACCATCCGGGGGCTGCACAACTATAACTATGAAGATATTCAATATGCCCTCGATTTTATGACACGCAATACGCTGAAATTTCCATTTTCAAGCGTGGTGGAAAAAGAGTTCCCGCTTTCGCAGGCCCAACAGGCGTTTGAATATGCGATTTCTCATAAGCCACTACGTGTGGGTATTAAAATAGGGGAATGATGGCGGGGAATTTTCGAAAAGAGCAATGGAAGATGTTGTTCATCACCATGTTCTGCTACCTGTTTTTTTATACGGGCAGACATAACTTTGGGTGGGCTGCACAGGGGATGGCCACGGCACTGGACATCCCTTACGCGATGATCGGATGGATTAGCTTTTCGATGCTTATCGGATACGGCATCGGTCAGTTTATCAACGGAAACCTTGCCGACCGCTTCAGCCCACGGGTAATGATTCCTTTAGGCGCCATCCTGTCGGTATTTGCCAATTTTGCGGTCAGCTATGCTCAGTCATCCACCACCGTGATCCTGTTATGGGCGCTGAATGGATACTTCCAATCCATGGCTTGGGCACCTGGGGGCAAACTGATTACCAATTGGTGGTCAGAAGCCGAGCGCGGAAAGGCGTTCGGCTTCTATACCATGGCTGCTGGCTCCTCTTCCGCGGTTACGTATCTGCTGTCCATCTACCTCCTGCAGGCAGGCATGGAATGGCGCATGCTTTTCCGCATACCCGTACTTTTGTTGCTCGTCGCATCGGTGGTCTTTTTTTTTATTGCGCGCGACAAGCCGTCAGACAAAGGGTACGGCCGCGTCCGGAAAAAAGATGATGCCTCTCCCGCGCCACGCGGCACGTTGAAGTCAAGGTACGCGGCTGTTTTCTCCAACCGTAATTTTTTGATGGCTTGTGTAGCCATCGGCTTTCAGAGTATGGCCCGCTACGGCCTGATTTTTTGGGTACCTATCCATTACCTTGGGAATAGCTGGAAAGAAGACTCGGCCAACCTTTGGGTCACTTTTTTGATGCCGGTGGGAATGGCACTCGGGGCATTGGCATTCGGCGTTATCTCCGATACGTTGTTTAAGCACAATAAATTAGCGTCTATACGTTTCGGTATGGTAGCCAGCGCTGTGCTCGCACTGCTGATTTATTGGGTTCCCATCGAAAACGTCATGCTTAGCGGTGTACTGATGTTGCTGACAGGTTTCTTCGTATATGGTCCACAGGCCAATTTTTGGCCACTGTGCCCCGAGCTGCTGGGTAGCACAAACACCGGTACCGGTATCGGTGTTATGAATATGACCGCATACTTTTTTGCCGCGGTTGGTGAACCGATACTGGGTTATATCGTGGACTGGAGCCAAAAAACATCGTCAATCTTTCCGGCTGTTGCAATGATTGCGCTTTTATCAGCCATTTCCATTTCGCTTGTCCGTACAAATTAGTGCACATCCAGGAATTATGTTATTTTCGCAGATCTGTCATCTGTCATGAAGCGATCTGCTATCGGTATACTAATAGTCATTCAGCTTATTTTATTTGCTGTTTCTCTTTCGGGTGCGTATGGTCGCGCGCAGATCGATAATGCTGATACCTCGGTTGTTTCCCGATACGAAGCCGAAAAAGTGCGGTATCTCCGGTTGGGTCGTGAGATGCAGTGGGAGGAAGCATTGGCCATCGCCTTGGCCTGCGAAGCTACATTTGTCGGGAAGCTACCCCCCAAATCAGAAGCCGACCTGATCTACAACATCGGGTATATCTACGATAAAAGCGAACAGTATCAGCTAGCGTTGGATTATTTCCATCGATCCATAGCCCTATACGAAGCGATTCATGATGTTGACAGCCTGGATCTGCGCAATGACCTGGCCTTGGCTTACAACAACATCGGCGTGACCCACGCTAATACGGGCTTTTTCACCCAGCGCAAGGCGAGCTACCTGAAAGCGAAGGAGATTTGGGAATCCATGGGAGACGAGGTGGATAAGAATAACCTGATTTCGCTGTACGGAAATTTGTTGCGCCTTTTCAGCCAATACGGAGACAAACGGGCTGCCGGCGAACTGATTTCGACGGTCAACGAGCACTTCGACCGATGGGTGGCCGAGGAGGCATTTGGCAAAGGTAAAAAGGGCGTGGACAGACAGAAACCCCGGGCGTTGTACCATGTGGATAAACATCGGCTGAATATCCTCTATACCGATTTGACGGACAACAAATCCGGCGGACTGGCACACTTGGATAGCCTGCGCATGCATTTCAATCGCATGGATTACCGCGATCAAAAGCAATATTCCTCGTACCTGCTCAGCGCTATTAACGGTGCTGCTGCCCCATTGGTGGATTACGACGACCCGAAGGAACGGCAACTGAAAAAGCGGTATCTCGACCTCGGTATGCGGGAAAGTATCCGTTTGGGAGATCGGTACAATGAAATGATTTTTCATACGCAGTGGGTCAACTTCTACCTGTTTTCCGCGGATGATTACGAGAAGGCGCTCACACATCTCGATAAGGCACTTCAAATTGGCAGGGAAATGGATATCCGCGAGTTTAACCTGCTTAATATCTACCTCAAGCGGGGTGATGTCCTACAGCAGACCGGCCGCTTTGAGGAAGCCGAGCAAATGGCTTATCATGGTTTTTCCCTGTTACTGGGCGAACCTGTCACTGATTTATATACCGTGCAGCGGGAAGCCTTTGCTCAGCGCAATGATTTGTTTTACATCAACGCACTTCGGGAAGTAGCCAAAATCTATAAAAACCAGTATGAAAAAGCAGGAGACCCGGAGCATGCCGAGCTGGCTCATCATTTTTATGTGATAGCGGCCGATCTTTTTCATACATATTACCAAAAGGGTGTTTACAATCCGTGGCTGGATATGAGCAACGCTGACATCAACGAGGGACTGCTATCCATGCATATTGGATTGGCGCGAACCGACCACAGCGAGCTGATCAATACGATGGAAAACAATGCATCGCAGCACCTCTGGAAAGAGTTTGAGGCCAAATATCAACAATATTCCCGGGTGCCAGATAGCCTGTTATTACAACGCAATAGGTTGCTGGCTCAGGTCGGTCAAACCGACACGGCGCAAACACTACAGGACGAATTGGAATCGGTACAGCTGCAAATCCACACCATCGACCCCACATACGCACCTTTTTTTGAGGCCTCATTTGACGTGACTGTATTGCAGCATCAACTTCAGCCTGATCAGCTGGTACTGAAATATGAGGTGACCAATGCCGGCGTGTATGCGTTCTCCATTGGTGCCGATGCTATTTCCGTAACTGCACTGGGCCATAAGGACACCCTATTGCAGCAGGTGCAAGCCTATTACGAAGTCCTGAAAGCCGTACAAGCAGACTATCGAGCGCCTTCTGAAGACCTGTACCGCCTGTTGGTGGAGCCGCTCCAGATCCAGACGGCAGCCATCAATACCTTAATCATCATTCCCGAAAACATCCTGAGTTTTCTGCCGTTCGAAACGCTGATCAACCCCGATTCGGGCAAGCCGTTGATTTACCACTACCACATCAGCTATTCACACTCGCTCAAGCTGTGGCATCTGCAACAGCAACCGGTAGCCGATGGCAGCCAAAAGGTGTCGCTGGCTGCCTTTTCGCCCAGCTACTCGGATCATTATCTGGCTTCGCTGGCCGACAACGACGGCGTGTACCGCGAAAGATTGCAGGATATTGAAGGGGCGGCACAGGAAGCGGAATATGTGACCCGCGCATGGGAAGGTGACCTGTACAGACAAGCCCGAAAGCAGGATTTCCTGGACAACACCGCACAGTACCAGGTGTATCACTTTGCCATGCATGCGTTGCTCGATGAAGCTGACCACCGCAATTCCAGTTTACTTTTTCAAGACGAGGAGCCCCTGTTTTACGACGAACTGTATGGCTTACATTTTCCAGCGGAATTGGTGGTGCTGAGCGCCTGCAACACCGGTGTAGGCAAATTGGAGAAAGGGGAAGGGTTGATGAGTTTATCGCGAGCGCTGACCTATTCCGGTGTACGCTCGTCTGTTTACAGCCTTTGGCAGGTGCCCGACGAAGAAACCGCTGAAATCATGACCGGGTTCTACGCCCATTTGAAAACCGGACAGACTAAAGCGGAAGCGCTCGCCAATGCCAAACGGGACTTTCTGACCAACAATCCCATGAAAAGCCATCCGTTTTTCTGGGCCGGATTTGTGGTCAATGGCCACATCGGATCATTGCCATCATCCGGGTTTCCATATTGGATTGTCGGACTAGTTGCGGTGATTGTGATGCTGGCCGTTATTGTGATCGTCGTTATCGGGAGAAAGGCGTTTAGTTAAGCTAATCAAAGTCAGCCTATTCCAACACTTCCAACTTCTCGGCAAGTTCCTCCGCTCTCGGTGCCAGATCACTCCCGGAAGCCGCCACTTGGCTGATGTATTGCCTAGCCTGTCCTTCGTCACCCGCTTTTAGGTAAGCCAGCCCCAGGTACCAGTCGATCACCGGCAGGGAAACCTGTGTATCCGCCCAATCTTCGTTTTCCAACAACCGGATCGCCTGCTCGGGCTGATCCAGCAGCAACCGGCAAACAGCCAGATACAATGCCGCATGGTTGCTGGGCGCTTCCTTGTAGAGTTGTTCAAACAAGGCAGCCGCCTCGGCATACGCCTGCTTATCATAGTTGGCCAGTGCTTCCGCCATCACCTGATCGACTTCCAATGAACCCCGGACACGGGGTGCCACGACATTCGGATAGGGTTCCATGTATTGTGCGTATAATTTTTCACTATCCACTGTTGGCTGCCGATCAAAAAAGAACCAAGCAACACCGATGAGCACCAAAATACTAGCCGCAGCGTACCACCAGGTGGCCAGTTTTCGGGTGGGTTTAGCTGCCTGCTTATCCAGCATCCGGAAACGCGCTTTGAGCTGTTGGCGCTCGTTGTAGATCACCGCATCGCGGATTTCTTTTTCAAACCTAAATTCCTCCTCAAAAGCGGTATCGTGCGCCAACAACCATTCCAGCTGCTGCTGCGCTTCGGCAGACAACTCGCCGGCGAAATACGCCTCGATCAACTGTTCTTTATCTTTTTCCATTTGCGTGAACGATTTGCTTCAATTGTTTTAAACATCGCGATTTCTGGCTCTTTACGGTATCCTTGGAATCATAAGCCAATTGCTTTTGGATAGCGTCTAACTTTAGTCCCTCGTAATAAAAGAGCCGCAGTACTTCCTGGCACTTTGGGCCCAGTTGGAGATAAGCCTGCCTTAGTAGCTGAAGTCGGCTTTCCGACGTGTCCGTCTCAAAGAGGGTCAGCTCTTCGACCAGTTCATCTCCCTGCAATTCCTGATAGTGGTGGCGGGATTGCTCGTTGAGGTAGTTAATCATTTTATACTTTCCTATCGCGTACAGATATGTTTTGATACTGCTTTTCAACTCATCCAACTTTCCTTGTTTACTATTCTCGTATAAAACGATGATGCTGTCCTGATAGATGTCAAGCGCCACTTCTGCCGCAACGGCATATCGCTTGCAAAATTCCAAAAATCCGCTTCTGTAGCGGCGATATAGTTCATCCAGTGTCTCTGTATGTCCAGCTTTCAGGGATTTAATCCGCCGTTTGTCGTTATTCATTTAGTAAACCAGAAGTGAAAAAGTAAGCATGAGCGGCTAAACTAATAAAAAATATGAACAACGATGTTTACTTCTGCCCGCGTGGCATATTAAGGAGATAGCAATGACCTCCGCAAGGCGTGGTGGCTTAAACAATTAAATTACAAAATAAATCTACGAAATGAGAAAAGTACTTTTTGCAGCATTAGGAATCAAAAAGTAAATCTACTGGTGAACAATAAAAATTAAAACATGGAAACGACGAATTACAACATGAACAAAACATTATTGAATTTTTTTGGTGCATTGGCCCTGTTCTCACTCACACTGTCTGGTTGCAGTAAAAAAGAGAACCCGGAGCCGGAGGAAGAAGAATTACCCCCCATCGAACTGGCCTGTGACTATTTCAGTGAAGACCGCGTATTGACCAACGATCCGCAACGGCCGGTAGATTACCGGATCAGCTGCTGGGCGAATGTGCAGGGAAGCCTGAAAATAGAACCGGGCGTCGTGATTGAATTTGAAAACCACGCAGGGTTAATGGTTAACCTCGATAGCAAAGTTTTTGAAATCAAAGGAACGGCATCAGAACCGGTGATTTTAACCGGTACTTCCAAGCAGCAAGGCCATTGGCGGGGTATCTTCCTAACCGAAGCACACAACGAAAATAACCTCATCGAACACGCGGTGATTGAATATTCGGGTTCGCAAGCGTTGAAAAGTACGTCGCCTGTGTACGAAGGTAGTTTGGCCTTAAGGGGTGTTTCGGGGACACCGCCACAAGCATTGACGCTAAACCATGTCACAATTAAAGATGGTGGCAGTGTGGGCCTGGATTTTCACGGAATCAGCAAAAATGCGACGGTATCGACGGCTAACCTGACAATCACTGGAAATGCCGGTGTGCCGGTGATGGTTTCTGCTGAGATGGCGCATGTTTTCGATCATACGTCTACCTATTCGGGCAATGCTTCAGATTTTTTGAACATCACAACTACGAATTACGAAATAGAAGACCAGGAGGTAGTATGGCAGAAATTAGATGTGCCTTATTTAGTGGATGATAGAGTGCATGTGAAGAAGGACGGTCACCTTACCATCGAGCCGGGGGTAGAAATCCAATTTTTGAGTACCGGCTACCTGCAAGTGGCCCCCCTCCTTCCGCCATATAATGCAAGCCTGAAAATACAAGGAACGGACGACGAGAAAGTACTTTTAAAGGGGCATGAGGATGCGAATTGGGGCGGTATTTACTTTGGACACACTCAACAGGACAATGTGATTGACTATGCGGTCATCGAACATACTAAAGGGGATTATCCGGTCGGTAACCTACAAAACTCCGGCGCAGTGTACATGCATGCAGATCCCGTGCTTCGGATCACCAACACTACGTTTCGGGATATGCCGAACTATGCGGTGTACGCCTATTCAGGAGCAAGCCCGATAAAGCCCGATCTGCCGAACTTCGTTTTTGTGAGCAACATCGTTACTGGTACGAAGGGGTCGCTCGGATGGGGTGATGGTCGAACCACGCACTACCCGTATTAACGATATAAACGTGTTTGCCATGCATAACCAGCGTGGCAAACACATAATTCATTAGCTAAAATTGAAAATCAGCATTGCAATTAATGACTAAACAATGCCACCTTTTAGTCTTCTTAGGGATGACCGCACTGCTATGGCTTCGTGCCGGCGGCAACCCTGTCGGTGAACACAACGCCGGCGCTATCCAAACGCCGGTTCAGGGTATCAATATTGGCATTAAGTCAATCACGATACCTGAACACCCAAGGGGTGACTATGTCCCATTCTCCAATTGCCCACAAGATCAGATCACAAAATTTGAGTTCCGCGTTGAAAACAGAGGGGCTGATTTCGACAAAAAAGGCAAGGGCATCTTCGGTTCCGTTCAGATCAAAAGACTGGCGGATGGAACGGTTTTGCTCAACGAGGAAGCCGTGCTGGAGTTCAGGGCCTTTACACCGGGCTGGGTGCGGTTTAAGTTTGCCCCGATAGACCTGTCTCAAGCCGGATTGTATGAAGTGACCGTCGAGTCTTACATCATTGATCTATCGGCCTACCTGAAAGACAAGTCATTGAAACCGCTGGATACGGACTTGTCGGATAACAAAGTGGTGTATGTCAACCGAGTAACCAACGACGAATTGTTGGCAGAAAATTCCTTGAACCGGTTCGATTTTGAAGGCATGCAAAGCACCAGAGACTTGGCCGACCAAGGCTGGAACTTTAGCCATTTGCCCGATTCGGTGCAGATTTCCAACAAAGGAATTAAGGGTAGTAAAGCGATTGCAATCCATCTTCATAAGGGAGACAAAAACAAGCGAAAATTATATACGCCCACTGTGTCGATGGTTGAAAATGAGCAGGTGAATTTCCAATTCAAATTACTGGACGCCCAATCCGGGAAGGATGTTACCGAAGAATTAATAGCATCAGAAGGTTTTAGAGCGGAAGTCTCCGTTCAGAAAATCTGTCGTACTGGCGTAGAGGTAACCTTTAAACACAAGGTCTCAGACGCACAGGCGACGGAAGGTGGATTTTTTAGTTTCCAGCCTATGCCTGTTTATCAGGAAGCCGGGAATTTCAGTGGACATGTTGCATTCGTCAATTTATCTGCTTATCCGGATATTCTGTTGATTATTGATGAGGTAATCGTACAGGCATTGAACTAAACAATGTATTTCAGAAAATAATAAAACGATAAATATAATAATGAAAAAGACAATCGTACCAACCCTGATAGGCATGATGGTTTTATGCCTATTAGGAGCCTGTTCGAAGGCCGGTGACAAAAATGAGGATAAGGATACATCGTCCGATCAGCACACTTATGAAATCTCCATTGCCGGAGGTAAAACCTATAAAGGCGGCGTACCGAGATATGCCCCCGGTGTAGTGACACAGTTTAACCCTGTTGCGTTCGTAAACGAACAAAGCAATGGTAAAGCCATAGCCGTAATGCTTGCTGAGGTTGGAGCCTTTCAAATCGGACTTGGATTTCTGTTGGATGATAACAACAAACCCATCCATACAGAGGTTCAGGGATTCGCCTTTGGCGAGTGGGGAATCGAAGATAAATACGGCCCTGTGGGGCCTGTCAGTATGACCTTGGAGGACTACAAGGAGCATAACTATTCTTTTGCCGGCGAAGAGGGAACGGTAGCATCCTTCACGCTAAACTTTAGCGGGAAGTTTAGATTAGGGGCTGACGGCGAGGAAGTGGATGTGACTGGCGAAATTGTGGTTGCGGCCCCTTAAAATAGTTGATTGGAAAAAAATTGAAATGACAACGAATAAGATAACTATACTACTCATGCTCTTGCTGGCAGGGTTACCAAGAGTTTATCCAATGTCCGATCCGGCCGTTTTCGATTTGGGTTTTGTCCCCGATTTTATCGACTTTTCGTATGACGATAGGTATATGGTGGCCGAAAACGATGTTCGCTATCAAGTATGGGACCTGAACACGCAAACCAAAATACTGGACAACAAACACCCTTTTAAACTCGGGCGGTTATTGAAAAGTACGGTAGTCCCTACCGGAAGCGGTTATTTCCTTTTCGGGAACGAACAGGTGTTCATGACGGTAGATTACCAAAACAACAGTACCGAAGTCAAAGCATACGACGTGAAAAACGGACAACTGCTTTGGGAAACCGACCAACTGCACATGGCGATTTCACTGGCCGAAACCCTGATGCGTGCGCATGCAACGGATGTGGTGAGTGTGGAAGCGGCAGGCGGCACCCGCTTAAATCCCCGGCATGCTGTCGGTAATTTTTTTACCCGCAACAAAATGCTGGACCGATTGATTAATTATGTGCCTGAAAGGAACGCCCTTTTTTTTAACGGAAAACACGGGCTGCAAGCCGTGGATATCCGCAGCGGAAAAATGCTTTGGACAGCAGAAGGCGTCAAAGGTGGAATCGGCGAATTGATTTACAACGCCACTACGCAACAACTGCTGGCCATCAAAGTACCCACTTCCGAAGGTGCAATAGACCAACTCACCGCCAATACCGAGGTGCAAGCTATTGATGCTGACAACGGAACATTGCAATGGAGCGTGGATTATACCGGCGCTTTCGTTCCCGGTTATGCTTCGGTGGTAGGTAATACGCTGGTGCTTCCTTATCTGGAACTGACTTTTATTGACCTTGAAAACGGAGTAGAACGCAACGGCGACATCAAAAGCCGTATGGAAGGAGCCCGTAATGTCACCAAAGGCCTGGGAGGACTGATGGCCATTGACAACGCCTTAGGCGGGAACTTCGGTAAAGCGGAAACGACGACCAAATACGACCGTTTGGTTCCCCGCAGCCTTCATTTTGACGACAACGGCAAGCTGTGCTATTTTATCACGTTCAATAAAGACGGAAAAATAGGTAATGGCGGCAAGAAAGGTTTTCTGAAAATAGATATTCATCAAGACAAGGTTTTGCAGGAAACTTTTAATCTGTTGGGCGACAGTTGGACCCCGATACAAGACGAGATGGTGGACGGTGTTTTCTACGTTAAAGCCTCGGGGAATATGAACCGTACGATCATCAAGGCCATCGATGGCACGACTGGCGAAGAACTTTTTGAAACCGAAAAAGCCAAAAACAGCGCCGATGTTTCCAACATGTTCAGCCCGTTTTTGATTGCCAACGGTCAGATTATTGACATTGCTTCCAGGGGCATCTACACCCTCGATGCGAAAACCGGGAAAGAAATTTCCTATACCACAACCAAAGATCTGGGCGTAGGCACTGTGGTGTTCAGTCATTTTTTTGAAAAAGGTGTACTCATTTTCGGCACCAAAGGCGTAGGCATTATGGATTATGAAGGAAAGGTTGTTCAATCGGTGGAGGCGAAAAACCTAACAGATTTTGCGGCCAACGCCAATGAAGTCTTGTTGCTGGAAAACAAAAAATTCACCCGTATTGACCTTCAGCAGCAAAAAGTGGCGGAAACCGTGAGCTTCAAAAGCCGGGAAAGCGTCGTGTTCAGTCCATCGGGAAAACACGTGATGAAGGTGAATGCCAAAGGCGATAAAATAGAACGATATAACTAACATCAATAAAGATGAAACAACTGGAAAACAAAACCATTCCGAGGATACTTACGCTAGCCTTGGTCGTAGCCCTAACGGCCTGCGGAAGCAAGGACGATAACAAATTGACGGACAACAGCGCAATTAGCGATTGTTTGGGCGTTACCATTCCCATTCCCCAATCGGCCACACTAACGGCTTGTACGGATGCCAAAGTTGCCAAAAGTGCATCGTTTAGTTATGCCGCCACGTGGGCAGAAGCTGTAGATTTTTTTGAAAAAACTTACCGTACCAACGGTTGGGAAATAACAAGCGAACGTATTGACGACGAACCCGGTTCGATGAGAACAGCCGAATGGCGCACGGAAAAAAATGGAACCGAGCTCGCGATATCGTTAAGCGATACCCGGATAGACGATACTTCCGGCGCATTGCAAGGGGTTGTGCTATACTTTTATGAATAACAACCTGCTTGCATCAGGCCGGTCGACAAAACGAACGGAAGCTGCCTTGTATGGGCTACTGTTCCCGCAGCCTTGCCAGCACCTGCTGCAGTTTCGTCTGGTTCTGCATATACGGTTCCAGATCAAGCAATTCCACTTTTCTGAAGTCAATCGGGTGGCTTTCGCTTTGCAGAGAGATATATCCGCGGTCCAGCAGCCTGCCATCTGCTTTCACGGCCGGATCGAAATTCGAGACCGTGCCGCCGCCGATCTGGGGCTTGTAATAAGTCAGTACAGTGTCGCCTTCCAGGATGTGGTGCACCACCGAATCAGCCAGCACGAGGAATTCAGCAGTCACCCATTGGTCGCCATGGTAGGTCTTTGAACTTGAATTGATACAGTGCGGGGTGAACAGTTCGCCGTCGATTTCCATAACCACGTTGGTGCCCGGCGTGCACAGGTTGCTGGTGGTACGTTCGTTGGTGCCATCACCTCCCAACAGCTGGCCCTCGATGGAAATCGGGAAGTCCTGGTCTTTAAGCATCGTCTTCGGGTCCTGTCCGTGCAGCATGGCGCCGCTGTTGCGCCACGCCCAGCCTTCGCCTCCGGGGGCCTGTTCACCGGTAAAGCGGTATTCCACGCGCAGAAGATAGGCGGAATAGGGGGTGTTGTAGTGGATGTGGCCGTATTGAAAATCAAAATCCGTATATCCGTCATACCGCACCTTCAGCAGGCCGTCTTCCACGCGGAACGTGTTGGCATAGTTTTCACCAACTTCGTGTTTGGCGATCTTGACGGTCCAGTCGTTTATGTCCTTCCCGTTGAAAAGCTGGATCCATTCGAGGTCGTTTGCTGTCTCCGTGGCCGAGTTTGTGCAGGCGGCTATTGTTGCAGCCATCGCTGCGGCGATGATAAGGGTTGTTTTCATGATTTATGCTTGATGTTGTTGTTTCGTTGCCTGTCCCACAGTCCCCGGTGTTTAACGTATTCACTTGGTCTAACGCCTACTATTCGGGTAAAGGTGTTGCTGAACGTGGGCAAACTGCTGTATCCCACCTTCGAGGCTACCTCATTGATGCTCAGCTTGTCGTCGAGCAACAATTTCAGCCCCTTCAGCATCCGCAGAATGGTAAAGTACTGGATGAATGACATGTTAAGCTCTTTTTGAAACAAGCGCGCCAGCGATCGTTCGCTGATGCCGAATTGATCGGCGATGTGCTTGAAACTGACGTTTTCACCAATGTTTTTGTCGAGATAATTGACGATCCGCACAAGCCGGGTATCATCCGGATAGGGGAGTGCCAAGGGCAGGGCACCCCGGCTTAACTCGGGAAGCAGCATTTTGAATGCCTTGGCAATGCTGTACCGGCTTTCGTCTTCGGGATGGATATTGCCATTCCACCGGTTTGTAAACATCATCAACTCCATCAGGAGATCGTCTACCGGATAGATCGCCGTACGCGCGAAAAATCCATCGTCACACGCGTGTACGGGGAAATACAGGTTGCGCATGATCACCTCAGGTGTGCTGGGATGAATGCTATGCCGCGTACCCGCCGGAATCCAGATATAGTGCCTTGCCGGGAGAAAATACGATTGCTCTGGGGTGTTGAGGTAAACCACGCCGCCTTCCGTGTACAAAAACTGGCCTTTCCTGTGTTCATGCTCCGGAATGAATTTTTCGCCCATCACCGCGTGGTGGCAATAGACGGTATCTGGATGCCGGTCTACCTCCGTGATGTAATACCTATTTACATAATTATCCATTCCATAATTAAGGTTTCGCGGTTTCTCCGGCTGCTAAAATAACGAGAAATTATGATTTATTGTCCTAAATGAATAAATATACGACGCTAAATAATAAATGGATAGGCTATGATGTGCTTAGGTGTCCGATATACGTGCTCCTGCTATATTGTTTTTTTGTCGCGCTGTGCACGAAAAGATAAGCAAGGAATGGAGAAGACCACAGTGGAGGAGGCAGTTCTACTTTTATGGACCCATCGGACCGTTTGCAGGTATGGGTGTTCCGCCCAGCGACGCCGGCTTCCGGGCTGTAAACCACCAGCACCACCTCGTCGCTTGCGCCTGCCATTGGATTGTCCGAACTCGTGAAATAGACTTCCAGTTCCTGAGGGGTGTGTACCACATCGGCAACCTGAAGGGCAGGAAGCATGCCCGTGCTGATGGTCACCCGTTCCGGAACCACATGCTGTTCGGGATACTCGCCCTCCATCGCTTCCTCCATCAGCCGTTTGAGGGCCTGTCCAAATGCCTTTTTCTTACTCCCCTTGCCCTGGAGCAGCCAGCTTTCGGCGATGACCGGGCGGAGGGGATTGAGGAAAGCCATGGCCAGGCGCATCCGTTGCTGAACAGCAAGTTTACCGTATGACTTTTCCTTCGGCTTCGGTTTGCTTCTGTCGTAAAAGAATTCCATAATAATAGGTTTATGTCTTAGTGTTGGAGTCAGGACCGGCCTCGTTCAGCGGAATATAAACGGTTTTAGAAACGCGTTTGCTCTGCCTATCGGAGAAAAAAAGCCAGACATGCACCGTCATCCGGTCTATGGGTTCATGGAAATTGATGATTGCCGAACCATGCTGGCGGACCTCGCTTTTTACGTTTCCGGCCGCGTAGTCTATTTCCGGAATATAGGCAACGGCATGGGCGGTATCGTCCATTTCCCCGCCCATTCCATACGTCTTCGTGTTCCACGTCACGCGTATGGCATTGCTGCCCTCGAATACCGCCTTTTCGGTACCTGCGGTGACAAGGGAACCGTGGCTCAGCTTGAGAGCGGAATAGTTGAGCAGCAAATTGCCGCCCTCATCCAGGAAAGCTTGATCGTAGTTGTAGCGGAGTGCGGCGTTGACGGCTGTAGACTTTCCTGTAAACTGAACAAATCCGATATTGATCACCTTCCTGAGGCTGCTGAAAAACCTATTCAGCATAACGAATTTCTCCCGTTGAATTGCCTGGTCTGGCGTAGGCGGACGCTTCCGCCCTTTGTCCTTTCGCAGTCCCTTGATGTAATGGATACGCTTCCAACTGCTGCCGACTACACTCCCTGCCTTGCCCTTAAATGGCCCATTAACCCCCTGCTCGATGATGCCCATGTTGATTTCTTTTGCAAAGCAAATTAACAAACGCGTGGATGAATTCCAATTAAAATCAAAAAAATTACATAGGTAAAAACAGATTAATTTAACCGATATTCGGATTTTTTTCCTTAATTCATCGTATTTTGTTCGAATATTTACGACAAATATACGATAGATTTACTATAAAAATACGATAATACATACAACTTAACTAGTAATAATATCAGGTTTGCTTACTTTTATTACGCACATTAGGGGTTGGTTGGGTTACTGAATTTGATGACGTTAATCTGGCGTTGCGTTGTTTTGCTATCTTTGCATCGATTTTTTCAATATCATGACACTTGTACAATTAGAATACGTTATCGCGGTCGATACCTACCGTAGCTTCGTTGCAGCCGCAGAAAAATGTTTTGTAACCCAGCCGACATTAAGCATGCAAATTCAGAAATTGGAAGAATCGATAGGCGCAAGGATATTCGATCGCAGTCGGCAGCCCATAGTGCCAACGGAAGTCGGTGTCGAAATTATCAAGCAAGCCCGGATCGTACTAACCGAGAGCCGCAAGATTAGCGAATTGGTGCATTCGAAGAAGGGCGAACTCGAAGGAGAGTTGCGCATCGGAATCATTCCTACCGTGGCGCCTTACCTATTGCCAAAGGTCCTGGGCGGTTTTATGCAGCGTTTTCCCAAGCTGCAATTGCAGATATGGGAATATACGACGGAGAAGATTGTACGGGAGCTGAAAGTAGGGCTGCTGGACTGCGGCGTGTTGTCAACGCCGGTCTATGACGCGGCGCTTGTCGAGCGCCCGATGTTTTACGAGCCCTTTGTGGCCTATGTGTCATCGGGAAGTGTGGTTGTGAATAAAAAAGAGGTGACACCGGAGGATGTACTCGAAGACAAACTCTGGCTGCTTACCGAAGGACACTGTATGCGCGGGCAGGTATTGAATATCTGCCAACGCAAGCGGAGCATGGACCCGGAGGGGACGACATTGGAGTATAACACGGGCAGCGTCGAAACGTTGAAGCGCATGGTCGACAGCAACTCGGGCAGTACCATTCTTCCCGAATTGGCCATCGCCGATTTTGATGAAGACCAATTAGCGCGTGTTCGCTATTTCAAATCGCCAGAACCTGTGCGGGAGATCAGCCTCGTAACCACTCACAACTTCCTGAAAAAGCAAGCCATCGACGCGTTGGAGCGGGAGATCGTCGCCGCCGTACCGAAGAAGTTCAGGTCGAAAAAGAAACGCGAGGTGGTTGGGTTTGATTGACCGTAAGTAAGTCGCCTGCCGCTTAGGCAGGCGACCAATAATGATTACAACTCTTTAATCCGGATATTGCGGAAAGCGACCACATCGCCATGGTCTTGAAGAGCGATTCTTCCTTTAGGGTATTTCGCAAACCCTTCCCAATCGGTAAACTTGCTGGCATTCAGTACCTGTTCCCATTCGGCGGTACCGATGGTGACATCAGCGGTCTGTACGTCATTAAGCCAAAGCGTGATCTGACCGTCTTTTTTGCGGATCTTCGCCAGGTTCCATTCGCCTACCGGCTTCGGCTGGGAAACTTCCTTGCTTCCGATCATGTCATACAACGACCCTGCAAGGTGGTTTTCGATCTTGTTGTCGGCTGCATCGATATTATCCAATATCTGCATTTCAATACCCGTTTGGTAGGTAGCGTTGAATTTCGGGTCTTCGTGTACGCCGAAAATGATACCACTGTTGCCGCCCGGCGAAATTTTCCACTCCAGTTCCAGCTCGAAATTTTCGTACTCTCCATCGGTGACAATGTCGCCGCGCTGGTCCCGAGCTACATCGGGATTAAACCGCAATTCACCATCCTGGGCAGTCCAAGCAGCAGAAACCGTATCCCTTAAATAGGTATGCCACCCGTTGGTGGTTTGGCCGTCGAATAAAGATACCCAACCGTCATTTTCATCGGCCGCCGTGGCGCCCGAACCTTGGCTGTTCTCCGCCTGCTGTCCCGATCCGCATGCTGCGAATAATGCGATAGCGGCGATGGATAGCGTTTTTTTCAAATTTTTCATGTCAACGTTTCTGAAATTTTGATTTGTAAGTTTGTTTTGTTGCCCCAATACTACAAACTTATTTTTAAAAAAAGCGTGCTTCGGCGTTGTTTTTGTTGAAAGGGAAATGTTAATCGCTTTAGTTTTTTCTTATTATTGCCAAGTATAAGATGTGACTAAGTGCGCGGTATGTATACTTACTGTTTTTCATTCGACAATATAAAAATGTCCATCACTCCGTTTTGCAGATCTCGTTTCGTGCTATTGCTCATCCTTTTTAGTATTCATGCCCCCTCTTTTTCGCAATCCACGCATGCCGTCAGCGGCCATATCCGCGATGCCATGACCGGAGAGACGTTGGGTGGCGCTAGTGTCAGGCTGCAAGCCAATCCATCCGTGGGTACGCGTGCCAATAGCTATGGTTTTTACTCGTTAGCCATACCCGATGGCGATCATGTGCTGGTAATCTCGCACGTCGGCTATCAGACGCATGAGGTGCCGGTTGCTATCCGCGAAGATGTGAGGTTAGACATCGACCTCCGCAGCGGTGAACTGCTCGACGAAGTGGTCATCAGTAAGACGGCGGTCAGTGAGAATGTGCGGAGCCCTCAAATGGGCGTGGCGAAGGTCGATGTGAGTGAAATCAGACATGTGCCGGTGCTGATGGGCGAACGGGATGTGCTGAAGACGATTCAGTTACTCCCAGGTGTAATGTCTGGCGGTGAGGGCAGCAGTAATTTTTTTGTGCGGGGCGGCGCTGGCGATCAGAACCTGATCCTGCTTGATGAGGCGCTCGTATATAATGCATCGCACCTCTTCGGTTTTTTCTCGACGTTCAATTCGGATGCTATCAAAGACGTAAACCTTTACAAAGGCGGCATGCCCGCCCAGTTTGGCGGCCGGTTGGCATCGGTGCTGGATATTACCATGCAGGACGGCAACAGAAAAAGCTTCGGAGCGGAAGGTGGGATCGGACTCATTGCTTCCCGCCTGAAATTGGACGGGCCAATTGTCAAAGATAGGGGATCATTCATGGTTAGCGGGCGAAGGACGTACGCCGATTTATTCCTCAAATTTTCCAATGACGAAGACATCAACAAAAGCCGCCTTTATTTCTATGATCTGAACGCAAAGGCCAACTATCGCATCGATGATCGGAACACTGTTTTTCTTTCAGGATATTTTGGCAGGGATGTATTGGGGTATTCCGGGCTTTTTGGCTTCGACTGGGGGAATGTTACGGCCACGGCACGCTGGAACCGGGTGATGAATAGCCGGCTGTTTTCCAACACGACATTCGTGTACAGCAATTTTAATTATAACGTCAACATTGAAAGCGACGATTTTGACTTCGTCATTGCCTCCCGTATACAGAATCTTAACGTAAAGCAGGACTTCCAACTCTTTTCTTCAGCCAGGAGTACGTGGCGTTTCGGTGTCAACTTGCTTCAGCAGCGGATTTCTCCGGCCAGCATTAATGCCCAGGAGGATACGCCGGTAAACAGCCTGCTGCTCCCGTCGCGTGCGGGCTTAGAGGCTGCTGCATATGTCTCACATGAGTGGGAGCCGGTTGAGCGGCTTAGCTTGATTTACGGAATCCGGCTGAATAATTTTTTGCTTTTCGGACCCGGCACGTTTTACCATTACGATGCCGACGGCGATATCGTGGGAAGCCGGGAATACGGCCCGGGAAATGTGGTGCAGCACTATATCAATCCGGAACCCCGATTGTCGCTCGGCTACTTATTGCAACGAAATAACAGCATCAAGCTGTCGTACAACCGCAATACGCAGAACATACACCAGCTCTCCAACTCGACCTCCAGCCTGCCTACTGATGCTTGGGTAATGAGCAGCAATAATATCAAGCCACAGGTCGCTGACCAGGCGGCTGTGGGTTATTACCAGAACTTTGACAACGACCGGTATGAGTTTTCGGTTGAAACGTATTATAAGTACATGCAGAACCAGATCGATTACCGAAACGCAGCTGATTTGCAGGCAAATGAGCACGTGGAAGCGGAGCTGCTGTACGGTGTGGGGCGGGCCTATGGTGTGGAGCTTTTCCTGAAAAAGCGCGAAGGAAAGCTGAACGGATGGCTCAGCTATGCACTGTCGCGGAGCGAGCGCCGTTTCGATGGCATCAATAATGGCAGGTGGTTTGCGGCTCGGCAGGACCGGACACACGACCTATCAGCGGTGGGGATGTATCAGTTGTCGCGTCGATGGAATCTCTCGGCTACCTTTGTTTACAGTACAGGCAACGCGGTGACGTTCCCCAGTGGAAAATACACGGTCGATGGGCGTACGCTTTGGTATTATACCGAACGTAATGGATACCGCATGCCGGATTATCACCGGCTGGATCTGGGCGCAACATGGGAATCCACGCTGGCAAAAAAGTTCAAATCCAGCTGGACGTTCGGTATTTACAATGCCTATAACCGCAAAAACGCTTTTATCATTGACTTCAGGGAGAACGAACATAATCCGAACATCACGGAAACGTACCGGATCGCGTTGTTCGGTATTATTCCATCGGTCACCTGGAATTTTAAATTTTAAGTTATGCTTAAGTATTATCGGATTGCCTTGCTGGCTACTGGGTTTTTATGGGCGTCATGCGAAGACCTTATTGATATCAATTTAAACGATGCCGACCCGAAGTTGGTGATCGCTGCCTCCGTGAGCAACCGTTTAGAACAACAGCGGGTAGTCATCAGTCGAACGGTGGCGTTTAGCTCGAACAGCGCTTTCGATCCGATCGCTAATGCTGAGGTGACCATGACAGATGGCGGCGGTAGGCTGTACAAGTTTACGGAAAGCCAACCGGGTATATACACGAATCTCTTCCAAGGCAAGGAAGGAGAGCGATATGAATTAGTTGTCGCGGTGGAGGGCCAAGTCTTTACGGCGGTATCCATCATGCCGCCACGTGTGATGCCTGATTCCATCGGTACGGCGGTGCGTAGTATTTTCGGTGAGGAACAGAAGTTCGTTGCCGTCAAATATCAGGACCCCCCAGGCAGGAACTATTACCGCTTCCTCTGGAGCGTTAACAACAGTCCGTTTAAGATGCTTCGAGTGACCGATGACAAGTACAATGACGGCAGGTATGTAAGTGAAGATGTAACCGATTTTGAAACTGAGCTGGTTGCAGGTGATTCGGTGGTCATCTGGATGCAATCCATTGATAAACCAGCATTCGACTTTTGGAATGCCGTGGGATCCATTAATCCGGGCAGTGCGGCGCCTGCCAATCCACCATCGGTGTTTGGTGATGGTGCGTTGGGATATTTCAGCGCCCACGCCTTGTCAGAGATTTCGACTGTCGTGCAATAGTGCGTTGTGGCCTACCGTCCAAAGCCTATAATGTGCCAAAAGCATAGCCTTCTGCCAACCAGTGTTCAATGGCCCGCGGCAACGCGTAAGTGAGCCGGGGGACGGCTTTGATGTTGTCATGAAATACGACTATCGATCCATTTTGTGTGTAGTTCAATACATTAGCTAAACATTTTTCAGGGTGCAGGCCGGTGTCGAAGTCGCCGCTAAGCACGTCCCACATGACGATGGTGTAGCCTGCTTTCCGCAGCTTGGCGTATTGGGAGCGGCTGCCACGTCCGTATGGCGGCCGGAACAGGTCGGTATGGGCCAATTGCTGGCAGCGGGCTACGTTTTCCAGGTATTTCTCATCCGGTGTTTTCCAGCCATTAAGGTGGTTGTGCGTATGGTTGCCGATCCGGTGGCCGTTTTTGATGAGCCGATCGAATAAATCAGGATGTTTTTTTATATTTTCGCCCACACAGAAAAACGTGGCCTTGATGTTATAACTTTCTAAGGTATTTATGACAAACGGTGTAACATCCGGTATCGGCCCGTCGTCAAAGGTGAGATAAATCTGCTTTTCCTCCCGGTTTCGGTGCCAGGTAAGCGTGGGGTAAAGCCACCGTAAGACGAGGGGAGAGCGGACCGTATACATGGATTTGCAAAGGAAGTAAATTAAGCGCAAATTTTGAAGGTAACTACAGCTAAATGAAAAGAAGTTTCTTACACCTAACGTTTTCGATGGCCTGCTTATGTATGGCGTTGTTGGTCCCCACGCATGGTGCCGCGCAGCGATTAATTCCTGTCAGAGAGGCTATACATTATGCCTTAGAAAACAATTTGCAGGTCAAGCAGGCTCAATTTCAGGCTGCATTGTCGGAAGAGGATTTAAAGCAGGCAAGAAGCCAATATTATCCCACACTCAATGCCCAATTCGGTGGGAGCATGCGTTTCGGGCGGTATTTCGACCAAACGACAGGACAATTGGTGCCTTCGGTAAACACCGCTAACGGTGGTGTCTCAACGGACATTCCTATTTTTCAGGGGTTTCAGCGCATCAACCAGATATTGGCCAATAAGAACCAGCTTGCTGCTGAACAAAGCAACATTGAAAAGGTAAAGAACGACCTGGTGCTGTCCGTGGTGACCACCTACCTGGAGGCGTTGACGAACCAGGACCTGCTGACCGCAGCGGAAATGCAGCTGAAATTGTCGCAGCAGCAGCTTGAGTTCGCAGAGGCCAACTATGAAGTTGGCAACAACACATTGGCTGACCTGTCTCAGGCCAGGAGCCAGGTGGCTACCGATGAACTGAATGTGACATCGGCAGAGAATGCGTTTGAACTGTCGATGCTCAACCTGAAGCAGTTGATGGAAATGAACCCAGCAGAAGAGATCGTGCTGGAAAAGCCGGACATTGAGTCTATCGAAAATGTTGCCGTTGCTTACAACCCTACAGCGGTATATACCGAGGCGTTGAAGGTACAGCCTGACATCCGGGCGGCCGCATTTTCATCGGAGGCAGCAAAGAACAATATCGCTATTGCCAGGGGGGCGTATTATCCGACGCTGGGCTTTGGTGCAGGGTACAGCACAAGCGTATCTTCAGTGGCTTCGCAGCCGATCGCATTCGATCCGGAAGGCAGGCCAATCGAATATGGCCGGGTTTCTTTTGCGCAGCAATTGCGAAATAACGAAAGCCCATATATTGGATTAAGCCTTAATATTCCGATATTCAACCGGTTCCAAACCAAGATCAATGTGAACAGGGCAAAAATCAATTATCAAAACGTGCTGACAAACGAACAGTTGGTTAAGAATAACCTGAATAAGATCATTAATCAGGCCATATTGGATCTTCGGTCGGCAGAAAAGCGATATGCTTCAACCGAGACGGCGTTTTCGTCGGCAAGAGATGCATTTGAGGTCATCAATCAGCGCTACGAGGTGGGGCTGGCCAATTCGGTAGAATTGTTCACCGCACAGACAACGATGAACAGGAGCGAGTTTGATCACATCCAAGCAAAGTATGACCTGCTGTTCCGCAGTAAAGTGATCGACTTTTACCTGGGCAATGAAATAACTTTTGAAAACTAATAAACGACCAAAATCATAAACAGACTATGGCAAAGAAGAAAAATACGCTTAAATACGTGCTGATCGGTGCAGTGATCCTTGTGGTATTTGTGATTATCGCCAACAAGATGGGCTGGATCGGCCAAGGCGATGTCATCAAGGTAGCCACAGACAAGGTGGAGAAACGGACGGTGAATGAGCAAGTATCTGCCAGTGGGAAAATACATCCGGAGGTGGAGGTGAAATTGAGTTCTGAGGTGTCAGGTGAGATCGTGGAACTCAACGTGAAAGAAGGAGATGTGGTAACCAAAGGGCAGGTTCTTTGCCGTATACGGCCTGATATTCTGCAATCCGGCTATGATCGGGCGATTGCATCGCTAAATGCGCAGCGCGCCAGTCTGGCGGTTGCCGAGCAGCAGCTGAAGCAGCAGGAAGCCAATTTCGTTAATATTGAGGCTACCTATAAGCGGAATAAAGAACTGTTTGACAAAAAGGTAATATCAGCAGCGGAGTTTGATAAGGTGAGTGCCGATTATGAAGCCGCCAGAGCAAATCTGGAAGCACAACGGCAGAACGTCTTGGCTTCCCGGTATGGCATAGACCAGTCACAGGCGTCTGTAAAGGAGGCCGGCGACAACCTGGCACGGACGACGATCTACGCGCCGGTAGATGGGGTTGTGTCGTTGTTACAGGCTGAACTCGGCGAGCGCGTCGTGGGAACTGCGCAGATGGCCGGAACGGAAATCATGCGTATTGCAAATATGAATTCCATGGAGGTGGTGGTCGAAGTCAACGAGAACGATATTACCCGTGTGGCGCTCAACAACGAGGCAACCATCGAAGTGGATGCTTTTCAAGGCAGGAAATTCAAAGGGGTGGTCACCGAGATCGCCAGTTCGTCCACCACCGCCGCAAATGCAACCAGCGCGACTGCCGGTACCGACCAGGTCACCAACTTTAATGTAAAAGTACGGATACTTCCGGAATCCTATGAAGACCTGCTAAAGAAGGACCAACCGAATCCTTCTCCATTCCGCCCGGGGTTGTCGGCCACGGTAGACATCCATACACAGCAGGATACCGGTTTGGCAGTGCCTATCCAAGCAGTAACGACACGCGAGTCGACCGGCGACAACGATACGACCGCAACGGGCGCTTCGCCGGCAGCAGCTGGTGCGCCGAAGATGAAAGAGTACGTATTCGTTTACACCAACGGCGCCGTGAAGCAAGTCGAAGTGACCACCGGAATACAGGATGACATGTACATACGCATCCTTTCGGGGGTCAATGAGGGAGATGAGGTCGTGTCCCGTCCATTCAATGCAATCAGCAAACTGCTTAAAGATGGAAGCAAGGTAGAGAAGGTCGATAAAAACAGCTTGCTTTAGCTAAGCAGGGAGATAGGGTAAGCGGTGCCTGCACCGTTTGAATCTATAAATTAAGTTGGACTGATTATAAATAATACGTATATTCGGCCCGAATAATGCTTAATCAGGAAGATGATTTGCCCTTTAGCTAATTTTGAGGAAGTATATAAAACCGATCACGGTGCGGTATACCAGTGCAGCAGGCAGAACTGCTATTGGCTGGAATTTGCGGGAAGCACGACATCATTTAGGGTGAGTGACTTCTTCGGCTTTAAGAAAAACATTGATGCTATCGATATTTCAGCAATGATCATCGATCCGTCACGGACGGCAGATTTTACGATTGTGATGCCTTTCCGGACACCACGTTGTTTTGTCTTGGGCATCAACGATGTATTAAACCTGCGCGAACTATTGGATGGCGCTAAATTCATGATCGAGCTCAATAGCGTGGTCCAATCGTGCTTAAAGGCTACACCAAGCCGGGTGGCTTAATCGCCGGTTACCACCGTTTGTTCCTTATAATTTAGACTGAATTTGTATTGCTTTTATGTTGAGTGAATTGCGGTTCTGTTTTCGTAAATTTGTATGAACAGAGTCCGGGGGCGCACTCCCGTTTCATTGGAAACTAAAAAGATAGCGTTATGAAAGATTTATTACGGTTGAAAACTTCGTTGAACGAAGAAATAGAAAACATATTGAATGCGCAGATAAAAGTTGAAGCTCATTCATCGTCTGTCTACCTGGCTATGTCGTCATGGTGCGATGACCAGGGTTATGATTTCAGCGCTGATTTTTTCGCCAAGCAGTCGGAAGAAGAGCGGAAGCACATGATGAAGCTCTTTAACTATGTAAACGACCGGGGCGGCCGGGCCATTTCCCCTGAGATTGTGAATATTCCGGCGGATTTCGAATCGTTCCGCGGGGTGTTTGAGCAGATGTTGGAGCAAGAAATGTATGTTACCCAGCAATTCAACAACATTGCTGACAAATGTATCAAGCTAAAGGACTTTGTGACGTTTCAGTTCATCCAGTGGTTCCTTGAAGAGCAGATTGAAGAGGAGTACGTTGCACGGCGCATTCTCGAAATGTTTGACGTAATTGGAGAGGAAGGAACCGGACGGTGGGAAATTGACAAACACGTCCATAAAGTAAGCTACGAGGGGTAGTTTCCGCGACTAACGTCCACATGATCGGGTTGTCTTTTTAAAGGCGACCCGATTTTTTTTGCACACATACGGATTTAGTGTTATCTTTCGTTCTTTATAGGAGCGAATAAGATTTTGTATTAAGTAGAAAACATTCCGGACCAAAACATTATATCCCGACGATAAGTTGCCATCGATAGCTATACATAGGCTCCTCGTTTTCGCGTTTCTTTTTGTATCGTTGCAGGCTTGGGCTCAGCATGAACGAAAGGAAGTAAGCGGCTTCGTGATCGATACGGCTGGCACACCCTTGGTAGGGGTGAATGTGAGGCTGACCTCCATATTGGATACGGTACTGGCCGTCACCGATAAAAGTGGCGCATTCCGGTTTTCCGATATCATAGCCCCGGAGTTCCGGCTGACGTTCAGCTTGATCGGCTATAAAATTTTGGATCGCTCGTACGCTACTAATTTTTCGGGCCAAGCCATGCAACTGCTTCCTACGGTGCTGCCTCCAGAGCAGACGTTACTCAGGGAAATTGTCATCAATCGTGTACAGCCTATTGTGATCAAAGAGGATACAGTGCAATACAATCTTGATGCCTTCAATGTACGCGAGAATTCATTGCTCGAAGAGGCCCTGAAGCAGCTCCCTAATATACAGGTACGGCGTGACGGCAGGGTTATAGCGCATGGGAAACAGGTCAGCAGGGTGGAAGTGGACAGTAAGAATTTTTTCGGAGGCGATGTGCTGACGGCTACCCGTAATCTGCCCGCCGAATACATTCAATCGATACAGGTAATCGATTACTACGGCGATATGGCAAACAGCACAGGAATAAAAGATACCGAGCCAGAGAAGATACTCAACATCGTGCTGAAGGAGGACCGGAAACGAATCCGTTTTGGCCAGGTAACTGGAGGTGGAGGAACCGAAGAGCGGTACCTTGGCAGCGTTGGAATCAATAACTTCAATGATGGGCAGGAGTTCTCTGTGCTTGGATCGCTGAATAACACCAATACCAGCCTGTTCAGCTACGGAGCGCCAAGTGGTGCCGGTACAAGGGAGCGTGGCAACGCCGATCTGACCGGAATCATGGATCCCGTAGACGGGGTCAACACGACCACATCGGCAGGGGTCAGTTATTCGGATGACCTTTCAGATAAGGTGAGCATCTATGGAAAGTACACGTTTACAAACCGCAAAAATAACACGATCGGAAATTCGTTGCTGCAAAGCCATTATGACCGTTACCAGATCATCAAGCAGGAAGTAAAGGAGGTCAATACAGACAACATCAACCACTTGATGGCTTGGGATATTGAAGCGCAGTTGGATGACCGTAACTATTTGAAGGTAAGTCCCAACTTATCTTATACGGATATCACCTCCCACAATCTTAGCAACGACACCATCAGACGAAATAGTCCTGGCAGCAATGTCGTTAGTGAACGGACGTATCGCGCCGGGGAGCGGATGTCGACACCGAACTTTGATATGGACGTGCTGTATTCGCGGATGTTCAGCAAGCCGGGCCGCAAATTTGTGGTCAATATGCAGGGAAAATACTACAGTCGGGATAAGCTGGAAGACATCAACGACTACTTCGAAAGCATCAACGCCAATACCGGACAACCTGTGCTGGACGATGCCTATTCGTTGGCCCAAGAGGTAAACAGCAACAACCAGAACCGGGTAGGGCGGCTTAGAGCGTCTTTCATCGAACCCATTGATGAGACGAGTATTCTTGAGGTCAGCTATGAATACAATTACACGGCGATCGACAGCCGCCGCAGCGTCTGGGACATGAGAAAAGAATGGTTTGTGGATTCGCTGAGCGTCGATTACTCCTATTTTTTTGAGAGCAACCGCGTAGGACTGAATTACCAGGTAGAGCAAAACAAGCGGCTTAAGTATACGTTAGGTTTTGGGGTGCAGCCTTTGCTGCTTCAGGGACGGACGCTTGGCGTGGATACGCTTACCCAGCACCGCAATGTCAATCTAATACCCAGCGCCGGTCTCCGCTTCCGAATCAGTGACGAGAGTGAATGGTCTATCGAGTACTTAGGGACCAATAACCAGCCCAATTTTTCGCAGATACAGCCTATACGCGACCTGACCAACTCGCAGAATATCATCATCGGCAACGCCGATCTGAAAGCGGAGTTCATCAACAGGATCACCACCCGCTTCCGTCAGACCAAATTAGGGAAGAGCCAATTTTTCGAGGCGCAGCTGGCACTCAATCAGGTCCAGAACAAGATCGTGACCAACCGCCGGAATCCCAGCAGTACGGTTCAGGAAACCAGTTTCCGGAACACATCGGGGTATTTTGATGCCAGGGGATACTACATGTACAGCACACCGGTATTCAACGATGATTTTCAGCTGAACCTGAATGGCACAACCGATTACGTTAATAATGTGTCGTTTATTGACGATAAAAAGAATTTCGGGCGGAACTTTATCTATTCACAGGCGTTGCAGATGAGGTATATGCTGGAGGACGTCATTGAGACCGAGATCAATACCAGTTACACCTTCAACCGTACCCGATATTCGCTGCGGTCCAGCGATGGTATTGATGCCAACTCGTTTTTAGTTGGCCTCGCAGGTAAGGGGTACCTTTCGGACAGCTGGGCATTCGGGTTTGACCTGTCTCATCGGCTCAACAACGGATTTAACAGCTTCGTCAACGCAAACCCGACCCTGCTGAACGCATACTTTGAATGGACGTTTTTGCACAACAACATGGCATTGCTGCGGTTCCAGGGGTTCGATTTATTCAACCAGAATACGGGGGTAACGCATGAAGTGATGGGACCGGACGCACTGTTTATGCGTAATAACCGGCTGGCGAGATATTTTATGCTTTCATTGAACATCCGTTTGCAGCAATACTTTTCTAATAAATCATGATGCGGGTAATTGTCATCGAAGCTTTCGGAAGCGTGGATGGACTGGTGGTCCGCCGGCGCCCGATACCGGAACCCTCCCCCG
This sequence comes from Parapedobacter deserti, assembly GCF_042646065.1. NCBI lineage: Bacteria > Pseudomonadati > Bacteroidota > Sphingobacteriia > Sphingobacteriales > Sphingobacteriaceae > Parapedobacter > Parapedobacter deserti. Next base: position 292,456 of record NZ_JBHRTA010000009.1, read on the forward strand.
GCGAGGTGCTTATCAAAGTGTGTGCGGCCGGTGTAAACCGTCCGGATATCTTCCAGCGGAAAGGCCACTATCCGGCGCCACCAGGGGTGGTACAGGATATTCCAGGTTTGGAGGTGGCCGGCGTAGTCGAATCGTGCGGCACCGGGGTGACACGCTGGGTGCCCGGCGACAAGGTCTGCGCGCTGGTCGCTGGGGGCGGCTATGCTGAATTTGTAACGGTCGACGCTTCGCATTGCCTGCCTATTCCACAAAATCTTGGCTTTGAAGAGGCAGCCTGCCTGCCGGAGACCGTATTCACAGTTTGGCACAATGTATTTCAACGGGGGCTCTTGCAATCGGGAGAAACGCTGTTGGTGCAGGGTGGGAGCGGCGGGATCGGTACCACAGCAATTCAGCTGGCCAGGCTGTTTGGTGCACAGGTTTATGCTACCGCCGGATCAGACGAGAAATGCGCGTTCTGCGAAGGCCTGGGCGCAGGGATTTGCGTGAACTACAAAACACAGGATTTTGCAGAACAGTTGTCCGGTAGACGGATCGACGTCATCCTGGACAGCATCGGCGCACCATACGTTGAAAAGCACCTTTCGCTGTTGGCTGATGAGGGACGGCTCGTGTTCATCAACGCGGCGGGAGGAAAGCGGGCAACGCTTGATATACTTACGCTCATGCAGCGGAGACTCACGCTCACGGGAAGCACACTCAGAAGCCGTGATGCTGCTTTCAAGAGCACGCTCCGTGAAGCCGTGGAGCAGGCGGTCTGGCCGTTGGTATCTTCGGGCGCCTTCAAGCCCGTCATCCACCATGTTTTTCCCTTAGCCGAAGCACGAAGCGCCCATGAACTGATGGAATCCGGTGAATTCATCGGGAAGCTGGTGTTGACCAGTGGGCGTTAGCTATGGGGGCCGGAATGCTTCTCGTAACCGACGGAACCGGTTGGACTGCCGAAACATTGCGTACAATGCTAAATACTTTTAGCATTTGCGTTTTCCTAATATTTTCGCCATATTAGCCGACTGTAATACATTAACGAATATAAATCCTATAACAAATCTTCACGAAGATGAAATCATTATTGTCCTTTTATTTCTGCTTGTTGTTTATCCCGTCTATTCATGCTCAGGAGGTGACGCAAGTAGATCATCCATTAGATTATGTCAATCCGCTCATGGGCACGCAATCCGTCCACTTGCTGTCCAATGGCAACACCTATCCGGCCATTGCCCGGCCGTGGGGGATGAACTTCTGGTCGCCGCAAACCGGTAAAATGGGAGACGGATGGATGTACACTTATACAGCCGACAAGATACGGGGTTTCAAACAGACCCATCAACCGTCGCCCTGGATGAACGATTACGGGCAGTTTTCTATTATGCCGATCACCGGTAAGCCGACATTCGATGAAAATGAACGCGCAAGCTGGTTTTCGCATAAGGCAGAGGTAGCCCAGCCGCATTATTACAGTGTCTATCTTGCGGACCATGACCTGACCACAGAAATCACACCGACCGAACGGGCTGCACGTTTCCGCTTTACATTTCCCGAGACCGACAGCGCCTATGTGGTGGTCGATGCGTTCGACAAAGGATCGTATGTAAAGATCATACCGGGGGAAAACAAAATCATCGGCTATACGACGCGCAATAGCGGCGGTGTGCCCGACAATTTCAAAAATTACTTCGTAATGGTGTTTGACCGCCCTTTTGCTGATGTGGCTACCTTTGCCGATTCTGCGCTGGTAGATAACCGGCTTGAAATGCAGGCAGACCACGTGGGGGCCATCGTAGGTTTCCGTATTGGCAAAAGAGGGGAACAGGTGCAGGCCAAAGTGGCTTCGTCGTTCATCAGCCATGAGCAGGCCGAATTGAACCTGCGGGAAATCGGTGACAAGGACTTCGAAACCGTTAAGCAGGAAGGCGCAGACCAATGGAACGAAGAACTTGGTAAGGTAAAGGTGGAAGGCGGGACGATCGACGAGGTACGCACGTTTTATTCCTGCCTATACCGAACGATCCTATTTCCCCGCATGTTTTATGAATACGACGCTGACGGCAATGTGATGCACTACAGCCCGTACAACGGACAGGTGCTGCCGGGATACATGTTTACCGACACGGGATTCTGGGACACGTTCCGGGCGCTGTTCCCTTTCCTTAATCTGGTATATCCCGAGATGAGCCAGAAGATGCAGGAAGGATTGGTGAATACCTACAAAGAGGGCGGGTGGTTGCCCGAGTGGGCCAGTCCCGGCTACCGCAACATCATGGTGGGCAACAATTCGGCTTCCGTGGTGGCTGATGCTTATATCAAGGGCATGCGTGGGTATGACATCGATAAACTTTATGAGGCCGCATTGAAGGGCGCGAACAACGCCGGGCCTATCACCGCCGTGGGACGCGCCGGGGCGGAGTATTATACAACGCTCGGCTACGTGCCGTATGACGTGAATATCAACGAAAATGCAGCCCGTTCGCTGGAGTATGCTTATGACGATTTCGCCATCTACCAGCTGGCTAAGGCGTTGGGGCGTCCGGCTGATGAGGTGGCGCTATACCGCGAGCGCAGCTTTAACTATAAGAAACTGTTTGACAAAGAAACTGGCCTGATGCGCGGGAAGAACAAGGACGGCAGCTTTCAAAGCCCTTTCAACCCGTTCAAATGGGGCGATGCGTTTACTGAAGGCAATAGCTGGCATTACTCATGGTCGGTTTTCCAGGATGTGGAGGGGCTGGCCCAACTGATGGGAGGACATAAAGCGTTTATCACTAAACTGGATTCGGTATTCTCGCTGCCTCCTATATTCGATGACAGCTACTACGGCTTTACCATCCACGAGATCCGCGAGATGCAGATCGCGAACATGGGACAGTACGCGCACGGCAACCAGCCTATCCAGCACATGATTTATCTATACAACTATGCCGGGGCGCCATGGAAAGCCCAATATTGGGTGAGGGAGACGATGAACCGCATGTATATGCCCACGCCCGACGGGTATTGCGGTGATGAAGACAACGGACAAACATCGGCGTGGTATGTCTTTTCGGCGTTGGGCTTTTATCCGGTCACCCCGGCTGTCGACGAATACGTCATAGGGGCGCCGCTGTTCAAGAAAGCGACCATTCAGCTGCCCGGTAACAAGACCATCGAAATCAATGCGCCCGATAATGGCAGGGAAAACCGCTATATCCGGTCGGCAAGATTCAATGGCAAAGCATATAGCAAGAACTACCTCAAGCATAGCGAATTGATCAACGGTGCGGTACTGGATTTCGATATGTCGGATAAGCCGAATACGAAACGGGGCACCAAGCAGGCAGACTTTCCATTTTCACTGAGTTTGGAACAGTGATTTTTAGGGACTGCCATTTTAAACAAACAAGCCCGCTGAGTCATCAGCGGGTTTTTTTTATATATTTCGTTCTTTAACGTTGATTATGGTCGTTTTGAGGTGTTGTCCGTAAAAAGTTCATTTTTTACTTCAGACGACAATTCGATGAAGCGCTCATACTGTTTCAGGACATCTGCAATGATCTCCTTTTTGGTAAAAGACTCGACATTATAACCTGTCCTGTTGTCTCCGAAAAAGGTTTTGGGGATATAGGTGTTGTTGCCAGCGGCACCCGGAACATTTTCTTCGTTAACCAGAAAGTCGGAAATCACTTTTGATTGATTGCGGACGCCGTATACAAAATCCTCGATCAACGCATGCTTGATGGTAAGTGCCACTTCCATGGGTCTTTCCCTCGTCGTAACCACGGCGGCTATTCCACGGCTGTTAAATTCGTCTGCAAGCTCATTCAGCGCCGGCTGCACCGTCTGCAGCATGAAATCGGCGACCGCCTCCTTGCTTTTGAACGACAGGATTCGCTGAAGGCGATCTTTCCAAAACTCGCCCGACCAGTAGCTTGTTGCTGGAGACAATGCCCTCCCGTAATAATTGTTGTCTATGATTAATCCCTGTATGAGGCTATAGCAGAACAGGAGCATAATGATGGAAAACGGCAAGGCCGTGATCAATGTCATCGTTTGCAATGACTGCAACCCACCGGCGTTGAGCAGAACAAGCGCCAGAAGCGCCAGCAATACCCCCCAGAATACGAGCTGCCATTTCGGCGACTTGGCGGCGTTTTTGGTGGCAATGCTGTTCATTACGAACATTCCCGAATCAGCAGATGTAACAAAAAATATGAAGATGATCAATATGGCTACAGCGCTGCTTATCGCCGGGACCGGAAAATGAGATAAGAACAGGAACAATAGCTCGTCTGCGTTGTCGGCCATACGGCTCAGCGCGCCATGCGTTACGTTGCGATCCACCCAAGTTGCACTGTTCCCAAATACGGTCATCCATAAAAAATTAAAAGCCGTCGGTATGATCAAGACGGCACCGATAAACTCCCTGATCGTACGGCCGCGCGATATTCTTGCAATAAACAAGCCGACATAAGGCGCCCAGGAAATCCACCATGCCCAGTATAGAATCGTCCAATTGAAAAACCAAGGCTGCGTTTCCGGTTCATATGCATAGGTATTAAAAGTTAAATTGAAAAACTGGTTGATATAATAGCCGATTCCTTCAGAAAAGGATCCGAGCAGAAAGACTGTCGGGCCGACGATGATGATAAAAAGCATAAACGCAACCGCGATAATGATATTAAGTTGACTCAAGAACTTGATCCCTTTATTGAGTCCGGAAGTGGTAGAAAGTATGGCGATAGCCATGATGACCGATACAATGGCCACCTGGTATCCGAACCCGCTGCCGCCCAGCACGCCCACCTGAACCAGTCCGGCGTTTAACTGTACCACTCCGAATCCTAACGTGGTGGTAATGCCGAAAAACGTGCTGCATAAAGCAAAGGTGTCGATGACATCGCCCCCAATCCCGTTAACCTTATTTTTCAGAATCGGATAAAAGCAATTGCGGAGCGAGAGAGGTAACTTGAACCGATAGGTAAAGTATGCTAATGACAAACCGACTACGCCATAGATGGCCCAGGCGTGTATACCCCAATGAAAGAATGTGTATAATTGTGCATTCTTTGCTCGCGTGATGTCATTCAGCGGCCTGAACGTCTGGTCTGAAAAGTGTGATATGGGCTCCGCCACACCAAAATACATCAAGCCGATTCCCATTCCAGCAGCAAAAAGCATGGATATCCATGAAAAGAACGAATGTTCCGGCTCGGCATGGTTGTCGCCCAGTTTGATGGATCCGTATTTGCTGAAAACCAAGAAAAAAAGGAAAATGACGAAGAAGGTTACTGACCAGACGTACATCCAGTTCATATTAACAAATATCCAGTCCTGAACACGGCCCAACAACGTGGCAGTACGGTTAGGGAATACGCTTGAAACAAATGTAACGGAAAGGATGAATACTAAACTGGGTATCATGATACCCTTTTTAAAGGTGCTGTATGCGGACAGCTTTTTGATACTGAGCATAATAGTATGCGTTTAGTTTATATTATCCTCAAAAATGCGCTTCCCCTAGGGATCGCTCAAGTAGAAAACGCTTATTCCGGTCATTTGTTAGCAAAAGTAGGTTTTTTGATAATTCAGCGGGCTCTTTCCCGTAAGCTGTTTGAAGTATTTATGGAATCCCGCAAAGTTATGGAAGCCGCTTTCGTAACAGATCTGCTTGACATTCATGTTGTTTTCGATAAGCAGCTTGCAGGCATTGCCCACGCGTAGTTCGATGAGAAACTGGGAAAACGTTTTGCCGGTCCTCGATTTGAAGTAGCGACAGAATGCGTTGCTGCTCATGCCGGCTACTTCGGCAATCTCATCCAGTGTAATCCGCCGTTTGAAGTGCTGCAGCGCGAAGTCGTAGATGTTGTTGATGCGGTCATTTTCGCCGCGCTGGAAATGCGGGTGGAAACCAACGGAGGAAAGCAAGCAGACGTCGTCCGCATGAGCGATGACTGTGAGTGCCTCCATCAGTAAAATGATCCGCTTAGCGCCCGCCGTCACCAATAATTCTCCAAGAAGCTTCTGAACGGCAGAACGGGCTTTCCCCGAAATGGCAATTCCTCGCTTTGCGGTACAGAGCAACTGCTTGATGGCTGTATTTTCCGGTAGGTCGAGAAAAGTTGCGCCCCAGAAGTCGTCGTTGAAATGTGCCACGCGTATGTCTGCTTCTTCCATGCCTTCCTGTTTGACATACCGGTTGTCAAAGCTCCAATAATGGGGGAGGTTAGCGCCGATCAGCACGACATCACCTGCGCCGAAGTTGCGGATGCTATCGCCGACGAATTGGGTACCGTGCCCCTTTGCGAAGTGAATAAGTTCAACCTCACGGTGGTAGTGCCAGCGGTTGTTGACCTGCGGAACGGTGTCGCGCCTCACGCTGAACGAGTGGGCAGGGGAGGTGCTTACTTTGCGTAATTGAGGTTTCATTAAGTTAGTTATTCATCAATAAATGGTTGCCGCTTGACGGTATTCTTCAATCATATGTGCTGATCTGAGACAATATTAGTAAATATGCGCTAATATAACTTAATATCTCGCTAATATGTTATCAGCTTTTATCCGCTTTCTTTACTTACTTTGCGTGGCATAAGCAGATAAACCAATGCAATAAACCAAATGGCTGAACGACGAACAACGATTCCCGTGATACTGGTCACCTCCTTGTTTTTCCTCTGGGGGTTGGCCAACAACATGACGGATACCTTGCTGGCTGCCTTCAAAAAGATTATGTCCATGACCGATGCGCAGACATCATTCATCCAGCTATCTTTTTACGGGGCCTATTTCCTGCTCGCTTTACCCGCTGCGATCTACATCAGGCGGCACAGCTATAGATCGGGCATCTTACTCGGCCTGGGGCTGTTCACCGCCGGGGCATTATTATTTTATCCGGCCAGCAAAACCATGGATTACGCCCATTTTTTAGCTGCGTTATTTATTCTGGCAGGCGGCCTTTCCATCCTGGAGACTGCCGCTAATCCTTATATACTAAGCCTGGGGCCTGAGCACACCGCCACACGGCGTCTCAACATCGCCCAGTCATTCAACCCCATTGGGTCAATTGCCGGTGTGGCCATCAGCAAGATGGTTATTCTATCGGCGCTCAACCGGTCAGGTCATGACGAGCGGGCTGTCATGGACAGCACTGCGCTGAAGCAGATCCAGTCAGCCGAGCTGGGAGCCGTGATGCAGGCTTATGTCGGGTTGGCCATTGTGCTGGTGGCGGTATGGTTGCTGATCAGGTTTGTGAAAATGCCGGTCGACGCCGACACGGATAAAGGCAACATCAGGCAGGCGTTTTCCCGGCTGGCGCGCAACAGAAATTACGTGACAGGCGTGGTGGCGCAGTTCTTCTATGTGGGAGCACAGATCGGTGTGTGGTCGTTTACCATACGGTACGTGATGCTTGAGCTCAATCTGGACGAAGCGCAGGCTTCGGACTACTATATGGCGTCACTGGTAGCTTTTATGGCTTTCCGTTTTATCGCATCGTGGCTCATGCGCTATATCCAGCCTGCGCATTTGCTGGCTGGGTCATCTGTACTGGCAGCGCTGCTGGCGTTATTAGTGTCGTTTGGCGGAGGCTATGCCGGGGTTTATGCGCTGGTCGCTATTTCGGGTTGCATGAGTTTAATGTTTCCGACTATCTACGGGCTGGCCAGTGAGGGGCTGGGCAGTGACCGGAAGATCGGCGGTGCCGGACTCATTATGGCGATCCTGGGTGGTGCCGTATTGACTTATGTACAAGGCCTGCTGTCAGACACACTAAGCAGTATCCATATGTCATATCTGGTGCCATCGTGTTGTTTTGCGGTGGTTGCCCTCTATGGTCTTTCCCGTCGGGCAAAACGCCCCGTTATACTCAACAACGAATGAGACGATATGTATTGACGCTGGATTTGAAGGACGATGTAAGCCTCATCGCTGAATATGAGCAGTGGCACCGGGAAGTTTGGCCTGAGGTCGAACAATCCATCCTGGCATCGGGGATAAGGCGCATGGAGATTTACCGGTTTTCGAACCGATTAGTGATGATCTTGGACGCCGACGAGCAGTTTTCCTTCGAGCGAAAGGCAATGGTCGATGAGGCCAACCCGCATGTACAGGAATGGGAGCGGCTGATGTGGAAATACCAGCAACCGGTGCCGGGAGCCAAACAAGGCGAAAAATGGACGATAATGAATAAAATTTTCGAAATTAGCGGAAATGGCGTATAACATGGAGCAAAAGCAGCTTTTTTTACAGATCCATCCGGAGGACAACGTGTTGGTTGCCCTGCAAGACTTGCCTGCGGGGATGGAGGTCCGTTTCGGCGATAAACCGGTCCGTTTGGTCAGCGGTGTCAAGGCAAAGCATAAATTTACCATCGGCGCACTGGAAGCAGGAGCTGAGGTACGCATGTATGGCGTGCTGGTGGGCCGGACTAACGCTGCGTTGCCGCCGGGTGAAACGATTACCACGCAAAACATCCACCATGCCGCGGATAGCGTTAAGCTTGGTGAACGCAAACTGGACTGGCATAAACCGGACGTTTCGGCCTTTGAAGGGCGCACGTTCATGGGGTACCACCGATCCAACGGCACGGTCGGTACGGCCAACTATTGGTTGGTCATCCCCTTGGTGTTCTGTGAAAACCGCAATGTGTCAGTGATGAAACAAGCCTTGGAAGAACAGCTCGGCTACAGTAAGCGGTTGCGCGACTATGAGCCCGAGGTGGATCAGCTTATCAGGCTGTACCGGGCGGGCAGCACGGTAGAGGATATTTTGAATGCGGATATCACGGCCAGCAAAACACAGGAAGGCGGGCAGCGGCTGTTTGCGCAGGTCGACGGCATTAAGTTTCTGAACCACAATATGGGATGCGGCGGCACGCGGAGCGACGCTGATACGCTGTGCGGGCTGCTTGCGGGATACATTACCCACCCCAATGTCGCAGGCGCAACGGTCTTGAGCCTTGGGTGCCAGAATGCCCAGGCTTCTATATTGCGCGGGGAGATTGCCAAGCGAGACCCGTTATTCGACAAGCCCCTGTATATTTTCGAACAGCAATTGATGGGCACTGAAACCAACCTGATCCGCGAAGCACTGAAACATACCTTTGCTGGATTAATGCAGGCCAACCAACTGCAGCGCCAGCCCGCGCCATTGAGCAAGCTGTGCGTCGGTTTGGAGTGCGGCGGTTCGGATGGCTTTTCAGGCATATCGGCCAATCCGGCATTGGGGTTTGTTTCCGACATGCTGGTCGCTATGGGCGGTTCGGTAATCCTTTCCGAATTTCCCGAGCTCTGCGGCGTGGAACAGGAGCTGAGTGACCGGTGTGTGGATGAAGCTACCGCGCTGCGGTTCATCGAATTGATGAAAACCTATAATGCACGGGCTGAGGCGGCCGGCTCGGGTTTTGATGCCAACCCGTCGCCCGGCAACATCCGGGACGGGCTGATCACTGATGCAATCAAGTCGGCCGGCGCAGCGAAGAAAGGCGGTACCTCGCCCGTGACCGCCGTGGTAGACTATCCGGGAGTGGCAAACAAACCTGGGCTCAACCTGCTTTGTACGCCGGGCAATGACGTGGAAAGTACGACCGCTGAGGTCGGTGCGGGGGCGAATGTCGTGTTGTTTACGACCGGACTGGGCACACCCACCGGCAATCCGATAACACCGGTGATCAAACTCTCGTCGAATACCACACTCTACGAACGGATGCCGGATATCATTGACGTCAACTGCGGCACCATCATCGAAGGCACCGAAGCGATTGAAGAGGCGGCCCACCGCATCCTGGATTACATCATTGAGGTAGCAAGCGGCGACACTCAGCCCAAAGCGGTGCAACTGGGGCAGGATGATTTCATCCCCTGGCGGAGGGGAGTGTCGTTGTAGGTTGGGGGATTAGCAATGTATGGTGTTAGTTTTAATGTATGGTATTAGTTTTATGGTTGGAATATGTCAATGAAAAAGTTAACGGGGAAAACGGCGGTAATCACCGGGGGCGGCAGCGGAATAGGTCGCGCCATCAGCTCGCTTTTTGCCAAAGAAGGAGCCGCGGTCCATATCCTTGAATTGAGTGCTGAAGCGGCCGTTCAGGTGGTTGACGAAATCAACGGGTTCGGAGGAACGGTTGCCGTACACGCCTGTGACGTGAGCGAACAAGCAGCGGTGTCAGCCGTGGTACAGACTATAAAGCGCATCGATATACTGGTAAACAACGCTGGCATCGCCCATGTTGGCAGTGTTGAGAACACGACAGCGGAAGATTTTGACCGCATCATGCAGGTGAATGTTAAAGGCGCCTATAACCTGCTGCATGCAGTAGTGCCCTTGATGCGCAAGGGCGGAGGAGGGGCTATCGTTAACATGGCCTCCATAGCTGCGTTGGTCGGATTGACCGACCGATTTGCCTATTCGGCAAGCAAAGGAGCCATCTACGCAATGACACTTTCGGTAGCACGGGATTACCTACACCATGGAATCCGCTGCAACAGCATTTCACCGGCACGGGTGCATACGCCGTTTGTGGATGGTTTTATCGCGAAGAATTATCCGGGCAGGGAAGCCGAGGTGTTCGACACGCTTTCCAAAAGCCAACCCATAGGCCGCATGGCCCGACCGGAGGAGATCGCATCATTGGCGCTTTACCTGTGCTCGGACGACGCATCATTCATCACGGGCAATGATTATCCCATAGACGGCGGATTTTTGAAGTTAAATAGTTGAAAGCATATTAACAGCGGGCATATGAAGTTAATTCGTTACGGCGACCCCGGCCGCGAAAAAATAGGGGTACAGCTTGATGGTATAAATTACGACGTTTCCGCTTTAGGAGGCGATTACAACGAGGAGTTTTTCGGCGACAACGGACTGGCGCGGTTAGCGGAATTTGTAAAAGCCAATGAAGGTGCGTTGGTGCCGGTACCGGCAGAAACGCGGTTAGGGCCTCCTATTGCGCGCCCTTCAAAAATTCTGTGCATCGGACTCAACTACCGGGACCATGCCCGGGAAACCGGTACGGCGATTCCGGCTGAACCGATCATCTTTATGAAATCAACCACTTCGCTGAACGGCCCTTTCGATGATATCGTCATCCCGAAGAACGCTGTCAAGACCGATTGGGAGGTGGAGTTTGGCGTAGTGATCGGCAAGCGGGCCTCATATGTGGCCGAAGCGGAAGCGTTTGACCATGTTGCGGGATATGTTTTGCATAACGACGTTTCTGAGCGTGAGTTCCAGTTGGAGCGCGGTGGTACGTGGGACAAGGGCAAGGGGTGTGATACGTTTGCACCGATCGGTCCTTTCCTTGTCACGAAAGACGAAATCGCGGATATCCATAATATCAGGCTCTGGCTAACGGTAAACGGTAAAACGTATCAAGACGGTAACACGCGCGATCTGATATTTAATGTTCCCTTCATCATTAGTTATGTCAGTCAATTCATGACGTTATTACCTGGGGATGTCATATCCACGGGAACGCCAGCAGGAGTGGGATTGGGCTTTAAACCGCCAGTGTACCTTCAGCCTGGCGACGTGGTCGAGCTTGGTGCCGAAGGCCTCGGCACCTCCCGGCAGGTGGTGAGGGCGTACGGAGGATGAAGCCATGCTAGGAAACAGCGGGCGAGTGGATGCGCACCAGCATTTCTGGCGGTATAATCCAGTGCGGGATGCATGGATCACGGACGATATGGCGGTGATTCAGCGGGACTTCATGCCGGACGACCTGAAGCCGGTTTACGATGCCAACGGTATCGCTGGCTGTGTGGCGATACAAGCCGACCAGTCAGCGGAGGAAACGCTGTTCTTGCTGGATCTGGCTGAGCAGTTCCTGTTTATCAAAGGGGTGGTCGGCTGGGTGGACCTGCAGGCGGCGGATATCCGGGATCGCCTGGCGTATCTCAGCCGGTATCCCAAGCTGAAAGGGTTTCGCCATATTGTGCAGGGAGAAACAGATGCGCGTTTTTTGCTGCGACCGGATTTCCTTAATGGTATCGAAGCACTCGGTGAATACGGCTATACGTATGATATCCTCGTCAAGCCCCACCAACTGGATGCTACCTTGGAGTTTGTCACTTATTTCCCGGATCAGCCCTTTGTTATCGACCACCTTGCGAAGCCTTACATCAGTGCCGGAGCGCGTCAGCCGTGGGCAGATCAGCTGTCGGCGATCGCCGAACATAAACAGGTATACTGCAAGCTGTCGGGGATGGTGACCGAGGCTGATTGGAATGGATGGAAAGCAGAAGATTTCACTTACTACACACAGCACATTCTTAATGAATTCGGTCCCGAACGGATCATGTTCGGTTCGGATTGGCCGGTATGTTTGGTCGCGGCTGACTATGCGCAGGTTGTCCGCCTGGCGGAGGACGCCATTTGTCAGCTGCCGCCGAATAAAAGGGAGTTGATCTGGCGAACAAATGCAACTGCATTTTACAACTTAGCTGAATAACTATGGATTTAAACCTGAAAGACAAAATAGTTGTGGTCACCGGTGCTGCCAAGGGCATCGGCCGGGGCATCGCGCTCGCACTGGGAGCCGAGGGCGCTATACCGGTGGTTGTGGGGCGTAATCAGGCTGACAACCTAGCGGTGCAGCGCGAAGTGGAAGCCGCCGGCGGAGAAGCGTTTGCGGTGGAAGCCGAATTAACCCGCCCGGAGGATTGCGAACGTACCATCGAAGAAACACTTGGGCGGTTTGGCCGTATCGACGGACTGGTCAACAATGCCGGAGTGAATGATGGTGTGGGCCTGGAGGGCGGCAACTATCAACAGTTTGTAGACAGTCTGCATAAATCGCTTATCCATTATTATTTGATGGCTCATCACGCACTTCCGGCTTTAAAAGTTACCAAAGGAAATATTATAAATATCAGCTCTAAAACCGCTGAGACCGGTCAGGGGAACACCTCGGCCTATGCTGCAGCCAACGGCGGCCGCAACGCTTTGACGCGCGAATGGGCTGTGGAACTACTCAAGTATGGTATACGCGTAAACGCCATTATTGTTGCCGAATGCGCTACCCCCCAATATGATACTTGGATACAGACGCTGCCAAACCCCGACGAAACATTGCAGAAAATTACCAATCGGATACCGCTGGGGAACCGGATGACGACAACGGAAGAAATCGCAAACATGGCGGTATTCCTGCTGTCTGAGCGGTCTAGCCACACCACCGGGCAGTTAATTTATGTGGATGGAGGATATGTACACCTGGATCGGGCGATTGATTAAGTGTATGTCGGATGCTGATACAACGCAGACGGGCCCTATTCCACGACGACCCCCATATTGCTGAACTTGCCGATGCGTTCAGAAACCAGTTGGGCAGCTGGCTTTTTCTGTAGGGCGGTGAGGTCAACAAGCAGCTGCTGTTTAACCGTTTCGGCGATTGCCGACGGATTGTGATGGGCGCCACCCAGCGGTTCGGGGATGATCCCATCGATAAGGCCGTTTTTAAGCATGTCTTCGGCGGTAAGTTTAAGTGCCTCAGCGGCTTTTTCTTTGTAATCCCAGCTCCGCCATAGAATCGATGAACACGATTCAGGAGATATCACGGAATACCAGGTGTGCTCGAGCATGTATACCTTGTCGCCCACACCGATGCCCAATGCGCCGCCCGATGCGCCCTCACCGATAATTATGCAGATAATGGGTACTTTAAGTACCGACATTTCCATCAAGTTCCGCGCGATGGCTTCACCCTGGCCCCGTTCTTCTGCCTCTATCCCCGGATAAGCGCCCATGGTATCGATCAATGTTACGACAGGTTTATTGAACTTTTCGGCCAATTTCATAAGCCGCAGTGCCTTGCGGTAGCCTTCCGGGTTGGCCATCCCAAAATTTCGGAATTGCCGCTCCTTGGTGTTTTTTCCCTTTTGATGGCCGATAATCATCACAGACCGGCCGCCGATGGTGGCAAAGCCGCCGACAATGGCTTTGTCGTCCCGCACGTTTCTGTCGCCGTGCAGCTCGACGAAATCGTCACAGATGCGGCCGATGTAATCAAGTGTCTGGGGCCTGTCGGGATGGCGAGACATCTGAACTTTTTGCCAGCCGGTCATGTTGCTGTATATTTCGCGTTTGGTTTTTTCCAATTTCTCCTGCAATTCCGTCAATGTAGCACTCATGTCGACCTTGGTTTTTTCGGCTACCTGATTTACTTTTTCAATCTGCATGTGCAGGTCTGCAATTGGCTTTTCAAAATCAAACGTTGTTTCCATAAATGCGTTATAGCAAAAATCAGGGTGCTAAGTTAGGCAATTGTATTGCTTTTTTAAAATGTGATTGGTGTTTGGCACTTATCCTGCACCCCTTGACGGGGATTGTACACTGGCTTGGTTTTTGCAGATATAGGCTTGTTATCGATGTCGACATATCAATCAGGCTTATGATTAGAGTAATTACATTACCAATTTTGTTTCTTATCATCTTCATACGGCCTGCAATAGCAGACACGTATCCCGAGGTGTTGTTTGAAAACAGCCTGCTGGGTGGCACCTACTACCACAGTGAAGTGCATTACGAGGGGACAAGCTGGGTGGAGAACGTCGGCGGAAAGCTTCCCGTTTCGGATTCCATATTTTTTACGCCAGGTAATGCGCTATCGCTGAAGTACACCTCCCGATCCGATGGGCAATGGCGTGTGCGGCTTGCCTATCCCCAGTCGCCGGGTTTTTATCGGCCAAAGGCAGATGCCGTACTTACATTTAAGCTGTTCGTTGCGTCGGATACCGAGCGCAATGCATTGCCGCGGTTGGCATTGTATCGGAAGGATACGATAAGCGGGTCCGTTGACCTGGCTAAATACATTACGGATTTTCAGGCCAATGTATGGCTGAACGTACAACTGCCATTGCGGGATATCGGCGGCCTGGGTATGGACGGTGCAATTGATGGCATACAGTTTTTCCGAGGCGGCACAGGCAGCGGCATCCACCGGCTGTATATTGATCAAGTTGAGTTTTTACCGGCCAAGCCGGCCCGGGTAAAGCTATCATCGCCTGCCGTGCTCACTGCTGCAACGGCTTACGACAGGCATGTCGACCTTACGTGGCAACTGCCGCTCACCCCCAGTATCCGGTATGTCAAAATTTATCGGTCTGAAGATAAGGAGCATTTTGAACCGGTGGCTATTCGTCCCATTTATGCGCAAAAATGCACGGATGTGGTACCTTACTCAAACCGGACATATTATTATAAAATCGCTTGGGTAGACTACGACTACCTCGAATCACCATTTTCAAGTGTGCGCGAAGCAGCTACCCAGACGGCGAGCGACGATGCTTTTCTGGATTTCATACAGGCCGCCCATTTCAATTACTTCGCAGCACGGGCCGAGGTGAACAGCGGTATGCATGCCAAACATTTCGGCGTGGATGAAGCGACAGTTTCTGTGCAGGAGACAGGTTTAAGTATTCTCGCCCACATCGTGGGCGTTGAGCGGGGCTTTATGCAGCGCCAGGCGGCGATAAGCAGGCTGAATCGCATACTGGACTTCTTGGGAAAGGTGGAGCGCTACAATGGGGCGTTCCCAGCGACGATAGACGGCCGTACGGGGAAGGGAGTCTTTGCTATCGACACCGTTCCCGAGGCGGATTTGCGTGCGACGGCATTCCTGATGCAAGGGCTGCTCGCGGCACAGCAATACTTTGGGGCAGATGACGGTGAAGCTGATTCGCTGACCGAAAAAATCAATGACCTGTGGGCGGACGTGGCATGGGACCGGTTCGTGATTGAAGGCCAGGAGCATGTGTTGCTTGACCGTTGGTCGCCCACCGCGGGGTTCAGGCATGCGCATCCCCTTGGAGGATTTAATGCGGATTTTACCTGCTATGTGCTTGCATTGGCGTCTCCCCGGCATGCGCTTGCTGCTGACGCCTACAGCAAGGGACTGGGGGTGCATCGTCGATTAGCTGACGCTGACCATGCGCTGGAGCTGGCCAATAATACGGCGTTTTCGGTTAAGCTCAGTGATGCCGAACCGGTAGTCCCCGCTTACACCGAATTGCCATATACCCGTGATACCACGCTTTATGGCCTGTCCGTGAGGGTGGGATCGATAGATACGTCTTTGCTGGCGGCTTACCAGCCGTTTCTGGCCTTTGACCCCCGTAATAAAAGGGACCAGTTTGCCGATTATTTTGCGAACAATGTAAACCTGGCGGTTGCCTACAAGCGGCGCGACAACCAAAATGCCTATGGTGGATTTTCGCCAGATGTATGGGGTACTGAAGTTTGGCCAGATTCAGCGGATACGGTGTTTGCCATCAATCCAGCAATCGCAGGTGCCAGCTACGGCTACCTGCCACATGAAGCGCTGCAGGCTATGCGCACATTTTATCAGAAATATGGACACGCGCTGTTTACTGAGTATGGGTTTCGCAGGATGATTTCGATTGAAAAAAATGCGCTGAAAGACGAGTATGACCCGGTGAATCAGGCTGCCGTGGTGGTGATGATTGAAAATGGGCGTAGCGGACTGATCTGGGATTTATTTACCAACCATCCGGATATTAAAAAGGTAGTCGAAAACCATTTTACTGTTAAGTAGCTTTTTGTACTTTTACACCCATTAGCATTTATTTTTATATGAAGCCCCATATTCTTTTTTCGTTTGCGTTGGTAACTTCCCTCGCTATTGTCTCTTGTAAGAACAAGAAAATCGCCGTTAACCCCGGTGCGCACGTCACCATTGACGGGACCCAGGATGGACTGAATCACGTACAACGCGATTTCGGGGATGCTGAAATGACCGACCGTGGCATTATGGTTACCTTTGACGCCGATGTGCTGTTTCCTTTGAATTCCTCCTACCTGACCAACCGGGCTAAGAGCGAAATCGACAAGCTTGTTCAGTTATTGAATGACTATCCGGGTGCTTCGCTCATAGTGGACGGTCACACGGACGCCACGGGCACAGAAGAATACAACCAGTGGTTGTCAGAAAAAAGGGCGGAATCTGTAAAGAAATATGCGGTGGAGCGTGGGATCAATGGAAGCCGTATCACGACGCATGGATATGGACAGGCTAAGCCGGTTGCACCGAACAATACCAAGGAGGGCCGGCAACGGAACCGCCGGGTGGAGGTGACCATCGTGACCCCCAAAAAGTAACCTATAACAGTAGCTTGGTCTCAGAAGCCGTTACAGGACTGCCGTAAAACCGTGCAGCCTTTTCCTCAAAGTCCGCGGCACTGTCTGTCGTATAGAACGTCACGTTGCCACCCGTGGTGCACTGTTGCTCCACTTCAGGATGACGGGAAAGGTAATCGGCGAGACTCAATGCCACCAGTTCCCCCTGGGCTAGTATGCGAATGTGTGGAGGTACGAAGCGCTGGATAAGTGGCAGGAGCAAAGGATAATGCGTGCAGGCAAGTATGATCGTGTCGATCCGTGGCGACTGGCGGAGTAAGCGGTTGACGTCGGCCTGCACGAAATAGGCCGCACCAGCAGAATCCAGTTCGTTGTTTTCCACCAGCGGCACCCACAGGGGGCATGCCTGTTGGTATACCGATATATCGGGGAAAAACTTCCGTATTTCGATCGAATAAGAGGCAGATTTTACCGTGCCGGATGTGGCCAGCACGCCTACGTGCCGCGTTTGGGTATATCGGCCGATCACTTCGGTGGTTGGCCGGATTACGCCGAGCACTTTCCGCAAATCGGGACACTGCGGCAGGTCGTGCTGCTGGATCGTGCGAAGGGCTTTCGCAGAGGCGGTGTTGCAGGCCAGCACAACGAGGTGGCAGCCCATCGAAAACAGTTGCTCCACGCATTCCCTGGTAAAGGCATATACCGTCTCAAAAGAGCGCGTACCATAAGGTACCCGGGCATTATCGCCCAGGTACACATAGTCATACTGCGGCAGCTTGCCTACAATTTCCCTGAAGACGGTCAACCCGCCATAGCCAGAATCAAAGATGCCTATCGGACCCATATACGAGGCGCTCCATTATTTCAGCAAATATGGCTTTTCTTTGTAGGTTTTCCATAGAAATTCGCCGAATAAGGTGTTTGCCCAGGCAAACCAAGAGCGGGTGAAGTTTTTGGGATCGTCCTTGTGGAAGGACTCGTGCATGAAACCGGTATCGCCGTGGGTGTTTTTCAGCAGATCGATACAGGATTTAATTTCGCGGTCGTCAAGCGATGTAAGCCCACGCATCGTAATAGCCATCGGCCAGACCATGTCGTGTCCGATGTGAGGCCCCCCGATGCCTTCAGCTGCCGAACCTTTAAAGAAAAACGGGTTGTTTTCAGATAGCACGTAGGCACGCGTGCGCTGGTATATCGGATCGTTGACATTTACAGCGCCGAGGTAGGGAAGAGACAGCAGGCTGGGAATGTTAGCATCGTCCATCATCATGTAGCTGCCGAAGCCATCCACTTCGTAAGCATATACACGGCCGTGCATGGGGTGGTCAACAATGCCGTATTCCTTAACGGCATTTTCCACTTCCTGGGCCAGGTCGAGCATTTCCGATGCCAGTGCCTGTTCGTTGGCAAGGTTGGCGAGCATTTCGGCCGATTGGCGCAGGCTGACCACGGCGAAGAGGTTGGACGGGATGAGGAAGGAGAAGATGGTCGCATCATCGCTTGGCCTGAAGCTTGAACAGATCAAACCTACCGGATTGACGGGGTAACCGTATCCGTCCACCTGCAGGGTGTCGGAGCCCCGCGCCGTGGTACGCTCAAACTTGTAGGGGCCCAGGCCATCTTTCCGTTGCTGCTCTTTGAACGTTTTCAAGATGTTGCGCTGAGCGGCTAGCCACTCGCTGTCAAATGGAGCGGTATCATCAGTGGCCTTCCAATATCCGTAGGCGAGGCGTATGGCGTAACATAGCGAATCAATTTCCCACTTGCGCTCATGGATGCCTGGCTTCATGTCGGTGTGGTCGGTGCCCCATTCGCCCACTTTGTTTGGGTCGTTATAGAACGCATTTGCATAGGGGTCGATGTTGATGCACTCGCTTTGCTTGTTGACTAAACCAGCGATCAGCCGCTGCAGGTTTTTGTCTTGCGCCATAAAGGGGAGATACGGCCATACCTGCGCGCAGCTGTCGCGGAGCCACATCGCGTCGATGTCTCCGGTAATCACATAGGTGTAAGGTTTGCCGTTCTTTTCTTCCGGAAATACAGTCGTATCCAATGTGTTGGGGAAGCAGTTGCCGAACAGCCAGCCGATCTCTTTGTCGGCTGCGTGGCGCTGGAATTCCTTGATGACATTTTCGATGGCATCACTGGAAAAATGGCGCTGGTCTTTCGGAAAGCGGACGTTTGGGAATTCCTGCCGGGTTGAACCCAAAGATAGATTGCCTGCCCACATCCCTGCGCCAAGCAACGCACTGTTTTGGATAAATGTTCTACGTTTCATGTGGTTTTAACTGTGTCTATTGTCGCTATATGGGTTTTATTTACATGCTATCGTGTGCAATATGCAAAAAAATATTTTATTTCGAATATGCAAAGTCGTTTTAGCATCCGGTTTCGTTGTCAGCCCCGAACGAGCGTGACTGGCGGCTTCTATCGTTTTTAATTGACAAGATGGCTTGATTCTTGGTAGGCAATGTTATCTTTGCTGACTGATTTTTTTGCCATGATTAAACGTTTACGTTTATACCGCCGCTGTATCCTTCCGGCCTTGCTTATCGCGCTGTCGGGCGGCTACGTGGACCGGGTAAACGCCCAGTCGACATACCAACCGTATTCCTTCCAGTTTTACCAGAAACTCAGCAATGTGCTGTATGATCCGGATACGCGCCTTCATACATCGATCAAGCCTTTCATTATCGACAGCGCGTTGCAGTCGCGGTACGACACGTTGATGCAGCTTGGGGTGACCGGACGGGCCTCGTGGTGGGGACGCAAGCTTTTTAACGAGCACCTGGTCGAAGTAAAAAAGGAAGACCATACGTTTTACCTGGACTTTCTTCCGGATTTCCAGGTCGGGCGTGACTTTGCCGGCGGCGGGCGTACTACATGGCTGAATACGCGGGGTGCGCAGGCGGGGGTT
This sequence comes from Parapedobacter deserti, assembly GCF_042646065.1. Taxonomy (NCBI): domain Bacteria; kingdom Pseudomonadati; phylum Bacteroidota; class Sphingobacteriia; order Sphingobacteriales; family Sphingobacteriaceae; genus Parapedobacter; species Parapedobacter deserti. The sequence goes on from NZ_JBHRTA010000009.1 coordinate 312,437, forward strand.
ACCATCGAAGACAAGTTTTCGCTGTATGTGAATTTTTTCGAGAACCAGGCCGTGTTCCCGGATTACCTGGACCGCTATATCTTCGAAAGCACCGTGACGCCCGGACAGGGATACGGCAAGACGATGTACGACAATCCCCGTAAAAAGGACTGGATGTATGGGTCGGCGGTACTGTCTTATACAGCTAACAGATACCTCAACGTGACGCTGGCTTACGACAAGCAATTTATCGGCGATGGTTACCGCTCGATGCTGCTGTCGGATATTTCGTCAAACTATACCGCGTTGAAGTTGACCGGTAAACTGGGTAATGTGCAATACATGAGTATGTGGGCGTATATGCTTGACCCGATGCATCCCCGTTCGGTCGATTCGGTACAGCGGGCGGGAGACAACTGGAAATGGGGCGCATTTCAATACCTGGATTGGAATGTAGACAACCGGCTGTCTATCGGATTGTTCCAATCGGTGGTGTGGGGGGCAAAGAATGCCGCTGGACGGCGGGGATTTGATTTTAATTACTTCAATCCCATTATTTCCATGCGGCCGGTGGAGCTGACCAATACCTCGTCGCCGGACAAGATGCACCTTGGGCTCACTTCCAAGTACAAAGCGCTTCGGAATCTGACCGTATATGGGCAGTTTATGCTGGGTGAGTTTACCGCCAAAGAGTTTTTCGCTGGCAATGGCCACGTCAACAACAAATGGGCTGCACAGCTTGGTTTCCGTGGATACGACGCCTTCGGGATCAAGGATCTGAATTTTTTAGCGGAATACAACATGGCACGACCTTACACTTATGCGCATTTCGACCCGGTCAGTAATTACAGCAATTACGGGCAGCCATTGGCCCATCCGTGGGGTGCCAATTTCAGGGAGTTGGTCGGAATATTGAATTATTCCTACCGACGGTTTGACTTCTCCTTCCAAGGCACCTGGGGACAGTTTGGAACTGACCCGGACGCCTCAACGAACTTCGGGCATGATATTTTCAAGCCTTACAGCAGCCACCTGCGTGTTTATGGAAACCATATTGGGCAGGGCATAAACAACAACCTGTTGTATGCAGATGGGCGGATATCCTACTTGTTCAACCCGAGATATAACCTACGGCTCGAGGTGGGAGCGGTATACCGGCGGCACGGTATCCCCGAACAAGGTAAGCATCATCAGACCGGCATGCTGACCATGGGCGTTCGAGGATCATTCCGCAATTTTTATTATGATTTTTAGTTGGGTTGCCCACTTTGAATCGACTGGATTGTTTGCTAAGTTTGCTGCTTATGAACAATGTTATTATCATCAACGGCCCTAACCTCAACTTGTTGGGTGTGCGGGAAAAAAGTATATACGGCGAACAGGATTTTCCCGCCTACTTTGAATCACTTAAGTCTTCGTATCCGACGCTGGAATTGTCGTACTTTCAAAGCAACCATGAAGGTGCCATCGTAGATAAGCTCCATGAGGTCGGTTTTTCCGCAACGGGTGTCGTTCTGAATGCCGGGGCGTATACGCACACCTCGCTGGCTATTGCCGATGCGATCGCAGCGGTGCCGGTACCTGTGGTGGAGGTTCATATCTCAAATGTGTACGCCCGGGAGCCGTTCCGGCACCATTCCTACCTCGCTAAAAACTGTAAGGGTGTCATCTGCGGCTTTGGCCTGGATGGCTACCGGCTGGCCGTGGAGAGCCTAATAGCAGAATAAGCAGGCTAAGGGAGGCGCACCCCGCCATCATCCCGGTCATCGGTACGGCCGTACCATTATGCAAATAGCTTACCAAGGCAGACGTCACAGCGCCGCACCCCATCTGTAGGCTGCCCAGCAGTGCTGAGGCACTGCCCGCCAACCTGCTGAATGGCGCGAGTGCCAAAGCAGAGGTGTTGGGAAAAACGAAGCCCTGAGAACCGAGAAATAAAAAGATCAAGGCCACCATCACATACAGGTTTATCAACCCAGTGACGGATAACGCGGCTAATGCCACGCCGATGGATGATTGGATGAGCAACGCCGTTTTCGCTACTTTTTCGCTGCGTAGGGTGCGAAGCAGGTACCGGTTCAGCTGGCTGGCGGCAATCAGCGCCGATGCAATGAGGGCGAATACCAGTCCATACTGTTTTTCATCCAACCCGTATAAGGTCATCATGACGTAGGGCGACCCTGCAAGATAAGCGTAAAGGCCGGATGATGCCAGACCGCCTGCAAAAGCATAGGAGTAAAACTGCCGGTTGCGGAACACCTGCCAGTACGATTGGACGACGGGCTTTGGCATCAGTGATATTCCGGGGTTGGAACCCTTGCTCTCCGGCAGGAAAAAAATGACAATCAGCAAAATGCCAGTAGCCATCACGGCCAATATCAAGAATATGCCATGCCAGTCCCAGTGCGCCATCACGAAGCTTCCCACGGTGGGTGCCAATATGGGCGAAATACCAATGATCAGCATCAGGAGTGAAAATATTCTGGCGCTTTCAGTGGGGCCGAAAAAGTCCCGCACCATGGCCCGTGAAGCGACCATGCCTCCGCAGCTACCCAACGCCTGTACGAAGCGATATAAGATCAGGTTGTCGGCGGCATTGGTTAACGCGCAGCCGGCAGATGCAGCGATGTAAATGGCCAGCCCGACGACGAGTGGGGGCTTACGGCCGAAGCGGTCGAGCAGCGGCCCGTATATGATCTGGCCGGAAGCGATGCCAATAAAAAAGGAGGTGAGCGAAAGCTGGATATGGGCAACCGAGGTGTGGAGGCTAGCCGCTATCGCGTCAAAACCGGGCAGGTACATATCGATGGAAAACGGTCCAATGGCCGACAATAAGCCAAGGACCACAAAGATAAAAAAGCGATGCTGCTTTGCGGATGCCATCAAACAGCAAAGTTAGCGCTTATTTCCGTATTCTGCTAATGCCTTACTTCCGCTTGACGGGCTGTCCTTTATATGGCCTGAGTAGCAGGTAAACACCCATTGCAATAAATGGCAGGCTTAGCAATTGTCCCATGTTATATTTCATGTTATCTTCGAAGGCTTCTTGATTTTCCTTGAAAAACTCCAGCCCGAACCGTGCGCCAAAAAGCAAGATGAGGAAGAGACCGAATATAAACCCCGGTTTTAACAGGGGTTTGCGGTGGTAGAGGTTCCATAGGATGATAAATATCATCACGTATGCGAGGGCTTCGTACAATTGTGCCGGATGACGGGGCACGGCATCAATTCGCTCGAAAACTACGGCCCAGGGCAGATCGGTCGGGAGACCAATAATTTCAGAGTTGAAGAAGTTGCCGATGCGGACAAAAGCCCCAGCCAATGGAATGACAATGACCAGCCGGTCTGTAATCCACAGGAAATCGGTTTTCGTCTTTCGGCAAAAGAGAAAAATGCCCACCAGGATACCGGCAGCTCCGCCATGGCTTGCCAATCCATGGAACCCGGTAAGTGTAAACTTGCCATTCACAAAAGTAAAAGGCAGGATCATTTCCAACGGGTGGTTTTTATAGTAGTCAAATTCGTAAAACAGGCAATGGCCTAAGCGTGCGCCCAACAAGGTGCCGACAAATATATAGATGCTGAATTGGTCGAGTAGTTCCTGCGGTTTGTTTTCGCGCTTAAAAATACGAAGCATCAGCACGTAGCTACAGATAAAGGCTAATAGGAAACACATGGTGTAGTACCGGACTTCAAAGCTTCCGATACTGAATATTTCGGGACTGACATTCCAATGGATGGCTCCCAATATGCTGTCTATCATGGTTATGATCCGTTTAGGGCGGTAAATATAGTGTTTTATTTGTTTATTCGCTGGCCCGGTGCTCCGTTGATTTGCATTTTGCGGATCTCTGCGCTATCAGATTTTCAGTTCGATGGCGGGATTTGCCACCAGCTTGAGCCCGTCATGGATCAGCTTCGTCAATTCGGGCTGCAAAGCAACTTTCGTTTCAAGCCATTGCTCGATTTCTACGGCGACCCCATCGGCGCCGTGATGCCTTAGCACCTCAAGCAGCTCCAGTCCACAGAGCCAATCATTAGTATGCCTCGTCTTAATTATCTCCCACACGGCGGATAGGCTATCTATGTCTTTCCCGGTTTCGCGAACCTGGCGGACGGTGGCATAAAGATGGTGAAGCTGCCGAACATTGAGGTTATATTCCGGTTTGTGAGTATATTCTTTCGAGAGCAATGCCACCTGCTCAAATGCGTCTTTATCCGCAGCACCGCAAAAGACCGAAACTATTTTTTCGCCGACGGCCATGTCATAACTGCCCCATTCGGGCCTGAAGTATATTTTTCCGCTATGGCGGTTTTTTACCTCCCCATTTGAGAATGAAATCAATACAATTTTGCCATGTTTGCGCCGTATGTCGGTCACTATCCCGGTCACCGCAATGCCGGAATCGAACCGCAATTCAACATGCTTATCCAACACGATCCCGACGTGCTGCAGCTCGCTGTCAGAAAAATCTTCGAGGGCTTTTTTGTAGTCTGCAAGTTTGCCTACGGGTGACCCGAATCCTTCGCTGTGGACGGTCTTGCCGTGTCCATCCAACTGGACACCGTCTGCCGCAAGAGCGGTCGGCCCATGTGTTTGCAGGTAGTTCAATCCGTCCCCTCCAGTGGCTGTAAACGTGCCGGACACCTGTAAGCCCGAACTATAGACTGCCGTACACACATTCCGGCATTCAATAGCCTTGTCTAAGCTTTCTTTGCCACCGACGCGGAAAGCCATGGTGTCGGCGAATTGTTCAAGCACATTCAGCAAATGTTCGAACGTCGGCGTAACAAATAGTTGGGGCTGGGGTTTGGTGATATCATACGCGTAATTAACCGTTTCAGATGAGTAGGGTAGCTTAGGTACATCCGGCTTCATGCAGGACGCACTTTCTCCAATAGACGAGAGCAAGCCGGCACCGTATATTTTGGGGTTGTCAAGGCTTCCGATCAAGCCGTACTCTACGGTCCACCAATGGAGCCGGCTGAGCAATGCCATCTCGGAAGGTTGGCCCATGTTGGCCTGCACATATTCCAATCGCTCTTCGGCTTGCGCAATTTCGGCGGGTGTCGCATCATGGCGTTCTTTCAGGATGGAAAGCATACGTATGGCCTCGTATTGTTCGAAGTCCATATAGGAGAACATGGCTTTGCTTCCGATTTCGCCGAAGTAGCGCAGGTATTCGGCATATTCCGGTTCGGCGATGATGGGTGCATGCCCGCTGGACTCATGGATGATATCGGGGGCCGGCGTGTACGCGATGTGTTCGAGCTGCCGGATGTCCGCAGCGATCACCAACACGCGGTGCGCCTGGAACTCCATAAACGCGACAGGAGGAATGAAGCCATCAACGGTGGCTGCACCCCACCCGATTTTTTTGAGGTTGTCATTCATCTCCTGCAGATCCGGTATGTGCTCAATCGTAAGCCCGGCAGCCCGCAGCCCAGGGATATAGGGATAATAAGCGACGTCTTTAAGGTAGCTGTAATTCTGCCGCATCACATACCGCCACACGGCCTGGTCGATGGGGGTATACCGCTCATAGTGCTGCGCAACGATGTATTGTCGCAAATGGCGCGGCAACCGTTCAAGGACAGGATTGTTATACGTATTCATGGTGCTAACTGGTGTTAGCGCAAATATAGCAGAATTATTAGGAATCTGCGGAGTCAGTTACAGCTTTGGCCCTGCTTTCACCTTGCGTTCTTTTTTGGTCTGTTGTTTCAGTGTGTATTGCTTTTCGACGAAGGCGATGACTTCGCCTGCGATGTCCTTGTTGGTCGCTTTTTCGATGCCTTCAAGTCCGGGCGAGGAGTTGACTTCCAGCACGAGCGGCCCGCGGTCTGAAGGTATCATGTCTACCCCGCAGACGGTGAGTCCCAGTTCCTGAGCGGCGCGGATGGCAGTTTCCCGTTCCGCTTTGTTAAGTTTGATCAACTCGGCGGTGCCGCCCCGGTGGAGGTTGGATCGGAATTCGCCTTCCTTTGCAGTCCGTTTCATTGCTCCGACCACCTTGCCGTCTACTACGAAAGCTCGAATGTCTGTCCCTTTTGACTCTTTGATGTATTCCTGTATGAGAATGTTGTTGCCTAGGCCATAAAATGCTTCGATAACGGATGATGCTGCCTTTTTGGTTTCGGCCAGGACGACCCCGATACCCTGTGTGCCTTCCAGCAGTTTGATGACCAGTGGCGGGCCACCCACCATCTTGATCAGGTCGTCGACATCATGCGTTCGCCGGGCAAAGCCAGTGATTGGCATTCCGATACCAGCTCCGGAGAGTATCTGCATGCAGCGCAGCTTGTCCCGCGAGCGGGTAATAGCTTGGCTTGGATTGGCGGAGATAACGCCCATTACCTCGAACTGACGAACAATAGCCGACCCGTAAAAGGTCACTGAGGCCCCGATACGTGGGATGATGGCGTCAATACCCGACAAATCCTGCCCCTTGTAATGTATGCTGGGTTTGCCCTGCCGGATGCCCACATAGCATTGGCTGTGGTCTATGACCACACATTCATGGCTGCGCCGCTGTGCGGCCTCCACCAAACGCCGTGTGGAGTATAGGTTTTTGATTGTTGATAATACTGCAATCTTCACGTGTGCTGAATAACTTAACTGAATAGAAACACCTATCTACGGGAAAGGTTTGCCCGGGAAACGTCGACGAGAAATTTTTTGCGGATGAATGTGCGTCCCAGCAACATGGGAAACTCCATGCCTGAGCGGTCGCGCAGGGAAAGTTCAATGGAATAGGTTTCATTGAACATCGTTATGGTTGTGTTGATGACATAGCGGTTTTCTTCCTGACCGAAAGAGTTCTTGATTTTCCGTTCCCTATGGAAGGGAAGTACGAATATTTTGTCGCCTTGTCCGTAGCGTTCATCCAGCGGGCGGAATTCTACATATTGCTTCCGCCCCTTTTTTACCAACTTGATATGGCTGCAATGCAGTACGGATGTCTTGGCGCCGGTATCGACCTTAGCCGGGATACGTTGCAGCGCTAAATCGGGCAAGGCTACGGTTTCTTTCCAGCCGATGGTCTTCAGAGCTGTCTTGGACATGGTTTATTGGATATGGCAAACAGTTAATAGTATATGTACTCGCCAAAGGGGGATTTGACCGTCACCTGTCTAACAGCTGCAGGCTCAACATAGCCGATGACCTGCGCAGCGATGCCGAACTGCCCTGAAATGCCGATAATGTCATCGGCAATTGCGGGCGGTACATACAACTCCATGCGGTGGCCCATATTGAACACCTTGTACATTTCCTGCCAATCAGTGCCAGACTCGCTCTGGATCAGTTTGAACAGCGGGGGCACGTCAAACAGGTTGTTTTTGACGACATGCAGATCGTCAATGAAGTGCAGCACTTTAGTCTGTGCGCCGCCGCTGCAATGCACCATCCCATGTATCTGCGGACGGTAGCGGTCGAGCACCTGCTTGATCACGGGGGCGTACGTGCGTGTAGGGGACAAAACGAGCTTGCCGGCGGTGACTGTGCCGTGGCCGGGAATATTGATGCTGTCGGTCAACCCCCTTGAACCTGCGAAGACCAGCTCATAGGGTACCGCGGGATCGTAGGTTTCCGGAAACTTCTCGGCAATGGATTTGTGAAACACATCATGCCTTGCGGAGGTCAAGCCATTTGAGCCCATGCCGCCATTGTACTCGCGTTCGTAACTGGCCTGGCCGTACGATGCCAGGCCGACGACGACATCGCCCGCCTGTATCCGGTGGTTGGAAATCACGTCCTCCCGCTTCATTCGGCAGGTGACCGTGCTGTCCACGATGATTGTACGGACGAGGTCCCCTACATCCGCGGTTTCGCCACCCGTGGAATGGATGCCTATACCGAGCCCGCGTAGCTCGGCAAGGATTTCCTCTGTACCGTTGATGATTTCGGCAATGACATCCCCAGGAATGACGTTTCTGTTGCGCCCGATGGTGGAGGACAGCAGAATTTTATCTGTTGCGCCTACACAGAGCAGATCATCGACATTCATGATAATGGCATCTTGGGCTATACCTCGCCAGACGGACATGTCGCCGGTTTCCTTCCAGTAAGCATAAGCCAGCGATGATTTTGTGCCAGCCCCATCAGCATGCATGATGTTGCAAGACGTGTCATCGCCGCCTAATATATCGGGCACAATCTTACAGAAAGCTTTTGGGAATAATCCTTTGTCGATGTCCTTGATGGCATTATGCACGTCTTCCTTACCAGCGGATACCCCTCGCTGGTTGTACTTCAAATCTGCCATCTTCTATTAATCAACAAGCTTTATTTCCACCCGGCGGTTGAGCGCCCGTCCTGCTTCGGTGTCGTTTGTTGCCACAGGCTTCGTTGCGCCATGTCCTCTAACCGTTAGGTTATCTCCCCGTACGCCGAAGTTGACCAGGTAAAGCTTCACAGCGTTAGCCCGGTCTATGGACAATTCCATGTTGTACTCCGCTGTACCCTCTATAGAGGCATGACCGTTGACAATGAATCTGGCGGATGGATCCTTTTGTATTTCCCGCGCTATCTGGTCGAGAATGGCATACGATTCCGTTTTCAGGACGGACGAATCAAATTCAAACTGAATGTTCTTGAAATTGTAATTCGGCGGTTCCGCCGCTACCGGATCGCGCTGGGTAGGAGCCTCCTGGGGTTGCTGTTTTGGCGTTTCTGTAACGATCCGCTCTTCGGGCGTTTCCCGTTCGACAACCTCTGCAGCAGGCTGGAGTACGACCTGTTTTGGCTTGCAGCTCTGATAGGAGAGCGCTATTGCGCCGATAAAGGCCATTAATACACAATTGTTTACAGTTTTCATGCAAGATAACTTTGTTGGTGTAAACATAGGAAAATATCTGTTAATCTAACAGGAAAGGGTTAGCCACATGTTAAATTTTTTACATATACTTGGTGCTTAATTGTTTTCTACATGCTGACGCGTATTATGATGAGCTACCCGAGAAATACAATGATGGTGCCAAGCCATCGTTTTGCTGCCTTGTATTTATTCTTTGTCTTATTAGTATCTTCCGATGTTTTCGCGCAGACCCGCCTGAAGGTTGCAGTAGCTGGATTGAGCCACGATCATGTGCATACCCTGCTTCACGCCTACCAGCGGCAGCGCGTCGATGTCATTGGGATAGCGGAGGCCGATGTTGAACTGGTGCGCCGCTATCAGGCGAGCTATAAGCTGCCCGATTCGTTATTTTTTGAGACGGTTGACGAGATGTTAGCGCACACCCAGCCTGACGCGGTGTTAGCGTATAACGCGATTTCTGAGCATATCGATGTGGCAGAGGTCTGCCTGCCACTGAGGATACCGCTCATGGTGGAAAAGCCATTGGCGACAACCAATGCACAGGCGAAGCGGATTGCGCAGCTTGCTGACCAATACAATACGCCCGTTTTGACCAACTACGAAACCACTTGGTATGCGAGTAACCAAGCGTTGAAAGAACTGATGGAAGCCGGAAACATTGGCAGGTTGGCAAAAATCGCGGTAAAGGACGGGCATCAGGGACCCAAGGAGATCGGCTGCAGCGAAGCTTTTCTAAGCTGGCTGACCGATCCTGAAAAAAATGGCGGTGGGGCATTGGTTGACTTCGGCTGTTACGGGGCAAACCTGATGACGTGGTTGATGAGGGGCGAGCGGCCCGTGGCCGTAACAGCCGTCACCCGGCAGTTGAAGCCTGCTATTTATCCGTTGGTTGACGATGATGCGACCATACTATTAGAATACGAAGGGGGAGTGACCGGCATTATCCAGGCCTCATGGGACTGGCCTTACAGCATCAAAGACATTCATATATATGGAGGCGATGCTTCCCTGCACGCGGTAGACTCCCATACACTGGTCCGCTATGCAAACCCGGCGAGGCCGGCCGATGTTCCGTTAGAAGCTGGGTATTTCAGTGATCATATCGCTTACTTAGAGGCATTGTTGGCCGGCAAGATAACCGGGCAAGACGACCTGTCTTCCCTCGCGAATAACCTGATCGTGGTAGAAATCCTCGAAGCCGCGCGAATGTCTGCGAAGCAGGGGAAACGGGTGGTACTATAGCGGCTCTTGAATTATTCAATTCGGCTTTTCAGCAATGCATCGCACCACTGTCGGTATAGTGCGGGGGTGAGCTGTTCCTCGGGGATAGCCAATTCGACAGTATGGAACGCCGTGGGTCCTTCGGCGATATAGGTGAGCAAGGTCGCCGATCCGCAGTCACCGCTGGCAGGGAACTTCGTGGATTTGATCGCATATAGAATGGTCGTCCGGCCTTCGGCCATTTTTCTATCGACGATGTCGAGCGTGGCCCCGGGGCAGGCTGCTTTCTCATACTCCCACTTTTCGGCGGGCATCCCATCGGCCTTCATCGGGTAGTAGCGCCGGTCTATGGTGGTCGTCGTAATGCTTTTCACTGGCGCACGCTCCGAATCTTTGCCTCTCACGGTATATTCCGTGCTCCGTATGCCCTTGGTATCTTTTGGTATCTTTTTGCTTTTCCACCGGTATTCTGTCGGAAAGCTGATGACGATTTTCTCCTTACCGGGTGTGGGTTGGGCGGGGGCACAAAGTGCCCATAGTAGGCCGGCGAGAACACAGTAAGTTATTTTATTGAGCAACATAGTGTTAATTTGTTTGTGTATGCCGCGGATGTTGTGAAGCAACGGTATTCTCCACGCATCGGTTTTGCTTAGCTGATAATCGGGTCGAACCGCATGGCAAACTTATTGCGGTATGCTTTTGGTGTCATTCCCGTGTTTTCCTTGAACAGCTGCCGGAAATTCTTCATGTCGTTATAACCGGCGCAAAGCATGATCTCAAACAAACCTTTTTCGGTGTTTTCCAATAGCTTTTTAGCTGCCTCAATTTTGGTTTTCTGTAAATATCGAATAGGTGTCAGCCCGGTTGCTTGCTTAAAGCGGCGCACCAAGTTCCGCCGGCTCGCCGGGATGTCGGCAATGGCCTCCTCGATGCTCCTGATTTCGGGAAACTGGCTTTTGATCTTGTGCTGCACGCGCATGACCAATTCGTCAGCGTGTGCTTCAATGGGGGCAAAGTGGCCGAAGTATGCCTGGTTTTCACGGTCCATGTCAATGGAGAATTTTTTAGCTATACGGATTGCCATATCGCGTCCGCAATATTTTTGTATCAGTGCCAATTTCAGGTGGAATCCGCTCGTGGCACCACCGCTTGTATAGATATTGGCATCATGCGTCACTACGGCATCCTGTTGAAGCCTGATTTTTGGGAAGCATGCGACCAGCTTATCGGCGGCATCCACATGCGTGGTCGCTTTCCGCCCATCAAGCAAGCCCGAGGCGGCCAAGAGGAAGGCACCGGTGCAGTTGCTCGCCAGTATGGCGCCCGCTGTGTATTGCTGGTGAAGCCAAGGAATGAAACAGCTGTTTTCTTCCAGGGTCTTGACCAAATCTACCGATCCGAAAGCCGGAACAAAAATCAAGTCGTATTGCTGGTCGCTATTGAACGGCCGGTAAGGCAGGTGGTTGACGCCCTCGGGCAGCAGCTTGGTCGCGGTGGGCCCGACGAACGTAAGCTGGAACAGTTCCGGTTTGCCGTCATCCCGCAGTAAGCGATTTGCAGTTTCAAAAACATCCACAATTGCGGCAACGCTAAGCAACCGGTATTTGCTGGTCAGTATGATGGATAATTGCATGGTAGTCGCATCGTTGTTCACAACAAATATATGAAGCTTTTGTTTATTAATTCAAATGATATGAAATGTCTTGAGAAATGACGGTTTAATGTCACGCAGCGCATTTCGTTTTCTTTTTGTAGGAGAATTGCGAAGCAATCATCATCGCACCGCGAAATATTCTGCCAAAAAACTATCTTTGCCGATTGAAGTCGATTTGTATGAAGCATATCCGCAATTTTTGCATTATAGCGCACATTGATCACGGGAAAAGTACCTTGGCAGACAGGCTGTTGGAATATACCAATACGATCACAGCCCGTGAAGCCCAGGCGCAGCTGCTGGACGATATGGACCTGGAGCGCGAACGGGGCATCACGATCAAGAGCCACGCAATTCAGATGAATTACCTGAAAGATGGTCAGGAATACACACTTAACCTCATTGATACCCCCGGACACGTGGACTTTTCCTATGAGGTGTCGCGTTCCATTGCGGCGTGTGAGGGAGCGCTGCTTATTGTTGATGCCTCTCAAGGGATCCAGGCGCAAACGATCTCTAACTTGTATCTTGCTTTGGAGCACGACTTAGAGATTATACCGGTGTTGAATAAAATGGACCTGCCGGGAGCGATGCCCGAAGAAGTGAAAGACCAGATCGTAGACCTTATCGGCGGCAAACGTGAAGACATCATACCGGCTTCAGGCAAAACCGGATTGGGGGTACAGGATATTCTCGAAGCGATCGTTAACCGTATTCCGGCGCCGGTCGGCGATCCGGAGGCTCCCTTGCAGGCGCTGATTTTCGATTCGGTGTATAACTCCTTCCGAGGCATAATGGCCTATTTCAAAGTGGAAAATGGCGAGATTCGTAAAGGCGACAAAGTTAAATTCATGGCTACTGGCCGGGAATACACTGCCGATGAAATCGGGACGCTGCGACTCAATCAGGTTCCCAAGGAGGTGATACGTACCGGCGACGTGGGCTACATTATCTCCGGCATTAAGGAAGCCCGTGAAGTAAAAGTAGGGGATACAATCACTCATGTGGCCAGGCCAAACAAGGTGGCCATCAAGGGCTTCGAGGAAGTGAAGCCAATGGTGTTTGCTGGTATCTATCCAGTGGATACTGAGGATTTCGAGGAACTGCGTGAAAGTATGCACCGCTTGCAACTCAACGATGCCTCGCTGGTCTTCGAGCCGGAATCTTCGGCGGCATTGGGATTCGGTTTCCGCTGTGGCTTCCTCGGAATGCTGCACATGGAAATCATTCAGGAGCGCTTGGAAAGGGAGTTTGACATGACGGTGATCACCACCGTGCCGAACGTGTCTTACCGTGCTTTCCTCATCAAGGACCGTGAGGAGATTGTGGTACATAATCCATCGGACCTGCCCGATCCCAGCAAGCTGGATTTTGTGGAAGAGCCTTACATCAAAGCCAATATCATCACCAAGGTTGAGTTTGTAGGCCCTGTGATGTCGCTTTGTATCCAGAAGCGTGGCATGCTCATCAACCAGTCATACCTTACGGCAGACCGCGTCGAACTGGTGTTCGAAATGCCGATGGGCGAAATCGTTTTTGACTTTTACGACAAGCTGAAGACCATATCCAAGGGCTATGCCTCGTTCGACTACCAGCAGATCGGGTACCGGCAATCAGATCTGGTAAAGCTGGATATCCGCCTGAACGGCGAACCGGTGGACGCATTATCGTCGCTCATCCATCGCAGCAATGCTTATGATTTTGGAAAAAAAATCTGTGAAAAACTAAAGGAATTGTTGCCGCGGCAACAGTTTGAAATCGCCATACAAGCCTCAATCGGCGCTAAGATCATTGCCCGGGAAAATATCAGGGCATTGCGCAAAGACGTGACGGCTAAGTGTTATGGCGGGGACATTTCCCGTAAACGCAAACTGTTGGAAAAGCAGAAAAAAGGAAAGAAGCGCATGCGGCAAGTAGGAAATGTGGAAATTCCGCAATCGGCTTTCATGGCGGTGCTGAAACTGGATTAACAACGTAGACGTGAGAAACAAATGAATTTACTGGACGGAAAACACGTATCGGCAAAAATCAGAGAGAACATTAAGCAAGAGTCCGCAACTTTTTTGGCTTCAACCGGACGGCGACCCCACCTGGTGGCTATCCTTGTTGGCAACGACGGGGCTAGCGAGACCTATGTGGCAAGCAAGATGCGTAACTGCGAATTGGTGGGTTTTGAATCTACGAACATCCACTATGATGTTGATATTTCGGAAGAGGCGTTGCTTGCCAAAATCGATGAACTTAACGCCGACCCGACGGTAGATGGTTTAATTGTACAGTTGCCATTGCCGAAGCACATCAATCCAGAGCGTGTAACAGAAGCAATCGACCACCGGAAAGATGTGGACGGATTTCACCCCGTAAACTTAGGGCGCATGCAACGCAACCTGCCCTGCTTTATTCCGGCCACTCCCTATGGCATTATGTTGATGCTTGAGTATTACGGTATTGACACCGCGGGTATGCATGCGGTGGTTGTTGGGCGGAGTAATATCGTCGGGAGTCCGATGAGTATTCTGCTTGCCCGAAATAGCAATCCAGGAAACTGTACAGTGACCCTTACACACAGCCGGACAAAAGACATCGAAAACGAAGTGCGACGCGCCGACATTGTCGTAGCCGCCATCGGGAAAAAGCACTTTATTACTGCAGATATGGTAAAGGATGGCGCCATCGTAATCGATGTGGGCATCAACCGCGAGGTGAGCGACGAAACCAAATCGGGATATCGGCTATATGGGGATGTTGACTTTGAGCAGGTCGCACCTAAAGCGTCCTGGATCACTCCGGTACCGGGCGGAGTAGGGCTGATGACCATTGTCGGTCTGTTGAAGAATACACTCGAAGCCGCCAAACATAGTATATATAAATAAATTTTAAAACATCATAATTATGAAGAAAGTAGCATTAGCGGCGTTATTTGCAGGCGCATTGGCGTTGGCAGCATGTAATAGCAACCAATCGGGGAACGATCATGACCACCATGAGCATGAGCATGAACATAACCATGACCACGGCCACGATCATGACCACAATCATGACCACAATCACGACCACAATCATGACCGTGACACAACGAAAGACGGAGCGAGCAACTGACCGGCGTGTATCTTTGTGCGTAACGCTGTTTTTCCATGAAGGTACTGATAATTGAAGATGAGGAAGGGCTGCGGGATAATATTATTCAGTTTTTATACAAAGAACAATACATTGTGGAGTCCGCAGCTGATTTTCGCTCGGCCATGGAAAAAATCTCCCTATACGATTACGACTGCATCTTGCTCGATGTAGCGCTGCCCGATGGGAGCGGGTTCGATGTGCTCAGGGAGTTGAAAGCGAAGCAAAAGCGCGAAAATGTCATCATCATATCAGCCAAGGACTCCTTGGATGACAAACTCGAGGGGCTGTCCCTGGGTGCCGACGACTACCTGACCAAACCGTTTCACCTTGCGGAATTAAACGCACGCATCAAAGCTGTGCTACGCAGAAATGCGCTGGACGGCCGCGATGTGGTGAAGCTGAATAATATGGAGCTAGATTTCGACGGACGGGTGCTCCGCGTCGACGGCACCGACATTCACCTGAACCGAAAGGAGTTTGATATCCTTGCCTTTTTTGTGGTCAACAAAAACCGACTGATCTATAAATCGGCCCTGGCCGAACATGTTTGGGGTGACCATGTAGATAATGCCGACAATTTTGACTTTATTTATTCACAAATCAAAAACCTGCGTAAGAAGCTGAAAGATCACGGCGCCAATTTGGAAATCCAAGCCATATACGGCGTAGGCTATAAGTTGAGCGTATAGATGAAGCTGCTCAACCATACATTGCTGTACCTCTCTGGTTCTCTGATCTTCATCCTCAGCATATGGGCTGTTGTTTTTTACTTCAGCATGATGGATGAGGTGTATGACAGCATCGACGATGGCCTTGAAAACTATAAAATGCTAATCATTAAGAAGGCCATCCGGGACACCACGTTGCTCAATAAAAGCCGGTTTGATGAGAGCAATTACGCCATACGGCCCGTGGAACGCGAGCTCGCTTTGCGTGCTCGCGAAGAGTTCAAGGATACGTCGATGTACATGGAATATGAGGAAGACTATGAAGTACTGCGTATGCTGACCACCTATTTTTCCACTCCTCAGGAAAAATATTATGAACTCAAGATCATTGCCTCCATGGTGGAGGGCGACGATTTGGTAGGTGATTTTCTGCATGCGCTGCTGTGGCTCTATCTCGCCGTGATCGCCAGTGCATTTATCATCAACAACTGGGTGCTCCGAAAGATCTGGAAGCCCTTCTATCAATTGCAGCACGAGTTGCGAGCCTTCCGACTGGGTGAAGACAAATCATTTAACCCTCCGCCTACTAAGGTAACGGAGTTCCGTGACATGAATGAGACCGTCGCCGAATTGCTGAAAGCCAACATTGCGGTCTATCAGCAGCAAAAGCAATTCATTGAGAACGCTTCACACGAACTGCAGACGCCGCTAGCCATTGCCATCAATAAGCTTGAACTGTTGCTCGAACAAAGCCAGGAAGGAGGGGCGCAGCAGCTACTGGCCAATGCAATCCAGTATTTGGAACGGATGACAAGGCTTAATAAGTCGCTGTTGCTGCTTTCCAAAATCGAGAACAAGCAGTTCTCCAGTGAGGAAGAAGTGAACTTTAACCAGCGACTGACCCAGCAGATAGCGGACTTCGACGAGTTGATCGGTTACAAGCGTATCAGCCTAACCATGGTCGAAAAGGCCAAGTTAACAGGGGTCTTCAATGCCGATCTGGCAGATATACTGATTACAAACTTGCTGAAGAATGCGATTGTTCACAATCGTGAAGGCGGCAACATCCGTATCGTCGTGGCGGCCGACGGATTTGAAATTGCCAATACGGGCCGCGAGCAACCGTTAGATGCCGAAAAGATGTTTACGCGTTTTTACCGTTCGGCGGACCAGCCTTCTTCTACCGGGCTTGGGCTAGCTGTAGTGAAAGCGATTGCACAGCTCCATCGTGCCAGCGTGACGTACCGATACGACGGCGGTATGCACCGATTTTATTTTCAGTTGCCTACCTGATGTAATCGTCATCAGCCTGGTCCAAAGGCTTATTCGCCTCGAAAGAAGGATGGGCTAGGTGTGCCTCCGCTTCATCGCGTCTTTTCTTAGGCCTGCCGAGTAGGTATCCCACAATAGCGCCTATAAAAAACATGGTAGCCAAAACGGCCAGCTTAGGTACCGTGCGCGTACCGAATATCCAGAAGTTGACTTCATCCATGTTTTTCATGAGGATGACCGTGACTAATATTGTCAATACGATGATGAAAATGGTTTTTGCGCTCATGGTTGTTCAATTTTATAGCGAAAGTAGTAAAATCCGTGATTAATAGCTTAGCAATTCCTTTAACATTTATTAACTTTTTTTGAGAAAAATTTGATTATATGGTGGAACATTGTATTTTTGAAGCAGCGATAGAATTACAACACACATAAAAGCACATTTTTAAAACACACAGACAATTCGATTTTTTCGATCAGCCATTTTATTTCAGCATTTTTTGATTGATAAGTCGTTTTTGTCGATTGAATAGGTGAAACTATTTCCGATCCTGCTTTGTGATTTAAGTCGGTGCGCCTTATTTAAAGTATAGCTTATGTTTGAGATTATACTGACCGAAATTTCAACTGTTGCCGTTTTTTTCCAGTTAGGAGGCTATACGCTTATTGTTCGACCAAGCGAATAGAAAGGAAAATCTTAGCAATCAATTAATGGTAAGACTAGTAGCTAGTTAGTCTTTGGAGCACTTTTATTTTTAATTTTTAACCAAATTTACAAACACATGAAACAAAAATTACTATGTTTCTTAATGCTGGGGATATTGCTGATCGGATCAGCGTATGCTCAAGAACGAAGAATTAGCGGGAGGGTGACTTCCTCTGAGGATGGGGCACCTATTGCGGGGGTGTCGGTTTTGGCTGTGGGTACGGGCCGCGCCACCCAAACGGACGAGTTGGGGACCTTTTCGCTTGACGTGGCCTCCAATGTGACCGCCTTGGAGTTTAGGTATCTCGGTTATGTTACTCAAACCATAACGTTAGGGTCGAGAACGACTATCAGTGTTGTATTGGAAACGGATGCGACAGCGATTGATGAGGTGGTCGTAGTTGGTTATGGAAGTGCCCGTTCGTTGTCCAACGTTGTGGGATCAGTTAAGCATATATCCGGTCAAGTTTTGGAGTCCCGGCCGAGTGCTAACGCGCTAGATGCGCTTCAAGGGCAAATTGCCGGTGTTCAAATATTTTCGTCGAACGGAGAACCCTCTGTAACGCCCTCCATTCGCTTACACGGGTCTGGCTCTTTGGGAGCGAGCTCAACACCATTGATCGTGCTTGACGGTATTCCAATCGACCCGAACTCATTAGTCAGTTTAAACCCTGAAGATTTCGAGTCCGTAACCGTTTTAAAAGATGCTTCAGCAACATCTATTTATGGTTCCCGAGCCGCCAACGGAGTAATATATCTGACTTCTAAAAAGGGTAAGCGCAATTCACCACCGAGTATTAGTTTAAAATCGCAGTACGGTGTTTCGCAGATGGCTCAAACAGATTATTTTAAGGATGTATTTACATCGCCTGAATTGTTTGATTTTTGGCTGGAAACTGGTTTTCGTAATCAAGAACAAGTTGATAACTTGAGAGAAAATTGGCCCCATGATACGCGGTGGTTCGATGTATATTACTTAAACAATCAACCTTTCTCTCAAACCGATCTATCGGTGACCGGCGGTGGCGATCGTACAACATACTATATTTCAGGTGGTTACTTAAATTCAGAGGGGTTGTCCTACCGTTCCGGTTTCGAGCGGTATACACTTCGCTCAAACCTCGCTACAGATATTAGTAGCTGGATTAAAGTTGGGATGAATCTTTCAGTAGGAACAGATGGACGACAGACAAACCCTTATGGAACCAATTCGTTAAATCGAGGATTAGCGATGTTATCCCAGCCGTTCTATACACCATACGACGAAGACGGCAACCTGTATTATGAACAGCAAATTCCGGGCTTGGCAAGATTTCATCCAAAGTACTTAGCTGACATGATTACCGCGGACCAGCGAAAGGTACTGTTCAACCCATCTGGTTATATCCAAATGACCCCATTAAAGGGGCTTACACTTAAAGTGCAAGGTGGACTTGAATTTTTCGACCTGACTGCTTCAGGGAGAACATATGCATCATATAACAATCTTTATAATGGCAGTGCGTCAGAATCACTTCGTCGGGATTTATCAAAGACTATTACAAATACGATCGAATACGCATTTGATGCTGCTGAAAAACATCGCTTTACCCTACTTGGAGGCCATGAGTTTATCGACTATGATCGCCAAGAATTCTCAGCATCGTCTAATGGGCATACCGACGATCGTTTGATGCTATTGAGTGCTGGACCGAACAATAGAAACGTCGGACAGTCCCGTACGCAGTATGTGTTTAATTCGTTTTTTGGCCGCGTAAGTTATGGCTTTGATGATAAGTACCTTTTTGATGCAACGGTGAGGCAAGACGCCTCTTCGCGCTTTGGCCGAGATAATAGATATGCGACCTTCTGGTCTCTTGGGGGATTGTGGAGAGCCAAAAATGAAAATTTCTTGCGGGACCTTGATTGGTTGACAGATTTAAATGTGCGAGCAAGCGTTGGTACGTCGGGGAATTCCCAAATCGAAAACTATGAAAGCTTGGCTTTGATAGGTACTAATATCTATAATGGACAAACGGGATGGGGTATCTCCGCGCCTGGCAACCCTGCATTAGCATGGGAAAGTCAGTTTAAAGGTACTGCTGGTGTGTCGGCGGTGCTGTTCAACTTAGCTACGGTTGAGCTTGAATATTATCACCGTATTACAGATAACATGTTGGTGGATGTTCCGTATCCGTATACCTCTGGTTTTGCTGATATTACGTCAAATGTTGGCAAATTGAGAAATAGGGGAGTTGATATTGATGTCTCTGCCGATGTTATCAGAACGGGTAATCTACGTGTCACGCCCAGATTTAACATGAACTATAATCAAGAGACGGTACTTGAACTTTTTCAGGGCAATGACTATTGGATTATCCCCAATACGGGCGTTTCTTGGGCTGTTGGCCAGCCCCGGGGATATTTTTATCCGGTTTGGGCTGGAGTGAATCCAGACAACGGAGATCCGCAATGGTACGTGCCTAATGAGGACCCAGATATGATTGTTGTGCCGAATAAAGATCCTAACAATGTGACTACGTCATTTAATGCGGGCGAGTTACAGCAAAATACAGGACTGAAAAGGTACCCGCCTGTTGCTGGAGGTTTCGGATTAACATCGAATTACAAAGGGATCGAGTTCGGGTTTGATTTTGCATTCATCTCTGGTAAGTATTTGATCAATAATGACCGGTACTTTACGGAGAATCCGAATCAATTTGCAGGTTATAATCAAAGTCGGGTGGTTGCTGACTATTGGAAGAATCCGGGAGACAATGCAAGGTTTCCGCGTTATGGCGTCCAGTTCACTCAATTCGACTCCCGTCTAATTGAAAACGCATCGTTTACTCGTCTAAAAAATGTAACCTTAGGATACAATTTTCCTAAGTCGCTACTAGACAGGACTGGATTTTTGCGCGGAGCAAAAGTATTTTTCGTAGGTCGAAATCTCCTTACATGGACGCAATATACCGGTCCGGACCCGGAGGTAGATTCCAATTTGACATTGGGCGTAAATCCAAATACTAAGCAGTACACCTTTGGTTTACAGGTTCAGTTGTAGGAAACTTAATATAAAAAATGACGGAAATCATGAAGAAAATAAAAATATCACATGTGTTGACAAGTACAGCTTTGGTACTTGTGACTATGTCGTGTGGCGATTTAGATCGATTCCCTTTCGGAGAAATTGAACAGTCGCAATCATTTCAAAGCGTTAGGGATGCCAGAACTCATAACAATGGACTTTATGCTTATTTGAGAGGGCGTGTTTCAGGATTGTACCAGTATTCAACGGACATCCAAGCAGATCAGCTGAACGCGTCATTGGATTTTGGAAACCGAAATGGGAATCCGCATAGGTGGGAAGGCTTTCTGTCTGATGATTATACCATTAGGGACACATGGTCCGGATATTACAGTGCGATTGCCAACCTCAATAATCAGATCGAGGGTTTCGAGCAGATTACTCCAGGGAATGATAATGAAGTAGCGGAGTTAAATCGCTATAAAGGTGACGCATATTTGGCCCGTGCATTTTATTATCTAAATTTGACGTTGCGTTTTGCGAAGGCTTACAACCCGTCGACTGCATCTTCCGATTTAGGAGTTCCATTAGTCTTAACGTATGATATTTCGCTACAACCAGCCCGTAGTACGGTGGCAGAATGTTATGCTCAGATTTTACAGGATATAGAAACAGCCAAGGGCTTATTGGCTAATGTGGAAGGCGAGCAAGGTGCAACTCGTTTCACTAGCGATGCGGTATTAGCCCTTGAAGCGCGGGTAAAACTGTATATGCAAGACTTTTCGGGAGCACGGACGGCCGCGCAAACCGTTATTAATTCCGGTACCTATCCGTTGTTGACGACCCAAGAGGGATTAACCGATATGTGGCACCGTGATCTTGCGACAGAAGTGATCTTTCAACCGCACCTGGCCGCTCCAAATGAACTAGGCAACACAACGGGTAGTGTTTATTTAGGTTATAATGCCGGACAGGACAAATTTATTCCTGATTTTATCCCTTCGCAGTGGGTTATTGATGCCTATGATGATGAAGATCACCGGAAGTCGGTATACTTCGAAAATTTGGACGTGTTGATCCAAGGAACAAATTATACAGATCTTTACTTGGTCAACAAGTATCCTGGAAACCCGGAGTTATTCACTGGTGCTGTGACCAATTACCAACATCATCCAAAAGTATTCCGTGTAGCTGAACTGTACCTTATTGTTGCGGAAGCAGCAGTTGAAAGTGATCCTGCTGCTAGCTTAGCGGCGTTGAATACTTTGCGTCAAGCGAGAGGTCTCGATGCTTTAGGCAATTTATCCGGGCAGGCATTAATGGATGCTGTTAAAACGGAACGGTTCAAGGAGTTAGCGTTTGAAGGATTCCGTTTGGATGATTTAAAGCGTTGGGGCGAAGGCTTTACCCGCCGAGACCCTCAAGATTTAGATCCGATACAAACCGGTCCGAACTATCAGGTGTTGAGTAAGCAAGCTGGTGACAATAAATTCGTTTGGGGGATTCCCCTCCGTGACCAAACGGTGAATCCGAATATCAGCAATCAACAAAACCCAGGCTGGTAATTTGTTCATAAGAATTATTTAGAATTTCTTTTATATAGGTTAAAGCGCCGCCCAGTTTTAGAATTGGGCGGCACTTTAATTAATAACGTCTCGGATTTATTGCCACCCGCATCAAAAAACTTGCAACTCCCGTCTTTTTTTCGGAATATTGTGATAACCGATTATACAGCACTAATGGAAATAGCTTTACCCCCCCCCGCAAAGAGAAGAACGGCAAGGTGCCGTTGGCTGCGCTGGCCATGTCCATAATCGTTTTCATAGGTTCCTGCACCAAGGATGACGCCCCGCTGGAAGCGTTGCCCACCCGTCCGGACCCCGTAGCCGAAGCCAGGACGGATTTCGAAGGCAGCAGGCATGCCGTGGCAGCCGACACCACGCTGAGCGGGCTGTTCAAAAGACAGGGGTCGCCCGACTGGGACAGTGTGTCCCTGCGTGAAAGCGGCGACACTGTTGCCGTGTTCGTACCCATACGGTTGATGCAGACCCTTTCCACGTGGAGTGGCGAAGGCCCTCACAGGGTATTCGGGCAGTTGAGGGCCTCCCGGGTTGGGAAGGACGGGGGCTGGCAGCACCACCTGCTGACCTACATACCGGAAGACAACGGCGGTGCGGGCCGCAAGCCCTTCTCCGGCACGGTACTGCTGGAGAACTGGTTCGGCAGCAGCTTGCCGGCATACATGCCCGTAAGGGATGGGCGGCCGGTCACCGATGAGAGGGGTATCCGCAGGCTGATGGGCACGGAAACCCATTGCTTCACCACCACTGTTTATGCCTACGTCAACGGGACACTCAATTCCACGCATAGCAGGACCACCTGCATCACGATCAACACCGGTTCGAACGGCGAGCAGGAAGCGATTGACTGGATTGATCCGGGTGACGGCGGCGGTGGAGGGCCTTGGCAAAATCCTCCCGAGGACCAGACTGTCACACAGGACATCACAACAGACTCGATAGACAATCCCTGTTTAAAACAAACGATAGAAAAAGCAATGACATACTCGGAATCGGCAATGGACGTCATATCCGATATCATCAAGGAACTTGATGGAACCGCGGGTTTGACGGAACTTAATATTACCGTGAAAGACGGCGTAACCCGTAACGGCACACCCGGCGAAGCGCAGGATATGAATCTGACACGAGTGAACGGCATCCCGAAAATATTCACTGGAACTATCGTGCTCCATGAAGATTACATGCCGGATGTATCGCAGGAAGGGGCGGTGGCCGTCTTCATACACGAGGTGATACATGCTTATCTCACGAAGGCTGAGTTGATAAATGGCGTAATAAATAACACTCAACACAATACGATGGCCAAGAAATATGTCGGCCTGATGGCCAACTATTTGCAGGGAATGTTCGGTATATCGCAGTTCGATGCGTTTTCGCTGGCGTGGAGTGGGTTATCCGACGCAAGTGCTTACACCAATGCAACCTCTTTTGAAATTGGAGAGGCCACTTATTCAAAAAATGAAGTTGCCGTGGCCGGCGCGAATTACAAAGGTAGGGATGCAGGCGGAAACCTGTTGGCCGGAAAGGAACTGTGTGATGATTAAAGACAATAGGATGATGCGAGCGATCATAACAAAATTCATACTCATCGGGTGTTGCTGCGGCGTTGCGGTGGAGTCCACGGCACAGAAGCAGCGGACACAATACGTGATGCTGGATATGCTGGATAGCCTGTATGACTTAAATCGTTACACACTTAACGCACAAGATCTTTATGGGGTGGATGAAACCATCGAGATATACAATATCCATGCAGCTGGTTTGGTCCTATTTTCGATACTGCCCGATTTTACCAGCGATAAAAATTGGAGTGAAGTGGATTTAAACGAAATCCAAGATCAGGTGTTTGGAGAACGGTCATTGCGCCGTGAACTAGGAAATCGTATCGCTTCGGAAAACAGTAAGGACAAGAAAACGTTGCAGTATAGCTTGGTGAAGTCCGAAGGAGGCAAGTACTTTAGGAGCAACCAGTGTCTTGCTGAGTTTTTCTTTATCGATACCTATCCGTCATTGTTCAATGTGCCTTACGGTACCATCAATACCGGTCAAGACACCCTTAGCATCCAACAGATGAAGAACGTCTACCGGGAAACGCTAAATATTCCCGGTCAATGGTCTTTTCCAATGGACGTGAGATGGTTGGGGGGGACGCTATTATTGCCCAATAGACTGCTTCTTCAACGCGAGTACCTCTCCAGAGAGTTTGAAATCGACGGTGAAAAAGCCTACCAATTTTGGACATTTACCGATTGGAATACGCACGATGGCTATAACCTTCATCGGGGAATTGACCGTTTCATCTACATGCCCGAGAAGGGAGTCGTTGGGGGTTCGTATGATTTTTGGTTCCTTTACTTTGACACGTGGAGTAATCCGCCAATAGAAAGAAAGCGAAACAATAAAACGAAGGAAGAATTGTGGCAGAATGTGCTGGAAGAAAAAGTGATGCTGGCCGAGGAGCTGAAGCGATAGCTTTGCTTGATGTCGAAGGTCAGAACGGATTTCGAAGGCAGCAGGCATGCCGTGGCAGCCGACACCACGCTGAGCGGGCTGTTCAAAAGACAGGGTTCGCCCGACTGGGACAGTGTGTCCCCTGCGTGAAAGCGGCGACACTGTTGCCGTGTTCGTACCCATACGGTTGATGCAGACCCTTTCCACGGGGAGTGGCGACGGCCCTCACAGGGTATTCGGGCAGTTGAGGGCCTCCCGGGTTGGGAAGGACGGGGGCTGGCACCACCACCTGCTGACCTACATACCGGAAGACAACGGCGGTGCGGGCCGCAAGCCCTTCTCCGGCACGGTACTGCTGGAGAACTGGTTCGGCAGCAGCTTGCCGGCATATATGCCCGTAAGGGATGGGCGGCCGGTCACCGATGAGAGGGGTATCCGCAGGCTGATGGGCACGGAAACCCATTGCTTCACCACCACTGTTTATGCCTACGTCAACGNGGTCGGGACCCCATAGCCGAAGCCAGGACGGATTTCGAAGGCAGCAGGCATGCCGTGGCAGCCGACACCACGCTGAGCGGTCTGTTCAAAACAGAAGGCTTGCCCGACTGGGATGCCGCCTCCCTGCGTGAAAGCGGCGACACTGTTGCCGTGTTCGTGCCGATACGGTTGGTGCAGACCCTTTCCACGGGGAGTGGCGATGGCCCGCACAGGGTATATGGGCAGTTGAGGGTCTCCCGGGCTGGCAGCACCACCTGCTGACCTACATACCGGACGGCAACGGCGGTGCAGGCCACGAGCCCTTTTCCGGTACGGTACTGCTGGAGAACTGGTTCGGCAACGGCCGGCCAGCATACATGCCCGTTCGGGATGGCCGGCCGGTCACCGATGAGAGGGGTATCCGCAGGCTGATGGGCACGGAAACCCATTGCTTCACCACCACTGTTTATGCCTACGTCAACGGGACACTCAATTCCACGCATAGCAGGACCACCTGCATCACGATCAACACCGGTTCGAACGGCGAGCAGGAAGCGATTGACTGGATCGATCCGGGTGATGGCGGTGGGGGAGCCCCCCTTCCGGAGAATACTGTTATCACCACGCATTTGGATACCACCATGTCGGATGATTTTTATGCGGACGAGCGTCTTCGTTGCATCATGGAAAAACTCATGTCCGACGGTTTCTTCAAAAACACGCTTAACAAGTTCATCGGGGAGAATAAGCCGATTGACCTGAATTTCAGGTTAAGTTCAACTATGGACCCTCTTAATTTAGGTAGCACTCGCCCGGTTCCACTTGAATGGAATGCAAAAAACATCGAAATATGGCTGAATGCAAACGAATTGCCGGATCATCCCAGTATTCAGTGGGCACTCACGTTACTGCATGAAGGGGTACACGCTGAAATGTTTCGAGTATTTTGAGGCTCGACGTATTGAATACGATCCGTATTGCCGGAAAGGGCAACAAGACACGTATCGTTCCCATGCTGGAACAACAGGTCAAGCTGTTAAAGCCTTACATCGCCGAACACCGGCTTGATCTGGACGGCAATAATGAACACCCCTTGTTCTTCAACAGCCGCGGAGATAAACTCACC
Organism: Parapedobacter deserti; assembly: GCF_042646065.1. Lineage (NCBI taxonomy): Bacteria > Pseudomonadati > Bacteroidota > Sphingobacteriia > Sphingobacteriales > Sphingobacteriaceae > Parapedobacter > Parapedobacter deserti. Next base: position 338,520 of record NZ_JBHRTA010000009.1, read on the forward strand.
CGAGCTGGCGTAAACCATATCTTGTTCAAGTATGCCGATATGGCCAAGAAAAAAGCCGAAGTTTACTGGCCCGAAAAGATAAGCTGTCACGTATTGCGGCATTCCAAAGCTATGCACCTGCTACAGGCCGGTGTCAATCTGGTATATATCCGTGATATACTTGGGCATGTTTCAGTCCAAACGACGGAGGTATATGCCAGGGCTGATTCGCGGGCTAAACGAGAGGCGATCGAGAAAGCCTACAAATCAGTAGCGCCGCAAGGGGAACCGGTGTGGTTGTCAAATGACAACCTGTTGGAGTGGCTTAAACACTTTTGATCGATAATTATCCATAAAACACCAACGCTTATTATGCGAAGTCGCTCGCCATGAAATAGTCGATTACAACAAATGCGTGCTGTTTATTACGCTGCACTTTGCATAACCGTAGACTTTGCATAACCCAGCTTATGGAAAGCTTTCCATAAGCTGGGACGGAAAAACTACCTGTTCGCCGGATCTCACGAGGCTGCGCAGCGCGCGGCGATGATCTATTCGTTCTTCGCCATCTGCAAGAAGCACGAGGTAAACCCGTTCCAATGGTTGAAACACACATTGCAGAACATCATGTCCATCAACCATAAAAACTTAAAGGACCTCTATCCCAGAACTATAAGGATATTGTTCAAAAATCAAACATGTAGTTAAAGGGCGGATACATTGTTGGAGGATCGTATGATTTTTGGTTTCTTTACTTTGATACGTGGAGTAATCCGCCAATAGAAAGAAAGCGAAACAATAAAACGAAGGAAGAATTGTGGCAGAATGTGCTGGAAGAAAAAGTGATGCTGGCCGAGGAGCTGAAGCGATAGGTTTGTTTGATCTTGACTATAGAATGCATCAAAAAACTTGCAACTCCGGTCTTTTTTTCGGAATATTGTGATAACCGATTATACAGCACTAATGAAAAGAACTTTACCCCCCCCCCGCAAAGAGAAGAACGGCAAAGGCACCGTTTGTAATGCTGGCCATGTCCATCACTGTTTTCATAACAGGTTCCTGCACCAAGGATGACGCCCCGCTGNGCTTTCTGTAAGAGGGCCATCAAATCTAAACAATGTCAATTTCCCAACGTTATTCAAATACTATACGGAATATAACTATGAAGACGCGCAGCACGCGTATATGGCTGACCACTATATTGATGTGCTCGGACGGGCTATTTGGGAATATGATGGCAAGCGGTTCAGCCTTGACCATTACAAGGCGATGGCTTGGCAGGGGCTTGAAGGCACGGATGTTTATGAAAACAAACCGCAGGCAGAAAAGGACGCGATCCAAGCCAAGAAATCAGCGGTGCTGCAAGGAAGGAACAACACCAACTGCAACGATCATGGAAATTAAAAGGAGTTTATGTACAATTAGTTTTTTACTAGCCATGGTTGGGTGTTCATATGGTCAGGCGACCGATAATGAAAAGACTAGTGTCTATGTCTATTTCGATGAGTATGATGACGGAGAAGTGGCCATGTATAAATTGGTGGACAAAAATATCAAAGAACCGGATATCTATATATTTGACTTAAACGGCTCTCGTTTGTCATTCAATACAGTAAGTAAAGAAGATTATAAGATAGTTGACTCTTGCTTCTTGAAAAAGCGCGCGGTAAAGAGTCCGGATTGGGGCGTTGAAGTAGAAAATTATGGATTGAATTTGGATGCTAAGAGCACCAAGTATGAACATATTTACTTCGCTGATAAGGTTGGCGACAATCAGTTCAAGATTGTTGAAGTAGTCCCTTATATCGGATCGATTTTCTTTGCTCCGGGCGGCCCCAAGAGAAAGACCAACCGAGACTTGATGACTGATAGAAAATAAATGTGAGTTTGCCCAACATGCGTTTATGTCGAACCACTATGTCGATGTACTGGGCAGGGCGTCAGCCCTGACCAGTACAAGGCGATGGCCTGGCAGGGGCTGGAAGGCACGGATGTCTATCAAAACAAACCGCAGGCAGAAAAGGACGCGATCCAAGCCAAGAAATCTGCGGTGCTGCAAGGAAGGAACAATACAAACTGTAATGATCATGGAAATTAAAAGGAGTTTATTTGCAATTGGTTTTTTGCTAGCCATGGTTGGGTGTTCATATGGCCAGGCGGCCGATAGTGAAAAAACTAATGTCTATGTCTATTTCGATGAATATGATGGAGGGGAAGTGGCTATGTATAAATTAGAGAGAAAAGATATCAAAGAACCGGATATCTATATATACGAAACTGAAAAGCTTTCATTATTGCTATTCAATACGGTAGACAAAAAGAACCACAAAATTGTTGATTCCTGTTTTGTGAAAAAACTGGATTTAAAAAGCCCTAAATGGGGCGCAAATTCAGATAATTATGGATTGGATCTAAACTCAGTCAGCACCAAATACAAACATATCTATTTTGTCGACAAACTTGCTGACAATAAATATAAGATCGTTGAGGTGGTTCACTATATCGGATCGATCTTCTTTGCTCCGGGCGGCCCCAAAAGAAAGACCAAACCGAGACTTGATGACTGATAAAATAAATGTGAGTTTGCCCGACATGCGTGTATGTCGAACCACTATGTCGATGTACTGGGCACGGCGTCATAGGACTACGATGGCAGGCGGTTCAGCCTTGACCATTACAAGGCGATGGCCTGGCAGGGGCTGAAGGCACGGATGTCTACCAAAACAAACCGCAGGCAGAAAAGGACGCGATCCAAGCCAAGAAATCAACGGTGCTGCAAGGAAGGAACAATACAAATTGTAATGATCATGGAAATTAAAAGGAGTTTATGTACAATTAGTTTTTTGCTAACCATGGTTGGGTGTTCTACTTCGTAACCTTTATAAATGTCATGGTTAGTATGCGAGCAGACAGGGGTAACCCCTGTCTGCTTACTCGATTTGCTAACGACTAATATTTTTTGTCTAATTGTTGCAATTGATATCTAAAATTACCTGTCCTACAGGAGTATATTCCACATATATTATACCGGTAAAACACCCTGAGCTGACACTTCCCGGCCACGGAGTCCAAACGAAAAACCCAGGAGTGCCCGGCCCTCAAAGCGTGACCTCTATATTGGTAACATTATTAAAGCTATCATAAAAGACTTGTACGTGAAATCCATCCTTGACAAACCTTATTTCATTTGTTGAAAGGGCTTCCCCTTTTGAAAAGCCAAAAATTGTGAACGAGCACAATACGATCAGAAGTGTTAATGCTATTGTTTTCATAATTATTTATTTTGGTTTATCGAATAGTCATTAAATATTAACAAAAGTTAACTTTAACCGAAAAACGAGTGATTATTTACCGAAGACCCGAGAGGCAAAACAACTAAACGTAATTATCGCCGTTTCATTGCCATTGCCCACTAACCTTTGTTAATCCTCAATCCAGTATGATCATCGGTAGAAAAGGCGCCTCATTTATTTAAAGAAATGCAATTTATATATATAAAATTGAACAATTAGTTAACTGGTTTGTTTCAATCCATGCAGAACGGCTGTAGGCTCGTGGTTCCTGCGGTTCTTGTACTATTTTCACCAAAGTTCATATTATATGAAACAAACATTATTTATCATCACCTTGGGGGTGCTGCTGATGGGATCGGGGTTTGCCCAAGAAAGAAGAATCAGCGGCCGGGTAACGGCCTCAGACACCGGAGAACCGCTGGGAGGCGTATCGGTGGTCATAACTGGGTCTACTTTGGGAACTACAACGGATGGTGAGGGTAACTATTCGATCGCCGTGCCGTCGGATAGTAAATCGCTCACGTTTCGTTTTGTGGGCTACCTTAGTAATACGGTTGAGCTGACATCAACAAATCAAATTAATGTAGTACTTGAAGTCGATGCAACAAATTTAAGTGAGGTTGTTGTGACGGCACTTGGTATACAACGGGAGAAGCGTTCGTTGGGCTATTCGGTTCAGGATGTTCAGTCCCAAGATATTGTTAATTCCAGAGAGCCGAACATTGTCAATGCATTAGCAGGGAAAGTCGCTGGTGTTCAAATTAATAATTCCGGTGGCCAAGCGGGTTCATCATCCCGGATTGTGATCCGTGGAAACTCTTCGTTAACCGGCGAGAATCAACCGTTGTTTGTAATCGACGGTATTCCTATGGATAATTCAGTCAATCGTGGAGAGACGTCCGAAAGCATTTTATTCAATGGGGCGGGAGCTAACCGGGCAATTGATATTGACCCCAACACGATAGAAAACATATCGGTCTTGAAGGGTGCAGCGGCCAGCGCGCTATATGGTTCGCGCGGTGCTTTTGGAGTGGTTTTGATTACTACAAAGCGGGGAGTTCGCGATGCGAACAGGAAATTCCCCCGTGTGTCATTCTCATCTAACTTTGCTGTGGACAATGCCATTACGGATGGATACCAAACATCCTACCATTTGGGTTTGACCCCTGCCGGTGGGACGCGGCCGCTTTTCAGGAACGGCTTGCCTGCTGAACTGGGGGGATATAACGAAGATCCTGACGGGAACCCCCAAGGCACGACGAGCTGGGGCCCTCACAAAGATTCGGTTAGCCAGGCTGTAATCGATGCACTGGGCGGCATGCCTACGGTCATAGACCCGCGTAAGCAGTTCTATCAGCCCGCCCACGTATGGACTAACTCACTATCGATCAGCGGCGGGGGGGAGCGATCAAATTATATCATCACATACACCAACCTGGACCAAAAAGGGGTGGTGCCAAACAACTATTTCAGAAAAAACAGTTTGACGGCCAACATGACTTCCCAGCTTGCTGAAAATTTCACGTCTAGTACGTCGGTAAGTTATACTAACTCGATGAATAATCGATTTGCCGAGGGCAACAATTCCCGGTCGTTTACCTATGGGCTTAATTTTGCCCCAATCACGTTTGACAGCAAACAAGTTTACCAGGAACATGGAAACGTGACGTGGCAAGCAGGTGCAGATGCTGCTGCCGGCTTCAACAATCCTTATTGGTTAGTGGACAATAATGCCGTGCCCAGCGTGGTTGATCGGATCATCGCTTCTAACGAATTGAATTATGATATATTCCCATGGCTGAAACTAACAAACCGGGTTGGACTGGACACGTATACAGATGAAGTGTCAGAACAAGTAAACATCGGAACCAAAGGGACGACGAACGGCCGGATGTTTGCCACATTGCTGAAAAGCACTCAATTGAATAATGATCTGATTTTGAGCGCGACAAGTGATATCAATGAGGATTTGTCCTTTTCGGCGTTAGTCGGGACGAATTATAATGATCGCAAATTTACCAGTAGAACGGTGAGGGGATTAAACCTTAACATTCCCGGCTTTTTTGATATTTCCAATGCCGCAACGCAACAAGCCATCCAGTCTGATTCACGAAGACGAATCGTAGGGATTTATGCTTCGGGAACATTGGAATATAAAAACTACCTCTTTTTGAACGTGACAGCCAGGAATGATTGGTCATCCACGTTGCCTACGGGAAGCAATTCATTTTTTTATCCTTCTGCATCGCTTAGTTGGGTATTCTCTGAACTGCTGGATATACGGGACAACCCTTATTTTTCTTATGGTAAATTGAGGGCTTCTTACGCTCAGGCTGGAAACGATGCCAATCCGTATTTGACGATGCAGACGTACTCGCAGGCAAACCCCAGCGACGGTACCCGGGGGGAGATTATCTTCCCCTTCCGAGGGATCAATGCCTTTCAGATTTCGTCGCTCATGGCAAGTAATACACTTAGCCCGGAGATGGTGACGGAAATAGAAGTGGGAACGGACCTGCGGTTTTTTAGAAACAGAATGGGCCTTGAGTTCTCATACTATGATAAGACAAGCAACAGACAGATTCTGCAGCAGGAGATTGCTGCTTCGAGCGGATTCGGTACTCGCGTTGTAAATGCTGGGGAGATTTCTAATCGCGGTATCGAGGTGATTTTAAGTGGCACCCCGATCCGTACAGAAAGTTTTTCCTGGGATGTATTGGTTAATTTTTCGAGAAACCGCTATCAGCTGAAGTCCATCGCTGAAGGGGTTGATAATATCTTCCTCGGAGGTTTTACTGACCCCCAGATTCGAGCGGACCGCGAGCATGGGTATGGCGTTATCTGGTCGCTCGGTTGGAAGCGCAATGAAAATGGTGTTTTATTAGTCGATGACGACGGATATCCTATGCCAGCCGATGAATTGGGGCCAATCGGAAATGTTACCCCCGACTGGCTCGGCGGAATCCGTAACACGTTTCGTTATAAGGGACTTTCCTTATCGGCGTTGATTGACACCCGGCAAGGTGGTGATGTGTTTAACTTCGATTTGTACTACACCACATTTTATGGTACTGCCAAGGTTACCGAACAACGGGGTACCTATACGGTATGGGACGGAATAAGGGAATCTGACGGGCAGCCGAATACAACACCCGTGTTGCAAGACCAAGCGTATTTCCAAAATTTTTATACGCAGTCAATGGAGGAGCTTGTTGAAGACGGAAGTTTCATCAAGCTGAGGGAAGTAACGATAAACTATCAATTGCCGGATCGATTGATCGAGAGAACCCCTTTCGAAGGAATCAGCGTTTCCGCAACGGGTAGAAATCTGTGGATTAAATCGAACTTCAGTTACCTCGATCCAGAAGGGAGTCTGTTCGGTTCCGGCAATGCTCAGGGCTTTTACCATGCGGTGACCCCGGGGACCCGGGGAGTAACTTTTGGGTTAAATGTTACATTTTAAGTATAGCGATCATGAAAATTAAATATATCGTCGTAGCAATCGGGTTCTTGTTTTCAGCTGCCTTCCTCAGTTGCAACGATAAACTGGATATCAATGTTGATCCCAACGCACCCTCAGATGTGCCGGAAGATTTATTGCTTCCTGCTGTGTTGTCGAACTTTTCTTTTGAAGTAATCGGTGGATGGGCAGTGCGCAATAGCAGCTTGTGGACTAAGCATTTGGCCAGGGCAGTGCCCGGGCCACACGAAGGTCACTATCGGTTGACCGCCAATGACGCTAATAACTTCTGGCGTTTTTACTCGTATATCGACGTGATGCAGAATTGCAAGGTATTAATAGAGAAGGCTACCGAAAACGAGAATTATAATTATAGTGCTATTTCCAAAATCATCTTCGCCTGGAACATGTCGATGATCACTGACCTTTATGGGGACGCGCCACTTTCAAACGCTTTCCAAGGTACTGATGGCGTGATAAAGCCTTCGTATGATACCCAGGAAGAAATCTATCGCCAAATTCAGCAGCTACTTGACGAGTCAATTGAAGAGATCAGCAGGGAAATCGGCGAAATACCGGGAAGCGATGATTTCGTTTATGGAGGAAACATGGATAATTGGCAACGTCTCGCCCGCACCTTGAAAGCGAGGTTTTACCTCAGACTCTCCAATGCTCCGGGATACGATGCTGCAACGCAAGCAGAACTTGCTCTGCAGGCGCTCAATGATGGTGCCATCACGGCGGCGTCAGTGCCTTCATATGGATATGTCGACGAAGCCGGTGCTGAAAATCCGTGGTACCAATTTGCTATAGACGGGAAATGGGATAATCGAGACAGGCCTTCGCTGTTTTATGTCAATATGTTATTAGATACCGAGGATCCGCGCATCGCGTATCAGATAAGCCAGGTAACGTCTGGTGATAATGAAGGTGAGTATGTCGGCGTAACCAATAACCCGACACCTTCGCCGATCGCCAATTATTCGCAGATTCACAGTTTTTATAGTGCGGCAGATGCTCCTCTCTATTGGATGGTGTATGCCGAAGTTCCATTCATGCGTGCAGAAGCTGAATTCCTCAGGGCTGGAGAAATGGTAAATCAGTCGGTGATAGACGCTTATGAGGAGGGGATCGTTGCGTCGATGGAGTTTTATGGGATTAATAGTACTGATTATAGCGGTTATCTGGCTGACAATGCGTTAAGCAGTGCTGCTGGCACCGCCTACGAACAAATCATGACTCAAAAGTATATTGCTAACTATTTGCAATTGGAGGCCTATAACGATTTCCGTAGAACAGGGTATCCGGAGCTGCCCGTTAACGCTGAGCTGTACCCTGGAGCGACAAACTTGGATACCGCGCCAGAGTTGGATATTATACCACTCCGTTTGCCGTACCCGTCTTCGGAAAGACAGTATAATCCCGAAAATATCCCCGCTAACATTCCTGCGGGGTATCAGCAAGCTATGGTTATCCCGGTATGGTGGGATAACGATTAGCGCACCGAGGTTCAGCCATTGGCGTAAGATGGAATATAAAAAAAGAGGATGCCTATGCAGACATCCTCTTTTTTTGATAAAAGAAACGGGGCCTTACTCAGCCACCACTTCGAAAGGCACCTGTACCTTAACCTCTTTGTGAAGGTTTAGGTTGGCTAAGTACTCGCCAATTACCTTGGGGTCGTTTTCGAACGTGATACGCCGGCGATCAACCTCAAAGCCTTCTTTTTTGAGGGCTTCGGCAATTTGGATACTGTTTACCGATCCGAATATTTTGCCACTTTCACCGGCTTTAGCACCGATAGTCAATTTAACACCTTCCAGCTTAGCAGCCAGTTCGGTGGCATCCTTCTTGATCTTATCTTGTTTGAATTGCGCCTGGCGTATGTTTTCGGCCAGCACTTTCTTGGCAGACTCGGTAGCCAGTACAGCAAGTCCCTGAGGAATCAGGTAGTTGCGCCCGAAACCGGGTTTTACGGTGACAATATCGTCCTTTTCGCCAAGTTTCTTGATATCTTGTACTAAGATTACTTCCATGTCGTTTACCTCCCTATTTTAGTGAATCAGCAACATAAGGCAACAGACCGATATGACGGGCGCGTTTTACAGCCTGAGCAACTTTGCGCTGGAACTTCAATGAAGTGCCCGTAAGGCGGCGCGGCAATACCTTGCCCTGGTCATTGACGAACTTCAAGAGGAAGTTGGCGTCTTTGTAATCGATGTATTTGATGCCGTTTTTCTTAAAGCGGCAGTATTTCTTACGGGTGTCCTCCACCTTGGGAGCGGTCACGTACTGAATTTGTTCGTTTGCCATTATTCTGCTACCTCCGCTGCTTTAGGCGCTTCGGCCTTTTTGTTGAAAGCACCACTGCGCTTTTTCTCGTTGTAGGCAATGGCATGTTTATCTAATCTCACAGTCAGGAAACGCATAACACGCTCATCGCGCTTGTATTCAATTTCCAGTTTACTGATTAATTCACCGGGAGCCTTGAATTCGATGAGGTGATAGAATCCGGTTGTTTTTTTCTCAATCGGATACGCAAGTTTTTTCAAACCCCAATTGTCCTCATGGACAATTTCGGCTCCGCCTTCTTTAAGGATATCCCTGAATTTGGCAATGGCCTCCTTTGAAACATCCTCAGAAAGCAACGGGGTAAGAATGATGACGGTTTCGTACTGTTGCATACTTTCCTTAAAAATGTAAATTAATTAATCGTTACCGTTATGAAACGGGCTGCAAATTTATACATAATCTTTGGATTCTCAAAATAAAGCGTTACCTTTGCGCTTCGAAATTCAAAAGAAAAAATTATTAAATTAATCCATTAACAATGTACGCAATAGTAAATATAGCCGGACAGCAATTTAAAGTTGCAAAAGACCAGCAGCTCTTTGTGCACCGTTTGCAAGGAGATGAGGGCGCTAGTATTGAATTTGACAACGTATTGTTAGCAGAAGATGGCGGTAAATTTACCGTTGGCGCGCCAACATTACAAGGAGCGAAGGTTTCGGCTAAAATCTTGTCACATTTGAAGGGCGACAAGGTAATCGTTTTCAAGAAGAAACGCCGTAAAGGCTACAAAAAGAAAAATGGCCACCGCCAACAGTTTACAAAAATTGAGATCACCGGAATCGCATTATAAATTAAATAGTTTACTAGGCATTGCCTTAAAAACATATAATAAGACATGGCACATAAAAAAGGTGCAGGTAGTTCTAAGAACGGCCGTGAGTCACACAGCAAACGTTTAGGGGTAAAAATATTCGGCGGCCAGCATGCGATTGCCGGTAATATAATCGTTCGCCAGCGTGGTACGAAACACCATCCGGACGTAAACGTAGGTATCGGAAAGGACCATACCTTGTTTGCACTCGTAGATGGTAAAGTGGTATTCCGCAAGAAAGCCAACAACAAATCGTTTGTTTCGGTGCTGCCGGTTGCTGTTGAAAAAGCGGACGCTGGAAAGAACGGATCGCCAAAAACATCGGAAGCGAAGGCGGAACCAGTCGCGGACGTGAAAGCAGAGGCGGCTGTGGATGAGAAGCCTGCTAAAGCGGCAAAGAAAGCAAAAACTGCTGACGCAGCAAAGGAGACCGAAGGAACCGGAGCTGAAGAGCAGGCCTCATAAGGTAGTAAGACACGATGAATGAAAAAAGCCGCAGGCAATTTGCCTGTGGCTTTTTTTATGAAATCTCTGGCACACTCTCATACGGCTTCTTCCAGCAATTGCTTTTCATGCAACTCGTAATAGCTTCCCCTCAAGGCCAGCAGTTTTTCATGGGTTCCTTCTTCGATGACAGAACCCTGGTCCAGTACGATGATGTGGTCAGCATTCTTGATCGTGGATACACGGTGTGCGATGAAAATGGTGCTTTTGCCCTGCATGGCAATACTTAGGTTGCGGAGAATCTCTTCTTCTGTCTTGGTATCCACGGCAGATAAGCAGTCGTCGAAAATCAAGATCTGTGGCTCCTTGATAAGTGCCCGCGCGATGGATATCCGCTGTTTCTGGCCTCCCGACAGGGTGATTCCCCGCTCACCGACAAATGTTTCGAACCCTTTTTCAAATGAAGCAATATTATCGTGTACCGCTGCCTTTCTGGAGGCTTCTTCCACGCGGTCCATGTCGGCTACATCCAAACCAAAGGCAATGTTGTTCGCAATGGTGTCCGAGAATAGAAAGACATCCTGGGGCACAAAACCGACCTGGCTCCTGAACGATTGCAAAGGAAGCCGTCTGATGTCCCTACCGTCTATGCTGATAGTTCCGGTTTGCGCATCATACATCCGCAGTAGCAGGTTTGCCAGGGTTGACTTGCCCGAACCGGTCTTTCCAACGATGGCGAGCACCGTTCCTGGCTTTACTTCAAAAGAAACATTGGTGAGGGCTTGAATGCCGGTGTCGGGATAGGTGAAACTGACATTGTCAAAGCGTATATGCCCACGAATTTTAACATCCTCATGTACCGCAGGCGATTGAATTTCCGGCTGGGTGCGCAGAAACTCGTTGATGCGTTTTTGTGACGCAGCAGCCCGCTGAATCAACGATGTCACCCAAGCCAAGGCCATGGCCGGGAAGGTCAGCTGGTTGACATAAATAATAAACTCTGCAATGTTGCCAGAGGTGATCGTGCCTTTTGCCACCTCCAATCCGCCCACATACACTGTGATGACGGTACTTAACCCGATAAGCAACAGAATAAGGGGAAAAAAAACGGCCTCAGTTTTCACCAATGCGAGCGATGCTTGCCGGTAAATGTTGCTCTCGTCCTTAAAGCGCTTCATTTTATCGGCTTCCTGGTTGTATGTCTTGATCACCCGAATACCCGAAAAAGTTTCTTGTACAAATGACGATAACGTAGAGAGCTGCTGTTGTATACGTTCGCCGCGGCGGTTGATCATTTTGTTGACGACCAACAGGATGGCTGATAATATCGGTATTGGCATCAGCGCATAAAGCGCCAGCGTGGGGTTTACGCTCACCATCGCAGCGATTACCATAATGGACAGTACAGCGGTATTGATGGAATACATGATGGCTGGGCCGAGATATGAGCGTACCCGGTTCACGTCTTCCGTTACCCGGTTCATCAGGTCGCCGGTATTATTCCTGCGATAGAATGCCATATCCAATCGCTGATAGTGGGTGTAGATCTCATTCTTAAGATCATATTCGATGTGTCTGGATGTCAGAATGATGGTCTGGCGCATCAGGAACAGGAACAGCCCGCGGATGAGGGCAAGGACCAGTACCAGTGAGCCGAACAGCAGCAGGCTGGATCCAAAGACGCTGTATACCAACTGTTGCCGTTCGAAGCCATCGAAGAGCCTATACATGCTGATATTCTCCTTCACCAAATCGAAGGCTATACGGATTACCTGAGCCGGCAAAACGCCGAAGTAGTTGGATATGATGACAAAAATGACGCCCGGAATCATCCGCCAGCGGTACTTATAAAAATATTTGTTGAGGTGTGCGAGGTGTTTCATTTTTGGCGCCGCGATGTGCAATATGACAGCAGGCAAAAATACGAAATGTTTGGCGGCATTGGTTATATGCGTAAATTTTTTGCTAAGTTTGCCCCCATATAGCAGATTACGATTGAGATAATTCTATGCCCGTACCTACCAGCGATAATTCGTCATTTAAATTGATGGCTCAATTCGGCCATCAGAAGCTTGTTTTCTGCAGTGACGTTGCCGTAGGTCTGCAAGCCATCATCGCGGTACACGACACCACACTCGGCCCGGCAATAGGGGGGGTAAGGATGCTTCCCTATCAAAGTACCGAAGAGGCTATAGACGATGTATTGCGACTATCCAGGGGAATGACGTATAAGGCTGCAGTATCCGGTGTCAACCTGGGTGGAGGCAATGCCGCAATTATTGGCGACCATCGCACGCAGAAAAGCGAAGTGTTGCTGCGCCGGTTCGGACAGTTTGTCGCGCAGCTGAGCGGCACGTTTATCGCATCGCTGGATATCGGTACCACCCCAAAAGACATGGAGTACCTGCGCATGGAAACCAAGCACGCAGTGGGCTTGCCCAAATCACTGGGAGGAAGCGGGGACTCCGCTCCGTTTACCGCAAAAGGTGTATATTATGGGATAAAGGCTTCTCTAAAGGAACTATATGGCAATGACAGCCTGGCGGGTCGGACCATAGCCGTTCAGGGTGCCGGCAATGTGGGTGAACAGCTGATTGCACTGCTGCGTGAGGAGAACGCCAAAGTGTACGTGAGCGATATCGTTGAAGAGCGGCTGGTGGAGGTAGCCAATAAATACAAAGCCGTAGCGGTGCCCAACAACAATATCTATGAATTGGAAGTAGATGTCTATTCCCCGTGCGCCCTTGGCGGTACGGTCAATAGCGATACCATTTCCAAAATGAGATGCCGTATCATCGCTGGGTCGGCAAACAACCAACTGCGCGATGAGGAGGAAGACGGGAGGCTGCTGATGGATAAGAAAATCCTTTATGCACCGGATTACCTGATTAATGCCGGCGGGCTGATCAGCTGCTATTCTGAAATCGCAGGATATAGTGCAATGCGCACCGCAGCGTTGACGGAAAACATTTATGAGGCAACACGGTCCGTACTTCGCAAATCGGAAGCCGAAAACGTAGCCTCGTACAAGGCGGCGAATCAGATCGCAGAAACGCGGATCGCGGATATGCGAAAAATTAAGCAATAAAGCAAGATAAGTATCGGTGTTTTCACCCAATCGTTCTTTACATCATTATGCTAAATAGAAGGCACCTTCGGGTCAAAGTATTACAGACGCTGTACGCATATCAGCTGTCGGAAGATAAAACGGTCAACAAGTTTGAGAAAGTATTGCTGAAAAGCGTGGACCAGGTGAACGAGATGTATATTTGGGCGTTGAATCTGCTGGATGAAGTGTCTGACTATGTGCGGATCGATGCAGATGATCGGGCGAATAAATTTCTGCCAACTGCCGCGGACCTGTCACCCAATACCCGGTTGTACAACAATACATTCGTGGAGCTGCTGCGCCAAAATGAAAAGTATAAAGCCGGTGTAAAGCAGTACAAGGTGTCTTGGAGTTTCGATCCGGAAATTGTACGCCTGGTTTTCTCGCAATTGAGGGACAGCGAGGCATATGCTGATTACCTGAATGGGGACGACCGATCGGTCAACGCTGAAAAGGACATTGTTAAGTTCATTTTCAAAAAGATTATCTTGAAATCTCCGGCTATCGAGCAGGTTTTTGAGGAGAAATTCATCAGCTGGCCCGTAGACAAGGAAGTGCTTCAGGCGCTGGTCGCAAAAACGTTTAAAAATTTTACGAGCGGGAACCCAGCCGAAAACCAACTCGCGGATCTGACACCCAACTGGCCGGAAGACAGGGTGTTCATTCTGGATCTGCTGACAAACTCAATACGTTATGCAGATGAGTACCAGCGGCTGATTAGCTTGAAAACCAAGAATTGGGAAAGTGACCGGATCGCGCTGCTTGACAATATCCTGATGCGGATGGCGATTTGTGAATTACTGAATTTCCCGACGATACCGGTAAAAGTGACGATCAATGAATACATCGAAATTTCGAAAGTGTTTAGTACCGCAAAAAGCAATACGTTTATCAATGGGATTCTGGATAAGATCTTAGGTGAATTGCAGGCGTCGGGCAGGATACGCAAACAGGGGCGGGGATTGATGCAATAATCAAACAAGCGACACCATGCCTTGTTTTTAATAAGTGGAATAGTTGTGAAATCTGAATAAATAAACGATACGCATATGAAAGGGATATCCTTATTTTTTGCTGGATTGATGGTGATCACATCTTGCAATAGTGGAAGAAACCAAGAACATGATGCTGAAGAGATACCCCTGGATCAGATGGGGGAGCAGCCAATCGGGCAAACTATAATTCCCGGTGTGGAAACCGGAGGTGCTGTGATGGAGGTGAGTGACGATTCGCATGACTTCGGAAAGATCAAAGAGGGCGAGAAAATTGAACACGAATTTACTTTTACGAACACCGGCACGTCGCCGCTGATTATTTCCAATGTACATGCGTCCTGCGGATGCACAACTCCGGAATACTCCAAAAATCCGATTGCCCCGGGTGAGGAAGGCATGGTGAAAGTGGTGTTCAACAGCGCTGGGCAGTTGGGGAAGCAACACAAGGTAATTACCGTCACATCTAATGCATCGAGTCCTAATACGCTGTTGCATATCAGGGGAGAAGTGAACAAGTAAGCGAACAATACAACTTAACACAAACAAATAATACAAATGATTACATCGACAATTTTATTGCAAGCAACTGGTTCTGGAGGGGCAGGGGGGATCATGGGGTTTTTACCTATGATTTTGATTATCGTGGTTTTCTATTTTTTTATGATCAGGCCGCAGATGAAAAAAGCTAAGGATCATAAGAAGTATATCGAAGAACTTAAAGTTAACGACCGGGTGGTGACATCTGCCGGCATTCATGGACGTATCGTGGAGATTTCGGAAACTACTTTTCTTGTGGATGTGGGAGGGAGCGTCAAAATCCGCTTTGACAAATCAGCGATAGCACTGGATGCATCTAAAGCGCTGAACGCTGCCCCTAAAGTTTAGGCCTGGTAGATAGAAATTGGGCTTTTTTGTTAAGTTTGCGTTGGTATGCCCGTATTGAATTTAAGTAAAACACAGCGGCGCAAGCTTAGCATTTTTGCCAAATGCGTTGTTTTCTCTTTTTTGGCATGGACGCTTTTTGCAATATCCAATACCTATGTATACACGGTTAGCGCAGGAGTTCAGTATGTCAACGTGCCGGATAACAGGGCGTTCCATCCGTTGCAGTCAGATACTGTCAACATACAGCTGGAAGCGGCGGGTTGGCAGCTTCTGGTTGCCAGACTGAAACCTGCTGTGCAGAGCATTCAGGTAGATCTAAGTGGTCTTGAGCGCCGGCATTGGATTGTGTTTACAAATCAGTTGGGGTTTATAAACCGGCAGTTTCCCAGCAACCAACGCGTCGTTTCGGTATCGCCTGATACCCTCTACTTCGATTTTTCGAAACAGACCGAACGAAAAGTGCCCGTAAAGGCACTGTATAAACTCGATTTCCGAAGGCAATACAATATTATTGATAATATACGTATCTCGCCTGAGTACGTCACCATTACCGGCCCCTTGGAAGATGTTGTGCAGATTGAGCAATGGGAAACCGACACTATTCGCGTCTCTGATGTCAGCAGTGACATCCGCGCTGCCGCCCCATTGAAGCAAAACCAAAGGGCAAACATCAATGTCTATCCCACGTCGGTAAACGTGGAAATACCTGTGGGTGAGGTGACGGAAAAAATTCTTGAGGTACCGATTAAGGTGGAGAATGCCAAGCAATTCAACTCCGTGAAGTTGTTTCCCGGAAAGGTCAGGCTAACGGTCATGGTGTCGTTGCGTGATTTCGTGAAAGTGACCAATAACACATTTGAAGCGGTGGTCAATATGGAAGACTGGATAGACAATGGTGTCAATAGCCTACCCGTGATCATAACACAAATGCCCGATTTCTGCAGATTGGTTAAGGTAGAGCCGCAAAATGTTGATTTTTTCGTACGTAAATGAGTGTTGATTTTTATGCAGCCGTTGAAAGTAGGAATAACCGGAGGAATTGGGAGTGGAAAGTCCGTCATCTGCCGCATGTTCCGTGTGTTAGGAATCCCGATTTTCGATGCGGATACCGAAGCTAAGCGGCTGATGGTCGACGACCCGCAGTTGGTGAACGCCATTTCCACAGCGTTCGGGACGGAAGCTTACCGGAACGATGGCTCGCTGGACCGGGCTTACTTGGCAGCGAAGGTGTTCGGGGATGAAGACCAGTTAAGCCGGCTGAACGCATTGGTACATCCAGTGGTCATACGGGCAGGGGAGGAGTGGGCGGCTCGGCAGCAGGCGCCTTATACGATCAAAGAAGCAGCGTTGTTGTTTGAAAGTGGTTCGTATAAGCTGAATGACTATAATGTGTTGGTGACGGCCCCAGTGCACTTGCGGATGGAACGGGTGATGCAACGCGATGGTGTGACCGCTGAGCAGGTGGAAACCCGAATGACGAGGCAGTGGTCCGACGATAAGAAAGAGCGATTGGCTGATTTCAGCATCGTTAATGATGGACGACGGGCCGTTATCCCTCAGGTATTGGAACTTGACCGTTTTTTTCGCTCACAACGTTTGTGATGGGAAATATCTTATCGGATTTTCTGGTCAGGAGACAAGAAGGATACTATTGCCGTTACGGCGATTTTTTCATAGACCCATTGCTGCCGGTAGGCAGCGCCCTGGTATCACACGCTCATGCCGACCATGCCACGCCGGGGCATGGGGAAATTTATTGTACGCCACCCACGGCTGCCTTTATGCGGCATCGCTACCGCCGCCAACCATCGCATAGCTTTGTGGAATGTCGCTTTCATCAGCGTTTCGTCGTCGGTGGGGTCCATATTCATTTTGTGCCTGCAGGGCATATCCTGGGGTCTGCTCAAATTGTCATGGAACACAACGGAATCAGGTATTTGTATACCGGCGACTATAAATTGCAGGGTGACGATACCTGTGAGCCTTTGGAACCTGTACAAGCAGACGTTTTAATAACAGAAACCACATTTGCGGATCCGAAAATTATTCATCCGGATCCGATAGCTGAAATCAGCAAGATAAACGATGTGCCTTATAATATCCTGCTGGGCGCATACGCGTTGGGCAAGGCGCAACGGTTGACCTCGTTGATGAATACGTATTGTCCGGACAGAAAGGTATTTGTACATCATGGGATACTTCCCTTACACCGGCTGTATCAATCGCTCGGTATCGATCACTTACGATATGAGCCTTACAGCAGGAAAGAGATGAAAGCTAGCGAGAGGAATCGCGTTTATATCGTCCCACCGATGACCTTTAATAGCTACTATAAAGCCACCGACGTGATCCGTGTCTTCGCATCGGGTTGGCAGCACCTGCAGCGGCACAACGACATGGCCATATACATTTCTGACCATGTCGATTGGAAAGACATACTACACTACATTGCCCAGGTAAATCCAACACAAATCTGGACGATACATGGGCAGGGGAGGCACCTCGCCATGCATTTCGATCCGTCGCTATACGTCAGGGAGTTGACCTAATCGACCGGGCTATTGCCCTGCTAGCATTGCTTCGGGTACAAGAGTGTGTCAGCACTCCTATACCCGATAGCATAAGATGTTACCGGAAATCAATAATGCTGATAAACCGCAAAATCATCAATTCCTAATCGGCCGTTTTCAACCGTCGGACTGCTTTGCCCCAGTCCCAGTTTATTGATCCTGAACCTCACGGGTACGGCAATGTCCACTAAAAATACGGCCTGCTTAGCATCTAAGCTTTCCGAAGTTGTGTGCGCATCACGAATCGGCTCACCTACGATGTTCCAGGTTTGTCCTTGATCGATTGAATATTCCAGTTGAAAAGTGCAGGAACGGTCGGTGTAGTAGGAGCCGTACCAGAACGTCACTTTCGAAGCCCCGTGAGGCACATCGAAATTCATTTGCAAATACTCATCATCAGATCGGTTCTGTTGCATACGGATTGCGTTGCTTCCCGATACGATGCGGTCCCTACCCGCGGTCGTGCCAATAATGGCTTGGTAAAGGTGCCATTCACCTGTTTGAAATGATACGTTATTGCCAATGTCGGGCATATTGTAACTACCCTTTGGATGCGATGGTTCTTCGAACGTTTCCGGCCAACCGGCATATAACCGGCCGCTTGGATACGTCATGTCTTCGTATTTCTGTAAACGGATCTGGATGTCGTTGCCCTGTCGAAAGGCGACACCTTGAAACGTTGCACTGGGAGCAATTTTCTCTTGTGCAAAAGAAGCATTGGCGGATGTATGCATGACCAGCTGATTGCCTTCGGCATCTACCAATATATGGTCGCCGCTGAAGGGTGCGTTTTCGTCCGGCTCGGGCTCAATGTCAGCGGTAACGCTGATGAGCGTTGATTCGTAGGTATCGAATCGACTTAATAATGTCTGGATGGCTACCGGATTATGAGGTATGGCAACACCAGTGGCGAGCTTCTCTATCCGGTCAGCGCTGACACCGTCAATTAACAAGCTCCCGTTTTCCCGCTTCAATTGCAAATCTGCTATACGGATGCGCAGGGAGTCACCAAACCGATAGCGAGCTGCATCATCTACGCGCAGCAGGATGCCGCGTGTCTGGCTTTTCCAAGTGCTCTGGATGGCGATGATGTCGCTTGGCATGTTATGATTTTCGTGATTGGAAATGACTATACCGGAAGTATAAGCCGCATCATCCAAAAAAGCCTTGTTTAATGCAGCTTCATCACCCGACAAAGCCTCCCGTATAGAAAAGATGGATATTTCAGGGTTTAATTTGCCAGCCGCGTGGTTGATGTCTTCTTTAAGGCACCCAGCGCATAGTACCGCTGTGAACATCGTCGCAGCGATAACCTTTAAATGGTTGAACGTATTCATACTTTATTGTCTTATTGGCGTTGCCACCATACTTTTTCGTTTATACTATCTCCGCCCATAGCCGCCACGGCGGCATCATAATTCGCTTTGTTAAGCGACTGGACAATGATCGGGTAATTGAGCCGTGATGGCATCTGTCCATTGTTTTCCAAACCTGGGCCGCGATACAGATCTAATGCTCCCGTGCGCCGATATTCATACCACTGCTGAAAATCGGTGAAGAGCAAGGTGAGGTATTTTTGAAAATGAATCATCTTCAGCTTTTCATTGTCGGTGTCTGCCTCCGCAAAGTTCGCGGCAGGGTTATCAAAATAGGTGTCGTCTATCTCGGCATCCCAAAACTCAACTCCTGCATAAACCCCGTTTCTGTAATAGGCGGTTGGATCTTTGTCGATGTAGCCTTTCAATGCTGCCTCTGCCAGTAAAAGCTGTAATTCGCCATAATTCATCATATTGCCTCCGAGCCTTGAGTTACTTTTCATTGGCGCGTGCAGTGTCGACTCCCGTTGCGGAACGGACCCCCTCGGGTACCCGCTTTGCATCCCGGAATATACACCCAATGTAGCCTGCGTCGCCAATATAGGTAGTCGCGGATCGTTGAGGGTAAGCAAGTTATTAATAAAGAACTCGGCGTAGCCTTTATCTCCGTTGAAGTCGAAATCACGTGCCGTATGAAAGGCGGTAATGTAGGGTTGCTGCCCGGTATAGAGCAAGATAGCATTATCGGCATTGCTCCTAAATAGCGGATATTCGCCAGGATTGATGTCTATCATTTCCTTGATTTTGTCAATAGCATCCAACTCTTCTTTGTGCGCTACGCGCAACAATAGCCGTAAGTACAGCGAATTGCCGAATCTCCGCCATAAATTCGGGTCGGTGTTATAGATGGGATCAAGGGCTCTTACATCGTCGGTTTCGGGCAGGGCGCCAAGTTTGAGCAGCTGGTTGGCCGAATCCAATTTCTGAAATAGGTCAGCATAGATAGCCGGTTGCGCATCGAATTTAGCTGTGATAATGAAGTCCCGGCCTTTGTTGGAATCAAAATAGGGCACATCGCCGAACATATCAGTCAGCAGGGACGAAATCCATGCATCCAATATCAGCGATATTCCCTGATAAGTCTGGTAACCGGGTTGCTGGCCCGCGGCGGCTGAAGTGTATATATCGCGGACATTGGTCAGCGCCAGATACCAGTTTCGCCACATATATTCCGATTCCGCCGGCCGGATTTCGTACCGGTGAAATTCGCGACTGTCTGCAGTGGTGACTGTAACCTGCATCAGTTCGTTATTGATACGGAAGTTGCGGGTAAGTGTATTGTTTAATGTAGAGAGCAACAGCGGGCCGATCAAACTTTGCGGGCTTGCTGTGTTGCTGTTGTTAGGGTTCGTGTTGATTTCCACGAAGTTCTTTACACAGCCTGCAGACACCAGGCAAATCGCCATTGCAGCTGCTATATAGTTGATCTTCAGCGTAGTTTTCATAATCTGCTTTTTTAAAATGACATTTTCAGATTTAAGCCGAATGTGCGTGTCGAAGGAAATTGAGCTACTTCTGCTCCCTTTTCGATGGATCCATTCGTAAGCGAGGCAAATTCAGGATCGAATGCCGGCCAGTGAGAAAACACCAGCAGATCGCGACCGTAAATGCCAATAACAGCCTGTTGTAAACGCCACTTGTTGACAACAATTGTCGGTAGCTTATAATCGAGGCGCAATTCCCGCAGTTTAATAAAATCCGTGGAAAAGGTATTAGCTTCGAGGTTGTCGCGGTTGAAATGCGCATAGTAATATGCTCCGGCTTCGGCTACGGTGGTGTTTGGGCTGTATGTACCATCGCCATTGGCTACTACACCGTTCCCGATAATGCCACTCATCCGTCCGGGAACACTCTTTTGAAGCTTGCCTTCTTCCATGAGTACAGCATGGGTAAGCGAAAATCCAGTTCCGCCGTATTGACCATCGAATAATATGTTGAAACTGAAGTTTTTGTAACTGAACTCATTACCGAAGCCAAATCTGACGTTGGCATTGGCATTGCCGAGGTACACCAGTTCGTCACTTGTCTGGGGCAGCCCGTTACTGTAAAGTATTTCGCCACTAGGCGCGCGCTTGTATCCGAAGCCGTACAAATCGCCCATTCGTCCACCGACACGGGCTTCGACGGTCCCTCTGCTGCCGTATATCGTAGATATCACAATCTTATCTACGCTATCAGCCAGGCTTACCACCTCCGTATCGAAGGCAGTGAAATTGCCGTAAATCTTCCAAGAGAAGCCACTTTTCCGGCGTATGGGACTTCCATTTGCTGCGATTTCAATCCCAGTATTCCGCACATTCCCTCCGTTGATAACCTGAAAGCGATAGCCGCTCGACGGATCAATCGGAGTAGAAAGAATTTGATCGCGCGTGTTGCTCTGGTAAACGGTAACGTCAAATTGCAGCCTGTTTTTAATGAGGTGCATATTTGTTCCCAGTTCGTAGGAAGTCGTCAGCTCGTAGCGCAAGTTCGGATTAGGAATGGTGGTTGGGTTTTCCAGGCCTGATCCGAAATTAGCCACGGGATTGTAAGTATAGGAGTTCAAATAAGGGCGCGTTCCACCGCCGCCAACGGCAGCTGCAGATGCGCGGAGCTTCCAGAAATTGATGGCTGCGGGCAGCTCAAAGGCATCGGAAAGAACGAAACTGGCATTGAGTGAGGGATAGAAGAAGGGGGTTACCTCGCCCCGTTCCACGGAAGCGAGTGTGCTTGCCCAGTCTATTCTTACGCTACCATCGAAGTACAGGAAGTCTTTGTAGGACAGCATGGCCAAGCTGTAAAGACTATTTACAGCGAAGCGGCTCTTATATGGTCTGTACGCCAGGTTTTCAGCGGTATTGGCAAAGTTGTATGTGTTCGGCGTAACCAACCTGCTGGTCGATAGCCAATCGCGAGTGTATTGATTATCCATCATACTCCCGCCGATTGATATGCTGTGTTTCCAGGTGTCTCTTCTGCTGTTGTCATATCGAACGAGGAAGTCGGCGTTGGTTTCCTGCGTGAAAATATTCATTTCGCTGAGGTAACCATAGTTGAATTTGTTGGTGCCGAACGGCCGGACCTGTCTCCTGGCATCGTATTGGAAGTCCGTAGATCCTCTGACCATGATGCTAAACAGGTCATTGAACCGGTAATCTACCTGTACGTTCCCGATAACGCCGTTTCTCCGCATTGAATTGATCATATCATAAGACATTACATGCGGGTTATCCAGTAAGTTTGAAAACGGCTTGAGCTGATCGATGCCTTCCTTGCCAGGCAACCATCCGCCCTTGAACCATTCGGGATTCATGTTTGGGGTGAGTCCGCGGATGAAATACATGTATGATTGGTTGTTGTAACCGCTGTTTGGCAGGTTGTCACTCGACTTGTTGTTGTAATTCACCTTTGCCGAGATGGATAATTTTTCAAAGATTTTATGGTTGACCTGCAGCGCGATGGAGTGGCGTGAGTATCCCATTTCCGGAATAATCCATTCATTAAACGCATTGGTATAGGAGAGCCGGGCGGTTGTTTTATCATTTCCCCCCGACATGGATAAGTTGTTGGTCAGCGTTACGCTGGGTTGGAAAAAATCACGCTGATTGTTTTTGTACGGTCTCCAGAGGGTACGTTCAGGAGGTGTCATTCGGTGATAGTCGGGGTTGTACTGATAGTACATCTGACCGTTGAACCTCGGCCCCCAGGCCGAGCTAGTGCTCAGGGTGCTTGCCCCGTCTTCGGACTGTCCGTAAGAGTAATACAGCCCACCGCTTTCGCGTACGCCTTGACCGTATTCGTTTTGATAGTCTGGCCAGCGGTTGATCGTAGCGATCGAAGTATTGGAATTAAATGTGATGCCCAGTCCTTTTTGTCCGGACCTGCCGCTTTTCGTCGTGATGATGATGGCACCGTTGGCTCCACGGTATCCGTACAATGCGGATGCACCGGGCCCTTTCAGTACGGATACGCTTTCAATATCATCCGGGTTGATGTCGGCAAGACTCGACCCGAAATCAACCGGAGAATCCCCGCTGAGGTAATTGCCGGACCCCTCACCGGTTAGCCTGCCCGAACTGTTGCTGATAACAACTCCATCGACGACAATGAGTGCATTGTTGTCAGTAAGGGATGTTTCGCCCCGGAGAATGATCTGGGTCGACCCTGCCGGTCCCGCGCCGGACTTTACCAGGTTGAGCCCCGCAACCTTGCCGGTTAGCGCGTCCGACCAATTGTTGGATATTGCTTGGGTCAGCTCATCGCCATCAATCGTTGAGATGGAGTAGCCCAATGATTTCGCTTCGCGTTCAATACCCAAGGCAGTGACCACCACTTCGTCGATTTCTGTAGTGGATGAAGAGAGCTCAACCACCAGATTAGCTTGAGCTTCGCTAACCGTGACGGCGCGCGGATTAAATCCGATAAGTGAGAATGTTAGCGCGCTACCGGCCGGGACGGTTACATCAAAGCGTCCGTTCGCTTTGGTGGCCGAAAGCACCCGGTTTCCGGAGGTGATGGAAACACCACTGAGGGGCTGTCCGTCTTCTTGGTCTTGCACGATGCCGCTCACCGTTATTTGCTGTTGGATGGTGGCATAAGGCAGCCGTTCATGGGCTTGTATGGTCCCTGATCTGATGACCGTAGCCATCAAGAGAAGCAGGACACCTGACAAGACACCACCCCGGATCGATGTGTTGTGTAATGTTTTCATATGAATACTGACTATTTGGTGGCTTTACGCCGCAATTTTGAGATTTTGTAGGTTAATTCAGTTAGCTACAAGTTTTTGTAATATGAGTTTGCTGGCCATGCTACCTACCCAGCGACAAGAACAGCACCGTTGCCAATGTTGCCCCGATGAGCGGCCCTGCCACGGGCACCCATGCATAGGAGCTGTTAATCCCGGCTTTGCCCTTGATAGGCAGCAGGGCATGCACAATGCGGGGGCCTAAATCCCGTGCCGGATTAATCGCATAACCGGTAGTACCGCCCAACGACAAGCCGATGACCCAGACTAAGAAGGCCACGGGCAGTGCACCCAGCGAACCGAGGCCTATTGGAATGGCACGATCGTCCGTCAGTTCTGCATCGGTGAAGTAGAAGATGGTAAGTATTAGTACGAACGTGCCAACAATCTCGCTGATCAAATTTACCGGAAGGTTGCGGATGGCTGGAGCGGTGCAGAACACGGCCTGTTTGGCTACAGGGTCTTCAGTGCGCTTAAAATGGTCTTGGTAAATGATCCAGACTAAAAAAGCGCCGAGCATGGCGCCGATGAACTGTGCGGTGACGTATGGTAGGATATCCGCGGTCTCCATATTTCCCGCAATCCACATGGCAAGGGTAACTGCCGGATTAAGGTGGGCTCCGCTATACGGTCCCGCAATAACGACACCGGTAAACACACCCAATGCCCAGCCTGTGGTGATGACAATCCAACCGCCGCTATTCCCTTTTGTGTCCTTGAGCACAACATTGGCGACCACGCCGCATCCTAGTAAGATAAGAAAACCGGTACCGATAATCTCCGCAATAAATGGTGTCATAATTGGTCGTTAGTCTGTTAGTTTTGTTAGTCGACAGCATGCCGCTTATCGCGTTTACTATCAATTGTTTATAGTTGTTTAAAATTTTTCGCTGCTTCCACGGCGTTATGCCAGTTATTCATGGCCGTACTCACGTCATAACTGTGATCCGGAGTGAAAGTACGGTCAACCTGCCACTGGCTTTGGATATCATCGAGATGGGCCCATAATCCTACGGCGAGCCCTGCAAGATAGGCAGCGCCGATGGCCGTGGTTTCGGTAATCTGTGGTCTGACGACGTTTGCCTGTAGGATGTCCGCTTGAAACTGGAGCAAAAGCTTATTTGCCGTTGCCCCGCCGTCTACCCGTAGTTCCTTGATTCCAGCACCAGCATCGGCTTCCATGGCCCGGAGGATGTCAACCGTTTGAAAGGCGATGCCTTCCAGGGCAGCCCGTGCAATGTGGGCAGCTGTACTGCCCCTGGTAAGTCCGACGATGGTGCCCCGGGCATACGGATCCCAATGGGGGGCTCCAAGTCCTGCGAAAGCCGGAACGAGGTAAACACCATCGGTATTTTCCACTTTGGATGCTAAGTCTTCCACGTCCGAGGAGTTGCGTATAATGCCCAGCCCGTCGCGTAGCCACTGCACGATAGCACCCGCAATAAAAATGCTACCTTCCAACGCGTAGCTAACTTTACCGCCCAGCTGCCAGGCAACGGTAGTCACCAGGTTGTTGCTGGACAGCACGGGCTTGCTCCCAATGTTCATAAGCATGAAGCACCCGGTGCCATAGGTGTTTTTGACCATTCCTACTTTTGTGCACAGTTGACCGAAAAGCGCAGCCTGCTGGTCGCCCGCGATACCGGCGATGGGTATTCTGGCTGCCAGAATATTCGCAGCCGTCTCCCCGAAAACCTCGGACGACGATTTTACTTCCGGTAACATGCTTTCCGGGACGCCGAACAGTTCGAGCAGTTCTTGATCCCACGCTAACGTGTTGATATTGTAAAGCATGGTGCGGGACGCGTTGGTTACATCGGTGATGTGTTTCTCACCGCCGGTTAGGTTCCAGACCAGCCAGCTGTCGACGGTTCCGAAGGCGAGTTGGCCTTTTTCGGCCATGTTGCGCGCGCCCTCCACATTATTCAATATCCAGTTGATTTTGCTTGCCGAAAAATAGGCGTCGATAAGCAACCCGGTTTTCGCTCTGATGGTAGGTTCATGTCCCCGAGCCTTCAGCTCGTCGCAATACTGCGCAGTGCGCCGATCTTGCCACACAATAGCCGGATGGATGGGGCGGCCCGTCGCTCGATCCCACACGATTGCCGTTTCGCGCTGGTTAGTGATTCCGATGGCGGCAATGGAGGAGGATTTTAACCCGGCTTTTGCCACCGCTTCAGCCGCTACGGAAAGTTGGCTCGACCAGATTTCCTGCGCATCGTGTTCAACCCATCCTGATTTGGGGTAATATTGTTTAAATTCCTTCTGCGCAAGCGCGACGATCTGGCCGTTGCTGTCAAATATTATGGCACGTGAACTTGTCGTTCCCTGGTCTAACGCTAAAATATATTGGTTCATATATCGGTTATTTGTTGGTATTCAATTCGCTTTGACATTTTCTCGCACGCCATGGTCATCTCTGGGTGGCAGATACGTTTTGGCAAGCGAAAGGTATTGCGCGATTTGTCCGGCGGTCCATTCGTTGTCTTTTTGAAGTTCTCCTGCCATAATTGCGGCTACCTTCGGAGCCATCGCTATGGATTTCGCGGCATCGAGGAAAAGTATACGCAGTCGCCTTGCCAACACATCTTCCACCGTTCTGGCCATTTCATGCCTTACGGCCCACACGACCTCAGCAGCAATGTGGTCAAAATCATCATGAAGTTTTTCCGCCAATTGGGGGTACGCACCGGCTAATGCACGTATTTTCGGCGCATCGCTGCCGTAAGTTGCCCAGTGTCCGGATACCTGCTCCGTGATGTAACCATGGATTTTGATGGTTTTGGTGTGACATGCCCGTTCTGCTAGCCCTGCGATTTCAATGGCTTTATCAACCGTTTCCTCTGCCATTTTGCGGTAGGTTGTCCACTTTCCGCCAGTTATGGTAATCAATCCGGAAGTGCTGACCATTAACTTATGGTCGCGTGAAATTTCTTTGGTTGATCCGTCCGCTTTTTTGGGTGCTGCGAGAGGTCGCAATCCGGCAAATATACTTAAAATGTCCGTTCGCTGAGGCGGTTTTTTTAGGTAGATAGCCGCATTCTTCAGGATAAAGTCGATTTCGCTGTCCAAGGGCTTCGGTTCGAGGCTATGAGCATCTATTGGTGTGTCGGTAGTGCCGAGTAGGAGGTAGCCATGCCATGGTACACCGAACAACACCCTTCCATCGCTTGTCTTTGGAATCATCAATGCATCACGATTTCCGAGGAAACTACGGTCTACCACCACATGTGTCCCTTGGCTGGGGCTCACCAACGGCAGGTGTCCGTCGGTATCCAACCGCAGAATATCGTCTACGAAAACACCAGTGGCATTGACAACGGCTTTAGCTGTTACCTGAATCTGCCTGTCTGTTTCTATGTCCGTAAAGCGGAGACCTGTCACCTTGCCATCGTTGTCCTTGAATAGAGCTGTTACTTTACAGTAATTTAGTATGGTCGCGCCATAATTCACTGCCGTCTGCGCGAGGTTGATGGCTAGCCTGGCATCGTCAAATTGCCCGTCGAAGTAACGTATGCCGCCCCTCAACTGGTTCGTCTTTATTCCGGGAAGGGCTTCACCTATCTCTTTTTTTGATACGAATGTTGACTTTCCGATGCGGTTTCGGCCTGCCAACCAATCGTATATCTTTAGTCCGATCAAATATTTCCACTTGCTGAAAATCGAATAGCAGGGGATGATGAAGGGCTGCGTATGAGCCACGTGTGGGGCATTCCTGAAAATTATGTCCCGCTCTCGCAATGCTCCATATACTAACTTTATGTCTCCCATCGCCAGGTAGCGTACGCCACCATGCACGAGTTTGGTGCTCCTGCTGGACGTGCCCTTGGCAAAATCATGTTGTTCCAGAAGTATGGTTTTGTATCCTCTTGCAGCGGCGTCTACAGCAATGCCAAGGCCCGTGGCCCCACCGCCGATGATGGCCAGGTCCCAGATGGGTTGCGTATCGCTGTGGCGGAGTCCAACGGAACGGTCTAGCAGTAGGGAAGGCATAAACAATCGGTTAAAAATGTAAGTACCTGAAAATATTAATTGCGAATGCAAACCTATTGAAATGTGAAGACAAAATCAAATGAAATTTTTAAAAAATAAACGAAACTGAACGAAACAAAATCATTTGCATCATTTTTATTCGTTTAGGGGAGAAAAAATGTATCTTCGTGGCTGACATGAACAACGTTGAGCGCCACCAATTTATTATGAACCAGCTCCAGCAGAAAGGGTCGGTAAATGTGACTGACTTGTGTGAGCTGCTCGATGTATCGTCTGTAACGGTACGAAAGGACCTGAAGTTGCTAGAGGACCGCCAAATGCTTTTCCGAACACATGGAGGGGCGACGCTAATCAACCCATATACGATTGACCGGACGGTTTTCGAAAAAGAGAAGATACAGGCGGCCGAAAAAACGGCTATTGCCAGAGAGGCCGCTTCAATGATATCGGATAATGATTCCATAATAATTGCCTCCGGCACAACCGTACAGGCTATGGCTAGGGAAATTCAGCCGGTCGGTAACCTGACAGTAGTCACTTCGGCGTTAAATGTTGCCGTTCAGTTAATTAAGCACTCAAATGTCGAAATTTTGCAGCTTGGCGGTATCCTTCGTAAAAGCTCTACTTCAGTAGCTGGATTGTATGCTGAGCGTATTTTGAGCGATTTCTTCTGCAGCAAGCTGTTTTTGGGAGTGGACGGCATCGACTTGGAGTTCGGTTTGACAACAACAAATGCACAGGAGGCCCATCTCAACCGCAAGATGATGGAGGTATCGCAAAAGGTCATTGTACTGGCCGATTCCACGAAATTCGGAAAGCGCGGTTTTGGGCGGATATGCGGCATTGAGGAAGTGGATCGTGTCATAACTGATCGTGGCATTTCGCCGCATACGGTAAAGGAGCTGGAGCGGTTGGGGGTGAAGGTCACCGTTGTGTAACGTACAGTTTGCCGATGTTGTACCGCAACGTAAACTGCTGTTGATTATCCACAGCGCCGCGTGTAAAATGGAAGCTTAGCGTAAACTGGCTTTCCAATCCTTTATATTGCAGCGGTTTCCATCCGATTTCCAACCTGTCGTAAAGGCCGGACGTATAGAACCGGTCGCCATAGGCGATGTCGAGTCCTTCTCCGGCATAAAATGTGTTGGCTATGAAGATTTTTCGGTATTCGGCGTAGATGTCTGTAATGACGCCTTTTGGTGTGCGCCAATCATATATGCTGCGGAGCCTGTCATATGATACGATGCCTCCACCGCTGATATCCAGCGAGTCGAGGAAAGATAGCTCGGATAGGTCGATGCCGATTTTCAGCATCGCCGCACCATTATCCCGTACGGGCGTTTCATTTTCGTCGGTGTTATTCTTTTTGCCGGCATCGTGCCATAACGTGATCTGATGGGCGAGATACAGCGAACCTGAATTAACCCGGCCCGACAGGCCGACCATAAACTGCTCGCGTTCGGTCTCGGTTTGCCGGCTGGTCCAGTCAATCCACACTTGCTGGCGGAAAATTTTGTTTCCATATCGCCATAGCAGCCCTTCGATGTTCGGTCGATAGTAGTTCAATGTGTCGTTTAAGATTGCCCGGTGGTAGCCGGCGAGCAGGTCTTTTCGGGGAAACATGCCGATATAGAAGTCGTGCCCCTGTTGTCTGTAATTGTAATAGACGGTTGGTACAACGTCCTTGGCCGCCACTGAACCAAACTCATGGAGGAAGTTAACGCCGCCGTGTAAAAAATGGGCGCTGTCCATGGAAAAAATCAGTTCAGGCGCGATGCGCATGCCGAGTATAGATTGTGAATACAAGCCTGATTTGGCATACTCCCGGTTGTCCGCAAAGCCATGAAAACCGATTTGCCACCCAATATCCTGTGCGGGCAGATTTCCGATCCATAGAAAGGCAACGAAAAATAATGTGGATAACCGGCGGAGATGGATAGACATGGTTAATTGCTTAAGATAGAAACGGGTATTTTCCTGCTGTTTCTGGACCCTGCGAAGGGTGCAGTCCGAATGGAAAACACCAATGAGTAGTCGTCGGGCGCATCTGGCATCCTGATGGTAGCCGGAAAGGAAGCCGACTCCTTAGGCGGGATCCGTATCTGCCGGTAATCGCCCATGATCTCGCTGAAAGATGTCTGCTCAAAAAAATGCTTGGTAAACCCATATTCAATGTAACAAGCCCATTTTTCTCCGGCATTGGAAAATGTAATGGTATCCTCATAGGGATTGTAAAGTTCAAGGTGTACCTGCTGCAAAGCGCCGGCATGGAGGTCTTTTGGCATTCCGACTGCGGCGATGGTTACCTTCTGGTAGGTTCGCACTGAGTCCAGGTAAGCAAAATAAAGTGTCCCCTTGTTTGTTTCAATGGAATCTTGAAGTAGGTCATCAAGGCGCTTGAAGGAAGCGTAATATGCATTGCGGTTGCGCAGGCTGTCTTCAATGGGCCAATAGTCGTATTGTGTTTTCCTATAATCACGTGTATTGTACGCAAAGCCTTTGATCGTATTATTTACGAAATTGTAATTCGATGCATCCTGAAAACCGTTGTCCATAATAAGCCATTCATCGCCAATGACCTGGTGGATTTGCTCTGCAAATTGCTCTTTCCCCCAAAACTGTTTTAATCCCTTGATGCGGGACAGGTCTGACAATGGAAAGATCAATACTACCCGTACTAATAGGATCAAGACGATATTTGCATAGCATAACTTGATGAACCAACGTGGGACAGCGGTCATCCGGACAAGGTACAGATAAACCAAAAGGAAGAGAGGAATGAATGCCAGTAAGGTCCAATGGGCCTCAACGCGGCTTTTGAACGAACTGAGCAGGAAGAACAGTAAAAAGCCAAAACAGTTGAATTTCAGCACTCGCAAGAAGGCATCAGATGTCTTATGCTTAAATGCATAGTAATAAAGAAAGATGCCTGTCAACGGACCGGCTATCAGAAACTGGCTTACGATGAAATCAGTGGTAAACGAGAATCGATAAATCCGTGCGGTTCGGTCAAAGAGATGATATTCCACCGACGGCAAACCGTTGTTGATCTGCCACAAGATGTGGGGCAGGAAAAGTATCGTTGCCAACGCAGCAATCAGCCAGAAACTGGCCCGCCTGAGCAGCTGCCAGTGTGCGAGGACGGTAAATAGAAAAACCAACACCGCATGATACTTACTGTAAAGCATACAAGCAGCAATCAAGCCAAGCAGCAATGCGTATTTGAGCCGGTCTTCGTTGAGGTACCGATGCAGGATGTAGAAAAATAACGCTGTGAAAAGGAATAGTGGTGTGTCCGGTGTGGTTATAAAACTATATACATGCAAGATAAGCATGCTACTGTACAGTAACACAAAAAGCCGGGCATCTTTTGCATAGGTTTTTGCGATCTGCCATAAAATAAAGATAGCGGCAACATTGGATATCACGCTGAGCAGTCTTACGCCAAGTGTGGAATGCGTAAACAGCGAGCCGGCTTTTATGAACATTGCAACCATTGGTGGATGGTCATAATACCCCCAATCCAGAAACCGGCTGAATACCCAGTAATAGGTCTCGTCGTAATGCAGTTCGGAGAATGCTGATTGAATGAAATTGACGGCAAACCACGCCAGTAAAAAATAGCAGATGGTGTTGGTGGATCGGGCTGGCATAACTGATCAATTAGGCTAAGTAGAAAAGGTATATATATAATTGCCAAGGAAGTTCCAAATAGATACGATGGCAATGGCAATCAGTTTAGCTACGTAGAAGTTGAACTTCAGTTTCCCATGTAAGAGAAACACAACCAGGTTATTGATCAGCAACCCTATCAAAGCGAAGCCCAGAAATTTCGAAAATTCCAGCAACATCCCCTGGTTGCCCATAACCTTGAACGTCCAGTACCTGTTCAGTAAGTAATTGCTTACGGTTGCGACACAAAACCCGAGGGAATTGGCTAAGTATTTATGTAAGCGGAGTTTTTCTTTGCAAATCCATGTGATCCCGAAATCCACAACCACCCCCGACAACCCTACGAGACCGAATCTCAGAAATTTGGAGAAAAATTCGGAGTCAAGTATCATGTGGCAAAGGTAATTAATCTATTGTGCCAAAAAAAACTGCGATGCTGGATAATGAGTTTCCGCATCGCAGTTCTTTTTCGGGATGTTCCAGCATCGCGGAACGGTATTTTCTAAACTTCCAGTAGCAGCCGTGCGGGATCTTCAAGCAACTGCTTCACGCGTACAACAAAACTGACCGACTCACGGCCGTCGATGATACGATGGTCATACGACATGGCGATGTACATCATTGGACGGATGACCACTTGTCCATTTTCCGCAACCGGGCGCTCAATAATATTGTGCATGCCCAGTATGGCCGATTGGGGCGCATTGATGATGGGCGTAGACATCATCGAACCGAATACTCCACCGTTGGTGATGGTGAATGTGCCGCCGGTCATTTCTTCGATGGTCAGCTTACCGTCACGGGCTTTTGTAGCCAGTTCGACCACTGCCTTTTCAATTTCATGGAGCGACAACGAATCGGCATTCCGGATGACGGGTACGACCAGCCCTTTTGGCGCTGATACGGCGATGGATACGTCAACGAAATCACTATATACGATCTCTTCACCATCGATTCGGGCATTTACCGCAGGCCACTCCTTCAGCGCAGTACATACGGCTTTGGTAAAGAATGACATAAAGCCAAGTCCCACCCCGTGCTTCTCCTTGAATATTTCCTTGTATTTGGCCCTCAGGTCCATGATGGGCTTCATGTTCACCTCATTGAACGTAGTGAGCATGGCTGTTTCATTTTTAACGGACACCAGCCGTTTGGCGATGGTTTTACGGAGCGACGACAGCTTTTCGCGCCGCTCGTTCCGTGAGCCGCTGATGGCTTTCGGCGCGGCTGCGGTCGGCTGCTTCGGTGCCGATTTGGTTCCCTCTGCTGCTTTTGCCTTAGGCGCTTCGGCATTTTCGGCATCTTCCTTCGTGATGCGGCCATCTTTGCCCGTACCTTTTACCGACGCAGGGTCGATGCCTTTTTCACGAAGGATCTTTGCTGCTACGGGGGAAGCTGTTCCGGCAGCATAGCTGCTGCTTGCGTCGGCAGATTCAGTCGGCTTACTTTCCGTTTCCCCTTGGGGACTATCCGCAGCTTCCGACGTCTCTTGCGGGGTCGTTTTGCCGCTATCGGCTGCGCTGGGGGCGTCTCCCTCCTCAATGGTGGCTACCAAGGCGCCGATTTCCAGCGTATCGCCCTCTTGGGCGATGATACGGAGAGTGCCCGACCTTTCTGCGGGCAGTTCAAAGGTTGCTTTGTCGGATTCCAGCTCGGCAATATTCTCGTCCATCTCTACGTAATCGCCGTCCTGTTTCAACCACTGGGACAGGATGACCTCTGAGATCGACTCGCCGACGGTTGGTACTTTTATTTCTACGCTCATAGTTGACTTGTTATCGCTGTTTATGTTCGTCAATCAAATTTTTTGGCCACTTTTACCGCTTTTTTAACCTTGTCCTTTACTTCCGTTCCGGCACGGTCTTCAAAGGCCCTGCCCACTACCGCAAGCTGCTGGGTGATGTGTTGTTTAGCGTATCCCGTGGCGGTACTGCTGCTTTCCTTTCGAGAAATGATATCCAGGGAAATGTTGCGGTTCCTGAATTTGCGGCAAATATAAGGCCATGCACCCATATTTTCCGGTTCTTCTTGTACCCAAAAGAATTCGGTAGCGTGTTTGTACTTGTTGCGGACCCCGCGGAGTCTATCCATCGGAGTGGGGTAGAGCTGTTCTACACGTACGATGGCCACGTCGTTGCGTTGGTCAGCCTGCTGTTTTTCAAGCAAGTCGTAATAAATTTTGCCTGAACAGAAGAGCACCCGACGTACGTCAGCTGATTTTACATAGCTGTCGTCGATGACTTCCTGAAACTGCGATTTGAGTCCGAAATCCGCAACCGGGCTAACTACCTTGGGATGTCGCAATAGGCTTTTAGGCGTAAAAACCACGAGTGGCTTGCGAAAATCGCGCTTGATCTGCCGACGCAGCACATGGAAGAAGTTGGCTGGCGTGGTGCAATTTACAATTTGCATGTTATTTTCGGCGCATAATTCCAAAAAGCGTTCGATACGTCCAGAAGAGTGTTCGGGACCCTGGCCCTCCAATCCATGGGGCAGAAGCATGACCAGCCCGTTTGAACGCCGCCATTTGGTCTCGGCGCTTGAAATGTATTGGTCGACAACAATCTGTGCACCATTGTAAAAGTCACCGAATTGAGCTTCCCATATGGTTAGCGAATGTGGATTTGCCAGCGCATAGCCGTATTCAAAGCCTAATACGCCATATTCTGAAAGGTGCGAATTGTAAATGTTGAACCGCTCGCCTCCATCAATCTGCTGCAATGGGATGTATTCCTCTTCGGAGTCTTCAAGCGTCAGGACCGCATGTCGGTGCGAAAATGTGCCCCGTTCGACGTCTTGTCCGATCACCCGTACGCGAGCACCTTCATTCAGCAACGTAGCGTATGCCATGAGCTCGCCCATGGCCCAATCGAACCGTTTAGTCTCAACCATCTTCAGCCGTTCGTCGAACAAACGGGAAATTTTTCGGAAAAACTTTTTGTCCTTTGGTAGGGTAGATATTTCTTTGGCGACGGCTAAAAACGTCTTTTCTGATACCCCGGTTTTTGCCGGGACGAAGATATCGTCGTATTTCGCTTTGCGAAGTCCTTTCCATGCACCGGAGTACATGGGGTTATCCTGGGTCAGATTTTTGTCTTCTTTTGACTCATCAAGGCGCTCCTGAAGCAGCTTGCGGAAATCTTTCTCCATTTCCTTGGCCAAATTAGCATCTACGCTCCCTTGTTCCAATAACTTCTTGTTGTAAATCTCTCGCGGGTTAGGATGCTTCTCAATAGCCTTGTACAACAACGGTTGTGTAAACTTAGGCTCATCAGCCTCGTTGTGGCCATACCGTCTGTAGCACAGAAGGTCTATAAAAACATCGGTATGGTACTTCTGTCGGTACTCTACTGCGAGGTTGATCGCATAGACCAACGCTTCAACGTCGTCCCCGTTCACGTGAAATACGGGTGATAACGTCACTTTCGCTACATCGGTACAATATGTTGACGACCTGCCGTCTTTGAAGTTGGTGGTAAAACCAACTTGGTTGTTGACCACAATGTGAATCGTGCCGCCGGTGCGGAAGCCTTCCAGCTTTGACATTTGGATGACCTCGTAAACGATGCCTTGCCCGGCAATAGCCGCGTCTCCATGGATAAGTATAGGAGCGATTTTGGTTGCATCGCCATCGTATTTCATGTCGATTTTCGAGCGTACAATCCCTTCGACGACGGGGTCCACCGCTTCAAGGTGCGAAGGATTGGGCACCAGGCTTAGGTGTACACTAGCCCCGTTGTCCGTGGCGATATCCGTTGAGTAACCTAGGTGATACTTTACATCTCCGCCGAAATCTTGTTCGGCTTCTTCAGCATAGGTTTTGCCTTCGAATTCCGAAAAGATACTTTCGTACGATTTGCCCAGGATATTCGTAAGCACGTTCAGACGGCCTCGGTGGGCCATGCCGATCACAAACTCCCGGATGCCCAAGTCGGCCCCTTTTTCAATGACCGAATCGAGGCCCGGGATGAGACTCTCGGCGCCTTCCAGAGAAAAACGCTTCTGTCCGAGAAACTTCGTGCCCAGAAAATTCTCGAACACCACAGCCTCGTTTAATTTCTTTAGGATGCGTTTTTTCTTTTCAATGGTAAAGTTAGCGGTATTCCGCTCGCCCTCCATACGTTCTTGCAGCCACTTTATTTTTTCGGGGCTGCGGATGTACTTGAATTCGGCACCGATCGAACGGCAATAGGTATCTTCAATCAGTTGGCGGATATCGCGCAACTTTGCGGGTCCCAATCCTACCTCAATGCCCGCGTTGAAGACCGTGTCCATATCCGCTTCGCTCAAGCCGAAAGTTTCCAATTCCTTGCCAGGATAGTATTTGCGGCGTTCGCGTACGGGGTTCGTTTCAGTGAAAAGGTGGCCGCGGTCCCTGTAGCCATTGATCATGTTCAGTACGTTGATCTCCTTCAGTACGTGGTCAGGCGTTGCAGGGGCTTTATTGGCGTAACCGTTCTGGCCAAAGTCAAATCCTTCAAAAAACTTTCGCCAACCAAAATCAATAGCATCGGGATCTTCTTTATATGCTTTGTATAACGAATCGATGAAGGCCGAATCCGCGTTACTTAAGTAAGAAAGCTTGTCCATTTAGTTGTTTGTGCAATAATGCGTCAAAGTTATAATTATTAAATTGTTTACCATAGCAATATCCCACAATTTTATAGCCAAATTTTGATTCCAGGGAGATTTTTTGCGATCTTCAATTACTCGAAAGCAGCTGTTTCCCTCGGGTAGAATTGCGTGGTCAGCTTCTTGATGTCTACTTGCTTATTGTCTTTCATGCTGCTGCCCACGCCTGCCAGGTGGGCCCAATTGCCATAGTTGTTGGCGGGTGTGTAATCTAGAAGTTTCTCTTCGAACCACGCAGCGCCTTTAAGCCAGCTGACTTTCAGTTCATGGATGAGATAAGTGCCAGTGATCTGCCGCTCATGATGCGGGATGTGTCCGGTCTCATGCAGCTGTTGCATGCTTTGATCAATAATCGCTATGCCGGTTTTTCCAGCTTTCCAACGGTTAAAGTTTTTTTCTTCGTCTTGACTGACAGGTTGTGGGCTGTTGGTCAGGCCGCCACGCTGGAAGAAACGATTGCCGTGTTTTTTGAACATGAACCGGTAGTAATCACGCCACATCAATTTAACGATGATGTGCTCAACGCGCTTTTTATCAAACGTCGTCTTTTCGGCTTCTTTTGCAGCGTGGTATAGCGTATTGGGAGACAATGCGCCGACAGCGATGTAGGGTGACAGACCGGAATAATCGGGCGTGAGCGCTTGGCCGTATAGGAATGCCTGCATACGCTTTAGAGCCACCGATTCACCGCCTATAAACTGTAAGGTAGACGCCAGTTCGACCTCCGTTTTATCGAATCCAAGTTCGGATAGGGTGGGAAGGAAACCGGCATCGAGTTCCGCGGGGGTTTTAATCGTATCTGGGCTTCCCAATTGTGGCCTGATGGCGCTTTCCCTTTCGGTCTTTTTCTTGAACAACGCAAAGGCGTCGGGAATATCTCTTATCGGGAATGGCAGGTCTTCCTTGTGGTACAGGGTGTGGCCGATAAAATGCCTAAGGTTGATCTGCATCTTCCATAGCGCTTCTTCGACAAGCGCCGAAATGCGTGTCTCCTCGTAGGCTACTTCGCGGTGATGATATACCTCATCGGCCTGGTATTTTTCCGCAAGTTGGGGAAGCACTACTTCAGGATAACCATGAGCGATAACTAAATCGCCCCCAAGCTGGCGGAGACTATGTTGCAATTCGGTCACATTTTCACGGAGAAAGGCAGCCCGCAGCACGCCAGTTTTTTTGGTGCCGTATTTCGTATCGCAAAAATATCTAGGGTCAAAGCAATACACCGGAACAACTTGGTGGCTGCGCTCAACTGCACGAAGCAGAACCTCGTTGTCGTGGATGCGCAAATCATTTCTGAACCAAACCAAGATTGTCCTTTTGTCCATGATTGATTGTGGATTAAATCCTACAAATATAAGGTTTATTATTGATGAATGGCAGACAGCGCTGGGAGGAGCATGAAATTGACAATTAAATCACAATTCGTTTTCCGACAAGAAATGTTAAATTTGCACAGAATAGCTGTTTACCGGAAACATAATCTGCTCTTATTTGTATTTAGCTAATGTATAAACCAAGCCGCCTCAAAAATGGTGAGAATTGCGTATGAAAATCCTGATAACCGGCCTTAATAATTATTTAGCACGAAACATTTCGGTATGTCTTGCAGAGGAAGGTCATCAGGTAACCTGTCTGATCAGAAGCAAGCGCTTATTCTATAAGCACGTACCAGGGAAATATGCTATCTCTATGATAGAAGGCGATTTGTTCAAGGGTGCGCTCCCCGCCGATGTTGATAAAGAAACCCGTGTTGCCTTTTATTTCAACCAGTCGCCTGTGAATGAAATAGACATCCGGCTGGAGATGGAGTTAATTGCCCTGCAGAAGTACATCCGTGCCCTGCGGATTACCGCATGTGAGCACTTGATTTATGTCACGAAGCTGTCTGATGAAAATGTAGGCAAAATTAAGTCCTACATCGGGCGAAGCGGCTTGGACTTCACGATTATCCGGATCAGCAATATCATCGGTAAGGGCTCAGCCCTGATGAACATCCTCTCAAACTTGGCAAAACAGCGGTTAGTCGTGCTGCCTAAGGAATTTGCCACGAGCCGCTGCCAACCCATTCACCTGTTGGATGTGTGTGCGTATCTGAACAAAATTATGTTGGATACAGCGGCCTATGGAAAGACGTTTGATATAGGCGGCCCTGAAGTGATGACTTATAAGGAAGCATTCGAACGTTACCTTGTTGTCGCCAAATTGAAAAAAAGAGTCTGGGCTTTACCGGGTTTAGGTGTGCCGCTGTCGATTTTCTTCGGAAGACACATTTACAAGTTTGAGCAGGACGTATCCGTTGCATTTATTGCTTACATGACGAAAGACCTGGTCACGGTAAACAATGGGCTGGGTGCGCTTTATCCGGTCGACTTGTCTCCCTTCAATGCTTCCCTAAAATATGCCCTGGGTCTGTAAATTATAAAACCGTTATGGGAAAGAACCTAGTTATGGGGAAGAAAGTGCTGGTTACTGGAGCGAGTGGTCTTGTAGGGCAGGCACTAATAAAAGCACTGGTAGATCGAAATTATGCGGTTAATGCTTTAAGCAGAAGCAACCGGCAAATCAATTCTCCAAGCGTATCATTTTATCGATGGGATGTCGCCGCAGGCGAGGTGGATCCATCCTGCATGGAAGGGGTGGAGTGTATCATTCACCTGGCGGGTGAAAGTATTGTCGGCTTGCCATGGAGCAACAGGCGGAAACAAGCCATATTGGAAAGCCGAACAAAGTCCATTGGTATCCTGTATAGATTACTTGAAACGGTTGATGCGCATGAAGTTCGAACAGTGATATCCGCATCTGCTGCTGGATATTACAGTGATCGGGGAGATGAATTAATGACTGAAGATAAGCTGCCTGCGAATGATTTTCTCGGCCAGACATGTGCACATTGGGAACGGGCGGTAGACGAGGGCCGTATGTTAGGACTACGTACCGTGTCGTTGCGGAGCGGCGTGGTGCTTTCTCCTCATGGTGGGGTCTATGGCAAATTAGCTCCGATGATTAAGAAAGGGCTGGGCGTAGTGCCCGGTTCAGGAACGCAATGGATTCCGTGGATACATATTGAGGATGCCGTGTCTATGTATATTTTTGCGCTGGAGCATAATGGAATACACGGCGTATACAATATGGCGGCACCTGAGCAGATCACTTTTTCGGCATTTATCCGCGCGATAGCCAAACGATATAAGCGACCATTGTGGTTGCCAAAAGTTCCAAGCTTTTTACTTAGGGCATTCTTGGGTCAGATGAGCGACATGCTTCTGAGCAGTACGCGGATGTCTGTGGAAAAGATCCGAAATGCAGGGTTCAAATTCCGTTACCCACAAATAAACAGCGCTCTCGGAGCGCTGGACTCTTAGACCGGCCGTGCGGTTGTCACAAATCACCATCGCCTTAGCTTACCTTGCCTTCACGGTGCTTTTGCCGTCCCTACCAGGCGAACCAGAATACACCGTGCCCTGAGCGAGGTTGCCCAACGGCCTGCCGGATGAACCGATATTGATCAAGCTATAAATGTTCCGGAGATCATTTTGCGGATTTACGCGGTAACCGCCGGCACGGGTATCTATATGAAGATAGTGGGGCGCTTTTCTATCATCGGTTTGCGGTACTATACCCTCATCGTGGTAAACGAAGGTTACATCTCCTCCGTCGCCATTCGGGTGTGTACGCGACCCATTGTTGTTCGCATCGTGGCCACCTGCTAAAACATAAAGTGCGCCGAGTTGCTCAAATCGCATATCAATGTCAAAGTCGGTTCCGTTGTTTTTACCGTCCGTACCGAATATATAAGCCCGCTTCCCGATTTCGGCATGCCCTACTTCAAGCTTCACATCTTTCTTGCCGAAAAATACGAGCTGGCTTCGGTCTTTCATGATCAACGTGTCAATACGCACTGTCAATGACGAGTCTTTGCCTCCAAGTACCTCTTTTTTCTTTTTACCGATTTCCAGTTTAGAAATATGTATTGCCCTACTTTTACGGGTAGTATCGGGCTGCTGTGCGAAAGCAGCAACACCACCACCAATCAATATGCAAGCAAGGATGATTTTCATCGCTGTCATGGTTGCTTCCCTCTGTTTCGTGTCCTTGGGTTAGACTGTTTTGAACCGAAAAAGTTTAATTCGTGTTACAAAAGCGGTGATTGGCACAACATGTGCGCATATTGATTAATTTCGTTCAAAAGTTGTAAAAACCATGATTCGTGCCATTACCTTCTTCTTTGCTACATTTTCGGTTTCCTGTTTTGCTCAGCCGGTTAAGGATACGACCACACACTTGGAAGAAGTGACCGTCCGGGCCTATTTTGTGGACGAACCGTTATTGCGGCTTACTACCTCGGCCGGCGTGGTCGGCCGCGGCACCTTGGAGCAGCAGAGCGGCCACTCGTTAGTGCCTGCTTTTAACACGGTGCCCGGCGTACGGATGGAAGAGCGTTCCCCGGGTAGTTACCGGCTTTCGCTTCGGGGAAGCCTGCTCCGTTCGCCGTTTGGCGTTCGGAACGTAAAGATATATCTCGATGAGATTCCGCTAACGGATGCAGGAGGCAATACCTATTTGAATCTGCTCGATCCGGATGGTGTAGACCGTATCGACGTGCTGAAAGGTCCGGATGGGAGTTTGTTCGGCGCCAACTCAGGCGGTGTGGTACTTATCAGGCCTGAAGGGATGGGTGAGGATAATGGCTACAACGGCTCGCTGCGGGTCAACGGCGGATCATTCGGCCTTTTTCAGGAACAACTATCGGTGAAGTTCAACCCTTCGCCTACTTATCAGTTCGGCGTTAACCAGGCGTACCAGCGTGCCGACGGGTATCGGGAGAACTCAGCGATGACACGGGCTACCTTCCAAACCGTTCAGCGGTGGAACTATATGCCAACCGGTGAATTGCGGCTGATCGCGTTGTATTCCGATCTGCAGTATAGAACGCCCGGAGGGCTG
The DNA here is from genome assembly GCF_042646065.1 of Parapedobacter deserti. Lineage (NCBI taxonomy): Bacteria > Pseudomonadati > Bacteroidota > Sphingobacteriia > Sphingobacteriales > Sphingobacteriaceae > Parapedobacter > Parapedobacter deserti. The sequence goes on from NZ_JBHRTA010000009.1 coordinate 379,761, forward strand.
ACTGAAGCGCAATATGCAGAGAATCCGAGGTTTGCACGTCCCGCTACCGCTGCGATTCCCGGAGCCGCGGAGCAACAGGCTGGCATTATCAACAAATCGCTGATCGGGGGCTTGGTGCATGATGTGCAAATCAGTGACAAGTTCAAGCATGTGTTCAGTATTTTCGGCACCCACACCGATTTTAGTAATCCGTTTATTACCAACTATGAAGTAAGGGACGAGTATAATTTCGGCGTACGTACATACCTTGACTATGCGGCTGGCAACCCGGATGCCTTTTTATGGCGATTCAATGCCGGACTCGAATGGCAGCAGGGCGGTACAGATATTGCCAACTATGACAACCATGGTGGCTCTAAGGGCGACGAACAGGCAATCGATGCATTGAAAAGCCACCAACATTTCTATTTTGTACGCCTGAGCGCCGATGTGCGCAACCGGTTAACGATGGAAGCCTCCCTCAGCCTAAATTACTACCGGTATGGATATAAATCTGATTTTCCGATCAGTGAACCTTTGTTTACCGACCGGCGATTTGACGCGGAGTGGATGCCAAGGGCAGCGTTGTCTTACATGTTTATGCCCCAGCTATCGGGACGCCTATCTGTCTCTCGCGGGTATTCTCCGCCCACCATTGCCGAAATACGGCCATCAGATAATATCGTCAATACGGCGCTGGAGGCGGAAACTGGATGGAATTACGAAGCCGGTTTTCGCTGGCAGACGCCTAATCGGCACGTGTTTGTAGACGGGGCTGTCTTTTACTACAGAATGGAAGATGCGATTATCCGTCAACTGCGTGAAACAGGAGCCGAGTTTTTTGACAACGCCGGCGGAGTCATCCAACGGGGTGTAGAGCTGTCGGCTGTCGCATGGGTGGTTGAACCGCGTCGGCAGGGTGTCCTTAGGGGCGTACAGGTCGGCACCAACCTTACGCTTAGCCGGTTCCGGTTCGGCAACTATCGGGTAGCAGATGATGATTTTACCGGCAACAACCTTACGGGCGTGCCGGGCAGCACTGTGGTAAGTAGTCTGCTGATTCGGTTTCCCTTTGAAATCAGCGGCTATGTCTTACACAACTATACGGCTGCTATCCCCCTTAACGATGCCAATACGGTCTTTGCCGACCCCTACCACCTGTTGCAGGCAAAAGTGAAGTGGGAAACAGCATTGAACCAGCGTTTGACATTGCAGGTATTTGCCGGCGGGGATAACCTGCTGAACCAGCGATATAGCCTAGGCAACGATATCAACGCTTTTGGTGGCCGGTTCTTTAATGCAGCGGCACCGCGCAATTTCTACGGTGGGGTTGTGCTGCGCTATTAGCACGATGGACACTCTGCCTCTGCGATTACGTATTTACAAATATTATCCCTACTTTCGGAGCCAAAAAGATAGTATCATGAGTTTGAAAAATTTCAAAGGGGTTATTACCGGAGATGCGGTGCAGGAACTATTTGAAGTGGCAAAAGCAAATAAATTTGCCCTTCCAGCAGTCAATGTAATCGGCACCAACTCAATTAATGCGGTGATGGAAACCGCAAAGGCGGTTAATTCTCCGGTCATTATCCAATTGTCGAATGGAGGCGCACAGTTTTACGCCGGTAAATCACTGAACAATGACGGAATGAAAGCCTGTATACTCGGCGCAGTATCCGCTGCACGTCATGTACATTTGTTAGCCGAACATTATGGGGTAGCAGTAATTCTTCATACAGACCATGCAGCCAAGAAATTGCTTCCGTGGATTGATGGATTGCTTGACCACGGAGAGGCGTTTTTCAGGGAGCAGGGAAAACCGCTGTTTTCTTCGCATATGCTTGATCTATCCGAAGAGCCTATTGAGGAAAACATTGAGACTTCGAAGCGTTATCTCGAACGCATGAATCCTCTTGGTATGACCGTCGAAATCGAACTCGGCGTTACAGGTGGTGAGGAAGACGGCGTCGATAATACCGATGTAGATAGTTCTAAACTTTATACTCAGCCCGAAGAGGTTGCATATGCATATGAAGAGCTGAATAAAGTGAGCGATAAATTTACCGTAGCAGCGGCGTTCGGAAACGTGCATGGTGTATATAAGCCGGGTAACGTTAAATTACAACCTGTCATCCTTCACAACTCGCAGGAATATATTCGTCAGAAATTCGGCTTATCGGCAGAGAAACCCGTCAATTTCGTCTTCCACGGCGGCTCTGGGTCGGCACCCGAAGAAATCGAAGAGGCTATTTCATATGGTGCCATCAAGATGAATATCGATACGGATATGCAATGGGCATTTTGGGACGGTGTGCGCGGATATTACCAATCCAAAGAAGGATATCTACAAAGCCAGATCGGCAATCCGGAAGGCGCCGATTCACCCAATAAAAAGTATTACGATCCGCGCGTTTGGCTACGCAAAGGCGAAGAGACATTCGTGAAAAGGCTAACACAAGCATTTGATGAATTGAACGCATTGGACGTGAACAGTAAGCTTTAGGCTTGGCTCCATATGCTATGAGAAAGGGTGTACCAACGTTGGGGTGCATCCTTTTTTTACAGACAATTATTTGCCGTTACCTGATAGTTTGTAACGTTGAAGAGTGCTTACACGGGCGAATAATGATTCACTGATACGCGGCGGATACGAAAAAGATGATGCCAAACCGCCAAAGGCGCAATGGAGCCATAAAAAACAAATAACGATAGCTAATAATCTAAAATCATAATGGTTTTCCGTACCTTTGGCCCATGCCAGAAAAAATCATTATCCTTGATTTCGGCTCCCAATATACCCAACTGATAGCACGCCGGGTGCGGGAACTGAATGTATATTGTGAGATACATCCATACAATCACCTTCCCGAATTCGATACTGGTGTAAAGGGAGTAATTCTTTCGGGAAGCCCTTATTCCGTACGTCAAGAAGAGGCACCTCAGATCGATTTCCGTTCGCTGCAAAGCCGGTTTCCCTTACTGGGCGTATGCTATGGCGCGCAATATATTGCACAGCACTCGGGTGGCGAAGTGGTGGCTTCCACCATCCGCGAATATGGGAGAGCTAACCTTCATTATGTGAACCACGCGAGTGCGCTGCTAGCGGACATTCCTGCTGCCTCGCAAGTGTGGATGTCGCATGGCGATACCATTGCCGTTATCCCGTCTGATTTTGAGGTTATTGCTAGTACAGAAAGTGTCAAGGTAGCGGCCTACCACGTAAAAGGTACGCAAACGTATGGCATCCAATTCCACCCTGAAGTAACCCACAGTACGGACGGTACGACGCTGTTGAAAAATTTCGTCATAGACATCTGTGGCTGTACGCCATCGTGGACGGCCGATGCGTTCGTAGAAACGGCGGTATCAACACTTAAAGAAAAGTTGGGTAACGACCATGTAATCATGGCTTTGTCCGGCGGTGTAGATTCAACTGTAGCCGCGGTGCTGTTGCATCAGGCAATTGGCAAAAATCTCCATTGCATCTTTGTAGATCACGGCTTATTGCGTAAAGACGAATATGAACAGGTGCTTGAGTCTTATCGGCATATGGGGCTCAATATCAAAGGAGTGAATGCCAAGGAGCGATTTTACCAAAAGTTGTCTGGTGTAAGTGAGCCTGAACACAAGCGCAAGATCATCGGCGCTGCGTTTATCGACGAATTTGACACGGCTGCCCATGCAGTGCAATCCGAACTTCCAGCAGGTATTGAGGTAAAGTGGCTGGGACAAGGCACCATTTATCCGGACGTCATTGAGTCTGTATCTGTCAACGGTCCTTCAGCTACAATTAAATCGCACCACAACGTGGGCGGGCTGCCCGATTTTATGAAGCTGAAGGTGGTTGAGCCACTCAACACGCTTTTTAAGGATGAAGTGCGCAAGGTTGGCAAAGCACTAGGCGTGGCGCCCAACATTTTGGGAAGACACCCATTTCCGGGACCGGGATTGGCAATCCGGATATTGGGTGAAATCACACCCGAGAAGGTACGGATTTTGCAAGAGGCTGATGACATCTATATTCGTAACCTGCGTGAATCTGGTTGGTATGACCGTGTGTGGCAAGCCGGTACGATTTTCCTGCCGGTGCAGTCAGTAGGCGTGATGGGAGATGAGCGTACATACGAACATGTGGTTGCACTACGCGCGGTCGGGTCACTTGATGGCATGACCGCCGATTGGATACACCTGCCTTATGAGTTACTGGCAAAAATATCAAACGAAATAATCAATCACGTAAAGGGGATAAATAGGGTTGTATATGACATTAGTTCAAAGCCTCCGGCTACGATTGAATGGGAGTAGGTTTTTAGCCATAACAATGGTGATGTCGCTCTTCGTCCTGGGCTGTACCCCCAAGGTGCGGGTATTACGCGGACCCGACAGCAAGACGCCGCCGCCTGGTAAGGAGACGCCGGCCGTCAAGGACAAGCGGGAAGAAAAACCGGTGGAGACAGACAAAGTAGATGTGAATAACATTGCGCTGCTCCTGCCGTTCGAATTGGATAAGGCCAATCCGCATGCACCAAGTGCTGCGGATATCAAACGCTCGGCGCTGGCACTGGACTTTTACCAAGGATTCAAGGTGGGACTGGATGTGCTTGCCGACGAAGGGGCCAATTTTAAGCTTAACGTGTTGGATACGCGCGATGATGCCAGCCAAAATGCCCGCATTGCAAAGCTGGAAGAAGTGCAACGTGCCGCACTGGTGGTGGGGCCGATCTACCCAAAGGAAATACAGGTGTTTGGGTTTAATGCATCACTCGGCGAAGCATTGCAGATTTCTCCTCTTGCAGCAAGTATGCCCTCGGAGTTCAACCTGCCCAATCTGGTGACCATAACGGCACCCATCACGACACATGTACGCGCGTTGGCCATGGATATCGCAAAACAGTACCAAACAGGAGACGTGGTTATCATTTATGACACGCAAGATGCGGCAAGCCGGCAATTCCTGTCGCCGCTCAAAGCAGAAATCCAACGGTTGAAGAAGGATATTAAGGTCGTGGAGGTGCAAGATGAGGAGCGTTTAGAAAGTACGGTGCTTCTTGGTGGCCGCAATCTTGTGGTGCTGGCCACGACCAACAGATACCAGATATCGCCGGTCTTAGCGAACCTAAGAAAGTTACACGATGAACTTTCTTACCAAATTCAACTGTACGGCCATCCGAACTGGGTGAAATTGGATTTCGATGACTCCCATGGGCTGGGCGCATTTAATACGCGCATCACCACCTCGTATTATGTTGATAAATTGGACAATGTTGTGCGTAGGTTTGATCAGCGATATTATGAACAATTTGGTGTGACGCCCACCGAGTTTGCCTATAAAGGCTATGACGCGGCTTATTTTTTCGGCGGCTTATTAGCAAAATACGGGACCGAATATAAGAAGCATATTCTCAAGGAAAAATACGTCGGTCTCCACAATGCATTTGAGTTTGAGTATAATCCGGCCTGGGGATATGTGAACCAAGCGATCTCCATTTTACAATACCGGAACGGAAACTTCCAACCGCTGGATTAACTACTGTTCTGCATGTCGGTTGAGAAACGCATAGGTCAGCAAATACGCATGGTTGAACGGCTGTTAGCGGAGTACAAACAGATGTCTGGCATACCGTTAGCGCGTTTTCTTACCGGGTTTCACAAGAGAAACCGGCAGATGGGCTCCAGGGACAGGCGGGAAATCTCGCGCCTTGTTTATCGCTACTTCCGGATAGGCCATGCTGCCAGTCAGTCGGAGTTGCCCATGCGGCTGGCTATAGCTGATTTTCTATGCGATAGTGAAAGTGTGGTGGCCCCGTTACTATTGCCTTCAGTATACCCGGTAAAACATGCTACTTTTGAAGAGAAAGTGGCGTTGTTGGAGGAGCACACTCCGTTTCGTCTGGCGGAGGTATTTCCTTTCTATGAAAGATTATCGATGGGAATTGACACGGCGGCGTATACCAAAAGTATGTTCGTTCAGCCTGATCTGTTTATCCGCTTATACCGAATGCATGCCAAAGCGGTGGTTTCCGTGTTAGCCAGCGAAGGCATCGAATATGAGCTGCTGGATCGATGTACGGCCGTACTTCCAAACGGAACGGCGCTGGAACGCGTCGATGGTATTTCCGGCAAATACGAAGTGCAGGATTATTCATCGCAGCAAACAGGCGCGTATTTCAATGCCGAACCGGGTGAGAGCTGGTGGGACGCATGTGCGGGGGCGGGAGGAAAGTCACTTTTGTTGCTGGACAACCATCCGGGGGTAAACTTATTGGTGTCAGATGTGCGCAACAGCATTCTCCGGAACCTCGACGGGCGTTTTCAGCGCGCAGGCATTAAGACCTACCGACGGAAGATCATCGATCTAACCAAAGATACAACGGCTATCCTCGGTAGCGAACGGTTCGATGGTATCATCCTCGATGCGCCGTGCTCAGGCTCGGGTACGTGGAGCCGGACTCCCGAAATGATTTCATCGTTTGATACTGGCGCTATCAGGCGATTTGCAGACCAACAGAAGCAGATTGCAGAAAATGTGATCAACCACCTCAAACCGGGAAAGCCCCTCGTTTACGTCACTTGCTCGGCGTTTGCAGCAGAGAATGAACAGGTGGTTGCATATCTGCAGCAAGGCGGTAAGCTAAAACTGGAGTGTGCCGAAGTGCTGCATGGCTACCGCCGCCGCGCGGATACAATGTATGTTGCTCGGTTGATCAAAATGTAAGTGCACGGCTATGTCGTTTATGCGGTTTCCGAAAGCAACCGTTCCAATTCATTGGCAGGAAACACGCCGGATTGACGCCACCTGACCTGTCCGTTTTTGAAAATAATAAGTGTCGGGACTCCGCGTATCTGATATTTAGCGGCTACTTGTGGATTTTTGTCCACGTCGATTTTGATGATCACCGCTGCATCGCCGATCCGCTGTTTCACTTCTTCCAGTATTGGGGCTTGCGTTTGGCATGGACCGCACCACGTAGCAAAGAAATCCACCAGTACAGGCTTGCTGCCGTTAATTAGCTCATGGAATGTGTTCATTTTTCAACCGCTATGAATGGTTTGTGGTAAATCTACTTAAATATAAAAAAATGTGCAAATTTATTAGAAGGATTACGCCGCTCATTAGCACCCAATCAATGTATCGGCTCTCCCTGTAAGGGACAAAATGTGCCATTCAAACGGTGGAATTGGAATAAAAGCGTTACCTTTAAGACCATGAAGAAGATCACGTATATCACGGTCGCAGCCTTGGCCTTGTCTACGTCAGGCTGGGCGCAGCAAGGGGATGTCAACTACGACGAATCCAAAGTACCTGCTTATACGTTGCCGGCGCTGCTGGTGACCGAGAGCGGGCAGCAGGTCACCACCGCCCAACAGTGGGAGCAACAACGGCGGCCCGAGATCTTGGAGCTCTTCACCTCCCAGATGTACGGCCGTACGCCCGATGATTCGGGCATTACGGTAAGTTATGAAGTGCTGACCGAAAACACGGCGGCGTTGGGGGGCAAGGCTACCAGCCGGCAGGTAAAGCTCATTTTCAGCAACGGCGAGAAAACGCTGGAGGCTCTCCTGCTGATGTACTTGCCCAATCACGTGGCCGGCAAGGTGCCGCTATTCGTGGGTTACAACTTCAAGGGCAACCACAGTACCACGCCGGATACCACTATTCTGTATTCTAAAAACTTCGCCCTGGTCAGGGAGCCCGGGCATCCTGACTGGGAGCGGGGCTGCCAGACCAACCGGTGGGCCTATGACGACATCATCGGCCGGGGGTACGGCCTGGCAACCATGTGTTACCACGATATTTTCCCCGATAGGCCCGGCTTGAAGCGCCACAGCATCGTTTCGCTCTTCCCCGGCTATGGCGTGGGCAAAAAAGCGCCAGACGAGTGGCAGGCTATCGGCGCGTGGGCTTGGGGATCAAGCCGTATGCTCGACTACCTGGCTACCGACCCCCGTGTTGATATGGAGCGCATCGCCATTATGGGCCATTCGCGGCAGGGTAAGGCCGCGCTGTGGGCCGGTGCGCAAGACACCCGCTTCAAAATTGTCATTTCCAATAATTCCGGCGCGGGAGGCGCCGCCCTTTCCCGGCGGAGGTATGGCGAAACCATCGCCATTGTGAGCGGCATCAAGCCTGCATGGTTCTGCGCTGCGTTTGATCAATATCACGAGCGCGAAGCGGACATGCCGTTTGACCAGCACCAGCTCATCGCGCTCATGGCCCCGCGGCCCGTGTACGTAGCCAGCGCCGAAGGTGACCGCTGGGCAGACCCCAAGGGTGAATACCTGTCTGCTTATCACGCCGGGCCTGCCTATGCACTGTACGGCTTGAAGGGCCTTCCCTCCGCCACGCCACCGCCCCTTCACCAGCCCATAAAAAACCATGTCGGCTACCATATCCGCGCGGGGAAGCATGATGTCACCCGCTATGACTGGCAGGCCTTCCTAGATTTCGCCGATGTACATTTTGGTAAGCCAGGCGCGTTGCAGTAGTATGTTTTTTAGTGTTTCCGGCGTCGTTCCAGTGCCACTCAAAAGCCGAAGGTGCACATCAGTTAACGTTTTCGTTTATTCCATGGCCGGCAACTTACGATACAGATGCCTATCTTTGACTAGCGAATGGATAGCGCCCTGCTTCGCGTTGCGTTGCTTTTAGCAATATATGAATAAAGAATATCAAAAACTTCTGTTCCCATACGCCTACAATATTTTGGGATCAGCGGATGAGGCATTAGATGCCGTGCAGGACGTGTTGCTGAAGTTCCTTACCTTTTCGAAGAAAGAAGGGATCTCCGACGAATGGAATTACCTCATCCGAAGCGTTATTAACCGGGCTATCAATATAAGAAACCGGAAAAAGGAGCTTAGACAGGACGATGTTTGGTTGCCCGAACCGATAGCTACTGAGCGCGCAGATAGCGACGTTTACCTAAAAGACATTCTTTCCTATTCATTGTTGGTTTTACTGGAACGACTTACGGCGCAGGAGCGCGCCGTATTTATCTTAAGGGAGAGTTTTGATTACAGCCATCAAGACATCGCGGAAACGTTAAATATTAGCGAAGATAACTCGCGCAAACTGCTGAGCCGCGCAAAACGTAAACTCAAAGTAAATACAAGCGAAGTCTGCGAGCCTAACAGCAAGAAAGCAACTGCGGCAGAACTTCTAGAAAAATACATTGGGGCCATTCGAAGCAAGGAAATCGCTAATGTCGAGGAGCTACTCGCAGAGGACATCTTGTTTTATGCAGACGGGGGAACAAAATTAAATGTTGTCAAAAAAATGTGTGTTGGAGCACGCGATGTCGCTGAATTACTGGTATTTGTTTATAATAACTACCAAGTCAGCTATCGCATTTCGGTCGGGGAGGTAAACCACCAGCCTGCAATGTTCTATTATGATGGGAGTCAGCTAAAAGCCTGTCAAATATTTGAGACATCGTCCAACGGAAAAAGAATTACACAAATCAATTCGGTTGTTGATCCGGATAAAATCAAGCATCTTCATCTTCAATAAAGGAAGATTGTCACATTTATTCATCATTTTTTGTCTTATAAAAAAGACAATCGCAAGATGAAAACACAAGGTATGACATTAATGATTTTATTTGCCATGGGAAGTTTTGAAAGCAATGCACAACCGTCTAAGGCGGAACGCACTGGACACACATCGGAAATAGCGCAAATTCTGACGGATCGCTTGACCAATAATCCGGTAATCGTAAACGAGGGTGAAGGGGAAACGCTCGAGATAATGGGCTCTAAACTCTCCTTTAAACTCACAACGGAGACGACCCACAATCAGACGGGGCTGTATGAAGTCACATTAGCACCACAGGTTACCGGAGCGAAGTTGCACTACCACCGCTTCATGGATGAAACATTTGTGGTTACTCAAGGCACACTGACGATTCAGTTGATTGACCGGGAGGTTGAAGTGGCTAAAGGAGGGGTTGTACACATACCGCGGTTTACCCCTCATGGGTTTTACAATGGTACATCCCAAGAAGTCAAAGCCCTGATGTTGTTTAATCCACCGCAACAGCGGGAGGACTTTTTCAGAGGAATGAAAATGGTGCTTTCCGAAGATCCGGTGGATCCAGCTAAATTTTTGCAATTGTACCACAAATACGACAGCCATCCTATTGATGAGTCCGAGGCAGCCGACGTGCTGCAGCGGATAAAAACGGATGTGACCGCGGGCCCCCTTCCGGAATCTGCACGCTAAGTTGGCCAAAAAGCACCCGGACTGGGGTGCTTTTTACATGTGTCTCCGAGAGAGGCGCGATTATAGCGGTGCTATTTGTAGAACGATTTCTCGAACGCCGCAAATTCGCTCTTTTTCAGCACGAGCCTTCTGAAAGCCCCATGGAAAAACCCTGTACCGTAGCCGACAAGCTGCACATAGCTTGTCACCACTGCAAGCAACCCGATATACAGACTTCGATTTCTGACCGAGGCATCCAATAGGATAAAGGCGGCATGGAACAGCAAAAGTAAGAGGGGATAGGGGGTAACGACTGCCGATAAAATCAATATCAGGGCTATCCCGGCCGTAAACACGGCAGGGGCGGTATGGACAATCTTTAGGGAGCCGCGGTGCCGCTTATACAAGTTGATCCTTGCAATTCCTGAATTGAACACCTGTTTGAAGAAGCGGCGAAGATTGGTTCTTCGTCGATGGTAAACATAAGCTTCCTTTATAAGTTGCGTACGGAACCCCTTATCGGTGATCCGTACGCTCATGTCTATGTCCTCACCGAATCGCATCGTCGAGAATCCTCCAGTTTCGTCAAACACGCGACGGGAAAATCCCATGTTGAAACTACGGGGATGGAACTTGCCGAGCTTCTCGCTGCCACCCCTGATGCCGCCAGTTGTGAAAAACGAGGTCATGGAGTAGTTTATCGCGCGTTGCAGGGGCGTGAAATCGTCCCGTGCTTCATCCGGCCCACCAAATGCATCGGCAAAGTTTGTTGAAAGGTTTTGCCTTACGACCGAGATATATTGGGGGGGTAAAATGCAATCGGAATCCAAAAAAATAAAGTAATTTCCGCGTGCGTTCCGGCACCCTTCGTTGCGGCTAAGTCCGGGTCCGGAATTTTCCTTGTACACATACTTGATGTCCAGCTTGTCGCGGTAAGCTTCCACTTCATTTACGCAGGTGCATGAAGATCCATCTTCCACGACTACCGTCTCGAATGCAGTGTCAGTTTGCTGGCATAAGCTTTCCAGCAGCGAGCGGACTTCCGATGGTCTGTTGAACACAGGGATGATGATGGATATTTCCATATCGGAATCGCTATAGGACAGTGTCACCACTTCGTTCAATGAAGCCATCCTTCCGGCTTCCATGGAAAAATTCAGTCCATTGTGCACCCGATGTTTTGCCGGTTTGAGAATCAAAATCGTTTAACGCCCTTAACTTCATTTCAGGAAAAAAAGGGAGCACCTCACCCGTTACGATAATCATCTGAATAGTTTCCGCATAAAGCTGACGTTTTTCTGCAATGAATCCCTTTGGCAATGGTGAAACTGGGTGTTTAAATTCCATAATGCAAATTTGTAAAAAAAATCGGAATCCATTGAACCGCGGTGTGATGCCAATTGTTGCGGTTGACGAAGCGTGTACTTAATAAAAAAAGTGCGATTTCACGAAGGAATCGCACTTTTTTAAGTGCCCGGAGAGAGACTCGAACTCTCAAGGGACTGCTCCCAACGGCTTCTGAGACCGCAACGTTTACCAATTTCGCCATCCGGGCGGCACTTTGATCCGCTGTTCAGATCGGGATGCAAATATAGCGTTTTAATTGAAAACGGAAAATTGAAAAGTTAATTCCAATTCCCATTGTCAATCATTCCCTACTCTTCCTCATCGTCTGTGTGCAGGATGTCCTTGTGTGCTTCCGGTCGGTAAGTGGCTTCCAGAGCGGCGAGTTTCTTTTTGCCATAGGCCATTTTCGTGATCAATACAAACAACACCGGTACGATGAAAATGGCAAATAATGTGGCGATAAGCATGCCGCCGAATACCGTCCAGCCGATGGTTTGCCGCGCGATGGCACCGGCACCGGCAGAATACATCAGCGGGACGATGCCCAGAATGAATGCGAATGACGTCATAATGATCGGCCGTAGCCTTAATTTTACGGCTTCCAGTGTAGCCTTCAATAGTCCCATGCCGATGTCTACCCGTTCTTTTGCGAACTCTACGATCAGGATAGCGTTTTTCGCTGCCAAGCCGATTATGGCCACTAGACCGATCTGGGCATAAATATTGTTATCCAGCCGCGGGAGGAAGGTGAGTGCCAGAATAGCACCGAATATACCGAGTGGCACGGATAGCAGGATGGAAAATGGTACTGACCAGCTTTCATATAGGGCCGCCAATAAGAGGAAAACGAAGATGATACACAAGGCGAAAATCATCAGCGTCATATTGCCCGCTTCTCTTTCCTGCAAACTGATTCCCGAAAACTCGTAGGTGAATCCTGCGCCAAGCGTCTCAGCGGCGGTCTCCTCTAAGGCTTGCAAGGCATCGCCACTGCTGTAGCCGGGCGCGGCGCTGCCCATCACTTCGATAGACCGAAAAATGTTGAAGTGGTTGATGATGGACGGGCTTTCCACGATTTCATGTGATACCAATGTACTGAGTGGTACGGAGCTGCCTTGCTGGTTCTTGACGTACAATTTGCTGATATCTTCAATACTCATGCGGAATGCGGTGTCCGCCTGAGTTACGACGCGAAAGTTTCGGCCATACCGTGTAAAGTCGTTGACGTAGCTGCTGCCGAGGAACGAGGAGATGGTGCTGTAAACGTTAGAAACGGGTACGCCCATCCGTTTCGCCTGTTCGCGGTCCACTGTCACCAGGTAGTTTGGGGTATTCGAGTTAAACAGTGTATAGGCCATGCCGATTTCGGGGCGTTGGTTGGCCGTTGCAAGAAAACGGCCTACTTGCGCCTCAAAGTCCTTGATGTCACCGCTGCGTTGGTCTATCAGCTGGATACTGAAGCCGCCGCTGGTGCCTAAACCGGGAATCGCTGGCGGGGACACAGGCATGATCGTCGCTTGTTGGAATCCCTGATACTTTCGTTGCATGGCAGCGATCACATCCTGGGCCGTGCGATTCCGTTCCTCCCAAGGGTGTAGCTGGATGAAGAATGTGCCGCCATTGGGCTTAAACGAACGGTTCAATAGGTTAATTCCCGAAATACGCATTACATTTTTGATTTCCGGATTGTCTTTCCGCAGCGAGTCGGACATTGCGTCGAGGACGTCAGACGTGCGCTGTGATGAAGCACCTTCAGGTAGCGTGACACCGACCATCATGATGCCGGCATCTTCCGTCGGGATAAAACCTGTCGGCTTGGCCGAAAACAGACCTAAGGTACCAACGTAAATACATACTAGGAGGATGATAACCAACGGCGCCCTTTTGATAGCTACCCGCACGCCGTTAGAATACCGTTTAGTGACCCTTGCGAACCAGATGTTAAACTTGTAAAACAACCGATTGATCCCCGTTGATTTTTCGTTCAGCTCCGAAGGCTTGAGCAGAAGTGAGCACAGAGCGGGAGTGAGGGTCAACGCAACAAAGGCCGACAACAATACTGAAACAGCGATCGTGATCGCAAACTGCTGGTATAGTTGGCCCACCATGCCTGGGATGAAGCCGACCGGCACAAATACGGCGGCCAAAATCAAGCCGATGGCAATGACGGGTGCAGTAATTTCCTTCATGGCGCGCCTCGTGGCTTCCGGTGCCGGCAACCTGTCGTTGTCGATGTAATGCTGCACGGCTTCGACAACCACAATGGCGTCGTCTACCACAATACCAATGGCCAGCACAAAGGCGAGCATGGTGAGGTTGTTGATCGTAAAGCCGAAGAGTTGGAAGAAAATGAAAGTACCGACGATGGAGACGGGAATAGCCAGTAAGGGTATCAGCGTTGCCCGCCAGCTTTGCAGGAAGATGAACACAACCAGCGTAACCAATATAAGGGCTTCGATCAATGTGTGGAGCACGTTGCTGATAGACTCCTGGATTACGGTCACCGTTTCATAGTTGACCACGTAGTCCATATCGCTGGGAAAGTCGGCTTTTAACTGCTCAAGGGCTGCATAAATGCCTTCAGCGGTTTCCACCGCATTACCGCCGGGCATTTGGTTTACCATCATGCCGGAAGCGGTGACGCCGTTAAGTTTGTTGGTGATAGCATAGGCAAACTCGCCCAGTTCCACACGGGCGACGTCTTTCAGGTATACGAGTGATCCGTCTGCGTTGCTTTTTACGACAATCTGCTCAAACTGTTCTTCTTCATTCAGGTCGCCGTCGAGAATGACGGGATACTCAAACACTTGGGTGTTCATTTGCGGGCGTGCGCCAACGGTACCGCCCGGCATCCGGATGTTCTGCTCTTGAATGGCAGCGTTGATGTCAGCTGGGGTAAGGCCGAGGTTAGACAGCTTGGTTGCATCTAGCCATATGCGCATACTGAATGGCTGGCCAAAGGCCATCACGTCTCCCACACCTTTGACCCGCATCAAGGCATCGCGAACATATAGATTGGCATAGTTTGCCAGAAATTTCTGGTCGCGCGTCCCATTCGGCGATATCAGTGAAATCATCATCAACGCATCGGTATTCGCTTTACGGGTAACCACACCGAGTCGGCGAACAGCTTCCGGCAGGGCCGGTTCGGCTATCCCTACTCGGTTTTGCACATCCAAGGTAGCGATGTCAATGTCGGTACCCACATCGAACGTAACCGTGATGGCTGACCGTCCGTCGGCCGTGCTGTTGGATTGCATATATGTCATCCCCGGTGTGCCATTGATCTGGCTTTCGATCAGCGTGGTCACCGTCTGTTCCACGGTTTGCGCATCCGCACCCGTGTAGGTTGCCTGTACCTGTACAGTGGGAGGCGTGATGTTTGGATACTGGCTGACTGGCAGGGTGGTAATCGAAATCGTCCCAATCAGGGTAATCAGGATGGAAATGACGATGGCGGTAACCGGTCTTCTTATGAATACTTCTGAAATCATGTTGATGCTGTCCTAAATGCTTGATAGTTGTTGTTGGGCGTTATTTTGTCTGCCCTGGTTGGGTTACCTGTACCCTAGCGCCCGGCCGCAGGTTGATGATGCCGTCGGTCACTACAGTCTCTCCTTTAGCAAGCCCTTCGGCAATCACCACGCGGTCGGCGACCTTCAGCCCTAGCCTTACGCCGCGCTGCTCCACGGTGCTGCTGTCGGTGACGACATATACAGACGTTTGTCCAAGTTGCTCGGTGACAGCCCGGTAAGGAATGACCAGTTGTATGCCTTCAGGCTGTACACGTACGTTTACCGTCGTATTCATCCCCGGCAATAGTGTCCTGTCATTGTTGGGGAAGCTCGCCCTTACGGTGATCGTTCCTGTTGTGCGGTCTACCGCCCGGTCGATAGCCGTGATCCTGCCGGGGTGTGTGTACGGTTTGCCGCCGGGCAGATTAATTGTAATAATGGAGTCGCGCACCACTGTCTCTGAACTTTGCAGCGCAACGAAGCGGGATACCTGGCTTTCACTCACTGGAAAGTCAACGGCAATGGGATCCATAGACGAAATAGTGTTGAGCAGGGTAGTCCCAGTGCTGACCAACGCTCCCATACGTACCTGAGAAATGCCAACGGTGCCATTGAACGGCGCGAATATTGTCGATCGGTTCAAGTTGGTCCGTGCTGTGGTTAATGCGGCTTTGGCAGCCAATACCTGCGCTTCGGCGTTTTCCAAATCCGTTTCTGCGTAGTCCAACGTTTGCCGTGCAATGGCATCCTGTTCTGCTAATTTGCGGTAACGCGCCACATCGCGCTTAATTCTAGAGAGGTTCGCTTCTGCAATTGCCAGGCTAGATTTGGCTTGGTTTACATCCGCGTCGTAACGGGTGCGGTCTATTTCATAGAGTTTCTGCCCCTTGGTTACCGTAGCGCCATCAGCAACAAAGATGCCCGTAATGTACCCGCTCACCTCGGCGCGCAATTCGGTTTCATTGAGCGCTACGACGGTACCAGGATACCCTTCACGACCGACGACGGTTTCTTCAGTCACGGTACTGGTGGACACAGGGATGGCTTGCGGACCTGCCGCCTGGTTTTGCTGTTGTTTGTTGCCACAGGCTGCTACCATGCCTGCGCCAATCAGAAGAATCGTTGCGATGTTATAGTTGTTCATATCAATTATGTTCAGGGTATGCAATGGTTTTATATGCTTCCTTCCGAGGTCAATTGCCGGCATCTACAATGCCCAGCGCACGCTGAACGTCCAGTTTGCCGGACAATACGGCAAACAGTGCGTTGAGGTAATTAATCTGCGAAGTGCGGAGATCTGTTTCGGCGGTCATCAGATCCAGATACGTCTTGATTCCTTCATCGTACTGCAGCTTGATCGTGTTATACACTTCTTCGGAGAGGACTACATTCTGCCGCGCTACCCGCCAGTCGTTGAGGTTGGCTTTATACGTTGCGATGGCCATCTCATACTCCGTGTTAATCTGGTTTTCGAGATTGACGATATCCCAATCGAGGCGCTCTTCCTGCAGCCTCGATTTGCGGACCTCCTGTATTCTTCTGGTACCTTGAAAGATCGGGACATTAAGTGTAAGCCCGAACACCGAACGTGGATAATCCACATCGAACAATGCCGAGAAGCGGTTTTCTCGGTAGTCCCATGCATAATTGTAGAACGCCGACAAATTGGGCAGGAAGGTCCATCGGTTGTATTGGGTGTTGATGGTTTGAAGTTGCCGCAAGGTCTGGAGTTGTTGGTATTCGATCCGGTTCTGGCGGTTTACGGTCATCGTCGTATCCAGCAAGATTTGCTCCTCCATTGACGCATTGTCGAACGACAAGGTCAACGGCTGCTCTGCTCTGAGTCCAATGAGTTCCTTAAGGTAAGCATACTTGTATTTCAACACTTCGTTTACCCGCTTTAACTCAGCCCGCGTGTTACTCAGCGAAATTTCGGCCCGCTTGTAATCCGTTTTATCCACAATGCCGGCGTCGTAGCGGGCCCGGGCGTCATTCAGTTGTCTTTCCAGGCGGGCTATGTTTTCCCTAATGATATTCAGCTGTTCTTCGCTGGTGAGGATATCATAATAGCCCTTGCTTACTTCAACCACCGTATTGATCCGGCTGTTTTCCGTGTTCTGAGCGTTTTGCTGCCGAATATATTTCGCGGCTTTTGAAGCCTGTAATAAGCCCGGATTTAGGATTTGCTGGTCAGCTTGGAACACCAGCGCGCTGGTGTGGTTTTGGCCCGCTTGTATAATCTGGTCGCCAATCACTAAAGTAGGAATAATGATATTCCGGTTATAAGTGGCGTTGGCACTGATTTGGGGAAACCACCCTGAGAGTGCCGATGCAATGTCCCGCTCACCGATTTCTTCATCCAGCAACGCCTGCTGAACAGATGCCCGATTGTTCAATGCGAAGTCGATGATCTCTTGTAAGTCTGCCTGCTGCGGTGGCGTATCACGAGCCACTTGCGCAATCGACGTAAGCGAAGCGCTATGGTAGATGATTAAGATTAATATGCTGTATGCCAGTTTTTTGAGAAACATATACCTTGTAATATTTTTATAGTGTGAATCAATTTTTAATGCCATCCCAGATAATGCCGACCATTTTCTTTAAGTCTTCTTCTTTAAATGTGAAACGGCCATTGATATGTCTTTTAGCCGTAGCAGATACCGTACCGACGAATGCTGCGCTGATGATGTTGATGTCCAAAGGTTTAATGTGTCCTTCGTCCACTCCCTGTTTCAGAAAGTTGGACATTTCATCCTGAAAGTACACGCATTCTTCGCTGTAGAGTGTTTTGACATATGGTGAAGAAAAAAATTGTTCCATAAAACTCAACACTTCCGGATGTTGGATGTAGTGCTCCACGAGATTCATCCAAATCGTCATAAACCGACGGGGGTAGCTGAGTGCGCGCTCATCTTCTCTGAAGATGGCGTTCAGCATCCGCTCTTTGCTGTAACGAAAAAGCTCAACGATGAGTTCTTCTTTCGACGCAAAATAATGATAAATGGTGCCCGTGGCCACGCCGGCTTCCTGAGCGATCTGGCTCATGGGCGTGCCGTGAAACCCAAACTCCCTAATCAGCCTCAGCGTACTTTGATAGATAGCCTGTTTCTTTTCCGCCGCAGTGTTTAATTGAACGTTCATTCGGTTGGCAAAGGAAAACATTATTTGTGACAGTTTGCCGTCAATACCGATTATTAACGAAAATTTGACAATCACGGTCAAGTGGTCAGCACCGAGAGTGAGTGACGTAGATTTCCGTTTTCGTTTTCATGGCGCTACTGAGTGAGTTTAGGGCGTTCTATACTTCTTCAACGAGCCATTCCAATACGAGGATTGAAATAATCCAGTTAAAATGCGTATTTTTGCATATTATTAGTATATTAATTAATAGACGTTGACATTTAGCGATTTTAATTTTGAGAGCCGCCTCTTTGAGGGGCTGGACAGCATGGGTTATAAAACACCCACGCCAATACAGGCTGAAACCATTCCGATTATTAAAAATCAGCACGATCTGATTGCATGTGCGCAGACAGGCACGGGTAAGACTGCTTCCTATTTGTTGCCGGTGATGGATGCGATATGCGGTATGGACAAACGGCCGCCCATCAGTGCACTGGTGCTGGCTCCTACGCGCGAATTGGCGGTGCAGATCGACCAGCAGGTGGAGGGACTGGCCTATTTCACAGGAATCACGTCCATCGCCATTTATGGCGGTGGCGACGGCATAGGGTATGAACAGCAGCGCCGGGCGCTGAGGGAAGGGGTGGATATCGTTATAGCAACGCCGGGACGGCTCATCGCACATATGAGTTCGGGCTTGGTGCGGCTCGACGAAATCAAGTTTTTAGTGCTTGACGAAGCCGACCGTATGCTCGATATGGGGTTTAAGGATGACATCAACCGTATTGTGCGGCAAGTATCAGCAGAAAGACAGACCATGCTCTTTTCGGCTACAATGCCACCTAAAATACGGACGTTTGCCAAGACACTGCTAAAAAACCCCAAGCAGGTTAATATTGCGATATCGAAACCTGCTGAGGGAATCGTGCAACAGCAGTATAGAGTGGCAGACTATCATAAAACAGCGCTGTTAAAACAAATACTTCAAAGTGGTGACTACCGAAGCATAATCGTTTTTTCATCCACCAAGGAGAAAGTTAAAAGCTTGGGCAGGGAGCTCAGTAAATTGGGCCTGGACGTTGAGCCGTTTCATTCTGATTTAGAGCAGGACACGCGAGAGAAGATTTTGCTCCGCTTCAGAAATAAGCAGTTGCCCGTCTTGGTTGGTACCGATGTGTTATCTCGAGGTATTGATGTGGAAGGCATCGACCTGGTCGTCAATTATGATGTACCCCCAGATCCGGAAGACTATATTCACCGCATCGGGCGCACGGCGCGCGCGGAGCGCACCGGTACGGCCATTACTTTTGTGAACAGCCGCGACAGCCGGCGTTTTTCAGCGATTGAGCAGCTGATGAATAGGGAAGTAGAGCAAGTGACGCTGCCGCAAGGGATGGAAGTTGATTCACGACCATCGGAGCCCGATAAGCGGAGAGGCGGAGACTACACCAGGAAAAAACACAAAGGGGGACGGAAACCTGAGCGCCCGGCACAGGCGAAGGCAGAACAAGGCGACGGGGGAGCAGCTATTGGTGCTGCAGAAAGGAAAGCAGACGGAGCAGCTACGCAGAAAAAAAAGCGGCACTTTAAAAAGCGGAGGGGGCCGAAGCCGGACACCCCGGGCGCGACGAACACGCCATCCAGCCAGGCGTCTTGATGACTGGCTGAGGGTGTACTGCAGTATTGTTAAAGTTTTGTAATTAATAATCGAATTTGAGCAGTTATCTGATTTCTGTCATTAATTTTGTGGCAATTTTAGTGTAATGGGTACAAGAAGGAAAAGAAACGCCGAAGAGGTAGATGTTATTTTGATAGGCGCGGGTATCATGAGCGCCACATTGGGAACGTTGATTAACGAATTGCATCCCAGTGCTAACATCGAAATTTTTGAACGACTGGACGAGGTTGCCGCGGAGAGTTCTGACGCATGGAACAATGCGGGTACAGGGCATTCCGCGCTCTGTGAATTGAACTATACCCCACAGCGGCCTGATGGGTCGGTGGATATTACTAAGGCTATCAAAATCGCCGAAGCGTTTGAACTCTCTAAAGAGTTTTGGTCATATCTGATTGCTAATAAGCTGATAGAACGCCCCGAAAGTTTTATTCGCAGTGTTCCGCATATGAGCTTGGTATTTGGCAAAGAGAATGTGTCCTTTCTCCGCAAACGCTACGAAACCATGCGCGATCACCACCTGTTTCACGGCATGGAGTATACGGAAAATCATGATGTGCTCAGACAATGGGTCCCGCTAGTTATGGAAGGACGTAACGCTGATGAAGAGCTCGCGGCGACCAAAATTGATATCGGGACCGATGTGAATTTCGGTGCCCTGACGCGATCGCTGTTTCTTCATCTGATGCAGAAGGACGGCGTAAAGCTCCGCTTAGCACATGAGGTGCGCGATATCGAGCGGGCAGCCAATGGGCGCTGGGTGGTTACGGTCAAAAACCTTACTACCGATAAAAAGCGGACAGTATCTGCAAAGTTTGTATTCATTGGTGCTGGCGGCGGTTCGTTGCTATTACTTGAAAAATCGGGAATACCGGAAGCCAAGGGGTTCGGCGGATTTCCAGTCAGTGGGCAATGGCTAAAATGCACAAATCCGGAGGTAATCGCCAAACATCACGCCAAAGTATACGGCAAAGCCGCCGTAGGATCACCCCCGATGTCTGTGCCGCATCTCGATACGCGAGTCATTGATGGAAAAACAGCGCTGCTTTTCGGACCTTATGCAGGGTTCTCTACCAAATTCCTTAAAAACGGATCTTGGCTTGATTTGCCGGCGTCCATCAAATTTAACAACATCCGCCCCATGCTTGCCGCAGGGATGGACAACCTCCCATTGACTAAGTACCTGATCAACCAAGTGCGGCAAAGCCCCGAAGATCGGCTGGCTGTATTAAAGGAATATGTGCCCACCGCGCGCAGGGAAGATTGGGAACTTGAAGTTGCAGGACAACGGGTGCAAGTAATTAAGAAGGATGAAAAGCATGGTGGTATACTTGAATTCGGCACCGAGGTGGTTAGCAGCGCCGATGGTTCGATCGCCGCATTGTTGGGTGCATCACCAGGCGCATCTACGTCCGTTTCCATTATGATCGATCTGCTGGCCCGGTGTTTTCCTGAGCGCGCAAAGACCGCGCAATACCTGAGCAAATTGCGTGAGATGGTTCCTTCTTTTGGTCGGTCGCTTGCTTCCGATGAGCAACTGTGCTGGGAAACACGTGAACGCTCAGCAACAATCCTGAAGCTGGAAGGCGCGCTTGAATCGGTCTGATGGTTTCGTGCCTCGCATTTATCGCCGACTGGGCCGGCGAATTGGGCCGCCAACTAGCCGCTACGCCCCTACTGCATTGGATAGGGGTGGCCTGCGGTGTGATCCAGGTGTTGTTAGCGAAAGCGAATAGGCTGCTGCTGTATCCTTTCGGAATAGCGAGCGTATTGATTACCATTTACGTGTTATATGAGGCGGGGCTGTATGCCGAAATCTTACTAAACCTGTATTACCTTGTGATGAGCATCTATGGTTGGCTATATTGGGCTTCACGGATTGGTGAAGCACCGGTGAAAGCCAGCTATTCGACGATAAACGAATGGCTCATTACCGTCATAATTGTGGCAGTAGGTTTTCCGGCGCTATACTATGCGCTGATTTATTTCACTGATTCGACCGTTCCGGTATGGGATGCCTGGGTAAGTGCCACGGCCTGGGCGGGTATGTGGCTGCTAGCCAAACGGAAAATAGAAAATTGGTTATTGCTCAATATCAGCAACGCGTTCGCTGTTCCGCTTTTAGCATATAAAGGACTCTACTTGTATGCGCTGCTGACTTTATTTTTGTTTATTGTGGCCGTTTTCGGTTATTTCGAATGGCGGCGCATCATTAACCGGGAAAGACAACTGCAGTTTGATGAAAGAAGTCACGGATAATCCAATATTGTCAGTGTCCGCCCGAGACGTCGAATGGCTGCGCAGTTTTTCAGCCGAGGCTGAGGCGACAGGTCAGCTCACAGATGATCAACTCGCCATTATCTACGACAAGCGATGGTTTAAACTGTTTGTGCCCCGTGCTCTGGGCGGCTTAGAGTTGACCTTGCCTGATGGTGTGCGCCTTGAGGAGGAGTTAGCACGGATAGATGGCAGTTTAGGGTGGACGGTCACGCTCTGCGCAGGGGCAAACATGTTTGTAGGCTTCATGGATCAGTCGATTGCCCCGGCGATTTTCTCAGGTAGGGAGGTATGTTTGGGCGGAAGCGGACAGCCGTCGGGCAGGGCGGTGATCGGCAATGGCGGGTTTAAGATCTCCGGAACATGGAATTATGCCACTGGAGCACCCCATCTCACCCATTTCACTGCAAACTGTGTCCTTGAGCGGAATGGCGAAGTGTTGGTGGATCAAGGTGGCAACCCTGTGATTTCCTCCTTTTTCTTTCCGCGCGACCATGTCAGGATTAAGGAGGACTGGAATGCGTTTGGACTAACGGCCACGGCCAGTCACTCGTTTACGGTAGATACTTTATGGGTAAACGAGTCTCAGGCGTTTGTTATCGCACCGGATAAGGCTACGCTTGACCATCCTATTTATCGATATCCGTTTCTCCAGTTAGCGGAGGCTACGTTGGCAGCGAACACGTTGGGCATGGCACAGCATTTTTTAGCATGTGCCACCACTATCGGTTCATCGGTGCCAGCCGACCTACTGTACAACGGCGGTAGGAGGTTGATTAAAGCACGTACATTATTCTATGCTGCCCTCGATGCATCTTGGGATGAATTGTTGCACAATGATATAATATCTCCGCCCGCGTTGCAAGCGGTAAGCGACCAAAGCAGAGCGGTGGTAAGCACGTCCCGGGAGGAGGTCGTGAGGGTATATCCGCTCCTGGGCTTGATTGCCGCAGATGGTTCCAGCGAGATCAACCGGATTTGGCGGGATATGTTTACCGCGAGCCAGCATAGTCTCCTCCGTTCATAGTGACGCAATCTATGGGTTCGTAAACTACAGAAAAGCTGCTGGTGTCTACGGTGAGCTGACGGCCGGTCAGCGGATCAACTACGAATGGCTTCTGTATTAGCTTCCCGTTTCGTAAGGCGAAAACCACACGCAGGGTATCTTGCATGCCTTCCTGCGCGAAGGTCCATACGAGGTCTAATACCCCGTTATCCAATGTTCCCAAAACCGTGCCGCGCCGGGCGTCTTTTTTTTGAGGGATGACATTGTATATTCCACTGACTGTTTCGTCGCGGATAACTAATTGGATAAATGATGAATCCTGCTGCGCTGTTCCGTCCAGCCGTAGGAAGCAGTTCTTTTGTTCATGGTTGGTCGTCTGCATACGGTCGTT
The DNA here is from genome assembly GCF_042646065.1 of Parapedobacter deserti. Taxonomy (NCBI): domain Bacteria; kingdom Pseudomonadati; phylum Bacteroidota; class Sphingobacteriia; order Sphingobacteriales; family Sphingobacteriaceae; genus Parapedobacter; species Parapedobacter deserti. The sequence continues at coordinate 403,275 of NZ_JBHRTA010000009.1, forward strand.
TTGAGCGGTCTCTTGGCCCTGATTTCGAGTCGAAGTCTGATTGCAGGAGAATAGCATGGCGCATAATGCGATGGTAATGTAATGTCGTTTCATGGTCGATTGTTTTTTTATATCGCGTGTAAAGTGTAGAACAGTTAGTCCGGCGATAGGTTTTAGCCAATCAGCGACAGGTAGAAGGTGGTGAGGCTTATTCGAGCTCCGATGAAGATATAGTTGTGAAAAAACGGTGGGTTAGCTAAGTTTGTAAGCAAAATAAATAGTAAACTTGATGGATAGAAAATCAATCATACAGCGGTATTGGCAGCTGGCTATAGTATCGGACGGGTGGTATCTTCTGTATATGCATTTACTTAGCGGTATTGATGCGGCATTAGCTCGCTGGCAGCCCGAAGGTGTGTGGGAGAACACCATTTGGGAGACCGTAACTCACATAACTCATTCCAAGGAACAATTTTTGCGTAGTGATGTGGTGAAAGGGAGCACACCGGACAGCTTATCCCTGTTCGCAAACTCAAAGAGTCTGGCCAACGCAGAAAGATTTTCTTTGGCATCGCAGATTTAGGCCGATGATTACATTTGCTAATGCCAAAATCAACATTGGCTTACAGGTCCTGCAACGGCGGGATGATGGCTACCACGACCTGGAAACGGTGTTTTATCCCGTGAAGATTTACGATGTGTTGGAGGTGGTTGAGGCGAAGTCTGTTCGGTTCATTTCATCGGGGTTGCTCATTCCGGGGGATTGTCAGGATAACCTTTGCTTAAAAGCTTACCGGTTGCTGAAAACTGCATATGACTTACCTCCTGTAGAAATTTATTTGCATAAGACCATACCTATCGGAGCTGGACTTGGCGGCGGATCAGCGGACGCCGCATTTCTGTTAAAATTGCTCAATACAATGTTTGCCCTAGGAATGGGGGAAGCCGAGCTGATGAATTTTGCCCGGCGTTTAGGTTCGGATTGCGCATTCTTCATCAGGAATACGCCAGTGCTGGCAACGGGGATCGGCGATGTTTTCCAGAGCGTTCAGCTTGATCTCTCGTCCTACCATATCGTACTGGTGAAACCTGACGTACACATTTCGACGGCAACGGCATACGGCACGGTAATGCCTAACCCAACTGGTCGGCAGCTGGCATCAGCCCTCTCGCTGCCAATAGCGGAATGGCACCATGCAGTTTTTAATGATTTTGAAGCTGGAGTTTTTGCCCGGCACCCTGGCATTGGGGCGTTAAAGGATTTATTATATCGAAGCGGAGCGGTGTATGCTGCTATGAGCGGCAGTGGTTCATCCGTATACGGATTGTTCGAAGACAAACCTGTTTTGTCGGGATTGAATCCAGCGTATGAGGTGTTTTATATCGACAACTCCGATCTGCAATGGTAGCCTTTGAAGCGAAAATATTGAAATCGGACTCGCACGGCGCAGCGATGATAGGATGGGCGTATATCAACGTCCCACATGCGATTGCGCAGCAGCTGAAACCTGATTACAAACAGCCCTACCGTGTACGCGGCGAAATCGATGGGTGTACGTTTTCGGGCCTTTCGCTGATGCCCAAGGGCCGGGGAGATTACATACTGGCCATCAACGGCAACATGCGGAAGGCGCTGGGCAAGGGGGTGGGGGATCTGCTGTTTCTCCGCCTGGAAGAAGATAAAGATTTTATAATTGAAGTGCCGGAAGATCTGGAAATTTGTTTCCTGAATGATGAGGCCGATCTGATGGAACGGTTCATGGCGCTGACCAAATCACACCGAAACTACTTTATTAAGTATATTAACGAAGCCAAAACGGAATTGACACGGACGAAGCGGATCGCTATGACCGTCGAAGCAATGGCCATGGGCTTGGATTTCGGAGCTATGATCAGGCTTGATAAAACGAGGAGGCAGAACAACTAGCCAGCCGAATGGGCGATGTTTTGACTACCAGCAGTGACCGCGAGCGTTATGACCGGGGGTGATACTGGGTAATCACCGCGTGGAGGTATTCCCGGTCGACATGTGTATAAATCTCTGTGGTGGTAATGCTTTCATGTCCGAGCATTTCCTGTACCGCACGCAGATCGGCACCTCCTTCCACAAGGTGACTGGCAAAGGAATGGCGAAACGTGTGCGGGCTGATTTTCTTTTTCAATCCGATGGATTTAGCCAGTTCCTTAATAATGATAAACACCATCACGCGGGTAAGTGGCGAACCTCTTCGGTTGAGGAATACAAAATTGTCTTGTCCGGAGTTGATTTTTTGGTGTATGCGAACCTCGTCCAAATAAATTCGAAGATATTTAATCGCTTGTGCCCCGATGGGTACTAGGCGTTCCTTGCTTCCTTTTCCCTCTACCTTAATAAATTCGACGTCGAGGAACAGGTTGGAGACCTTAAGTCCCACCAACTCGCTAACTCGCAGTCCGCAACCATACAATACTTCCAGCATGGCTTTGTTGCGCATCCCCTCGGGCGTTGATAGGTCGATGGCGGCGATTAGTTTATCTATTTCGGTTACGTTGAGCACATCGGGAATCTTGCGTCCTAATCGAGGCGGCTGAATGAGCGCCGTGGGGTTTTCAATCAGCCCGTGTTCCAGGCTCAGATATACATAAAACGTTTTGATGCCGGATAATATACGTGCCTGGGAATGAGCCGAAAGACCGAATCCATTGATCCACACTAAAAAATCCTGCAACTGTTGGGTAGTTATTTCGTTCGGTGGGATTCCCTGCAGTTCGGCAAATTGGCGGAGCTTCGCCATGTCGTTGAGGTAGGCTTCCACCGTGTTAGCCGACATGGCACGCTCCATCCGGAGATAGTGCGTGAAATCGTTGATGGCGGCGTTCCAATCCATTTGCAATGTTCGGCCCCAAAACGGATTATTGCTTTAATTCCATGATCCGTGCGACATATTTCCCGATGATGTCAAACTCGAGATTAACGTCGTCGCCTGGTTTCACTTGGTTGAGGTTGGTGTTTTCAAAGGTGTATGGAATAATGGCTACAGAAAACCGGTTGTGCCCAGCGTTTACTACCGTCAAGCTGATCCCGTTTACAGTGATAGAACCTTTTTCTACCGTAATATTGCTTCCAGCGCGTTCATATTCGAAGGTATATAGCCAGCTTCCACGCTGGTCAACGACGGAGGTACATTTTGCGGTTTGGTCTACGTGCCCCTGCACAATGTGTCCGTCCAGTCGGTCGCCGATCTTGGTACAGCGTTCCAGGTTTACGGGGCTCCCGACCTGAAGACAGCCCAAATTACTTTTTTCCAAGGTCTCTGCGATGGCTGTCACTGTATGTTCACCGGGTGACAAAGCCACCACTGTGAGGCAAACGCCGTTGTGAGAAACACTTTGGTCAATCTTCAGTTCGTCCGATAAAGCGGAGGCCACCGTAATGTGTAGGTTCCCGGCTTCCTGCCGGATATGCGTTACGGTGCCGATGGTTTCGATGATGCCTGTGAACATTTTTACGCTGATTTGGAGTCCGGAAACGGAAGTCAGAGACCGGAGCACAAAGTTAGCGAATTTTTTTTCCTTTCTTGAATGAGAGCAAGAGGAGAATGCTCAACGCAAGTCCACCGGCGCATCCGGCAAAGGCGAAGTAATCACCTGTTTTGACATAGGGTGTGATTTCTTCATTAAGGTTAATGTCCTGTATGAGTGCAGCAGGCTCCCACCACCCGGTTCTTTGCACCACATCGCCACGTTGATTGATGAAAGCGGAAATGCCTGTATTAGCCGACCGGGCGACCCATCGGCGGGTTTCGATAGCACGTAATTTAGCGTACGCCAAATGCTGGTCTTTGCCAGCGGTGTTTCCCCACCAGCCATCGTTGGTAATCACTGCGATAAACTGTGCGCCCTGCTTGACATATTGCGCCACGTAATCACCCCATATCGATTCGTAGCAAATGACAGGAGCCGCTCCGATACCGCTTTGTGCATAGAAGACGGACGGCTCATTCTGGCGCCCATACCCACCTGTGGTACCGCCGAAAGCGCTGAAGAGCGGTTTCATGAACGCCAGCGCACCGCCGAACGGGAACTGCTCAACACCGGCAACCAGCTTCGACTTATGGTAAAACTGAAGTTTTGGTGAATTTTCAATTAAGACCGCGGCATTGAACACGTCTATATACGCGTCTCCCCATTTTCTTGCCGTCGGCGACGCCTGTTCGTCGAACAGGCGATAGCTTTCGATCCCCGATAAAATGTTTCCATTGCGGTACGGAGCAAGGAACTGCTGCACCTTGCGGAACGCTGAATGTTGTAAGAATGTGTCTTCGTCATATCCAGGAGGTGGGGAAGCGATGGCTGTTTCCGGCCAAATAAAAAACTCGGTGTTTGGTTGCGCAACAGACTCCGAGAGCCTAATGAGGTTGTCTAACTGCTCTTCGGGTGTGATGAAGGTGAATTTGCCGTAGGGGTCTACATTTGGCTGTACGACCACCACGCTGGAGGGATTGCTGTGTTCTTCATAAGTGAAATAGCGGTACAAGGACCATGCCGTGGGAATCAGCACCAGTGCAAGGAGTGCCATCGCCAATTTATTGCGGTGAGCATGTGGAAAGCCGTCCTTAATGGACAGTACAACAAGAAAGACAAAGATGTTAATTGCCCAGATCCACACAGTGCCGCCATAGACGCCGGTATGTTCATACCACTGGATCAGCTGGTGGGCGTTTGCAAATCCGTTACCCAGCGTCATCCAAGGAAAAGCCAAATCCCAGCTTTGATGTAGGTACTCGTATGCAACCCAAAAGCACACCAAACCGATCAACGCAAGTCCGATCGGATACCGCTTGCGCAATTGGTAATACAGCCGGATGGCAAATCCCATCAGTACCGCAGACAAGCCAAACGGAATAATCGAGACCAGTGCGGCAACGTATACCGGCATGACTGCATTCATGGCATTGAATACCCAGTAGATAGAGGCCGTATTCCACACCAAACCCATAAGGCCGCCTAAGAAGAATACTTTAGTGCCTTTTTTTGGCGCATCGCTCCGCATGACAGACTCCAATGCTAGCAAAAGCGGTACAAAAGCAATCCAGAGAAGGGGAGCGGTGTAAGGAATAGGAGGCCACGCTAACCACAAAAGAAAAGCACTTAGCAAGGCTAAAAGGTAATTCTGAGCTGATTTATTCACGATTATAATTGTGATAGCAGTTCGTCTTTTTTGTTTTCGTATTCCTCTTGGGTGATCAGCTGCCGTTCGAATAGCGATTTCAGTTTTTTGAGCTTAAGCGTAAGCTCATCATCCTGCTCCGTTTCAGGAGGGAGGGCATCGCGAAGCTTTAGCACGGGTTCCTCTTCCGGTTGCAAAGGGAAACGCTCGTCTTCGTCAACTTCCTGTACAAGAGGGACGTCAGGAGACTTCGTAAGCGGCGATTGTCCTTTCTGCGTTTCGAGTACCTCGTTAGCAAGCTGGAAGACTTTTCGAGCCTGCGTTTTGGGGATGTAGTTGATGCTTAGGCTTTCGCCTGTTTGCGGGCTGATGGTCACTTTTGCGCCAAAAATTTCCTCTTTGAAGCCAACCTCCTTGATGTCGTTCCAAGAACGGATTTCAAAGTCGGTGGTTAAGCCCAGTTTAGTAAATTCGCAGATAAAAATCCGCTTACTGGTCAATGCAATACTATCAGGAAGTAACGTTACAGCCGGTTTCTTTTGTACAGCGATGTAGGTGACCACCTCTCCAGCCGTGAGCATGTCCTGCAGTTTAAGCAACAGTTTTTCCACCGTTTTGGGGTCTTGTCCGTCATTGAGGTACTTGTCAATATTCATGGAATTTGTTTTCCATGCTAAGATAGCAAGTTTTGCCCTAAAAACGCACATGCCATGTGATATTTGTGTACCTTAGCTTGGTTGCGCTGAAGGATGGATCAAGAAAAACCGGTGGAGCCCTGTACGCAAACCACAAATTCACCTTTTACGGGATGCGTTTCGAAATGAGCTTTCAGTTCGGTGAGTCGGCCGCGGACGGTTTCTTCGTATATTTTGGTGATTTCCCGTGACACGGATGCCGGACGATCGCCTCCGAAGGTGTCGATGAATGCCTGAAGGGTTTTGAGTAGCCGGTGGGGCGACTCGTAAAACACCATGGTACGGCTTTCACTGGCCAAGCTGTTCAACCGCGTCTGTCGACCTTTTTTCACAGGGAGAAACCCTTCGAAGCAGAACCGGTCACACGGTAATCCCGAAGCGACAAGTGCAGGTACGAAAGCCGTAGGACCGGGTAAGCATTGCACATCGATTCCGTTGGTGATGGCTTCGCGGACCAACAGAAAGCCAGGGTCGGATATGGCAGGCGTGCCCGCATCCGAAATCAGTGCGACATGCTGGCCGCCTTTGAGAAAGCGGATGATTTCATGGATGGCCTTATGTTCGTTGTGCTGATGATGCGCATAGGCTTTTTTTTCGATGCCGAAATGCTTCAGCAGCGGTGCGCTGGTGCGGGTGTCTTCTGCGAGGATAACATCGGCTTCCTTGAGGACGCGGATAGCCCGAAGGGTCATGTCCTCGAGATTTCCTATGGGAGTGGGGACTAAATATAGCATTTTGTAAGATTGCGTATTAGGATTATCTCGTGCTTCTAACTTCGATTTTCGTATTTCATCGTTATCTTTGCCGGCACAAATAAACGAAAATATGTTGCAAGTTAACTATATCCGCGAAAACCGGGACAGTGTGATCGAACGGCTGGGTGTCCGGAATTTTAAGGCGTTGGAACTGATAGATGAGGTGATTGCTTTAGATGAGCGCCGCCGGCAGCTTCAGACGGAATCTGACGCATTAGCTGCGGAAGCCAACGCCGCCGCACGCCAGATCGGCGAGCTGATGCGACAGGGCAAGCGGGATAGTGCAGAAGCTATTAAGGCGCAATCGAGCGGATATAAGGAGCAACAGAAGAAATTTGTGGAAGAACTTGATTCCGTTGAAGCCGGACTGCACGAAAAACTGGTGCTTTTACCCAATCTACCTCACCCGTCTGTCCCAAGAGGCGTCGGTGCGGAAGATAATGAGGTCGTATTGGAGCATGGCCGGCGGCCGGAATTGCCGGAGCACGCCTTGCCGCACTGGGAACTGGCCGCAAAGTATGACATCATCGACTTTGAATTGGGTACCAAGGTGACGGGCTCGGGTTTTCCGATATATAAAGGAAAGGGTGCCCGGTTACAGCGTGCAATGATCAACTTCTTTCTTGACCAAGCCGGAAAAGCAGGATATCGCGAAGTGCAACCGCCGATATTAATTAATGAGGCATCTGGTTTTGGTACCGGGCAGCTTCCCGATAAGGAGGGGCAGATGTATCACGTAGGTGTCGATGACCTTTATCTTATTCCCACCGCAGAGGTGCCGTTGACCAACATGTACCGCGATACGATTGTAAAGGAATCCGACTTTCCCATCAAGCTTACAGCTTATACGCCCTGTTTCCGTCGCGAAGCAGGATCATATGGTGCACACGTACGTGGCCTGAACCGGTTACACCAGTTCGACAAGGTGGAAGTGGTGCAGGTTGTACATCCCCAAAAGTCGTATGAAGTGTTGGAAGAAATGAGCCTATATGTGCAATCGTTGCTTCGGGCAATAGACCTTCCCTATCGCGTGTTACGTCTCTGCGGCGGGGACATTGGATTCACCTCAGCGCTTACGTACGACATGGAGGTCTGGAGTGCCGCGCAACAGCGGTGGCTGGAGGTATCGTCCGTTTCCAATTTCGAGACGTTCCAAAGCCATCGCCTAAAAGTTCGTTTCAAAGGAGAAAACGGTAAGACGCAGTTAGCGCATACGCTCAATGGAAGCGCGCTGGCTTTGCCGCGAATATTGGCTTCTATCTTGGAACATAACCAGACAGAGCAAGGGATAAAAATTCCGGACGTATTGGTACCGTATACAGGATTCGCGTGGATTGATTAGTCGAATTCATTATCCAGTAAATAAAGCCGCCGTAGTAACATCCTGGTATCGTCACATCACAGGCGTCATCCGTGCCAAATATTGATCATTTTGGTCTTCATACAAGATTTGCACCACCCAGCCTTCGCGCTGGCCGTGCTGGATTAATGTCGCTTGATCGATAAACAGCCAGTTGAAAGGTTCTCCCCGCACGCCCTTGTACTCATATTGATACTGTATCTCACCGTAATATCCTTCGGGCTTTTCAATGAAGCCATCCGCATAGAGATAGGCGACGTCTGATGAATCGAATAGCAGCTGTCCGCCTTCCTTCAGCAACGATCGGCTATGCTGGAGCAGTTTCTTCAGCCGATCCACGGTCCCTGCTACACCAATTCCATTCATCATGAACAGAAGCGTGTCATAAGTAGCTGCGCTGTAGTTGAAAAAGTCTTCTAGTACGACTTGCCGCACGCCGCGTTCGCGCATTACGGTACAGGCTTGCGGTGAATGTTCCAATGCAACTACCTCAATTCCCTGTCTCTGGAGGTACAATGCATGACTTCCTGCCCCGGCACCCACGTCAAGCACACGGCCATCGCACAATGCTAAGGCGATATATTCGAGCGCTGGAAAGTCCTCCGGCTCGCGGAAAAACACATCGACTGGCATTTCCTCAATATCAGTATAGCTGGTCCTGAGCAGTAGCTTCTCACTGGTCCTACCGCGGTAATAGTCAATAAGGGCTGTGCCCAGTGGATCAGGTGCCATACGACGTAATGTGTAGGATTTGTTTAGCGAGCGCGATGGTGCCGGCATCGCCGGTATGTTTGCCCGATTCGTCAGAAAGTTTAATCACCGGAGTCCATTGAGCTTCTTCAGGAAAAGCTTCGGTCATTTTGATGACAAGATTCATCGGCACTAACCCTACATCATTTGTAAGGTTAGTGCCAATACCAAATGACATGCCGATGCGGCCGCGGCAATATTCTGCGATGCGAGCCACTTTTTCATAGTTCAAGCCATCGGAAAAGATGATGGTTTTTGACATTGGATCGATGCCCTTTTGCTCGTAATGCCGAATAGCTTTGTCCGCAAACGTTAACGGATCCCCGCTATCGTGGCGGACACCATCGAACAATTTCGTGAGCTTTTTATCAAACTGCGAAAAAAACACATCGGTGGTGTATGTGTCGGAAAGGGCAATACCCAGATCGCCCCGGTATACGTCTGACCAATGTTCCAGCCCAAGAAGGGTCGCCATCTTGAACCCGTATTTAGCGGCATGGAACATAAACCACTCATGTGCATGGGTACCTATGGGTTTGGTTCGGTAGCGCATAGCCAAGTGAACGTTGCTTGTCCCGATAAATGCGCCCTCGCCAAATTGTGTCAAGGCCTGCACCACCTGTTGGTGCACTCCGTAAGAATGGCGTCTGCGGGTACCGAATTCAGCGATAGTGACACCCAATTCGCGGTATTTTTCGATTTTTTCACGAGCCGTCTCCGTGACTTGGTCATCCGGTTGCCGTTGCTGACCGGCCAGCTGATAGTAGAGCTCGCAGATGAGCGACATGAGGGGGACTTCCCAAAGGATGGTACGGTACCAGTACCCTTCAACGACAATATGGACGTCGTCGCCGCGCTGTTTGACCTGTACCTCATCTGGGTCATACCGGTAACCTTGAAGAAAATCAAAGTAGGTGGGGTCGATGTATGGGCAACTAGTTGCAAAGAAAAGTTTTTCCTGTCTGGTGAGCTGCAGGCTTGCTAGCTCATCAATGACTACCTGCAGCCTATGGGCGAAGCCATCCGGAAATTTATGATTGCCTCGATTGATAAACTGATACTTCGCTTTCGCCTTGGGAAATAGTTTCACCACAGCATGTTGCATGGTAAACTTGTAAAAGTCGTTGTCTAGAATAGAATGTATCATTGTGCGCGGTGTACAACGGTATCGGGTAGCCGGACAAGTGGTCCACAGGTTACTGACTGATCGCTGTCAACCAAGCTTCGGCCATAAGCTGTGCGCCCGCCAATGTGGTGTGGACTCCATCATAGGTCCAGTACGCCGGTTCTATGCGTTTGCCCGCTTCGTCGAACAGCCGTTGATAGGGGATGAATACTGCTTTATACTCCTTGGCGATTTCGTGCGCAGCATGGCGATATTGGTCGAACGCAGGAAACCAAGCCTCTGTGACGGCTTTAACGTTGTTGACGGCAAACGGTTCCCCGATGATCAGTTTCACGTTGGGAAGTGATGCCATCGTGCGGTCGAGCAGTTTCCGGTAATCATCGCGGTAAACCAGTGGTGTGCCTTTATAACCGCCAGTGCGTGTATGCCAATAATCGTTGACTCCGATAAGGATGCTCAGGACGTTCGGCTTGAGGGCGATGCAATCGGCCTGCCAGCGTTCATCCAGTTGATGCACTTTATTACCGCTTATCCCCTTATTATAGATTTTAAGTTGTTTCTGAGGATGGGTAAGCAGCAGACTTGCCGTTGCAAGAAATGCATACCCGCTGCCCAGCGAGTGGGCATTGTTCGGGGTAGCGTCTTCTTTGTTGCGCCCAGCGTCTGTAATAGAATCCCCTTGAAAAAGAATTACGTCGCCCTGTTCGAGCCGGATTTTCGGCGCGCCAGCGGCAGGCCTTATGGCGGCCGTCACAATTTGTGGGAGGTTGATGGCCGCAGCGGCTCCCATCAATGAACTTCCAATGAATGTCCTTCTACTTTTGTCCATGGGTTAAAAATGGCTTATTGACTTCAAAGGTAGGTGTTTGAACGGAAAAAAGGAGGCTTATCCTCCTTTTTCCTTTTTATTTTTGAAAAAATAATCAATCTAACCCCTGCTTCGTCCGGATGAGCTCCGGCTTTCAGTTGATCCGTTACGGGTAGCGTTGTTGCTCTTTTCTGAACCTCTATTCGCTGACACGGCCGGACGAGACTGCGAACGACTACTTACAGAACTGCTTCGTGAAGGTGCACTGCTTTGCCTGGGTGCAGAAGCCCGTTGCACGTTGCGCGAAGAGGTGGAATGGGATGCCGCAACAGGCTGTGTACGCGAGGGCGTCTGGTGGCGTGTGCTGGTCGACTGAAGTGTTGCTGGCCTGGCCGTTGTTTCGCGCTGCCGTCCGCTGTTCGTCGGGCGGGCGGTTTTATTGCGTTCCGTAATTTCCGAACCGCGTTTTTCGGAGCTTCTCGCTCGGCTGTTTGTTGAGGAGCTGGAAGACCTTGATTGGCCTACGGCTTCAGTGCTCCGGCCAGTCGCTGTGGCAGAACCCCTCGTGGCATTCCTTCTTTCCGTTGTGGATGAGCTGCGCGAAGTGGTCGCGTTTGCATTCCGCTGTGCGGTGTTGTTATTACGTGTTGTCGCTGTGCTATTCCCTGTTGTCGTCGAACTGCGTCCCGTAGTAGCAGCCGATACCCGGGAAGAATTGCTGTTGCTGCGGGTGCTGGCCGACCTTACCGTGCCAGCATCCGCTACCCTCGATGGCCGTGCCGAAGTACGGGAGTTTCGGTCTACCTCCGGACGGTAAATGCTTACCGTACGGCTATTTACTGCGGGTCTTCCTGGGCGAGTGGCATTGCTGATTTCGCGTACGGAAATCCGGCTACGCGTCACTCGTTCAATTTCGCTACGCCTTGGACCAGTCACATAGGTACGGTTGTTATATACGTATGTGTTATTGATAATCGTCGTACGGTTATAGATCGATACACGATTTCGATAAGGTACGTAATAACTGTAAATTCTTCGACTGGAGATATAACGTTGCGGTACGAATATCCAGTGATGATGAGGGACACCGATATGGACATTAATGCTCATACGTGGACCCAGCGGAGCCCACCCATAGTAGCCGCCGCCGCTCCGCCAGCTTACCCAAGCTGGTCCCCACTCATAACCGGGAACCCATGCCCATCCGTAATAATCTGTGTACAGCCAGCGACCGTAGTGGAATGGAGCCCATCCCCAAGCATAGTTCGAGACCCAAGTGTTGCCATAGGTTGTCATCACCCAGTGTCCGTTAGTGGCGTAGGGTTGGAAACCCGGCTCGGCATCAGGCAGCCAAATATATCCATATTCGGGGTCGTTTACCCAATTGCCGTATGGTGCCAGTTCGTCGTAAAACAACTGGAATGAAACGCTCATGCCGGGCTGAGCCTTCACGGTGTTGGATGCTGCAATGACCATAAAGGCTAATGCAGAGAGTATTGATAGTCCGGCTTTCCTTAACGTTTTCATGACACGTGATTTAAATGTGCGACACTCTGTTTTGTTTACTGATGGTATGACTGCGAAAACCGGCTGATAGTTTAATTACAGGACTTACATATCCATGCAATTGTTACGGCTTTGATTTTAAGAACATTTTCGCACAACAGATGTTTAGCTAAGGAAATCGGTAAATATGGACGGATTTCGCCGCATATTAAAATTAAACTTCTATTTTTGTGTCCTCACTACTAATGGTGCCAGATGGTTAAAAAGATTAAACGCATCCTAATTGAATTGGCGAGTATTCATCGGTTTGTGATGCGTTTCTACCGGGAAGTCTTCCGGCCTCCCTACGAGTTTAAAGAGATTATCCGTCAGTGTTATGTCGTAGGATGGAAATCACTACCATTGATTACGCTTACAGGCTTTATTACAGGCATTGTATTCACCAACCAATCTCGCCCCTCTTTGGCCGAATTCGGTGCCACCTCATGGTTGCCTGCATTGATATCCATCGCAATCATCAGGGCATTGGCACCGTTGGTGACGGCGCTCATCGCTTCCGGCAAAGTTGGGTCGCAGATAGGTGCGGAACTGGGGTCGATGAAAGTAACCGAGCAGATTGATGCAATGGAGGTGTCAGGCACCAATCCGTTTAAGTTTTTGGTAGTTAGTCGTGTCTTGGCAACTACGATCAGTATTCCTATTTTGTCGTTTTATACCGCAGCAGTAGGTTTGTTCGGGGCCTATTTAAGCGTCAATCAGGTGGAAAACACCAGCTTCCGTGTATATTTTGATCAGGTCTTTGAAGCAGTCACTTACCTAGATATATTTTCATTGTTGCTTAAAGCAGTGGTATTTGGATTTACGATCGGCATCGTGGGCTGTTATCAGGGGTATCATTCATCAAAGGGAACGGAAGGCGTGGGAAGGGCGGCCAATTGGGCGGTGGTAATGTCCATGTTCCTCATATTTATTGAAGAAATATTAATCGTACAGATTATTCAGGCGATGCGCGCTTAAACAATGGGCAAGACAAGCGGAAATATCGATTACAATAAGCGGGTGATTACCGTGCAGCACGTCAGTAAGTCGTTCGGCGAGAACCATGTGCTACGCGGCGTCGACCTCGAACTATATAATGGAGAAAACCTAGTGGTACTGGGAAGGTCAGGTACCGGAAAATCGGTTTTGATCAAGCTGATATCTGGCCTTTTGCGACCAGATAGCGGCACTATCAAGGTCTTGGGAGAACATGTTGGCGAATTGAATGAGAAGCAGTTGCAACGGCTTCGGCTCAAAATCGGATTTTCTTTTCAAAGTAGCGCCCTGTACGATAGCATGACTGTGCGGGAAAATTTGGAGTTCCCTTTAGTACGCAATAAGCGGCATCTAACGCGTGCCGAAATCAATTATGAAGTTGAGGATGTGTTAGACGCCGTAGGGCTGCTGCAGACGATCAACCAGATGCCATCGGAATTATCAGGCGGCCAGCGTAAACGCATCGGTATTGCGCGTACGCTGATTCTACGACCCGAAATCATGCTTTATGATGAGCCGACAGCGGGGCTTGATCCCATAACTTGTATTGAAATCAACGGGCTTATTAATGAAGTTCAGGAGAAATACAAGACCTCTTCAATAATTATCACGCACGACCTAGCATGCGCAAAGAGTGTGGGCGACCGCATTGTGATGTTACTGGATGGTAAATTTGAAAGGCAGGGCAACTTCGATGAAATTTTTGACACGGATGACGAACGGGTAAAGCCGTTTTATGATTACAATTTTATAAGATAGACTTATGAGTGCTACAGAAAGTAAACGTTCGGTAATCGTGGGATTGTTTGTGCTGGTGGGCATAGCTATACTGGTTGCTGGCATTTTGGTGCTTGGTGGACAGCAGAACCGCTTTTCGAAAAATATTCACGTGTCTGCCGTTTTTAATGACGTGAGCGGGCTTAAGCCCGGCAACAATGTTTGGTTTTCCGGTGTAAAAATCGGGACGATCAAAAGCATTACATTCAAGAATCTTCAACAGGTTGAAATCGTGATGGCTATTGAAGAAAAATCGCGGGAATATATCAGAAAAGACGCTGTAGCCAAAATCGGGTCGGAAAGTTTTATCGGAAATAAGCTCATCGTAATTGAAGGAGGAAGCGGTGACGTGCCTCCTGTTGAGAGCGGCGATGTGTTGCAAGCGTCTGCTGACGAAGGGCTGGACGCGATGATGGCAACCTTGCAGACCAATAACAGAAATTTGGTGGAAATCACAGAGAACTTTGGCAAGGTGAGTGCCCGCCTTGCGCGGGGAGAGGGTACGTTGGGGGCATTAATCAGTGATTCTGCCATGGCCTTGGATATCAAGCGCATGATTCAACACCTGAACCAGACCACAGCCAACACGGCACAGGCATCGTCGGCCCTCAATCAATTGACGGCAAAGCTCAATCAAGAAGGCACACTCATTAACGATTTGCTGACCGATACCGTTATATATGCAAATCTTCAGGGCGCTGTTGCCCAACTACAGGGTATCACCCAGACGGCGTCTGCGTTAATGGTGAATTTGAACGAAGCCGCGACTAAGCTGGATGGCGAAAATAATGCGGTAGGTGTATTGCTCAACGATCCGGCAGCTGCTGAAAACATTCGGCAAACATTGCAAAATTTGGAGCAGAGCACCGAGAAGCTCGATCAAAATATGGAGGCATTGCAGCACAACTTTTTATTTCGGGGATTTTTCCGGCGGCAAGCACGGCAGGCAGAAAAAGAGACAAAATAACGTTGGTAACGGGGAGTACGAGCGTTGACTTTTCTAATGGTGTAATAATTCAGGCAGTTCAATAGCCTCCATTTCACCGTTATCGGTTATCGCAGTGAATCTCATAGGCACCACTTCATTTACCAATAGCGGGTCGTATGGCGTGCGCACCTTTATGTAATTTCGGCTGAAACCTTGCATGTATCCGTCTTTAATGTCCCCTTCAAAAAGCACTTCGCCCTTTTTACCCAATTGGTTTTCGTAAAACGCCCTGCGCTTTTTCTCTGAAAGTATATGCAGCATATTGCTACGTTCATTTCGTTGGGTTCCGGGTACGGCGCCCTCCATTTGCGCAGCGATCGTGTTTTCGCGCTCCGAATAGGTGAATACGTGCAGGTAAGTAACGTCGAGGTTATTAAGGAAATGATAGGTGTCTAAGAAATCTTCCAGCGTTTCTCCGGGAAAGCCGACAATAACATCAACACCGATGCAGCAGTCAGGCATCAGTGCCTTGATTTTTGCCACCCGGCTTGCATATAATTCCCTTTTGTAGCGTCGCCGCATCATTCCTAGTATCCTATTGGAGCCGGACTGTAATGGTATATGGAAGTGAGGAACAAAACGGCAAGACCGGGCTACAAATTCGATGATTTCGTCGCTAAGTAGATTGGGTTCAATAGACGATATCCGAAAACGATCTATCCTGTTTACACCATCTAGGGCTTTCACGAGATCGAAGAAACGTTCTTTACGCTCCCCTTCGCGTATTCCAAAGTCACCGATATTCACCCCTGTAAGCACAATCTCCTTTACACCAGAGGCCGCAATGCTTTCTGCTTGTTGCACAATATCGTGAATCGCTCCGCTTCGGCTAGCGCCCCTTGCCAACGGAATGGTGCAGAACGTGCAGGAGTAGTCACATCCATCTTGTACCTTGAGAAACGTGCGGGTGCGGTCACCTATCGAAAATGCAGAGACGAATTGATTAATTTCGCCAATCGGCGCATTATGTACAATTGCCTTGGGTTGTTTGGTCAAGTCATTGATATGGTCAACGATATTGAACTTTTCAGCAGCGCCCAAGACGAGATCTACGCCCGGGATTTGGGTAATTTCCTGAGGTTTCAACTGTGCATAGCACCCCACGACAACTATATATGCGTTTGGTGAGTGATTTAGGGCCTCCCGCACTACTTTTCGGCACTTTTTATCGGCATTGTCTGTGACTGAGCATGTATTGATCACATAGATGTCCGCCTGGGTGTTGAAGGGTTTCGTTTCATATCCTGCGTTCTGGAACACACGGCCAATGGATGATGTTTCTGAAAAATTCAGTTTACATCCTAAGGTATAAAAAGCGACTCTTCTGCTCATTTTCAATGGCAAAAATACGGGAAAAAGCACGAATAACCTAAAAAAAGAAAACCCGGCCGAAATAGCCGGGGATTGTGGGAAATACAGGGCTCGAACCTGTGACCCCTACCTTGTCGAGGTAGTGCTCTGAACCAACTGAGCTAATTTCCCTTGACGGGACAAAAATAGTGTTTTTTGCGGAGGCTACAAATGAATGTGTATTTTTGTGTTGATCCATTAAACTAAAATAACCGCCTTACTAAGGCGGTTATTTAATGAAATTGCTTTCGTAGGCTACAACCTGTTTCTGTCTCTGCCTAACGTATCGTCCATCAACGTGTCATTCATGGTGGTATCAGTGGGGGGGATGGGAGCCGCGGGGCTACCAAAGGTGGTCGTGTCATCGTTTCTTTGATTGTTCTGTCCTGTATTGTCACAGGATGCTAAAAATCCCACCACTACGAGGGCGATTGCTGATAATGTTACTTTTTTCATGTTACGAAGGTGTTTAGTTAAAAATATGCTATTAATATTGCTTGTGCTTTGTTATGTTTTTATTATACCTTAGGTAACATTTAAGCGGGGAAAAGGTTTTTTATAATCGTGTTGGGCTGGTGGAGTGCAACCTACGAAAGCTTGACACAAAGGTTCACATTCCTTTCTAATCTTTCTGGCGGTGCCATTTTGATATTGATGTTGATGTGAATTGAAAAAGTGAGGCGAAAAAAAACCTGACTTATTTATGCAATAAATCAGGTTTAGTGGTACCAGCTGGAATCGAACCAGCGACACAAGGATTTTCAGTCCTTTGCTCTACCAACTGAGCTATGGTACCCTTCCGCAGTCAACGATATCGTTGTTTTGGGACTGCAAATGTAGCGCCTTTTTTTATTTCCGAAAACTTTTTTCAAAAAATTTTTCCTTTAGCAGACCAAAACGCTGATTGCGTTGAGGATAAAATGACATGGCAGGAACATGGCCATAATAAAAATAGCCGTATCTTTGCATTTTATTAACAGCAATGAGTAAGAGAGGTAGAGTTTTGGTGGCTATGAGCGGTGGCGTGGACAGCTCGGTCGCCGCTGTGATGCTGCATGAGCAGGGATATGAGGTGATTGGACTGACGATGAAGACATGGGACTATGCTTCGTCCGGAGGCGGGTCGTCGAAGGAAACCGGTTGTTGTAGCTTGGACAGCATCAATGACGCACGCGCATTAGCCGTATCCTACGGATTTCCGCACTATATTTTGGATATTCGGGGAGAATTTGGTGACTTCGTTATTGACAATTTTGTTGATGAATACCTAGCTGGCCGTACACCTAACCCGTGTGTACTTTGTAATACGCATATCAAATGGGAAGCGCTGCTTAAACGGGCGGATAAGCTCGACTGTGAATTCATCGCAACGGGGCATTATGCCAACATCCGGCAGCAGGACAACAGCCGTTATGTGATTTCGAAAGGCCGAGACACCCACAAAGACCAGTCATATGTACTGTGGGGTGTATCGCAGGAAAACCTCGCGCGTACCCAATTCCCGCTGGGCCGCTATACGAAGGCCGAAATTCGACAAATGGCGGCCGAAATGGGGCAGTTAGAGCTGGCTAATAAGTCGGAAAGCTACGAGATTTGTTTTGTGCCAGATAACGACTACCGTGCATTCCTCCGAAACCGTGTACATAACATTGATGAACGGATAGGACCTGGAAACTTTGTACTTGCTGATGGTACTGTGGTTGGCCAGCATCAAGGTTATCCTTACTATACGGTAGGCCAGCGCAAGGGCCTCGGCATTGCATTGGGACGACCAGTCTTCGTTACTCAACTATTGCCGGAAAGCAATACTGTGGTGTTGGGTGATGAGCATGAACTGCAGCGGCAGGAGGCTTTCGTGAAAAATGTGAATCTTGTGAAATACGCATCTATTGAGCAGCCGATGGAGGCCGTTACGAAAATTCGTTATAAGGACGCTGGTATGACCAGCACCATTGCCCAGGTGGGTGAAAAGATTAAAGTTGACTTCCACCATGTTGTAAAGGGAATAGCTCCGGGGCAATCCGCTGTATTTTACGAAGGGGACGATTTGCTTGGCGGCGGTTTTTTGATGTGAGGCGATTAACTAAGCAACCGTGGAAGTGGTTAATAAAGTGAGTTGTTCAACAAACAATAAGCAAAAGGCTTCATATGAGAAGCCTTTTGCTTGGTGATCTGCCGATCGGGCGGTTTTAAATTTTCCCTATCAATTCAACCAGGTCAACCAGTTTGTTGGAATACCCCCACTCGTTGTCGTACCAGGAAACGACCTTCACGAAGTTGTCATTAAGTGAAATCCCCGCTTTCGCGTCGAAAATCGAGGTGCGCGTATCGCCCAGAAAATCTTGGGATACCACGTCATCTTCGGTATAGCCGAGAATGCCTTTCAATTCACCTTCGGAGGCTTCCTTGAAAGCTTGTTTGATTTCCTCATAGCTGGCAGGCTTTTCAAGGCGGACCGTCAAGTCTACCACAGAAACGTCTGCAACCGGTACACGGAACGACATACCGGTCAATTTTCCTTTTAATTCGGGCAATACCAATCCGACAGCTTTGGCGGCACCGGTTGAGGAGGGGATGATGTTTTGATAAGCACCCCGGCCTCCACGCCAATCTTTAACCGATGGGCCGTCTACGGTTTTCTGTGTGGCAGTAACCGCATGGATTGTGCTCATTAGCCCTTCAACGATGCCAAACTTGTCATTCAGCACTTTAGCCAATGGCGCCAGGCAATTGGTTGTGCAGGAGGCGTTCGACACAATGGTTTGATCTGCTTTCAGTTCTTTGTGGTTTACTCCCATCACAAAAGTTGGCGTGTCATCCTTTGCAGGTGCAGACAACACGACCTTCTTCGCTCCGGCATCGATATGTTTTTGTCCAGCTTCCTTGGTTAAAAAAAATCCGGTACATTCGAGAATCACCTCAGCGCCGATGTCGCCCCATTTTAAGTTCGCCGGATCTTTTTCTGCC
This sequence comes from Parapedobacter deserti, assembly GCF_042646065.1. Classification (NCBI taxonomy): domain Bacteria; kingdom Pseudomonadati; phylum Bacteroidota; class Sphingobacteriia; order Sphingobacteriales; family Sphingobacteriaceae; genus Parapedobacter; species Parapedobacter deserti. The sequence continues at coordinate 422,520 of NZ_JBHRTA010000009.1, forward strand.
GTAACCCGGATGGTTTTGCCATTGACGACCAGATTGCCGTCTTTTACATCCACAGTGCCGTCAAATTTGCCATGGGTCGAATCATATTTCAGCATGTAAGCCATGTAATCGGGGTCTACCAAATCGTTTATCCCAACAATCTCAATACCCGGGCGGTTTACCGCTGCCCTAAATGCCAAACGACCAATGCGGCCGAATCCATTGATTCCAATTTTCATGTTTATTAGTTTTTATTTATATAGTACTTCAATAAATTATGTATTGGCTCTTTGATCACTGTACTGATTGTTATACCGTATCGGCTTGCTACCTCTCGCAGCCATTCCTCATAACCCGCGGCCACGCTTCCTGTAAAATTAACGGTCATACCAGGGTATTGTTTCGTGAGCGGCAGTATGTAGGTTTCGATATAAAGTTTAAAGCCATGAAGGATTATTTTTTTGACAAAACGGTGTTTGTGGTTTTCCATCACGAAATCTGCAAACGACGTCAAGAATAGTGTCGGGTTTGCCTGATTGTATACCTTATCCAAAATCATCTTCCGGTCCATCGGATACCTATCGGAAAATTTTTCGCGTAGGTCGTCGGGCATGATTTCAGTAAGAAAGCTCTTTAACAGCATTCGGCCAATCCAATTGGCGGAACCTTCATCGGCCAGGATGTATCCCAAGCCGAAGTTATTGTCTACAGTCTTTTTTCCATTGAAGTAAGCAGCATTAGAGCCGCTACCCAATATACCAATCAGTCCCTTTCCATCTCCGAACGTGGAAAGAGCAGAGGCTTTGACGTCGTGGTCTACCGTGACCTTCGCGTTGACGAAAAATTGCCGGAAAACTAAGGCTATTTTCTCCTTTCGTTCGGCGGAAGATGAGCCGGCACCAAAAAAATATATCCTTTTGATTTGTTCGGCATAGTTAATTAGGTTGTTGTTTTTGTTTAGCAGTTGCAGAATAAAGCGTTCGTCGTGCAGGTACGGGTTGATTCCCATCATACGGAAACCGGTGACGATTTTTCGCCGGTCTGCCAGCCGCCAGTCTGAAAATCTCGAACCGCTGAAAACAACCGCAATCATATCGATAAAACTTCCATCATTTCAAGCATGTCCTCACTCAATTTGAACACCTTTTTGTTCAACACCTCCTCAAGGGAGGTGGTCTTAATCTCATTTCCCCGCAGCCCCACCATTACCCTTGTTTCACCGGCCAGCAGGTACCTGACAGCAGCAAAACCAAGCCTACTGGCCAGTACACGATCGAAGCTACTGGGGGATCCCCCTCGTTGAAGATGGCCGAGTATGGTGACTTTGGTGTCGTAAAAGTCGAACCTTGCTTTGACCTCCTTAGCCACATTGTAAGCGCCTCCATTTTCTTCCCCCTCTGCTACAATAACGATTGTAGAGGATTTTTTGCTGTTAGCCGCATCCTCCAATTGGTTGCACAGCTCTTTAATGCCTGTCGATTTTTCCGGCAGCAATATCGCCTCTGCGCCACCAGCAATTCCTGCGTTCAAGGCGATGCAGCCAGAGTCGCGGCCCATTACCTCTACAAAAAATAGGCGGTCATGTGAAGCGGCCGTGTCCCGTATTTTGTCTATGGCTTCGATGACAGTATTGGTCGCAGTGTCGTAGCCCAGCGTGAAATCAGATCCATACAAGTCGTTATCTATCGTGCCGGGGATGCATATCACGGGGATGTCGTGCTCGCGGGAAAAGATTTCAGCACCGGTAAAAGTACCGTCCCCACCAATAGCGATGAGCCCATCAATGCCGGCTGCTTTGATATTGTCATATGCCTGTTTCCTTCCCTCTGGCGTACGAAACGCTTGGCATCGAGCTGTTTTGAGAATGGTGCCGCCCAACTGGATGATGTTGCTCACGGAGCGGCTATTCATCTCCTGAAAATTAGCGTCGATCATCCCTTGATAGCCATGATATATGCCTACCACAGATTTGCCGGCATGTAGAGCGGTCCGTACCGCTGCTCGTATGCATGCGTTCATGCCGGGGGCATCGCCGCCTGAGGTAAATATTCCGACTTTTGTTATGCGTTGCACTTTTCTAATAGTTATCTTTGTAAATTAGCAGCACGAATATAGTGTGTATTTGTTACACTATCGAAATTTTCAAGAATATTTTTTTATACTTGAAAGGTTTAAGTGAGCAAATTTAGTAAAAATTGGTCAATTAATAAACAAATAATCAAAGCTTTGCAAGCAAATTTACCACATTTACAGTCCACATTTACTGCAGATTGCGTTATTTTTGGGTTCCATGAAGGGGAATTAAAAGTCCTGTTGATCGAACGCAATGAATATCCGTTCAAAGGGTGGTGGGCGCTCCCCGGATTTTTTGTAGAGCATAACGAAACCATAGATGATGCCGTGAAGCGTATTTTGTATGAGCATACCGGCCTTCGGGGCATTTACATGGAGCAGCTATATACGTTTGGCGATTTGAGAAGGCATCCCCAAGGGCGCATCATCACGGTAGCATATTATGCTTTGGTTCGTTTGGATGATCTTAAAAGCCAACCTGAGCCGGTGACAGACTACGCAAAGCAGGCCGTATGGCATCCGCTGAATGATCTTCCTGAGCTGGCTTTCGACCATCAGCATATTATCGAAAAAAGCATTCTGAAGGTAAGACGTAAAATAAGTTATAGCCCCATCGCTTTTGAACTGCTGCCTGAAAAATTTACGCTTACCCAATTGCAACAGCTCTATGAGGCCATATGGGGCCGCAAGTTAGACAAGCGGAACTTCCGGAAAAAGATGTTAAATTATAACATTTTAAAAGAACTTCCGGAATTTCAGCGCGGCGTGTCCTACCGCGCAGCGCGCTTATATAAACTCGACAAGCGAAAATATGCTAGGGTCTTCCAAAACGAACTGACTTTTTCCAGATAACCGATATTATTCTATTCAGATCAATAATTCTTGCGATATCCACTGCCATAGGGCTGTCACCATACGCTTGTTCCTTTGCACAGCGGATTGTAAACGCCGTGTCATAAGAAGGGGGCATGCTTAGAAAAGCCAAATTTTACTTTGGTATATAATATTGATGTTTTACTTTTGACCGATTTTTAAAAATAGTCAAACAGTAAAATGGTACAAATCGGATGACAGACGATAAGCAGGATCAGATTTTAAACGCAGCATTACGGCGGTTTTCTCATTTTGGTATTGCCAAAACCTCCATGAGCGAGATCGCCGAAGATTTGAAGTTGTCAAAAGCCAATCTGTATTATTACTTCCCAGACAAGTTCTCGTTAATAGAAGCGATCGCTTATCGAATTATCGAAGAAACCGAAATTGTGGTTAAACAGGCGTTTGAAACAATCCCCGATACATTGGGCTTACTCATCCGGATGCTGGACATCAAGAAAGAGTATCTCGAAAAGTATTACATGCTTGTTCTCGACCTTCATGAAATGAATATGAATGACGAGCGATGGCTGAAATTGTTCAAACAGCTGTTTCAACGTGAACTGGATACGACGGCGAGGATATTTGAGAATGGAATAAAACGTAACGAACTTGTAACATTTGATGTTTCTGCTACGTCTGAACTATACGTTTCCGTGATGCGGGGCTTGACTATGTTTTGTAACCACACCACGCCGCACGCGATCATTAACAAGGATGAATTGTACCGTATTATCGAGAAGCAAAAACGCGCTGCCACCGTCTTTATCAATGGCATCAGAAATAACGATAGAAGCAATTTAAATGAATAATTCAACGATGAATATACGATTAATTTTAGTAGCCGTATTTATTGGTCTATGGGCAAATCTCTCGGCCCAAGAGGTGTTGACCTTGAAGGATGCGCTGAATTACGCCTTGAATAACAGCGAAGCAGTGCGTAAAGCTCGTCTCGAAATCGAAAATGGCAAACACGTTGTAGCTGAAACTAGGGCTTCTGCATTACCTCAGATTGAAGCGGTCAGTACGCTGACTAACAATTTGCTGGTTCAGCAGTTCGTCTTGCCTGCCGAATTCATGGGAGGAACTCCCGGGGAATTTATTGCCATAGCGGCAGGTCAAACTTGGAATGCCATGTCACAGGTGCAATTGAATCAGCAAATATTTAATCAACAGGTTTTTACTGGCTTAAAAGCGGCAAGAAGTTCGGCAGAATACTTTCGCATCGCCGCTCAACTGGCCGAGGAAAACCTGATCCAACAGGTGGCCACTAACTATTATCAGGTGATCATCACACGGCAACAACTGCAGGTGATCGATGCAAATATTGAACGGGTATCCCAATTAGAGACGACTACAAGCTCCCAATACGAGCTAGGTTTGGCCAAAAAGATTGATCTTGATCGGATAAAGGTAAATAAAAGCAATTTGCTTGCCCAACGAGAACAATTGGTATATGCAATAACGCAACAGCAGAACTTGCTCAAATACTATATGGGCATGCCGATTGCACAGGAAATTGTCATTCCGGGCACTGAAGCGGAACGCTTGGAGCGCGAAGCTGTGGCTAGTTTGGAAGATGGAGACTTCCGCGTAGAGCGGTTGCTCGATTTCCAAGTGTTGAAAAAACAGGAAGAACTCCTTGGTTTGCAGCGCAAAGCGTATCTGGCTGAATATTATCCTACCTTATCGCTGAGCGGCAACTACATGTATAATACACAGAGTGACAGGTTCAATCTTTATACGCCCCGGGCGCTGTCATTTGACATGTCGGCGGTGACGCTAAACCTCCGCATCCCGATTTTCGACGGGCACGCAAGACGGTCCAGGGTTAGGCAGGCTGATGTTGAATTGCAAAAAATTCACGAAGACCTGAGGAGCACGTCAAACGCATTGACTATGGCTTACGAAAATGCCAAGATACAGATTAAGAATAGCCTGAACACGATCGAAACGCAACGCACAAATAAGGAATTCGCCGAAGAAGTGTTCAACAGTACCCAAAACAACTATCAAAACGGGTTGGCCAGTCTAACCGATTTGCTCACCGCCGAAACGGACTTGGTAGTCGCGCAGAACAGCTATAATGAGGCTTTGCTGAATTACAAAGTTGCGCAAATCGAACTGGTCAAGTCAAACGGACAAATCAAATCACTGGTAAACGAATAATCATCATCAATTTAACATATGAAACGAATCATCATTACCATCGTTGTTGTTGTAGGAGTACTCGCTCTTATCGGATGGGTTTTAACGAATAACAAGAAAGAAAACGAGGCGAAAACGGCCGTTGTGGCAGAGAGCGGAGGCGCCATCGTAGTGAAGGCTGCTGAGGTGCGTAAGGAGCCGATCGTACTGGACTTCTCAACAAATGGGAATTTTGCGGCAAATCAAGACCTCACCTTGCTTTCCGAAGTAAGCGGCAGAGTGACTCGCATTTTAGTTAACGAAGGTTCAAGGGTGAGCAGGGGACAGGTGCTGGCGTTGGTCGATCCAGAAATCTTGAGTCTGGATAAGCAGGTTGCCGAAGACGCCTTGCAGAAGCTTAAGACAGATTACGAACGATATAAAAGTTCTTTCGAAACGGGTGGCGTAACCAAAGCGCAGCTGGATGATATTGAACTGCAGTTGAGGAATGCGGAAATAAGACTTGCACAAGCAAATCGCAGGGTGCAGGATGCAAGCATAAAAGCGCCGATCAATGGGATCATCAATCGCCGCGATATCGAGGTGGGCGCATACCTGTCGCCAGGAACTGAATTGTTTGAAATTGTCGATTTATCTCGGCTGAAGCTGAACGTAAGAGCCAATGAAAGTCAGGTAGTCAATCTCAAGGTGGGAGATCAGGTGACCATTACAAGCTCAGTGTTTCCAGATAAGGAATTTAACGGTACGGTGAGCTTCATTGCCGCGAAGGCCGACAATTCGTTAAATTACCCCGTGGAAATTACGGTTGACAATAGTAGGGATACGGAGTTGAAAGCCGGTATGTATGGCACAGCTCATTTTAGGTTTCCCCAGCAGGAGCCGGCCATATTGATTCCGCGCAGCGCATTCATAGGTGGCGTTAACAGCAATCGCATCTATGTGCTGAGTAAGGATACTACGGCCATACCCCGTGAGGTGGTTGCAGGCAGAATTTTTGGCGAGCAGGTGGAAATACTGAAAGGAATTGAGGAAGGTGAAACCGTCATCACCAGCGGTCAGATCAACCTGTCTGAAGGTGCAAAGGTGCAACCTCAGGATTAATGTGGATTTTATATCTTATCTAACATGAAGATAGCAGAAATATCGATTAAACGCCCATCCATTGTCATCGTGGTCTTCACTGCGCTGACGCTGCTGGGTATCATGAGCTACTTCTCGTTGAATTACGAGTTGCTTCCCAAATTTTCGCCCAGCGTGGTGTCCGTTACCACCATTTATCCAGGTGCCTCACCCAGCGAAGTGGAGAATACGGTCACCAAAAAAATAGAAGACGCGGTCGCCTCGATGGAGAACATCAAGAAGCTCGACGCCACATCTTTCGAAAGTTTGTCGATGGTCGTCATCGAGCTCAATAGCGGCACTGACGTAGACTATGCCCTGAACGATGCACAACGGAAGGTGAACGCGATCTTGTCTGACTTGCCAGACGACGCAGAGGCTCCTTCGCTGGCGAAATTTTCTATGGATGACCTTCCAATCCTATCGCTGGCTACCACGGCCAACATGGATGATGCTGCGTTCTACGATCTTATTGACAAGCGTGTCCAACCTGTACTTTCGCGAGTACCGGGGGTGGCACAGGTTAACCTTATCGGTGGTCAGGAACGCGAGATTCAGGTGAGTATCAATGCGTCTAAGCTGCAAGGCTACGGCTTGTCTATTCTGCAAGTGCAGCAAGCGATTCTAACGTCCAACCTGGATTTCCCTACTGGAAGTGTAAAAACGCAAAACCAGGATATTTTGGTGCGCTTAGCGGGAAAATATAAATCGGTGGACGAGTTGCGCAACTTGGTCGTCGCTACGACGCCCACCGGCGGGCAAATACGTATCCGCGATATCGCCGATGTGCAAGATGCACAAAAGGATGTGGAGAAAATTGCCCGAGTGGACCAAAAGAGTGCCTTGCTTTTGCAGGTGCTGAAGCAATCGGATGCCAACGCCGTGGAAGTAAGCCGTGGCACACAGGAGATCATCGCTAACTTGATGAGGGCCTATCAAAACGAGGGGTTGAATATTGAGGTAGCTAACGACAGTTCTACTTATACACTGGAATCGGCTAATGCCGTTATCTTTGACCTGTTTTTGGCTGTGCTATTAGTAGCGGTGGTGATGCTTTTCTTCCTCCATAGCCTGCGTAACGCGGTAATTGTAATGGTGGCCATCCCTGTCTCCCTAATCGCTACATTCATCGGCATCAACCTTTTTGGCTTTACACTGAACCTCATGTCGCTGTTGGGCCTTTCGCTGGTGGTGGGTATCTTAGTGGACGATGCCATCGTAGTGATTGAGAACATCTACCGCCATATGGAGATGGGCAAAAATAAAGTAAGGGCATCGTTTGACGCGGCAAAGGAGATTGGGTTTACCGTTATTTCCATTACTATGGTCATTGTGGTGGTGTTCCTCCCCATTGCTGTCAGTACAGGTATGGTGTCCGATATCCTGCGGGAATTTTGCGTTGTAGTCGTGATCGCTACTTTGCTCAGCCTTGTAGTATCATTTACCATAGTGCCGTTACTCACTTCTCGCTTTGGGAAGCTGGAGCGGGTTTCTAACCGTACGATCTTCGGTCGGTTTATCTTATGGTTCGAAAACCAATTACACCGGTTTACCCGTTGGGTGACCGACGTGTTGAAGTGGTCGCTCAACCATAAGGCTATTACGCTGACGGTCGTCACGCTGCTGTTGTTTGCTTCATTTGGCTTGTTGGCCGGCGGCTTCATCGGCGGAGAGTTCTTTGCTCAGGGCGACCGCGGTGAGTTTTTGGTCCAGATAGAAATGCCCAAGGATGCTTCCATCGAACAGACCAACCACATGACGCGTAGGGCTGAGGAATTTTTGAGTTCCAAACCGGAGGTTGTTTCGCTCATCGCAACCGTCGGGCAGTCCAGCGATGGTTTTGCCGGCACTCAGGCCACGACCTACAAATCTGAGATCACGGTTAGGTTAGTCGGCCGAGAAGAACGGGAAGACCCCAGTAATATTTACGCCGCCAAATTAAAGCGGGAGATGGAAAAAATATTGGTGGGCGCAAAGATCAAGACCGTCCCCATCAGTATCGTCGGCTTTGCTGAACAAGCACCCTTGGAAATGGTGGTGATGGGGTCTGATCTGGACAGTGTGTTGACTTATGCTGAGGGTATTCTTGACCGGCTTCGCAAAATTCCGGGAACTTCCGAAGCAAAACTTTCCGTTGAAGGCGGTACGCCAGAGATCACGGTGGAAGTTGACCGCGACAAAATGGCGGCTCTCGGATTAAATCTGCAGACCGTGGGTGCAACCATGCAGACCGCGTTCAACGGCAATACCGACGGAAAATACCGTTCGGGTGAGTATGAATACGATATCAATATCCGTTTTGACGATTACGACCGTAAGAATGTGGACGACGTAAGTAACCTTCAGTTTGCCAACGATAGGGGGGAACTGATACGGTTGTCGCAGTTCGCCATGATACGCGAAGGCTCAGGGCCAAGCCAGTTGGAGCGGCGAGATAAGAGTACTTCGGTAAAAGTGCAATCGCAGGTCGTTGGCCGTCCGGTGAGCGCCATCGCCGCGGACTTGGAAAGCCAGTTGCCAGATATTCACACTCCTGGTGGTGTAAGCTACGTTTGGAGTGGGGATATGGAGCAACAGTCGGAAGGATTTGGTACGCTGGGTATCGCCTTGCTGAGCTCCATCCTGCTGGTGTATTTCATTATGGTGGCATTATATGACAGCTTCGTATATCCGTTTGTGGTGATGTTTTCCATTCCCCTGTCCATCATCGGTGCGCTATTGGCGTTGGCACTTACCAACAACACATTGAATATCTTTACCATTCTCGGGTTGATTATGTTGATTGGTTTGGTTGCTAAAAACGCCATCATACTGGTCGACTTCACCAACCACCTTAAGGCGGAAGGGAAATCGACTCGAGAGGCACTGATATTGGCTAACCAAGCTCGCTTGCGGCCTATTTTGATGACCACCATTGCGATGGTATTCGGGATGTTGCCCATCGCAATAGCTACCGGTCCAAGCGCCGAGTGGAAAAACGGCCTAGCATGGGTGATCATTGGCGGGTTGATCAGTTCGTTGTTCCTGACGCTCATTGTCGTTCCGGTAATGTACCAAATCATGGACAACATTCTTCACCGTTTGGGGCTGGATAAGAAAGGCCGCCCGATTAGTGAACTCATGATTGAGGAGTATGTGCACAAGGAAGTGAAAGAGTATGAGGACGAGCCGGTATAAAGATCCGACACATGGATGACTCGATTTAATATGTTTTACTTGTCCCGGGTGTTTTCACTCGGGACTATTCTTTTCGCTATGTGCCTTGTTTATCTTACCAAGGTTACCTAAGTTTGCCAAAATTTAGCCAGTTATGATGAAAACCCTGCTTAAGCGTTTTGAGGAAAAGCTCCCCGAAGTTGTGTTTGAATGGAAGGACCCTGAGACCGAAGCGGAAGGCTGGGTGGTCATCAACTCACTGCGTGGTGGCGCGGCGGGTGGTGGCACCCGCATGCGGGTGGGATTGGACAGAAACGAAGTAGAATCTCTGGCAAAAACCATGGAAGTGAAGTTTACTGTGTCTGGACCTCCTATCGGCGGCGCTAAATCTGGCATCAACTTCGATCCCTCAGATCCTCGTAAACAGGGCGTACTGGAACGGTGGTATAAGGTGGTCACTCCGCTCCTCAAGAATTATTACGGTACCGGGGGAGACTTAAATGTGGATGAAATTCATGAAGTCATTCCGATCACAGAAAACTATGGCCTTTGGCACCCGCAAGAGGGCGTACTTAGTGGGCATTTCAATGTCCGTGAAAATGAGCGGATACATCAGATCGGACAGTTGCGTTACGGGGTGTCGAAGGTTTTGGAAGACCCGGCATATACACCTGACTTGAAGCGCAAGTATAAAGTGGCTGATATGATTACCGGATTCGGCGTGGCCGAATCGATTAAGCATTATTATGCGCTTTTTGATGGCGAGGTTGCTGGCAAGCGCGCCATAATCCAGGGATGGGGCAACGTCGCGGCCGCAGCTGGCTATTACTTGTCACAGATGGGAGTGCGGATTGTCGGCATTCTAGACAGGGCGGGGGGTGTCATAAACGAACTGGGTTTTGATGCAGAAACTATTCAGCAACTTTATATCAATCGTAAGGGCAACAGCTTATGTGATGATCGCCTGCGGCCCTTTGACGAGGTGAACGATAAAATATGGGATGTTCCCGCTGATATATTTGTTCCGGCAGCAGCCTCCCGGCTGGTTTCAAAGGACCATGTAGCCCGATTGGCTGCTCATGGGCTGGAAGTAATCTCATCAGGCGCGAATGTGCCTTTTGCTGATCGAGAGATTTTTTACGGGCCCGTTATGGAATACGTAGACCAGCGGCTATCACTGATTCCCGACTTTATTGCCAATTGCGGCATGGCAAGGGTGTTCGCTTATTTAATGAACCGAAACGTGGAAATGAGCGATGATGCGATCTTCTCTGATGTTTCCAACGTCATTTTTGGCGCGCTGGCAAACATCCGTAGGCTATCTCCTGCCAAAACGAATGTCTCTTCACGGGCCTATGAAATTGCGCTAAAAGGGCTAGTATAGCAAACAGTTACTAACATTTGCACCCGTTGTGGATATTTTTTGTCTGCCAGCGGCCATGAAATCTGTGTATCTTTACCCGATAAACGGGAGGATGACCATGAAGCAATACCTGGATTTAATGCGCCATGTATATGAAAACGGTGTAGACAAAGAAGATCGGACAGGAACAGGCACACGCAGCGTTTTTGGATACCAGATGCGGTTAGACCTCAAGGCGGGCTTCCCGCTGGTAACCACCAAAAAGGTACACCTTCGTTCCATTATTCACGAATTGATCTGGTTTCTCCGCGGCGAAACCAACATTCGTTATTTAAAGGAAAACGGGGTTAGCATCTGGGATGAGTGGGCAGATGAGGCAGGAAACCTGGGCCCGGTATACGGCTCGCAATGGCGATCGTGGCCAACGCCTGACGGCCGCCATATCGACCAAATCGAGCAGGTCATCCATTCATTGAAAACGAATCCTGATTCACGCCGTATTATCGTATCGGCATGGAATGTAGCTGAAATCAGCCATATGGCGCTTCCGCCATGCCATGCATTCTTCCAGTTTTATGTTGCTCCTGCAGATCCCCGGAAAGGAAATAATAAGCCGCAGCTTTCGTGCCAATTATACCAACGCAGTGCAGACATATTCCTCGGCGTTCCGTTCAATATCGCGTCGTACGCGTTGCTTACCATGATGGTAGCCCAGGTTTGCGATATGGAGGCAGCGGATTTTATTCATACATTTGGCGATGCTCATCTCTACAGGAACCATTTTGAGCAGGTGGAGCTGCAATTGAGTCGGGAGCCACGGCCGTTGCCCATGATGACTCTTAATCCTTCCGTTACCGACATCTTTGCATTTAAATATGAAGATTTTGAATTGACGGATTACCACCCACACCCACACATCAAAGCGCCGGTGGCAGTTTAAACCCTAGCGAGCGATGAAGAAATCATTTCTATCTATTATTGTAGCTGCAGCTGAAACTGGTGCCATCGGTAAGGATAACCAACTTCTGTGGCACCTGCCAAATGACCTCCGGTTTTTTAAACAGACCACTACGGGGCATGCAGTCATCATGGGGCGGAAAACTTACGAGTCTGTGGGTAAGCCGTTGCCCAACCGTCGAAATATTGTTGTAACCCGGCAGCGCGACTATGCCATTGAAGGTGCGGAGGTCGTGAACACACTGGATGAAGCGTTGGGCCGTAGTATGAATGAAGAGGAGGTGTTTGTGGTGGGTGGCGCAGAAATCTACAAGCAAGCGCTGCCGTTGGCTGAGCGGATTTACCTTACCAGGGTTCATGCCACCATTGAAGGTGATGTATATTTTCCCGAACCGGACGAGAATGAATGGAGGCTTAAAGCAGCCACTCACTGCAACCCGGATGAGCGCCATGCCTATGGGTATACGTTTATGGTTTATGAACGGAAATAGCTGATCTGCATGTAATTCTCTAATTTATGACCATGACACCGATGTCCGGCATAGCGAGAAGGCGAATTCTCCGCGACCGTTTCTTTTTTGTACTTAAGCTGGGGTTGTGGGCGGCCATCGCTTACTCGTTTGCCGCCGCTGACGAATTTTACCGCGAATACCCACGTTTTAACCGGATAGCTTATGGTGTCAACACGTTTTTGACCGGCAGCATCCTTATTTCCATTGGACGGTTTGTTTTTATTTCGCTTTACCGGAGAAGAAAAAAGAAAAGCGATCGTGTAAGAGGTAACTATGTTTTAGGTATTAGCCAAATCGCTACGATACTAAATGTTGCTTTCGGCATAATCGGCCTCATGCTTGTATTTGGAATCAACCCCGTTGACTTTCTGACCAGCATTACCATCGTTGCCATGGCTTTTGCGCTGTTGTTCAAGGATTATATCACTAATATGATCAGCGGGCTCCTAATTATGTTTTCTGATCAATTTACCATTGGTGATAATGTACTGATCGGCGAGCATAAGGGCAAAATTATGGATATCACGTTGGCCAACATCATGGTGAAGAATGAAGACGATGATGTAGTGCTGATACCCAATAATACCGCGTTTACGGCTAACATCATCAACCAATCGCTACAAAACTCAAAGAAACTTTCCTTAGACTTCGAACTTCCGCTGGCACATTCATACAACCAAGAGGCGCTGATGAGAAGTCTGGAAGCGGTCGTTGTGCGATATGCCAATCATATCGTTGCTGGCAGTTTTCAGTTCAAAGTAGTGGGCGTCGGTAAGGACATGGTGCAATACAGGTTGCAGTTTTTTACCACAAAACGCGATAGTAATCTGCGTAAGCAAATCCGAAATGATCTCTACCTTCAGGTCATAGCTTATGACGCCGGGCAGGCTGCTTATGAAAAAGGCAACTAAACTTTCCTGATTTTAACACTTTTTATAAAATGGTGGCTGCCTTTTTCGAGAATAAGGTCCGCGCGGAAGCGTGTGGGTAGGATATTTTTCAGCAGATTCGGTTTGTTTATCTCGTCCCAGATACTGGTAGCCATCGCCGCACTTTCGCTTTCACTCAAGCTGGCATAACGATGGAAATACGATTCGGGATTCTGGAAGGCTGTTTTGCGCAGCCATTCGAACCGTTGCACGTACCATTGCACCAAATTGTCCGGATCTGCGTCGACGTAAATGGAGTAATCAAAAAAGTCGGAGACGAAGACTTGCGGCCCGCGGTTTTTACCCCTTACATTTACTTGTAACACATTGATGCCCTCTACAATCAGTATATCAGGCTGTGTCACCCATTGTTGTGTGTTAGGCACAATGTCATAAACCAGGTGCGAGTAAACCGGAGCAGATACCGATTCTTTCCCGGATTTGATGTCCGACAAAAAGTTTAGCAGCCGCCGTGTGTCGTAGCTTTCCGGAAATCCTTTGCGATTGAGTATTCCTTTCGATTCAAGGTAATGGTTAGGATGGAGAAACCCATCTGTCGTGATAAGGTCTACCTTGGGGCTTCCCGGGGCAAGTGACAGCACTTTTTGCAATACTCTCGCCGTCGTACTCTTTCCAACAGCCACACTCCCCGCGATACCGATGATAAAGGGAAGGCGCTTGCTTTGGTTGTTAAAGAAGGCATTTGCATTATGATGTAGTTGGCGATAGCTATCGATATGAAGCTGGAGCAGATGACTCAACGGAAAGTATACCTCCTGGATCTCGAGCATGGTTAGCGGCTCGTTCAGTGCATTCAGCTTATGGATGTCATCTTCCGCAATCGGGTATGACAGGCGGCCATTGAGTTCTTTCCATTCTTCTCGCGTAATGTGGCGGAATGGAGAGTATGCAATACCGTTGTCTGTTTTGACCATGCCGATAGGGGTTGGTGGTGGCTGCAAACTTAGTAAAAAAGTTTAAAGTATCCCTTTAAGTATAAGTTCTCCGGTGGCCGGATTAGTAGCCAATGGCACATTGTAAACATCGCATACCCGCATAAGCATCTGGATGTCGGGCTCGTGAGCATGCTTACCCAGCGGATCTCGAAAAAAGATGATTGCGTCGATTTTTCCCTCGGCAGCTAAAGCGGCGATCTGTGCATCGCCACCCTTCGGTCCACTGAGTTTCAGTTCAACATCAAGTCCCGTTTGTCTGATGTATGAACCCGTGGTGCCCGTGGCCACCAGTTTGATAAGGCTCAATCGCTCCTTATGGTCTTTTACAAATCCCACCATTTCCGGTTTTCTTCCATCGTGGGCGATGAGCGCAATTGTTTTTTGTTCCATGGGGTAATTGGATGTTAATTGTGATTTTTAGCTTTATACCTTACGATTCAATTCGGTCTATCCTCCCTTTGCCGATAAAAACCGCCAGGGGTTTCTCTGATGGTCGTTTCCTTTTTGGTTAACCAGCTTAGTGACCATCCGGTTGAGCAGGTCGTCATTTTCACTGACCATCCGGTCGCCAAGTGCAATTAATTTCTGGATATTGCCGTGGCTTGCTGCGTCAAGTTCCTCACGAATGCTGTGGAGATTAGCGGGTTCTATCCGGATGTATTGCGTCTCCTTTCCTGTAGATTTGTACAACTGTTGAAGAAAAAAGTCACTACTTTCCGCAGCTCCGCTCATCATGATGTCGATTAGCGCTGGCCCAATGGACACCGCGCGGCTGTTTTTGAAGTACTCGTAATCGTAGGCTTTCCTGGATCGACCGGTACCCAGCGAAAAGACGGAAATGTCATCGATTTTCGTTTCGTTGAATGCCTTTGTCACTTCTACCATTGCGCTCATCGACGGATTCGGCGCAAATACGCCACCATCAAGTAGGGGATAGCGGGTACCACTCATTGAATAAATTTCCGCCACGCTGAAATAAGTAGGTGCGGCTGAAGTAGCCCGGCAAACGTCGCGCAGATAAAAGTCGCGCGAATCGCCCCGTACGATTGCGGTCTGTTGCCTGAAAAAGTGTGTTTTCCGAAGCTCTATGTTATAAGCGGTGACGATGCAGGGTTTAAGGAGCTGGCTGAGTTTAATGTCCGCAAAATACGTCTGTAACACGAGTTCTAATGTAGCGCTGGGGTACCGTTCGCTTGTGAGGCCAAACTTAGCTAAGAGCCGTCTGAAGAAGCCAGCCTTAAAGATGTCACTGCCATGGGCGACATAGAGGTCCAAAGCGTCCTGTGCTGAAAATTTGGGGCGCGAAGGGTCACGCTCATCGGGGCAGAGTAGCAAGCAGATAAGAATGCCTCCCGTGCTTGTTCCAGCAAAAAAATCGAAATAATCTACAATCGCAGCGTTTGGATTGCCACTTATGCGTTTCAATCGCCGTTCCAATGCTACCAGCAGCATCCCTGGAATGATTCCACGGATTCCGCCTCCGTCTATCGAGAGGATTTTCTTCATCATTAACGCTTTGGTGGTAAAAATAGGTTTTTTCCAATAAAGTTTAAGGAGCAGCTTAGGCAAGCCTTGTATAGGTGTGACCATTTTTTCTTTCGGTGATGATCTGCGAGTGTTGTGGGTATTTGTTTTGATTATTTAATTGCCATTGTCGGTATTTTTGTTGTTGTTTCTCGTTTTTGTTGTTTTTCTAGTTTATTTCAGTAATTTGATCACTTTTTAGCTTGTTAGGTGGCAAAATTTTTATAACATTTATGCACGTATTGTTATAAACACAAAAATATTTGTATTTATTTTTAAAAATTTGGATATTTATCTGAATTTTATTACCATATTTGTCTATGGTATTCTAAAAACTTGTGCTTTTAAGTGTTTAACATAATTTTTGGTTTTTATGATTTCGCTTTTTTCTGTTTTTTTTAGGTTTGATGGAATTTTACTATTGGGTGCGGGCCTGCCGTTAACCGAAATAGCTCAGCCGACGGGTAGTGGGTCGGTAGCTGATGCAATATTTACCACAAACAACGTCTGGATGATGGTGGCTACGGCGTTGGTTTTTATCATGCATTTGGGGTTTGCTTGTGTAGAAGCCGGGTTCACCCAAGCAAAGAATACGGTTAATATTTTATTTAAAAATACATTAACACCGGTATTAGGGATAGTGACTTACGCAATGATCGGGTTTGCGTTGATGTATCCAGGATTGTTTAACGGTTTTCTTGGTTTTAATAAGGAGAGCTGGCATTTAATATGGCTAAATTCCGGAGCGGCTGATACCTCTGCCGGTTATGCGGACGGCGGGTACACATTTTGGACCGACTTTCTGTATCAGGCGATGTTCGCGGCCACTGCGGCTACTATCGTATCCGGTGCTGTCGCCGAACGTATAAAGCTGTCCGCATATTTGACATTCACACTGGTTTACGTGGCGATCGTATATCCGATCATAGGAAGCTGGAAATGGGGCGGTGGCTTTTTGGATGAGCTCGGTTTCGTCGATTTTGCGGGTTCCACCATCGTGCATTCGGTAGGTGGGTGGGGCGCCCTCGTCGGCATTTGGCTGCTCGGACCGCGTATTGGTAAGTATAACAACGGAAAAACGAGCGAGATTGCCGGATCATCGGTTCCTTTAGCTACCATTGGTGTGTTTCTGCTTTGGTTAGGTTGGTTCGGATTCAACGGCGGATCGGTGCTTTCTGCAGACCCAGGCACCGTATCTCTTGTATTAGTGACAACCACAATGGGTGCGTGTGGCGGCGCGATCGGCGGGCACTTTACCAGTATGGCCGCTATGAAGCGGATCGATTTCGGGATGGTGCTGAACGGGGTGCTCGCTGGATTGGTAGGAGTGACCGCCGGAGCAGACATTATTACGCCTTTAGCGGCTTTTTTCATCGGTGGAGTCGCCGGTATTTTGGTCGTGTTCTCGGTCATCCTGCTGGATAAGCTGAAACTTGACGATTGCGTAGGTGCGGTGTCGGTACACCTGACTTGCGGAGTGTGGGGTACGCTTGCCACAGGAATTTTCGGAGAAGGCGCGTCCTTCATAGCACAGCTTTATGGAGTGCTGGCGTGCGGAGCGGCGGCTACTATCGGCGCGTTTGTCATTTTTTACATTCTTAAAGTTACGGTTGGTCTGCGGGTTGATCCACACTTAGAAAAGCATGGGCTTGATAGTGAAGAACATGGGATACGAGGGTATACCATCCTGCTCGAAAAATAGAGCAGGGGGCAGTGCAGTCAGCGTTGCTTCCCTACAGGATACCGTGGGTTGGGCGCTGGAATTGTTCACACTGCGTGATTGAAACAATTAAACAAAAATAAAAAAGTATGAAAACAACATTTACGCAATTTCTAAAGCCGGTGGCTTTAGCGGGTATGATGGTGCTCTTGCACTCAGCAACGGTAAACGCGCAGTCTGACGATGATTTTTCATTTAGCATTTCGTTGAACTCCGATCAGTTTTTCGGTTTTGCTCCTGTTTTTTCAGGCGCCTATTCGGTTAGTCCCACCGTTGATTTGACGTTCTATGGTATACTTTGGTCCGGCGGCACTGGTGGCGGCTGGGGCAACTGGACCGAATTCGGCATAGGTGCAAACTTCAATGTCGCCGATGGTGTCGCCATCAATCCCAACATAGGCGTCACGGGGGGCAATCTACTTTCTAGTGGTGCAGCGGGGCCATCCATTTTTGGCGACGGTATTGTGCCGAATCTTATCCTATCTCTCGATAAACCCAGCGTAGAGGGCGAGGTTTACTTCGGGTATTATGCACCGCTGCGGGATAAAGCGCCAGCGGACGGCTCCACTAATTCTTACATTCACTATTGGACAAACCTAGGATACCGCGTCAGTCCGAAACTCTCTTTCGGTGCCCATTTCGAGCACTTGCTGGGCGGACCCACTTCGGAATCAATGGCAGATGCATATCAATGGATCGGACCGTATGTGCAGTTTTCAGCACCCAAATACGGTGTGTTTTCACGGCTGACAGCCGGTGGCGATTTCGTCGAAGGGAATGATTCGTTTTTTAAAGTTGGAGTAGGGTTTAGCTTCTAAGATCAAACTATTATAACGATACCAACGCTGTAAACTATACACAGCCAACCTTGCCGCCAAGTTTTGCTTGGCGGCTTATTTTTTGCCGCGTATGTCAGCGTTATGCTGTCAAGTTGTCGTTTTATCTCAGGTGGAACGCATCTTGTTTAAGAAAGCAACGACAACCTTTAGAATTGTTGGCTATTAAATTTGCATTATGAACGAAAAAGGAAACATATCCATTCACACCGAGAATATTTTTCCGGTGATTAAGAAATTTTTGTACTCTGACAACGAAATTTTTCTTCGTGAGTTGGTGTCAAATGCCGTTGACGCGACGCAGAAAATCAAGCGGCTATCGTCGCTGGGTCAATACCAGGGAGACCTGGGCGACTTGATTGTTGATGTGGCGTTCGACGAAAAGGCTAAGACGATCACGATATCAGATAACGGCATTGGCATGACGGCCGATGAGGTGAAGAAATATATAAATCAAATTGCTTTTTCCGGCGCGACGGAGTTTGTTGAGAAGTTCAAAGAGGCAAAGGATGCCAACGAGATCATTGGCCGGTTCGGTCTTGGCTTCTACTCGGCCTTCATGGTCGCCGATAAAGTGGAAATCCAGACGTTGTCTTTCCAAGAAGGGGCGGAACCGGCGCGTTGGGTGTGCGATGGTAGTACGTCATACGAAATAACCACGGGTAGCCGGGCAACAAGGGGAACGGATGTCATTCTGCACATCAACAAAGATTCCGAAGAGTTCCTGGATAAAAGCAGACTCCAAGAGATATTGGAAAAATATGGAAAATTCCTGCCGGTACCTATACGCTTCGGCACGCGTACCAACAGCGAACCGGATGGCGAGGACAAAGACGGTAAGCCCCAATACAAAACCATAGAGGTAGACAATATCATCAATAATACCCATCCCGCTTGGACGAAGTCGCCGTCTGAGTTGAAGGATGAGGATTATTTGGCTTTCTACCGCGAGCTGTATCCTTATTCGTTAGACGAACCACTCTTCTGGATCCATCTCAACGTCGATTATCCATTCAACCTGACCGGCATTTTGTATTTTCCAAAGCTTAAGGAAAACTTCGAAATCCAGAAGAACAAAATTAAGCTGTACTCCCGGCAGGTGTTCATCACGGATGAAGTAAAAGATATTGTACCTGAATTTTTGATGTTGTTGCATGGGGTTATCGATTCACCTGATATTCCATTAAATGTCTCAAGAAGTTTCTTGCAGGCCGATAGCAATGTCAAGAAAATAAACGCTCACATCACCAAAAAAGTAGCAGACAAATTGGCTGAGCTTTTCAAGAGCGACAGGAAGGGGTTCGAGGAGAAATGGAAAGACATCAGTCTGTTTGTAAAATATGGTATGCTCAGTGACGATAAATTTGCTGAGAAAGCCCACGACTTTTGCTTGGTTAAAAATACGGAAGGCGATACGTACACGTTAAAGGAATTTGCTGAAAAGGTAAAGGACATCCAAAAGGATAAGGAAGGTAACATTGTGTACCTCTATACAAACGATGTTGCACAGCAAGACAGCTACATAGCTACAGCTAAGGAACGAGGATATGATGTGTTAGTTTTTGACTCGCCAATAGACAGCCATTTTGTAGGCTATTTGGAACAGAAGTCTGAGAAGACGCAGCTCAAACGTGTGGATGCTGACGTGATCGACAAGCTTATCCAAAAGGAAGAGAGCAAAAAACTGGTACTGACCGAAGAGGAGAGCAAAAAGACGGTGGAAGTGTTTGAAAAAGCCATCAACCGCACGGACATGAAAGTGCATGTGGAACCGTTGAGTGAGCACGAGTTGCCGGTTACCGTCACGATCGACGAGTTTATGCGCCGTATGAAAGACATGGCGCAGACCGGAGGGGGAATGAACTTCTATGGCAGTGTGCCCGACAATTACAAAGTAACCGTAAATGGAAACCATCCCCTGATCAAGCGGATACTTTCCGGAGAAAAAGCAGAGGAACAGGAGCAGCTGGCTAAACAGGCGTTCGATTTGGCGTTACTGTCCCGTGGATTACTCACTGGAAATGAGCTTACTAATTTTGTCAAGCGGAGCGTGAGTTTGATCGGCTAAGTTTTTTTGAAATTTGTTGTTGGATTCTGGACTGATTATTATCTTTGCAGTCCAATAACACGGTAGGTATAGCTCAGTTGGTTAGAGCACTAGATTGTGGTTCTAGGGGTCGTGGGTTCGAGTCCCATTACTTACCCGAAGTAACAAGGCACTTGCGGATTCGTAGGTGCCTTGTTTGTGATTTCCTTCTGTATGGGAAGCTACGTCGTCTTTACAGGTTTACAGCGTTTCACTCGATGAAGAGCCTTCACTGCCCGTGTCTTGGAAGGAGTTTTCCAGGCCTTCGAGGAAGTCTTGCCCCCAGCGTTGCACATCGTAGTGTTTTACAATTTCGAAAAGTCGTTTTATGCGCATTGACCGTTCGGCGTTGTCCATCGACAGCGCGGTGAGCAGGCTGCTCTTCAGGTCGTTCAGGTCATAAGGGTTGGTGCGTATGGCGTAAGGCAGTTCCACGGACGCGCCGGCAAATTCCGAAATGATCAATGCGCCTTTTGGATGTTGCTGCAGGCCCTGTACGGCGACGTATTCCTTTGCGACTAGATTCAGGCCGTCACGGAGTGGTGTAATCCAAGCCACATCGGAGATGGCATAATAAGATATCACCTCCTCAAACGGGACAGACCGGAAGAAAAAGCGGATGGGCGTCCATTCGAGGTTTGAATAGCGACCGTTTATCTTGCCCACGGCCTGTTCCAACTCGTGCTGTATGCGGTCATAGACTTTCATACCTTGAGAAGGCGGTGTACAAATATTGATGAGTTCCAGCTTGCCGTGATATTCCGGATGCTCGTCCAGAAATTCGCCAAAAGCTTCAATTTTTTCCAGCGGGCCTTTTACATAGTCGAGGCGTTCCACAGAAAGGACTATTTGTTTTCCTTCGGTACCGATACGCATGCTTTCGATCCGTGACTTTGTGTGCTTGTCCGTATAAATCCGCTGTATATTCTGCATATTAACACCCACAGGCTGTGCGCCTAATCGGACGGTACGATCGCCGACACGAATCAGCTTGGTCATCTGATCTATACCTAGTGCACAACTGTAGGTCAGAAATTGTTTTGCTGCATTTACACGGCTTAGTACCTGCACCGGTGCATGGCTTTTCACTACATCAACAAAATTTTCGACATAACGAGGGATATGGAAGCTGATAAAATCGCACTGGAGCAGGCTCCCGATAATATCCCGCCGCCATGGGATGATATTGAAAATGTCAGCCGGCGGAAACGCCGTGTGGTGAAAAAATCCAATTTTCACATCCGGGCGTTGCTGGCGGAGAAACGCCGGCACCATCCAGAGATTGTATTCATGAATCCAAACGAGCGCATTTGCCTCTGCTTCATCCGCTATGCGACTGGCGAAAAGTTCGTTGATGCGTAAGTAGTGGCGCCAATGTTCGTGATTGAACTTTACTTTGTTGATGAAAGAAAAGATTGTTGGCCAGAATGCCTCCTTCGAAAAGACCCGATAGAACAGATCAATGTCCTTTTTGGGCAACGGGATGATCGATGCTTTCAGGTTAGGATACTTTTCCCGATCAATATAAGGGTTGAGCCCCTGTTCTTCCCCTAATGCGTCCGAAGCTTCCTCTCCAATCCAGATACCAGGCCGTCCGTTCGTAAAAAAGCCCAACAGGGAAGGGATGATTCCATTTGGACTGCGCGGTGGTATGCGCCTGGATTTCCCATCCTTCATTTCGGTATCAAAGGGAAGGCGGTGATATACCATGAGTAACTGTTTACTCTCGCGTGTTGCAACCACCGCTGCGTCGGATGCACTGTCTCGGTAGCGACGGAAGGCGGGGAAATGTTCCATCGCTTCCAGAATCCCTCCGGCTCCCGCCGCTGTAGCGTGATAGGCGTTAGGCATTTCTTGTGTGCTGGAAAGCAGCCGGGGTTCGGAATCACCTACGACGACGCCATGGTACCCTGTGTCGAAGAGCGCAAAATCATTATACGTATCTCCGGCCACCAGCACCTGTTCCTCGGGGAATCCGATGTGTTGCAGTAGTTTAATGAGCGTAGTGCCTTTGTTGACGTCCTTAGGTAGGATATCAAGATATTTGCCTGCCGACGTGAGCACCTCACACCCCAGTGATTCGGCAATCTGTTGCACTTGCTCAATATCCGTAGATTCATCGTAGTAAAAAGAACATCGCCGTTGCTGCGGTACTTCCTGTGTAACAAGTCCAGACACTTCAGTCAGCTTGCTGCGCACGACAAATTTTCCGGGCCATTGCCGTTCAATATCACCTTGGATGCTGGCAACCGGCTGCATGTTTTTTCCGTACACCACGGTCGCTCCTACATCAGCAATGATATAGTCCGGGTTTGGTATGAGCGGATCATGTACCAAAGGCAAGACAGTTTCGATACCTCTGCCCGTCACGAATACCAATTTAATGTCAGGATTATTGCGGATGAGGTGATAAAGATTTTGTTTCTGCTGTGCGGATCCGCCAAGAAACGTACCATCGAGGTCTGTAGCTAATAACATCATTATTCGGTCAATTAAGAAATTACTGCAACGCATTTCAAACGGCTGTGTTGAAAAGCGTTAGTTCGTACAAAGACGGGATATTGATATTTTTACAGGTGACCCAATACCTGCCCCCTAATTTCGGCAATTTACTGTCCTAAAAAAAGGGATTCAGATCAAAGGAGGTCAAGAGTTGACCTTAAGTTGAAACAAAGATAACGAATCGTACCCAAAAATGCAACACAACATTTTAGTTTATGTTATTGTTCTATGTATACCCTGATAGAATCAGCGTCCAGCCGAGATCGCAGCCATGCCTCTAGTTTGCTTCGGTTTGCGGTAGTGGTTTTAGGATCGGAAGTACCTATAAAAAGTGAAAGGTAGGTGTTATAGCGCGCCGAGTCGACATACATAACCTGTTCAGCTGTGCCACATGAAGTAATTTCAGGAAATAGCGGTTTCAGCTCAAGTAGTAGCTGCCGGCCTCGGTGCCTGCTTTGATTCAGGCTGTCCTGGTTATGCAAGGCATTGGCCAACTCGGCCCTAAGCCGGCTGATTTCCGTCTGCTGAGTATTGATAGCCATGAGACTTTCATTGGTGTCTTCATCGTTCAAAGAGAATCCCTGTTGGATGGAAACATGCGCATCCTCAAGGTCGTAATGCCTGGTTTTGGCGATCACTTCCTGTTTGACGCTCTCCGGTATAAGCCGGCCACCATAGATAAGACGTATGGTCCTTTTCGACGGATCAATTTCGGTTTTTAGCAGATAGTCGCCTTCGATATAGGTTTCGTTTCGTATAAAGGTATTTGCGTTGCGGGTAAACCGTTCCTGCTGGACTAATACATAGCCAAAATACACGCTTGGTAGTATGGTGATCGTCGCAATTACGCTCACCCAGCGGTTAGCCGTCTTTTTTGCGATTTCGTTAACACCGTGCCAAATGGGATACTTAAGAAAACGTACAATAATGAGCGTTGAAACAGCAATGAATACGGTATTTATGGTAAACAGGTAAAACGCGCCGAAAAAATAATTCCATGCGCCCGTGGCCAGTCCATAGCCGGCCGTACACAGTGGAGGCATTAAGGCCGTGGCGATAGCCACGCCCGGAATAACGTTGCCCTTCTGTTTGCTTGAAAGCGCAACGATGCCGGCCAATCCTCCCGCCAACGCAATTAAGACATCGTAGATATTCGGCTGGGTGCGTGCAAGCAGTTCGGAATGGGCTTCACTGAGGGGAGAGACGGAAAAATAGACGGTGGAGGCGACAAGGCTTGAAGCAACTGCGAAGCCGTAATTTACCAAAGACTTCCTCAGAAGCCGGAAGTCATAGGTTGCCAAGCTATATCCCATACCTAAAATAGGTCCCATCAGTGGCGATATAAGCATCGCGCCGATGATTACTGCAGTGGAATTCACATTCAGACCCACGCAGGCGATGATAATAGCGAATATCAAAATCCAAAGGTTGGTGCCTTTGAAGAAAATGCCTTTTTCGACGGTGTCATGGATCACGTCGAATTCCTCTTGTTCCGACTTAATATTGAATTTAGCTAACAAGCTGTTCGTATCCATGCGCCGAAAATAGCATTTATTTGAGATAAACGTACTGACGGCGGAAAATTCCACTAAAGCAACGGTGAACCTGCCGCCTTCGGGATCCAAAAGTCATGTCGGATGTGTTCGATATTTCGGGGGTACGTCAACCTATAACAACTAAGGTTTTTTTATCGATCGACTAGACGATTTCATTCACATTTTTTAATTTAGCCGACTGAAACGATTCATTCTTCCCAATGCGTAAACAGATCAAGCAATTTTTTGAAGCTGACTCAGCGAGCGGCATCACATTACTCGTGTTCCTGGTGATTTCACTTACAATTGCGAACTCGCCGTTAGGTCCCGGTTTTGAATCCTTGTTAGTCACCAAAATCGGCTTTGAAACAACCGCCGTCCATTTGCGATACAGTGTACTCCACTGGATAAATGATGGACTGATGGCAATTTTCTTTCTGATGGTTGGGATTGAAATCAAGCAAGAACTGGCCCATGGGCAGCTGTCATCCGCGAGAAAAGCATCGTTGCCCTTCTTTGCTGCGTTAGGCGGTATGCTGGTTCCTGCAGCGATCTATGTGCTGTTCAATGCTGACACGAGTACTCGCCATGGCTGGGGTATCCCTATGGCTACCGATATCGCTTTTGCTATCGGTATTTTATCCATTTTGGGTAAACGGGTTCCGGTAGCATTGAAGGTGTTTCTTACCGCATTAGCTATCGTCGATGACCTCGGGGCTATCTTAGTTATTGCCATCTTCTATACAGCTGAACTTCAGTCTACCTACTTGTTGTATGCACTCGGTATTTTTGCCCTGCTAATGTTCATCAACCGCATGGGCGTCAAATCCCTTTGGTTTTACTTGATTCCCGGCCTATTCATGTGGTATTTCATCCATCATTCCGGTGTACATGCCACCATTGCGGGGGTACTTACCGCCTTTGCCATACCGTTGCAGGGTAGAAAGGGAGGGCACTCACCCATTCAGCATGTGGAACATGCTATTGCCACACCAGTCAATTTCTTGATCATGCCCCTGTTTGCGCTAGCCAATACCAACATCCGGTTTGAAGGAGGCATGCTGGAAGGATTGGCTAGTCCACTGGGCATGGGTATTATTGCCGGATTGTTCATCGGTAAGCCCTTAGGTATTACGCTGCTCTCGTACATAGCAGTCAGACTTCGGATAAGCGAGCTCCCCAAAGGTACGAACTGGTTGCAGGTAATAGCTATTGGACTCATGGGTGGGATCGGCTTCACCATGTCTATATTCATTGCGTTGCTGTCATTTGTAGACCCACACTACCAGACAGAGGCAAAATTTGCCATTTTGGTTGCCTCTGCACTATCGGGAGTTCTAGGATACCTCTTACTGAAGCGATTGGGCAAGAAATATATTAAGCAGCCCATATAGTTTGGTGCTCGTCGACTGCGGTAGGGAATAACAAGCATCAGCTTCTTACTTTGCCAACCGCTAGGCGGTAATGCTGTTTGCCGAGGCCGCCTCTTCTTTTCGCTCGCCGATCTGTTGTCGCCACATGGCGTAGTACAGTCCCTTTGCGCCAAGCAGCGCCACGTGATTGCCTGTTTCTACAATCTTCCCTTTTTCCAATACAAAAATTCGGTCGGCGTGCATGATGGTTGACAACCGGTGGGCGATCATAATGGTGATGTGATGACGTTCAGCTGTGATACGGCGGATCGTATTGGAAATCTCTTCCTCCGTAATCGAATCGAGGGCAGAGGTTGCCTCATCGAAAATCATCAGATGGGGTTGGCGTAAAAGGGCCCGGGCTATGGAAAGCCGCTGTCTTTCGCCACCGGATAATTTAAGCCCGCCTTCACCAATCATCGTGTCCAGCCCGTTGTCCGCCCGCCCCAAGATACTCTGGCCGGCAGCCTTGTGCATCACGTCAATGATCTGCGCGTCCGTCGCATGCGGATTGACAAAGCGCAGGTTTTCCCTTATTGTGCCGGAAAACAGCTGCGTATCCTGCGTCACAAAGCCTATTTGGTGGCGTAGCTCATCAAAATCTATCCGATCGCCCTGAACGTTGTTATAAAAGATATGTCCGTTACTGGGGTGGTACAGGCCTACCAGGAGCTTCACCAGTGTGGTTTTCCCCGCGCCCGAGGGCCCCACGAATGCTATCGTCTCACCCCGTATCACTTCAAAAGATATTTTTTCCAGCGCCGGCCTGGTGGCTGACTGATGCTGAAAGCTCACTTCGTCAAACCGTAAGCTGGTAATGGCATTGATTTTCTCTGGATTGACGGGTTGAAATTCTGGCTTTCGCTTGAACAGTTCCTGCAGGTTGTTTAGGGAAGCTTCTGCCTCGCGGTATGATAGGATGATGTTGCCCAATTCCTGGAGCGGACCGAAAATGAAAAACGAATAAAACTGCATCATCATCAGTTGCCCTACGGTGATCTTGTCACTAAACACAAAGAACAGTAATGCAAACATAATGCATTGCTGCAGAAAATTGACAAACGTGCCCTGCACAAAGCTTACAGCGCGGACGCTTTTCACCTTGCGTAGTTCCAACTGCAGAATTTTCATCGTTGAGGAGTTGAGCCGTTGGATCTCCTGCTGGGTAAGTCCGAGGCTTTTCACCAATTCGATGTTGCGCAGCGATTCGGTGGTCGATCCAGCCAGCGCATTCGTTTCGCTGAGGATACTTTTCTGGATAAACTTAATCTTCTTGCTCAGGTAGCTGGTCAGGAAAGCCAGTGTTACGGCGCCTATGAGGTAAATCGCTGGTAAAGAAGGGCTAAGCTGAAACGACACAATGACTACGAAAACAATGCCTACCAGCGTGGCAAACAAAACGTTCACGAAATTGGTGATAAATTTCTCACAATCTGCGCGCACTTTTTGCAACACCGACAATGTTTCCCCGCTGCGCTGATCCTCGAAATCCTGAAAAGGCAATCGCAGTGCGTGCTGTAAGCCGTCCGTATATAAACGGGCACCAAACTTTTGGATTACAACATTTACCACGTAATCCTGAAAGGCCTTGGCTATCCGCGAAACCATGGCAACGCCGATGATCAGCAGCAAACCGACAGTGATGCCTCTGAAGAATGTCGAATCCGCACCCTGTTCGCGGAAATCGGCCGCCCTGTTTGCATAGGGGTCAATGATCAGGTTACCCAGGATATAGGGATTCAGCAAGGAGAAAACCTGGTTAATAGCCGCCAGCAATAGGGCTAAAAGAATCAGACCCTTATGTCTGCTCAGGTAAGATAATAGTAATTTCATCTAACGATAATAAGACCTTAGCCAGTGCAACGGTCATACGGCAATTTTACGATCTTTTTTTTGTGTGTCAGTTAAATCTTCATATTATCTTAGCGTAATGCCTTATTTTTTACGACAATCAGACATTGACCGGTAGTTTATGTGTTCATGCCTCCATGCGGCAAACTGATTACGAGTGGTTCGGCGAATAACCCGGTCTCCTTATAAGACCATGCAACGATAGCAAGAACAGCAACCGAAGCAGGGAATCGCAATAGAGAGCAAAAATTTCACCCGACCTTGCTATTCTCCTTATATTCTCCCTATTTTAGCCTGCAAGAATCGTCCATGGGCACGTTTTATTACCAAATTTTATAAGATGAAGAGCAGTTTGTTGACGTTATTTTATATAAGTGTGCTAGCTTGGAACGCCTTTGCACAAGATGAAGTGGATAAAGCCAAATATGAGCTCCTCCGCGAAACCATCAATTTTCTGGCAACCGATAAAGCCGTGTCAAAGGATACTGGTTTTACGATCACCTGTGAAACGCTGGATTACAATTGTTTCAAACAACAGTTGTCTAAAAATTCTATAGCAGGCATCGAGCGGTGGTACAGCGCATGGCAATCTATGGAAGTGGCAGATGAAGCAGGTTTAGTTGCTTTGCGGAACCAAGTTTTTGCCGATATCCTCGAACGGCCGGGGAAAGGGTACCGGAAGCAGCTCACCGGCTATAACGACTTTGTCACGCGCCTGGAGAACCTGATTCACTCACCGGTGGAAGAGGTGCCGGCAGAACAACTCGCTGTAGATACGGCTTTGGAATCGCCGCTCGGCGCCGTTGGGCCGAATCCAATCTATCCCGAACAAGTTGCCGACAATATTGATAATCCTGAAAATAACCATACCATGATTGCTTACCTCGCCATCGCCATCGGCATCCTTGCATTAGTCGTTGCTGCCCTACCCATCTTTAACAAAAGAGACAGTCAGCCAGCTGTTGATTTCCAGCGATTGGAAGAGCGGTTGGACGAATTGGGCATGCGGATAAAACGATTGGAACAGCAAATAGCGGACAACCAATTAGAGCGTGACGCCATTGCCAATTTAACCGCGATCATGGAGTCGGTAGAGAAGCGGGTCTCCGAGCTTGAAAACCGATAGACGGTTATATAACGTGTTGCTATCGCCCTGCGCTACCTCATACATGCTAAGCGTTTACCCCTTTAAGCCCGCATCAGCCTTCCAATGCGATGCTCCCGAAATGCCGTGTTCTTCGGCATTGAACACCGGGTCTTTTCCGGCTTTCTTCTGCTGGCTGTAGTCTTTTAATGCCTTCAGCGCGGGCTTACGTAGCAGCAGCAGCGCAATCAAATTAAGCCAGGCCATCAGGCCTACGCCGATGTCTCCCAATGTCCATGCTACTTCGGCAGTTCTGACGGTACCGTAATACGTAGCCGTTAATATGAGTA
Source organism: Parapedobacter deserti (assembly GCF_042646065.1). Lineage (NCBI taxonomy): Bacteria > Pseudomonadati > Bacteroidota > Sphingobacteriia > Sphingobacteriales > Sphingobacteriaceae > Parapedobacter > Parapedobacter deserti. Next base: position 451,485 of record NZ_JBHRTA010000009.1, read on the forward strand.
TCCGGAGCACCCACACCAACCACTTGTGCTTTCCTTTACGATCGAGGTAGCTTAAATTGGTTTCGGCCATATAATAGTATGCCATAATCGTTGTAAAGGCGAAAAACAACAGCGCTATGGCTACTGCTGGGCCACCTATAAGGGGGAAATGTGCAGCAATCGCATGTTGGGTATATGCTGGACCGATTTCTATTCCCGGAATGTTTTCCACGATATACCCACCTTCGGGATGCTGTATGTTATACTTGCTGGTAAATAAAATCATGAAAGCAGTTGCCGTGCAGACAAACAGTGTATCGACGTAAACGGAAAACGCCTGCACCAGTCCCTGTTTGGCTGGATGGCTCACCTCTGCCGCCGCTGCAGCATGTGGTGCGGTACCCTGCCCGGCCTCATTGGAATAAATCCCCCGTTTTACACCCCACGCCACAGCCATCCCTATCACACCGGCGAAAGCAGGTTCAAAATTGAAAGCGGAACGGACGATCAGCATAAACACCTCTGGAATTTCCCTAAAATGGATCGCAATGATTGATAAAGCCAGTATAATATAACCTCCAGCCATAAACGGCACTACGACCTCAGCTACTTTGGCAATCCGCTTGACACCCCCGATGATGATCAGTCCGAGTAACAGCACCAGCCCGAGCCCCATGTACTCAACGGGTATACCAAAGGCAGTTTGGCTGCTCTGTGCAATGCTGTTGCTTTGTACGCCGGGGAGGAATACCGCGGTGGCCAAGATCGTAGCTATCGCAAACAAGATGGCGTACCATTTTACACCAAGTCCTTTTTCGATATAAAAAGCCGGTCCACCGCGATACTGCCCATCCTTCACCTCCTTGTATATTTGACCCAACGTAGCTTCCACGTAGGCAGAGGCACTACCTAGGAACGCGATGAGCCACATCCAGAACACTGCGCCCGGACCCCCCATCGCTATCGCTGTAGCCACCCCAGCGATATTGCCGGTCCCTATCCTCCCAGACAGCGCAAGAGCAAACGCCTGAAATGACGACACACCTTTGGTTGATGAGCTGCTTCTAAACAGCAACCTGGTCATATCTTTTAAGTATCTGATTTGTAAAAATCCAGTAGCAAATGAAAAATATATACCCGTCGCAAGGCAGAGGATGATCAATGCGTTGCTCCAAATGATGTTATTAATAGCGTTGATCGCTTGTTCCATTTTCAGTTAAGTTGGTTACAAAAGAATGGGCGCTAAGATAACAATTTATCGACCGATTGAAAGGGTAGTTTGGGCTGCGGCACAATTTGTTGGTATCTCAATTGCTGCCTGGGGGTTAAAGCCTCCAACTTCAACGCATACCAAGCTGAGAAGTCAGTGCCTATTGAAGTGTCGTTTCGGAAGTTTTTTTCTTTATTTCAATTCCACATTGGATTTTGTGGAAAATTAGCAACATGGGCATATTTCGGCCCCAGCGACACGATTGCTTCCTTCCATAGATTTTCTCCGTCGTCGCCGAAGGTGATGTCAGGATTGTAGTCGTTGCTGATCACCCATGCATTTTCCCCGAGCTCGTCGTCCAGTTGCCCTGGGCTCCAACCGGAATAGCCGATGAAAAATTTGATTTCATCAGGTGTGATATCCCCGTTTCGGATGAGTATCTGCAGGCTTTCGAAATTGCCGCCCCAAAAGATGCCATTGCCCAAGCCGATGCCACTGTGTAGTTTGTCGTAGCACTTGTGTATAAAATGTATACTTTCCTGAGCTACCGGTCCGCCAAAGAACAGCGGAAATTCTGCTTCGGGAAGGTCGTCTATTACATCCCTGAGTTGAAGCGTTGCGGGCTGGTTGAGTACGTAGCCAACGGTTCCGTCTTCAGCATGGTGCTCACACAGTAAGACGACTGCTCGTTGAAAATTAGGGTCCAGCATGAAGGGTTCCGATATCAACAGGCTCGCGACTTGGGGGATATTTTTATTAAACATGGCGAATTCTTTTCGATAACATTGTAAAAGTAGCAAAATTTTCGCACAAAAACCAGATGCCGCTATCGTCAGCTATCGGCATCGGTCAGCTGTTTGAGCAACCCTTCGTCCGTGAGATCGAGCCGTAGCGGCGTGATCGAGACAAAATCGTTCTCCACCGCCCAACGGTCTGTGCCCTTATCAGCCGGTTCGAGAGGACTTACAGTAAACCAGTAATGCTTGCGGCCCATGGGATCCTTTCCAGGCTGTATCCGGCCATCGTAAAACCGGACCGATTGCCTTGTCCAGCGGATACCTTGCGGCTGAGGTGGATAATTGACGTTGTAAAGTGCGATTTCACCGGGATCCTTAAGCAGCAATTCCAAAGTCTGTTCGACATATGGCGTGAGCACGTCAAAATCCGGCTCGGAGTTCCCAACTGGCGTGCTGAACGCAATGCCCTTTTTGCCAAACAAAACGGCCTGCTTCGCTGCCGCGAGTGTTCCGGAATGCCACATGGAATTTCCCAGATTCGGCCCCATGTTGATGCCAGAAAGAACAACTTGGATGTTGTTGCGTAAATGCGTGCCCAAAGCTACGCAGTCTGCCGGAGTGCCATTGACGCGGTATGCTTCGATGCCAGGAAATTCAATAGGCGACTTTTTACATGAAAGTGGCCGCGAGTGCGTCACTGCGTGGCCCATAGAGGATTGCTCAACGTCAGGGGCCACGACGACCACCTCCCCGAATTTTGAGGCTATCCGCGCCAGCGCACTGATGCCGGGACTGTATATACCATCGTCGTTGGTGACTAAAATCCGCATAAAAAACTATTATATATGAAGCGCTTTAAGCGCAAGATGATTACCTTACTCACGGATAAAACAAGTCTTCTTGATTTTTTGTTTTGTACAGTGATCTCAATAGAAGTTTTATGCAAAAAACAAAGGCCGGTAAACATGCCCATTTATTTCATAATCCTAAGGCAGGTGACCATCATCATATAAAAATGGATTTGATTGAGACCGTTGTGTCCTGCGGATTCACCTGTAAATACAATTCCACAAAGGCAAAAGGGTGGGGGCGAATAAAAAATGAGACTGCATTAGTTGTCATCGCAGGTGGAGATGGCACGGTACGGCAGGTGATGAAAAAGTTGCTTGCTCGTAAAGTGTTGGACAAGCGCTTGACAGTTGCGCTTTTACCAGCCGGTACGGCAAATAATTTCGCAAAAACAATAGGGGCATCCGCGTCGCTGGCGAATTTGGGGCATACCATCGCGCATTGGAATCCGAGACCTATCGATGTTGGAGCAATTCGCAATCTGCGTGAAAGTAAGTTTTTTCTGGAAGGCATGGGGTGCGGCCTGTTGCCAAGGTTGATTAAGGCAATGGGCGACACAGACCTGTCCAATGTAAAAAGTGCCGACGAGGAACTGGACATCGCGCTTGGTAAATTGGTAGAAATAGCACAGCATTATAAGCCCAAGTGGGGGCAGTTTAAGGTCGACGGCGTGGTGTATGAAGACAACTACTTACTGGCGGAAGTGTTAAACATCAAATCGGTGGGACCCAATCTCGAACTCGTTCCCCATGCAGACCCTTCCGACGGAATATTTCACGTTGTTTTATTGAAAGAGGCCGATCGGGAAGCATTTATTGAATACGTGCAAAATCTAAGAATTAAAGCGCATCGTAAAGCATCGCCCATCCCGTGGCAATTGATTGAAGCGAATCGGGACATTATTATACGCAGCGATAACAGGCTCATTCATGTAGATGACGAGCTCATCACTGTGCGGAAACGACAACCTTTTAAGATAGAGATCAGGGCGGGGATCGTAGATTTCTTGGTCTGATCAAGATATCCGATTTAGTAAGGCATCCAGCGTGTCTCCCGGTTCGAGCAGGTGTGCTTGTATTCCAAGCCTTCTGGCCGTATCGATATGCTGGGGGCTATCATCGACAAATAGGGTTTGTGTCGGTATCAAGTCATGGGTGTCCAGCACAAACTCAAAAATTTCCCTGTCGGGCTTGCGCATGCCAAGCAAATGGGAATAATAATCTTTCTCAAAAAAAGCGGCATTGCCTTCAAGCCCAAATTCACGTTTCAGATAGGACATAATCCACTGATAATGGATGTCGTTATTGTTGCTGAGTAAAAACGTCCGATAGCGTTTTTTCAGTTCACACAGTAGATCGTGGTGTCCCGGTCGTACGCCAATGAGCAAGCTGTTCCAGGCGGTGTCGATAGCCTCATCGCTTAGCCGAGGATTGTCTGCCGCTTTCCGGATACCATCGCGGAATGCGGCGGCTGTAATGGCTCCTTTGTCAAAAGCATCAAAAAGATCGTGCTGTGCCCGGTGACCATAAAACGAATCGACATTCTTGATGCCCAAGTCCATAAATGATTGCCTCAGCCTAAGAAAGTCGATATCAAACAACACATTGCCGTAGTCGAGTATAATTGCAGTAATATTTTGCATAAAAAATTTCTGATTATCTATGCAAAGATGTAAATTTGCACCCGCAAAACAATATTTTTTTGCCGCGCCTATAGCTCAGTTGGTTAGAGTAGAAGACTCATAATCTTTTGGTCCCTGGTTCGAGCCCAGGTGGGCGCACAAAAACGTACGAAAGGAGGTATAACAGGATATGATCATAGTAAATGTAAAAGAAGGTGAATCGCTGGATAGGGCGTTGAAGCGGTTCAAGAAGAAGTTCGAAAAAACCGGTGTGTTGCGCGAGCTACGCTCACGTCAGGCTTATGAAAAGAAATCCGTTGCCCGTCGTACGCAAGTTAAAAAGGCGATTTACAAGCAAGGCCTCAACCAAGACAACGTTTAGGTACACTTAATTTTGCTGCTATTTATTTGCAGCATCGGAAAACTATCCGTATATTCAACGAGTGGAATATATGGGTAGTTTTCGATGTTTATAGACCGTTTTACAAATTTCATTCGATACGAAAAACGCTATTCCGTGCATACCCTCACGGCGTATAGCCACGAGGTGCAGCGGTACATAGGTTACTTAACCGAACATGAAATAGATATCAATAAGGTGACGCACCGCCAAGCAAGGGCCTACCTGGCGGCCTTGCTTGAAAGCGGCCAACGTCCGGTAAGTATCAACCGGAGTCTCTCTGCACTCCGTACCTATTATAAATTTCTGATGCGCGAGGGAACAGCCACGCACAATCCCTTTGCGTTGGTGAAAGCGCTGAAAACCCCAAAGAAACTTCCAGTGGTGGTCGACAAAAAAAAATTGTCGGCATTATTAGATATGGACGGCGTTTTTCCCGATACGTTCGAGGGCTTGCGGGATAAGGCCGTCATCGAACTTTTATTCGGTACCGGTATCAGGCTTTCGGAGCTGCTGCAAATTCAAGAGGCGCACCTCGATTTTTACAACAACAACGTCCTCATCTTTGGCAAGCGGAATAAGCAAAGGCTTGTCCCCTTAAACCGGACATTAGCCGCATTGCTTCAACAGTATATTAAAGAAAAAAAAGAACAGTGTTTTAATAACATTTCGGACAATCTGATCGTTACTAAAGAAGGGAAGAATGCTTATCCCACATTGATCTATGACATTGTGACCCATTACCTCGGTACAATATCTCCGCAGCAAAAGAAAAGCCCTCACGTATTACGGCATACTTTTGCCACGGCTTTGCTTGATAATGGGGCGGACTTAAATGCAATAAAAGAGTTATTGGGGCACGCAGGGCTGGCAGCAACGCAAGTATATACGCACAATTCAGTAGAACGACTTAAATCAATTTATAAACAGGCCCATCCAAAGGCTTAAAAAAGGAGGAAACATGAATATTACCGTGCAATCTATCCGGTTCACTGCAGACAGGAAGTTGATCCAATTTATCCAAAAGAAGGCAAACAAACTTGACCAGTTTTTTGATCCCATCATTGATGGTGAGTGTTACCTCAAGCTGGAAAATGTAGAAGATGAAGCAAACAAAGTCTCGGAGTTCAAACTCAACATCCCGGGCAACCAACTATTTGCAAAAGCACAGGCAAAATCTTTTGAAGAAGCCACCGACCTTGCGGTGGAATCCTTGCGCAGGCAGATCAACAAATACAAAACCAAAACTCGTACAAAAGCAAGTAATCACAAGAGTTTGTTGTCATTGACAAATGAATACATGGCATAGGCTCTTTTCGAAAACCGCCGTTGACTTGGCGGGTTGCAATTACCGCACCCGAATCGCAGGTTACGGCGGTTTTTATTATCTTTGAGGACCAAGAACCTCAGAGACAATGATACATAGGTGGTTTGAAAGGTGTTTTGCCTTCAGCCGCAGGGAGCTGAATGGCATATGTATGCTCAGTATATTCCTGTTGGCGCTTTGGGCAGCGCCTCGTTTTTACCGGCTTATTCACGTCTCCGAAGATACCGATATCTCCGCCCATATCGATAAGGTCGAACATTTTCTCTCCACTGCCACCCCGAAATCCCCAAGGCGAATCGACAGCACGTCCCAATTGTTGGATGTCGTTACGCACCTGGAAAACATCGACTATTTTACTTTTGACCCCAATGGTTTGCCGGCGGTGGAGTGGAAACGGCTTGGACTCTCGGACAGGCAGATACGCGTGATTAAGAACTACGAAGCAAAGGGCGGGCATTTCCGTGTCAAAGAGGACTTGAAAAAAATTTATTCGATTGGAGACAGCGACTATGCCCGGCTGGCTCCTTATATCCATATACCGGTTAAGTCACCGGGCCAAGAGGCGGCGCCGCCGACCGAGCACAGCGAATCGGCAAAGAAAATCACACCAATTTTAAAAGAACGGACCGCTTTAGCCATTGAACTAAATACTGCCGATTCGACCGACCTGCAGCAGCTGCCCGGCATCGGCCCGGTATATGCTTCCCGAATCGTCCGGTTTAGAAACCGGCTTGGGGGGTTTCATCATGTGTCGCAGCTGATGGATGTGTATGGGTTTGATACGCTTCGGTTTGACGGATTGAAAAAATTCGTTCATGTGGATACTTCCCTTGTAAAAAAAATTGCACTCAACACGGCAGATTACGAAGCGCTAAAAGCGCACCCGTTCATCAGCCCTAAGTTGGCCAACCTGATTGTGCAATACCGCAAGCAGCACGGGCCTTACCGTGCAACCCATGACTTATTGCAAATCGCCGTGATGGATGAAGAAAATTTTCGTAAAATTGCACCTTACGTAACCCTATCCGATGATTGATCAGCAGCTTAAATCCGCCATACGCGATGTGCCAAACTTTCCCAAACCCGGCATTATATTCAAAGACATTACCCCGATTCTCCGAAATCCACAACTATGCGAATCCGTTGTGGATAGCTTAGTGGCACAATTGCCTGTGACAAGGATCGATGCGGTTGCCGGCATCGAGAGCCGTGGATTTCTGTTCGGATTGATGCTTGCGCAGCGTTTAGGTAAGCCGTTTGTGCCCGTGCGCAAGCAGGGCAAACTTCCATGGCGCACCGTGTCCCAAGAATATGCCCTCGAATATGGCAAAGCCGTCCTCGAAATCCATGAAGACGCTTTTGAGCCCGGTACACGGGTGCTTGTACACGACGATTTGCTGGCCACTGGCGGCACGGTGACAGCTACCAGCGAGCTAATCCGGAAGCTTGGCGGCAGTGTTGCCGGCTATGCGTTTATCGTCAGCTTGGAATCTCTCGGAGGCAGGGAACAGCTGTATGCCTATAGCAAAGACATTTTTTCCCTGATAAGCTATTGAGCAAGTTTCGGTTACAGCTTTTTCCCTGTCACGGTAATATCCGAAACGATTGTCATCGGAATCTGCAGTCCCTGTACCTCGATATTGCCGCTGACATCCTGTTTCATTGTCGTTTTCAGTGGCATCCCTGACCTTGTATCCACTTCGAGCGTACCTTTTTGGGTACCGCTCAGGTTGATCTCCGCACCCTGCAGCATCGGATTGCTGCCTCCGCCAGGTAGTTTTGAAAAACTCATCTGCCCGTCGAAGTCCAGTGTTGCCATATCACCAGATATTTCTGATAGGGAAAAATTAGAGGCCGCGGTAGATTGCATGAAACCGGCTATGGGTCCCGAGAATGTCTTCGTCCACGTATCGCCGATAGCTACTTTTCTATTAGGATAGATATCAGTAATTTGATTTAAGGTCTGAATCATAGTTGAATCGCCGAAGACCTGCTTCAATAATTCCGCTTGGGCCCCATCAACAAAACCAATGAGTTCGGCGATCCCCTCTACCTTTTTCACACTTCCTTCCCCGTTGATATGTACAATGAACGATTTGCCGATCATGTTTGTCATCACTTGCAAATCACTCGTGCCCGATTCGGGATCGTCCGAATCGTACCTAAGCCGCTGTATGCCGCCCATATCAGTATCCATTTTTAGGCCATCGATGGTGACCTGAATCGTTGTAAATCCATTTTGAACCGATTGGACATCATAAATGTAGTCCGTAGCGACATCTTGGGTAATGATCATTTTCTGACCCATCATTTCCTGCTCAATGTTTTGTTTGATTGCAGTCGAAAAAAGGTACTTATCTCCCTGCTGGAAATTAAGTCTAAGGACCAGTTCCCGTTTCTTCGGAAGAAGTGACTTTTCTGGGCGTTCCAGGCCATGGGCCAGAAGATTGCCGTATCCAAAGAGTAATACGGACAATAGTCCGAAAGCAGCAGTACGCTTCATGTTTACCTTTTTAAATAGTTGAATAATACCAAAGGTAGCTTTTCTGTCCGTTCGTACTTATCTATTTTTAATATTTTTTTCGGTGCAGCGGGTCGCCGGTTATTAGCTGCAACACATGATTGCGATGAATTCATACTAAAAACTGTTTTATTCTATAATACACCGTATTTTCTTTTGTTTGCATTTCAGCTCGTATTGCGTATAATTGCTCAAAACCAATTAAAATATGTACATAGAATCAGCGATAATGGGCGATGAAAACCGCGAAATGATTCGTCGCATGGTGCGCGAATTCGCGGAGAAAAAGATTCGTCCATATGTAATGGAGTGGGATGAGGAGCAAATTTTCCCGGTGGATACATTCAAGGCCATGGGTCAACTAGGCATCATGGGCGTTTTAGTACCCGAAGAATACGGAGGTGCCGGCCTGGGGTACCATGAATATGTCGATGTTATTGTAGAGGTGGCTAGGGTATGTGGTTCAGTGGGTCTTTCTCTTGCTGCTCACAATTCACTCTGTACAGGACATATCCTTACCTTCGGCAGTGACAGCCAACGGCAGCGCTGGCTGCCGAAATTGGCAACAGCTGAGCGGATAGGGGCTTGGGCACTTACGGAAGCCAACACCGGGTCCGACGCGCTGCGTATGGGTACCACGGCCGTGCTGGACGGAGATGAATACATTGTAAATGGATCTAAAAACTGGATTACCCACGGGAAAAGCGGAGACCTTGCTGTGGTGATGGTACGCACAGGTGAACAGGGCCGCTCTAAGGGTGTTTCGGCGCTGGTTATAGAAAAAGGTACCCCGGGGTTCACACACGGGAAAAAAGAGAACAAGCTCGGAATGCGTGCCTCCGAAACCACGGAGCTGATCTTTGATAATTGCCGGGTGCCGAAGGAAAATCTCCTTGGTGAAGAAGGAGACGGGTTTAGGCAAGCCATGAAAGTGCTCGATGGCGGTCGTATCTCCATAGCAGCCCTGGCGTTAGGTATTGCCAAGGGAGCCCTTGGCGCCGCCGTGAAATACGCTAAGGAGCGTCATCAATTCGGCCAGCCTATTGCTAATTTTCAAGGAATATCTTTCAAATTGGCAGATATGGCCACAGAAATCGAGGCCGCTGAGCTATTGATAAGACAGGCGAGCGAATTGAAGAACCAAGGCGGGGATGTAACCAAAAACTCGGCGATGGCCAAGTATTATGCTTCTGAGGTCGCCGTGCGATGCGCCACCGAAGCCGTGCAAATTTTTGGCGGATACGGATATACCAAAGATTTTCCTGTAGAAAAGTTCTACCGGGACGCCAAACTATGTACCATTGGCGAGGGTACTTCCGAAATCCAGAAATTGGTTATATCGCGGGAAGTGCTCAAATAGCGATCAAGAGAGCTGAATAATTAAAAACAATGTGTAGCTTTGTGTATTGACATGATATTATGGAATGGCTCTCAAATCCTGAGATCTGGATCTCGCTGCTTACCCTTACCGTACTGGAAATCGTTTTGGGTATTGATAACATAGTTTTCATTTCCATTTTAAGCGGAAAATTACCCGCTGACCAACAGCAAAAAGCACGGCAACTGGGGCTGATGCTGGCTTTAGTCATGCGCGTGGCCCTACTGTTTTCGATTAAGTGGATTATGTCCTTGACCAAGCCTTTTCTGAACATAGGCGAATGGCTGGATATACAAAATGGAAACATCGACCATTTTCTGAACCTCTCCGGAAGGGATTTGATTTTGCTGCTTGGAGGGCTTTTCTTGATCTACAAAGCCACCTCCGAGATCCACACCAAACTGGAAGGGGAGGAGCACCGCCACAAGCTGAAAGGCAAAGCGGTTACTTTTGGCAATGTCATTGTGCAGATCGTCATCTTGGATGTGGTTTTCTCGTTAGATTCCGTGATCACGGCAGTGGGAATGGCTGACCACATCGGCGTAATGATTGCTGCGGTGGTTATTGCGATTATCATCATGATGATTTCTGCAAAAGCCATCAGCAATTTTGTCAATACACATCCAACAGTAAAGATGCTCGCACTCGCTTTCCTGTTGCTTATCGGCGTCTCTTTGACGGCAGAAGCATTCGAGCAGCACATTCCCAAAGGATATATTTATTTCGCGATGGCGTTTTCGGTGTTGGTGGAGTTTTTGAATCTTCGCGCGTCGAAAAAAAAGACGAAAGCAGGTTCCGGCGATCTCAAAGTGAATTGATTAGCGCCCAATAGCGGAAGCCCAGTATAGCTTGCTGGCCTTTGGTCAGCCGGGAAGGATCTTTGCCGCTGTATTTTGGCAGCAGCTTGTTGTTGATCCTGACAAGTAACTTAAAAAAATACTTTTTCATATCTATTCCTCCAATTGTCATGCAAGACGCATGATGATCAATGTATTTTATTCATATTTGTTTGCAGCTAATTCATTACTTTTAGCTAATCAAATTCAGTTAGTAACATGGTAAAAGCAAAAAAAGAACCAAAAAAACACGTTCCTGTCGTGACGCCTGAATCGCTCAGGTTTTTCGAGCAGTACATAAACAATCCCTCGCCTACAGGGTATGAATGGGCTGGCCAACGTTTATGGTTGGATTACCTAAAGCCTTATGTAGATGAAACGTTTACAGACCATTATGGGACTGCCGTCGCTGTTATCAACCCGAAAGCCGATTTCAAGGTGGTCATTGAGGCACATGCCGACGAGATATCATGGTTCGTTAACTATATTACCAAAGAAGGGTTGATCTACGTAATCCGCAACGGTGGGTCAGATCATCAGATTGCGCCATCCAAACGGGTGGACATCCACACGGATAAGGGCGTGGTTAAAGCAGTATTTGGCTGGCCCGCAATCCACACACGCTCGGGAGAAAAAGAGGAAGCCCCAACATTAAAGAACATATTTTTAGATTGCGGTTGTGCCAGCAAGGAAGAAGTAGAAGCGCTGGGCGTTCATGTGGGATGCGTCGTCACGTACGAAGATCGATTTATGGTGCTAAATGACCGCTATTACGTGGGGCGTGCACTTGATAACCGGGCTGGTGGCTTCATGATTGCCGAAGTAGCCCGTCTACTGAAGCAAAACAAGAAAAAGTTGCCGTTTGGCCTGTATATCGTCAATTCCGTTCAAGAAGAAATCGGGTTGCGTGGTGCCGAAATGATCGCGCATCGCATCAAGCCCGACCTAGCTATCGTCACGGACGTGACCCACGACACGCAGACCCCGATGATCAACAAGGTGACACAGGGCGACCTTGCCTGCGGAAATGGTCCGGTGGTATCCTATGCACCATCCGTGCAGATCAATTTCAACAAGCTGTTGATTGACACCGCAATAAAAAAGAATATCCCATTTCAGCGGCAGGCTTCCTCACGTTGGACGGGCACAGACACCGATGCATTTGCATACTCCAATGAAGGCGTGCCATCTGTGCTGATTTCTCTCCCGCTACGGTATATGCATACCACCGTGGAGATGATTCACAAGGACGATGTAGACAATGTAGTCCGACTCATATATGAAACGTTGTTGTCAATTAAGTCTGGTCAGGATTTCAGGGCATTCAAAGGATAGTCGCAAGGCTCGTAATGCTGAAAGCTCGGCATTAGAGGTGTATATCTGAGCATTAAATAAAATTTTCTTTGCACATTTGTGGGATTGAAAACACGTTCCCGAATAAGGGAAATAATTAACACCAAGAATATGACAGATAACAAGGAAAACCAGTTAAATATCGAGTTGACAGAAGATGTAGCCGAGGGCATTTATTCCAATCTCGCGATCATTACCCACTCAAATACGGAGTTTGTGGTTGATTTCATACGTGTGATGCCTGGTGTGCCAAAGGCCAAAGTAAAATCGAGGATAATCCTTACACCAGAACACGCCAAACGGTTGTTGCATGCCCTGGATGACAACATTGCAAAATACGAATCGGTAAACGGCAAGATCGATGCGCATGACGAGCCTCCATTCCCGATGAATTTCGGAGGGCCTACAGCACAGGCTTAATCATGCCCTTCGGGGCCTATTGAAAATGGCTACGATAAATGCGATTGCGGCCAGCACAACCACGATGTTGAATAGGCCTTTCAATGCATACAAAAACACACCGATACCCCAAACGATCAGTAAGATGACGGCTAAAATGAATAGGAAACTTCTCATATTACGTTATTTTTATTGATAGAACCCCTCACCGCCCTGTTTTGTTTGCGGAACAATATATTTCGATGGAAATCTGCACCTTAACAAAAAAAGCACAATTGAATTTGCAAAATGTAGCAGAGTTTGTACTTTTGCGGCGGAGAGTTGGCAGAGTGGTCGAATGCGGCGGTCTTGAAAACCGTTGTCTGTAACAGGACCGGGGGTTCGAATCCCTCACTCTCCGCAGAAAAAGCCTTTCAGAAATGGGAGGCTTTTTTGCGTGGTGAGGATTCGAACCAGAAGGGTTGGCCGGGGTTCGATTCGTGAAGGTTCACGCTTGTGTTTGGGTCATGTGGGGCTGAACCAATATCTCACTCTCCGCAAAAAAGGAATCATTTACTATCAAAACCCTATAAACAGCACGTTTATAGGGTTTTTTCTTTTATAAGCCTTCCTAATCATTCAATAATTCCATGTTCCAGCGAGACCCTATCGAGACCCTGCAAACTGTCAGTTCAGGGTCTCGCCAAACGATGCAACGACATAACTAACAAATAGAGGCGTTAGATGTGCCCGCAAAAAAGTAGTGATGCTGCTTATTCCTATTCAATTTTTTCTTAGGACTGTAGTTACAAGCTCTATTTTCCGCATGTTCAATTTTATGTTCGGATAGCAGCCGTACAATTATTGTCCGTGTTTCATCTTCGTTAAGTCCAATTTTCTCGCCGAGGTCAATTTCATTAAGTTGACCATCATTTCCGATTAATGCGTTGTAGTATTTTTCTTTATTTTCCATGGTTATATATTTTTTGCACAGCGATCATGATGTGCGGACTAAAGGGCAAAAGATAACTGTCGTTTTCGGTAATTTGGATAAGCTCCATTAATGTCTTTTGCCGTTTTTTATTCAGCATGTTGGAGAAGTAATCTTTATCTAACCAAGCCATACCTTCGACCGCGTAGGTATTTAAGTGGGTTAAATCCTGGTATAAAAATTCACTTTTTAACTGTTCAGGTTGATGATAAAATGCCTCAGCTAAAAGCCAAGGAAAATCGTCCGGCGGATTATGTAACCCCGTTGTTAGCTCTTCCTTGCACATTTCAAAAAACGCCTTTTTGTGTATTAGACCCTGTAAGAGGCCAACCAATGTTGATGCCGTGTAGTTAATGGCAAAACCCAAAATTATTCCGTTGTTTTTTAAAACGCGTTTAGCTTCGCAAATCGCTTGATCCCTATCCACTTTATTTTGAAGATGGTAAAGCGGTCCATGCAATATGATCAGGTCTGCAAATCGACTTGGAAAATCCAGTTTGCGAGCTTCTCCAAAGTGTATCGAAAACTTGTTCTTTAGTTTATTTGCCCTATTTTGGGCTATTCCGATATGTTTTGACACTGGCTCTACTAAATGAACCTGGTGTCCTTTTTGAGCGAGCCATGCCGAGTACTTACCGGTACCGCCGCCTATATCCAATATTTTTATTGGGTAGGTTGGTAGGTATCGTTCAATGAGTGACTTAATCCGTTCAAACTCAAATATCCCCATTCCTTTTTCAAGTCGCGTTTCTTCGGAAGCTTTATTATAAAATAGTTCGATACCTCTACTTATTAATTGTTTACTATTCATTTTTTGACATTGTATTATCACCACACGTTGACCTGATGGATATAGCCCAAGCGATGAGGTAATCGATTTGATAATCAATTGCTTTGTTCAAGATTTAATAAAGTAAGTGGGATACTATTATCTGAGCATTAAAAATCAGAAGATTTCAATGCGTTAATTACTCATTTCGAGTTCGTCTCATAAGGGAGACGCAGATAATATGTTAGTTATCGTATAACAGACTACAAAGATAGAAATTCCGAATTAATTAGTCTCAGTGCGGTTTCCCCCAAATATTAGACAACTGAATTAATTTCTAAATTAGCAGTTGTAAAATGAAGAAGGAACGCAGAAAGTTTAGCGCAGCATTCAAGGCAAAAGT